>CANHVY010000011.1 GCA_947464185.1 Burkholderiales bacterium
AAACGGGCGTCAGCGGTTGTTGAACCTCTGACGCCCGTTCAGGCAAGTGGTGCCGGTGAGAAGAGTCGAACTCCCGACCTTCGCATTACGAATGCGCTGCTCTACCAACTGAGCTACACCGGCTAAAGCGCAGATTATAGGGCGCCCCTCAGCTTGAGGCTTGCAGGTGGTAATTGGTTACCCGCTGCACCTCGTTGCTCGAGCCGAGGATCACACTGACCCGTTCGTGCAGTTTCTTCGGCCCGATGTCCATGATGCGCTGCTGGCCATTGGTGGCCATGCCGCCGGCTTGCTCCACGAGAAACGCCATGGGGTTGGCCTCGTACATCAAGCGCAGCTTGCCCGGCTTGTCGGGCTCGCGCTGGTCCCAGGGGTACATGAACACGCCCCCGCGCGTCAGGATGCGGTGCACGTCGGCCACCATGCTGGCGATCCAGCGCATGTTGAAGTCCTTGCCGCGCGGGCCTTCCTTGCCGGCCAGGCACTCATCAATGTAGCGGCGCACGGGCGGGGCCCAGTGGCGCATGTTGCTCATGTTGATAGCGAACTCCCTGGTGTCCGCCGGGATCTGCACGTTGTCCTGTGTCAGTACGAAGGAGCCTTGCTCGCGGTCCAGCGTGAACATGGCCACGCCGTCGCCCACGGTCAGCACGAGCGTGGTCTGCGGGCCGTAGACGCAGTAGCCGGCGGCTGCCTGTTGCCTGCCGGGTTGCAGGAAGTCCTCTTCGCTGATGCCCCGGGTGTGGCCCACCTTGCGCAGCACCGAGAAGATGGTGCCGATGCTGACGTTGACGTCGATGTTGGATGAGCCGTCCAGCGGGTCGAACAGCAGCAGGTACTCGCCTTGCGGGTAGCGGTTGGGCACGAGGTGGATGGAGTCCATCTCCTCGCTGGCCATGGCCGCCAGATGGCCGCCCCACTCGTTGGCCTCGATCAGCACCTCGTTGCTGATGACGTCGAGCTTCTTCTGCACCTCGCCCTGCACGTTCTCGCTGCCGGCGCTGCCCAGCACGTCACCCAGCGCGCCCTTGTTCACCGAGATGGCGATGCGCTTGCATGCGCGGGCCACCACCTCGATCAGCAGGCGCAACTGCGCCGTGATGTGGCCGTGCTGTCGCTCCTGCTCGACGAGGTACTGTGTGAGGCTGATGCGCTTGGCCATGGTGGGTGGGCTTTCTGGCTGCTGTGTAGAAAGGAATGGCTGGTACAGGGTGTCGCGGTGGGTTCTGTCGGAGGTCTTGTGGTTCAGGTCTTGCGATGAGGGGTCAGCTCAACCAGAGGCCAGCGAGCGCGTGACGATCTCTCGCGTGTCCGCGCTCAGTTCGGCCTTGCCGGCCACGCGGGCGATGGCCTCGCGGGCGGCGCTGCGGTAGGGCTCGGGCAGGCTTGTCCAGCGGTCTAGTGCGCGGGCCAAGCGTGCGGCCAGCTGCGGGTTGAACGCGTCGATCTCCACCACCTTGTCGGCCCACAGCACGTAGCCTGCGGCGTCTGCGCGGTGGAAGGCTGCCGGGTTGGTGTGCCAGGCAAACAGCAGGGCGCGCGCGCGGTTGGGGTTGCGCAGCGAGAAGTCCGGGTGCTGGAGCAACTGCCGTACGCGAGCAAACACACGCCCCTGCTGCTCAGGCGCACGGGCCTGGAGGGTGAACCACTTGTCGACCACGAGGGGGTCGGTGGAAAACAGGCTGTGCATGCGTTCCAGCGCCGGCACGGCCAGGTCCGCATGCACGTTCACCAAGGCCTGCAGGGCGCCCAGGCGGTCGGTCATGTTGCCGGCGTCCTTGAAGCGCTGGTAGGTGCGCCCGGGCCACATGGCGTCACCGCTGTGGACGGCCTGGCGCACGAGCATGGCCAGGGCGAGATTGGCCAGAGCCCGGCGCCCGCCTTGTTGACCCGTCGGGGCGTAGCCTTCGCGCACCTGGTGGGCGTCCCAGGCCCAGGCCCAGTCGTCGTGCAGTTCGCGTGCCAACTGGTCCAGCAGCGCTTCGCGCACGGTATTCACGCGCTCGGGGTCTGCTCCATCGATCTGGTCGAACAGCTCTCGCTCGCTGGGCACGTTCAGCACCAGTTCCTTGAACGCGGCGTGCAGTGCCGGGTCCCGCAGTACCTGGCGAAGGGAATTCACCAGGGCCTGATCCAGGACCTGGGTGCCAGCGCCAGCGTCGCTGTGGAGCGCGGACAGCGCCCCGCGCACGCGGCTCATCACCAGACGCTGGGCCGCCTCCCAGCGGTTGAAGGCATCGGCATCGTGCGACAGCAGCACGCGCAGCGATTCATCGTCCAGACCGTCCTCCAGCACCACGGGAGAGCTGAAGCCGCGCAGCAGCGAGGGCACGGGTTCGGCGTCCAGCCCCGTCAGGCCCGTGAAGGTCCAGCTCTGTTCGGCAGCCTCCAGCACCAGCAACTGCTCTTCTGACGTTTCACTCTGGCCCTGCAGCGTGAGCGGCAGCGAGCGGCCGTCACGGGCCACCAGGCCCATGCGCACCGGCACGACGAAAGGTTGCTTGTCGGTCTGGCCTGGCGTGGCGGCACAGGTTTGTGTCAAGGTCAGGGTGAGGGTGCCGGCGGCAGCGTCCCAGGCTGTGCGCGCCTGCAGCCTAGGTGTGCCGGCCTGGCCGTACCAGCGCTTGAAGGCGTCCAGCCGGGTGGTCAGCTCGCTGCCGGGGTTGGCATCGGCGATGGCCTGAGCGAAGTCGTCGCAGGTCACGGCCTGACCGTCATGGCGCTGGAAATACAGCGCCATGCCCTTGCGGAAGCCCTCGCGGCCCACCATCGTGTGCATCATGCGCACGACCTCCGCCCCCTTTTCGTAGACGGTGGAGGTGTAGAAGTTGTCGATGGCCGCGTAGCTGTCGGGGCGCACCGGATGCGCCATCGGGCCGGCATCCTCGGGGAACTGCACCATGCGCAGGCCGCGCACGTCCTCGATGCGCTTGACGGCGCGGGCCGACGCATCGCCGGCCATGTCCATGCTGAATTCCTGGTCCCGGAAGACGGTCAGGCCTTCTTTCAGCGAGAGCTGGAACCAGTCGCGGCAGGTGATGCGGTTGCCCGTCCAGTTGTGGAAGTACTCGTGGCCCACCACGCTCTCGATGCCGGCGAAGTCGACATCGGTGGCCGTGGCGGCGCTGGCCAGAACGTACTTGGTGTTGAAGATGTTGAGGCCCTTGTTCTCCATGGCCCCCATGTTGAAGTCTTCCACCGCCACGACCATGAAGCGTTCCAGGTCCAGCGGCAGGCCGAAACGCGCCTCATCCCAGGCCACGGAGGCGATGAGCGAATTCATCGCGTGCTCGGTCTTGCCCAGATCGCCGCGGCGCACGTACACCTGCAGCAGATGCTCCGTGCCGGCGCGGCTGCGGATGCGCTGCTCGCGTGCCACCAGGTCGGCCGCCACCAGGGCGAACAGGTAGCTGGGCTTGGGGAAGGGGTCGTGCCACTTGGCGTAGTGGCGTCCGCCGTCGAGCATGCCCTGCGCCACCAGGTTGCCGTTGGACAGCAGCACCGGGTACCTCTTGCGGTCCGCACGCAGCGTGACGGTGAAGACCGCCATCACGTCCGGGCGGTCGATGAAGTACGTGATGCGCCGGAATCCCTCGGCCTCGCATTGGGTGAAGAAGCCGCCGCCGCTGGTGTACAGGCCTGACAGCTGGGTGTTCTTCTCCGGGGCGCAGGTGTTGCGGATCTCGAGGGTGAAGGCGTCCGCCGCAGGCGGGTTGTCGATGACCAGGAAGCCGTCCTCGTGGCGGAACGACACGCTCTGCCCGTCCGCCAGCACACGCAGCAAGGTGAGGTCTTCGCCGTTGAGGCGCAGCGGCTGGCCTGGGGCAGCCGCCGGGTCGCGCTCGATCTGCATCTTGCTGGCGACGATGGTCTTGGCCGGCTCCAGGTCGAAGTTCAATTCGATGGCGCGGATGCGAAAGGGCGGCGGGGCGTAGTCGGCACGCTGGACGACCACGGGGGAGGATCCATCACGCAGGTTCATTCATGTCTCCTGGGCCCTGTCTGCGGGCCCGTCTTGGCGGTGGTGCGGTCAGAAAGAAGGCCGTGACAGCCGGGCTGGAACGGGCAGTGGGCTCTGTCAGAGCCCCTGCTTCAGGCTCGCCTGTATGAAGGGGTCCAGGTCACCGTCCAGCACTTTCTGTGTGTTGCTGATCTCGACGTTGGTGCGCAGGTCCTTGATGCGGGACTGGTCCAGCACATAAGAGCGGATCTGGTGACCCCAGCCCACGTCGGTCTTGGAATCTTCCAGCTTCTGCTGGGCTTCCATCTGCTTTCGCATCTCGTGCTCGTACAGGCGGCTGCGCAGCATGGCCCAGGCTTCGTCACGGTTGCGGTGCTGGGAACGGTCGTTCTGGCACTGCACCACGATGTTGGTCGGCAGGTGCGTGATGCGCACGGCCGAATCGGTCTTGTTGATGTGCTGGCCGCCCGCGCCGCTGGCTCGAAAGGTGTCGATGCGCACGTCCGCCGGGTTGATCTCGATTTCGATGGAGTCGTCCACCTCGGGGTAGACGAACAGGCTGGCGAAGCTGGTGTGGCGCCCGCCGGAGCTGTCGAAGGGGCTCTTGCGCACCAGACGGTGCACACCGGTCTCGGTGCGCAGGTGGCCGAAGGCGTAGTCGCCCTCCACCTTCAGCGTGGCGCTGCGGATGCCCGCCACGTCGCCCTCGGTTTCTTCCATCACCTCGGCCTTGAAGCCCTTGCGCTCGCAGTACTTCAGGTACTGACGCAGCAGCATCTGCGCCCAGTCGCAGGCCTCGGTGCCGCCGGCGCCGGCCTGGATGTCGATGAAGCAACTGCCTGGGTCGGCGGGGTTGTTGAACATGCGCCGGAACTCGAGTTGCTCCACTGTCTCGCGCAAGGTGTTGGCGTCGTCGCGGATGGCTTGCAGGCCGTCGATGTCCGCGTCTGCCTTGGACATCTCGTAGAGCTCGGCGTTGTCGTCGAGGTTGGACGTCAGGTGGTCGATGGTCTGCACCACCGTCTCCAGCGCCTTCTTCTCGCGGCCCAGTTCCTGGGCCCGCTTGGGTTCGTTCCAGACCGCGGGGTTCTCCAGCGCGGCGTTGACTTCGTTCAGCCGCAGTGATTTGCGGTCGTAGTCAAAGATACCCCCGGAGCTGCTCGGTCCGCGCCTTGAGATCGGCAAGCAGCGAGCCGATGGCGTTGATGTCTTCGATGTCCATGTGTGTCATGCATTGGATTTTCTCACGCGGCCCCCCACCCAGGCCTGCGCCGGTCAATGAGCGAGAAAGTCCGACAGCAGCTCAGCCAGCGCCATGGGCTGGTCGTGGTGCAGCATGTGGCCGCTGGGTGACAGCGTGGCCTTGCGTACCTTCTTCACCACCGACAGCCGCTCATGGAACTCTTCCTTGGAAAAGTGGGTGCCCCACCAGGCCTTCAGGTCGGTGCGGTCGCCTTCCACCCACAGCAGCGGGGCGGTGATCAGTTTCCAGCACTCCAGGGTCTCGTCCACACGGTACAGCATCGGATTCACCCGCTTGTGCGCCGCATCGCCCAGGATGTGCCAGCGGCCATCGGCACCGTGACGTGCCCAGTGCGTCGACAACCAGGCCGCCTTGTCGGGCGTGAGCAAGGGGTCGTTGCTCAACAGCCGCGCGGTGATGTCCTGCGCGGTGTCGTAGTCGCGCAGCGATTGCGGTGTCTTCAACTCGTCCAGCCAGCGCGCCAGCCGCGCCGGTGCCTGCTCTGGCCGGGTGCGGGGCATGCCGAACCCTTCCAGGTTGATGAGGCGGCGAATGCGGGCGGGCCTCACGCCCGCGTAAGCCATGACGACGTTGCCGCCCATGCTGTGGCCCAGCAGATCGATGGCGCCTTCGGGGCACAGGGTGTCCAGCAGGGCGTCCAGGTCTCCCAGGTAGTCAGGAAACCAGTAGGTGTCGGTGCTGGTGTCGCTTTCGGTGAGGCCGAACCCACGCCAGTCCGGTGCGATGATGAAGCGGTCGAACCCGTCCTTCGCGTGCAGCGCGTCCACCAGGAACTGGAAGGACGCGCCCACGTCCATCCAGCCGTGCAGCAGCACCAGAGGAGGACGGCCTGCCCGCACCAGACGGGCGTCACCCCAGGTTTGCACGTGGTAGCGCCATCCGCGCAGCGAGATGAAATGCTGATGGGCGTGCCGGGTGGGGTGGTACACCGGTGGCGGCGTGGAGAGCTTGGCATTCATGGCGACACTGTAGGACAAGGCGCGGTGGGCGGGACGCGCGTCCGAGCCTTGTGGACGCGCCTTGTGAGCAGGCCTTCCGCAGGGGCCGTGTGCGCAGGCTGTGTGAGCAGGCCTGGGCGGCTGCTGGCGCGCAGACAATGTCCGCATGAACACTTCCCATACCCTGCGCGCCGCCACACCCCAGGACCTGCCCGCCGTGGTCGGCCTCATCCGTGAACTGGCCGAGTTCGAGCACCTGGCGCACTTGGTGGTGGTGACGCCGGAGTCGCTGCACCCGCACTTGTTTGGGCCGCGCCCTGCGGCCGAGGCGATGGTGGCGCAGGTGCAGGGGCAGGTCGTGGCCTTCGCGCTCTTCTTCACCAACTTTTCCACTTTCCTGGGCCGTCCCGGTCTGTACCTGGAAGACCTGTACGTGCAACCCGCGCACCGCGGCGCCGGCCTCGGCAAGGCCTTGCTGCAGCACCTGGGCGCACTGGCGGTGGAACGCGGCTGCGGCCGCTTCGAATGGAGCGTGCTGGACTGGAACGAGAACGCCATCCGCTTCTACGAGAAGATGGGCGCCACTGTCATGCCCGACTGGCGCATCTGCCGCGTGACGGGAGATGCTCTGGCCGCCATGGGGCGTCGGTGAAACGAAACCCTGCGCCAGTGTGAGGCCATGGAACCGACGATCAACCCCCTGGGGATGTCTTCTGAACGCCCTGTGTCTGAGCGCACCCGGCGCGGCGTGGTGGTGGCCGGCGACTGCTTCTACGCGGGGTTCCTGGCGCATCTGATCGAGTCGGGGTCGTTGGACAGCCCTGCGGCGCCGGCTGCAGATCAGGTGGCGCAGGGGCTGGCCTTTGGCAACCGTGTCACCCCGTTCAGCATCCAGCGGGCCGGGTGCCAGCCGCCTTGGCGGCATGAACTCTGACTCTTTCGTCTTGGCCCCACCGGACTGATCTGCCCTCCAGGAGTCTGCCCCCATGCCTTCCACACGTGCCGTCAAGAGCCGCTCCGTACCCCGTCAAGCGCGCCGCCGGGGCCTTCACGCAAGCCTGCCCGCAGACCGCTACACCGAGCTCCACGGCAGCTTCCGCTGGCATGTGCCCACCCGGTTCAACATCGCCGAGGCCTGCTGCACCCGCTGGGCGCGCGACACGCCCGACGCCGTGGCCATTCGCTGGGAACACGAGGACGGACGACGTGCCGACTTCACCTACGGGCAACTGCAGCGCGACGCCAACCGGCTGTCGAACGCGCTCAAGCGTCTGGGCGTGCAGCGAGGTGACCGCGTGGCCATCGTCATGCCGCAGCGCTTCGAGACCGCCGTGGCCCACATCGCGATCTACCAGCTTGGCGCGGTAGCCATGCCCTTGTCGATGCTGTTCGGCCCCGAGGCCCTGGAGTACCGCTTCAACCACAGCGCAGCGCAGGTGGCCCTGGTGGACGAGAGCGCCATTGCGAACGTGCGGGCCGTGCGTGGGGCCGCCCCGGGCCTGAAGACCGTGGTGGCGGCGGGCGGCGCGCAAGGGCAGGGCGACATCGACTGGACGGCGGCGCTGGCGGCCGAGCGCGCCCGGTTCACCGCCGTCAAGACCCACGCCGACGAAGCCGCGGTGCTCATCTACACCAGCGGCACCACCGGCCCGCCCAAGGGCGCGCTGGTGCCACACCGCGCGATGATCGGCAACCTCACGGGCTTTGTGTGCAGCCAGAACGGGTTCGGCTTTGCGGTGCCCGAGGCCGTGCCGACTGCTCCGGCCCGCAGCGACGCTGTGTTCTGGTCGCCTGCCGACTGGGCCTGGACCGGCGGCCTGATGGACGCGCTGCTGCCCACCCTCTACTTCGGCCGCGAGATCGTGGCCTTCCAGGGGCGGTTTGCGCCCGAGCGGGCGTTCGAGCTGCTGCAGCGGCACGGCGTCACGCACAGCTTTCTCTTCCCCACAGCGCTCAAGGCCATGATGAAAGCCGTGCGCGAGCCGGCGCAGCGCTACCGGCTGCACCTTCGCGCCATCATGAGCGCGGGCGAGGCGGTGGGCGACGCGGTGTTCGCGTGGTGCCGCGATCAGTTGGGCGTCACGGTCAACGAGATGTTCGGCCAGACCGAGATCAACTACATCGTGGGCAACTGCACCGTGCTGTTCGATGAGCACGGACGCGTCGCGGCGGGCTGGCCCGCCAAGCCCGGCAGCATGGGCCGCGCCTACCCCGGCCACCGCGTGGCGGTGATCGACGACGAAGGCCGCGAATGCCCGCGGGGCGCCCCAGGCGACGTGGCGGTGCACCGGCTGGATGTCCACGGCCATCCTGACCCGGTGTTCTTCCTGGGCTACTGGCGCAATGAGGCAGCCACCAGCGTCAAGTACACCGGTGACCCGTCCGACTCCTGGTGCCGCACGGGCGACATGGCGGTGATGGACGAGCAGGGCTACCTCTGGTACCAGGGTCGCAGCGACGACATGTTCAAGGCCGCCGGCTACCGCATCGGCCCGAGCGAAATCGAGAACTGCCTGGTCAAGCATCCGGCCGTGGCGAATGCTGCCGTGGTGCCCAAGCCCGATGCGGAACGTGGTGCGGTGGTCAAGGCCTACGTGGTGCTGGCCCCCGGCCACGCTGCCGGCCCGGCCCTGGTGGCCGAGTTGCAGCATCACGTGCGCGGCAAGCTGGCCCCCTACGAGTACCCCAAGGAGATCGAGTTCATCGTCGCGTTGCCCATGACCACCACCGGCAAGGTGCAACGCCGGGTGTTGCGGCTGCAGGAGGAAGAGCGGGCCCGACGCGAGCAGCCACCAGTCCGCAGTTGATGCTTCACGCCGGCGCCCGCATCAAGGTGCTCTTGCCGAACAGGCTCTCGATCAGGTCCACCGCCAGCAGCGCGGTCTGGTTGCGCACGTCCAGGGCGGGGTTGAGTTCCATCACGTCCAGGCTGGCCAGACGGCCGGTGTCGGCGATCATCTCCATGCACAGCTGGGCCTCGCGGTAGGTGGGGCCGCCGGGCACGGTGGTGCCCACGCCGGGGGCGATGCCAGGATCCAGGAAGTCGACATCGAAGCTCACGTGGAGGTGGGTCTGGGCGTCCAGCGTGGCCAGGGCCAACTCCATGGTGTGGCGCATGCCCATCTCGTCGATGAAGCGCATGTCGAAGACCTCCAGTCCCTGGGCGTGGACGAAGCGCTTTTCCCCCGGGTCCACGCTGCGGATGCCGATCTGCCGGAAGGCCTTGGCGGGCAGGGCGGGTGCGTTGCCGCCGATGGATGTCAATTCCGCCGGCCCGTGACCCGTGAGCACGGCCACCGGCATGCCGTGGACATTGCCGCTGGGCGTGAGCGCGCTGGTGTTGAAGTCGGCGTGGGCGTCCAGCCACAGCACCCGCAGCTTGCGACCCTGCTCGCGGCAGTGGCGCGCCACGGCGCTGATGGAGCCGATGGCCAGGCAGTGGTCGCCGCCCAGCAACATGGGCAGACGGCCCAGGCGCAGTTCTGCCAAGACGGCCGCGTGCACGGCCTGGTTCCAGGCGACGACTTCGGGCAGGTGACGGTAGCCGTCCACAGGGGCCTGCCAGGGGTTGGGTGGCCCTGCCAGGTTGCCACGGTCCAGCACTTCAGCGCCATGGCTTTCCAGCGCAGTCTGGAGGCCGGCCACGCGCAGCGCCTCTGGGCCCATGCGGGCACCCTGAGCGCCCGCCCCGATGTCGGTGGGTGCGCCGATCAGGCTGATGCGCGGTGCCATGCTGCGTGCTCCCAAGTTGTGCGAAAGGCCCCCGCAGGGGCCCTTTGGCGAGGATGCTCGGCTCCTGGGCCGATGCCGTGGGTTACTTGCCCACCCCGTCGGCCGAAGCCTTGCGTTCGGTGGCGGTCTTGCTCACCACCACCGGCTTGCCGCGCAACTGGTTCAGCGCCTGCTGCAGCGGGAAGTCCTGTTCGCTGCCGAACTCCGGTAGGGGCTTGATCGACTCGCGCTGCTTGGCCAGTTGCTCTTCGATCTTCTTGCGCTCCTCGGCGCGGGCCTTTTCGCGCGCCTCGTCCTTGGCTTCCGCGGCGCCTGGCTTTTCCGACAAGTGCTTGTTCAGGTCGGCCTCGCGGGTGCGCAGCGCGGCGAACACGTTGCCCTCGGCGGTTTCGTCGAGCCAGATGTCGGGCACGATGCCCTTGGTCTGGATCGACCGACCGTTGGGGGTGTAGTAGCGGGCGGTGGTGATCTTGAGCGCGGTGTCGGGGCTCAACTGGCGCACGGTCTGCACCGAGCCCTTGCCGAAGGTCTGCGAGCCCATGATCGTGGCGCGCTTGTAGTCCTGCAGGGCGCCGGCCACGATCTCGCTGGCCGAGGCCGAGCCCTCGTTGACCAGCACCACCAGGGGCACGTTCTTCAGCGCTGCGGGCAGGCGCTTCAGCGGATCGGGTCCGCCACGGCGTGCGTAGAACTCGGGCGCCGCCTTGAACACCGCCTTGGAGTCGGCCAATTGGCCGTTGGTGGACACCACCGAGACATTGGCAGGCAGGAACGCTGCGCTGATGGCTACCGCACCGTCCAGCAGGCCGCCGGGGTCGTTGCGCAGGTCCAGCACCAGGCCCTTGAGCTGCGGGTCGGCCTTGTAGAGCTCTTCCACCTTGCGCACGAAGTCTTCCACCGTGCGGTCCTGGAACTGGCTCACGCGCACCCAGCCGTAGCCCGGCTCGACCATCTTGGCCCGCACGCTCTGGGTGCGGATCTCCTCGCGCACGATGGTGACGGGGAAGCTGCGGTTCTCGTCCTTGCGGAAGATGGTCAGCACCACCTGGGTGTTGGGCTCGCCGCGCATGCGCTTGACGGCGTCGTTCATGGTCAGGCCGCGCACCGCCGTGTCGTCGATGCGCGTGATGAGGTCGCCCGGCTTCAGGCCGGCGCGGAAGGCGGGCGAGCCCTCGATGGGCGACACCACCTTCACCAGGCCGTCTTCCATGTTGATCTCGATGCCCACGCCGACGAAGCGGCCCGAGGTGCCCTCGCGGAACTCCTTGAAGGTCTTCTTGTCGAAGTACTGCGAGTGCGGATCCAGACCGGCCACCATGCCGCCAATGGCGTCGGAGATCAGCTTCTTCTCGTCCACGGCCTCGACGTAATCGCTCTTGACGATGCCGAAGACGGCCGCGAGCTGCTGCAACTCCTCGATGGGCAGGGGGGAGAGCGAGCGCTGCGCCACCGCCTGCACCTGCATCGTGGCCAGCGCCCCGGCCACGGCACCCAGGGCGATAAAGCCGGCAACCTTCAGTTTGGCACCCATGTCTTGTCCTGCAAATGCGGTGTGTGGGGGGGTAGATGGACGGGACCGAATTGGCGTTCTCAACCTGTGGGCTGGGGGCGCCCGCAGGGGAGTTCAACGTGGCCGAGAGCGGTGCTGAATGACGCTTGTCGAGTATAGGACTCGACCCCGTTTGGGATTGCTTCAAACGTGCAAAGTTACGTGTCGGCAGGGCTTCAGGCCGGTACCCGCTCAAAGGTCACCACGTGGTCCACCTGAGCCCGGATGCCGATCCACTCGCCGACATGGTGGTCGTGGTGGGAGGGGACATGCGCCATGACCTGCTCGCCGCTGGCCAGGCGCAGCGTGTAGAGGAACTCCGAGCCACGAAAGGCCTTGCGCTCGATGCAGGCTTTCACTGGCGAGGCGTCGTCATGGACGATGTCGTCTGCGCGCAGCAGCACATCGCACTGCCCGCCAGGGTAGGCGCTGGGCAGGGGGCAGCCCTCGGGGTCGTCCAGTTCCCCCACGGGCGTGTGGACGCAGGGCCCGTGGGCGCAGGCCACGATCTGGGCCGGCGTGAACACGCCGTGCCCGATGAACTGGGCCACGAAGCGCGTGGCCGGGCGGTGGTACAGGGAGTAGGCGTTGTCCCACTGTTCGAGCCGCCCGCCGTTCATCACGCCAATGACATCGCCCATGGCAAAGGCCTCGAGCTGGTCGTGCGTGACCACCAGGGCCCCGGTGCCGTGCGCCTTGAGGATCTGTCGTACTTCCTGGGCCAGGCGCTCGCGCAGGTCCACGTCCAGGCTGGAGAAGGGCTCGTCCAGCAGCAGCAGCTGCGGCTGAGGCGCCAGGGCACGGGCCAGCGCCACGCGCTGCTGTTGGCCGCCCGACAACTGGTGGGGCAGGCGTTTGGCGGTGTGGGCCAGGCCCACCAGGTCCAGCAGTTGCGCCACGCGCGCCTGGCGTTCCGCCTTGGGCAGACGGTGGATGCCGAAGGCCACGTTGTCGGCAATGCTGAGGTGGGGGAACAGTGCGTAGTCCTGGAAGACCATGCCGATCCGCCTGTCCTCCGGCGCCACATGCACCCCCGTGGTGGCATCGCTCAGCAGGCGGCCGTCCATCCGCACCTGGCCTTCAACCACGGTTTCCAGCCCCGCCACGGCGCGCAGCAGGGAGGTCTTGCCGCAGCCCGACGGCCCGATCAGCACGCCGATCTGGCCGGGCGCCAGCGTCAGCGTGACCCGGTCCACCGCCGCACGGGCTGCGCTGCTGCGGGGGTATCGGACACTGACGGCGTCAAGTGAAAGGAACATGGCCCGTATGATAGCCAAATGAGTATGGTTCTCATTTCCGATGATGCCACCCCCGTGAACCAGGCCGGTGTGACCGCAGCGCTACAGCGGTATCCGATGTCCCCGCCCCGCGCATCATGAGGGCGTTGCTCGTCCTGTTGTCCCTGGTGCTGGCCGCGCCGGTGGCGGGCGTGCTGCTGTCCTGGGTGCGGCTGGACGCCCAGGCGCTGGCGGTGCTGGGACACCAGGCGCAGACGGTGATGGCGGGTTATGTGGGGCAGTCCCTCTTGCTGGCCGTGGGCGTGGCGGTGGGTACGGCGGTGCTGGGTGTGGGTACGGCAGTGGCCGTGGCGCTGTTCCGCTTTCCGGGCCGCCGGTTCTTCGAGTGGGGCTTGCTGCTGCCCATGGCCATGCCGGCCTATGTGCTCGCTTACGCGGCCACCGACGCGCTGCAGCCCAGCGGGCCCCTGCAGCAGGCGCTGCGCCAGACCTTGGACGCGTGGTTGGGCGTTGGGCCGTCGCCGGGCGCTGGCGGCCCCCTGGTGCCTTACGTGCTGCCGGACGTGCGCAGCCTGGGCGGAGCCATCCCGCTGTTCGTGCTGTGCCTGTACCCCTATGTCTACCTGCTGACCCGCACCGCCTTGGGCGACCGCGCCGTGCAGATGATGGAGGCGGCCCGCTTGCTAGGCGCCGGCCTCACCCGGCGCCTGCTCACGGTGGCGCTGCCGCTGGCCCGGCCTGCCGTGGTGGCAGGCGTGGCGCTGGCCCTGATGGAGACGCTGGCGGACTATGGCGTGGGCGCGTTCTTCGGGCTGGCCACCTTCACCACGGGCATCTACCGCGCCTGGCTGTCGATGAACGACCCCGTGGCGGCCTTGCAACTGGCTTCCCTGTTGCTGGCCGTGGTGGCCCTGCTGCTGGCCCTGGAGCGCCGGGCGCAGGCCCGCCTGCGCTTTGCCAGCAGCCGCGCGGGGGCTGCGCAGGCGGCCGAGGCGCGCCCGGTGGTGCTGCGGGGAGCCGCCGGCTGGGCGATGTGGGGTTTTTGCGCCCTGCCTGTGCTGCTGGGGTTCGGCCTGCCGGTGGCCTGGCTGCTGGGCATGCTGTGGCGCGAGGCGCAGTACGCCGAGATGGGTTTGCCGCTGGAGCGCTTTGTCCAGTGGAGTTGGGCCAGCTTCCGCCTGGCCGGGATCAGCGCCCTGGCCGCCACGGCGGTGGCGCTGGCCCTGGGCTTTGCCTTGCGGCGGCCGAAGGCGGCTCGCCCGGGCGCAGACGCCGCCCTGGGCTGGGCCGCGCGGCTGCTGTCGCTGGGGTACGCGGTGCCCGGGGCGGTGGTGGCCATCGGCATCCTGGTGCCGCTGGGTTGGGTGCAGCAGCGCTGGCCGGAATCGGCTTTGACCCCCTGGTTCACGGGCACCGTGCTGGGGGTGCTCTATGCCTACCTGGTGCGGTTTTCGTCGGTGGCCCTGCAGTCGGTGGAGGCGGGCTATGCGCGCGTACCCGCTGCGGTGGACGAGACGGCGCGCATGCTGGGTGCCGGACGTGCCCGCGTCTTCTGGCGGCTGCACCTGCCGCTGCTGCGGCGCCCCGCACTGGCCGCGATGCTGCTGGTGTTCGTGGACGTGATGAAGGAACTGCCGGCTACCCTGGTGCTGCGGCCTTTTGGCAGCGATACGCTGGCAGTGGTGGCCTACAACCTGGCGCGGGACGAGCGCCTGGCCGAGGCGGCCTTGCCCTCGCTGGCCATCGTGGGCGTCGGCCTGCTGCCGGTGCTCCTGCTGTCGCGCGCCATGCGCCAGACGTGAAGAGCGGGTGCGGGTGTCATCCCGCCCCCGCTTCGGAGTCATGCGCCGACGTGGATCTCGTTGACCACCGTGCGCACCCCCGGTGCTGCCCAGACGGCCCCTTGCACGGCGTCGCGCTCCTGCCAGGAATGCACCGTGCCGCGCAGCGTGACCTTGGCGCCGTCCACTGCCACGTCCACACGCCTGGCTTCGCGCAAGGCCTGACGCTGCAGGGCCTCAGAGATGCGGGTGGACAGATCCGTGGGCAGCGCCTTGGCCGCCAGCGCGATCTCGTTGCTCACGCCCACCACGCCCATCAGCGGGCGTAAGGCCTTCTCGGCGGCGCGTCGCTGGAACTCCCAGTCCACCTCGCCGGACACTCGGATCCAGCCGTGCTCCACGCTCAATCGCAGCCGCTCGGCCGGCACCCGCGCCTGCCACTTCAGGGCCTGCGCGGCGGCTGCGGCAATCTCGCTGTCGCTGCGGCGATGCTCGGGTGACAGGGTGACGTCCACTTCCATGGCCGTGGCCCGCACACCGTCAATGCGCCGCAAGGCACGCTCGATGGCGAACTTCTCGGCATAGGTGCCCAGGTGACCGCTGACGGTGACGATGCCGTCCTTGACGCCTACGCCAATGGCAGCGGCATGGATCTCCGGGTCCCACTCCAGTTCGGCCAGTACGTCCTTCTTCAATTCGCTGTCGGTCTTCATGTTCAGGGGCTCCTTGGTTTCAATGTGCTGATGAGGGATGGTGGCGCTGCGCAGCCCAGGCGGGCTGCGTTGCATCGCATCTTGGGCGTGGGGCGTTGACCGCCCTTGCGCGGGCGCAAGGGCCGATGGGGTGCGGACTTCACATTGCATCCACAGGCCGCCCTTTGGCGGCCCAAGGAGTGCAGATGAAACCGACATGGATCGTGATTGCGGACGGCTCTCGGGCGCGTCTGTTCGAGCAGTTACAGCCGGGCGTGCCGTGGCGCGAGTTGCGCGCCTGGGTGAACCCGGCCGCGCGCCTGCGCACCGAGTCCCTGGCCTTCGACCAGCTCGGCCGCGCCAGCAAGGGCCACCCTGGCGCCACCAGTTACGTGCCACGCACCACCCCGCGACAGCGCGAGCACCGCCGCTTTGCCCATGAGCTGGCGCGCCACCTCGACCTGGGCGTGCGCTCGGGGCAGTGCGACGGGCTGGTTCTCATCGCATCCAGCAGCCTGCTGGGCGAGCTGCGCCAGGCCCTGCCGGCGCAGGCGACCAAGCGGGTGCGCTGGTCGGCGCCCGTGGACCTGACTTCGTTTTCCGGGCGCGCGCTTCAGGCGCGCTTCGAAGCGCTGCAGCCACGCGCTGCGGCACTGGAGAGCCTGCCCGAGCCCGAGCAGGCTCCCGCGACGTGGGCGGCGCGTATCAGCTGAGCGCGAATTCCTCCGGCGCGCGCTGGTGGCGGTGCTCTCCCAGCGCCGCCCCCAGCGCATCCTCCACCTTCTCCAGCCAGACGAACTCCAGCTGGGTCCGCGCCTCCTCTGGCACGTCCAGCAAGTCCTTGCGGTTGCGTGCGGGCAGCAGCACGGTGCGAACGCCCGCGCGCTGCGCGGCCAGCACCTTCTCCTTGATGCCGCCCACGGGCAGCACCAGACCGCGCAGGCTGATTTCCCCGGTCATAGCCACGTCAGGACGTACCGGGCGCTGGGTGAACAGCGATGCCAGTGCGATGAACATGGCCACCCCGGCGCTGGGGCCGTCCTTGGGGATGGCGCCCGCCGGCACGTGCACGTGAATGTCGATACGCTCGAACGCCAGCGCGGGTATGCCCATGGCCGTCGACTGCGACTTCACCAGTGTCAAGGCGGCCTGCGCGCTTTCCTTCATCACGTCGCCGAGCTGCCCGGTGAGGATGAGCCTGTCCGCGCCGGCCACGCGGGTGACCTCGATGAACAGGATGTCCCCGCCGGCGGGCGTCCAGGCCAGGCCCGTGGCCACGCCAGGCAGGCCGGCCCGCAGCGCGGTCTCGTGCTCGAAGGGCGCCGGGCCGAGCACCGCCTCCAGCTCTGTCGCGTCCACGCGCACCCGGGCGCTGGCCTCCTCGGCCACGCGCATGGCGGCGTGGCGCGTGACCCGTCCGATCTCGCGCTCCAGCTGCCTCACACCCGCCTCGCGGGTGTAGCTGGCCGCCAGTTCCTTCAGCGCGGCATCGGTGATCTCGCAGTTGGTCGCGTCCAGCCCGGCGACCTCGAGCTGCCGCCCCACCAGGTAGCGCCGGGCGATCTGCAGCTTTTCTTCCTGCGTGTAGCCTGGCAGCTCGATCACCTCCATGCGGTCGCGCACGGGGGCAGGAACCGCGTCCATGACATTGGCGGTGGCAATGAAGACCACCCGGCTCAGGTCGAAGGGCAGGCCCAGGTAGTGGTCGCGGAAGGTGTGGTTCTGTTCCGGGTCCAGCACCTCCAGCAGGGCCGCGGCGGGGTCGCCGCGCAGGCTGGTGCCCATCTTGTCCACCTCGTCGAGCATCATCACGCAGTCGCGCGCACCGGCGCGCTTGAGGCCTTGCACCACCAGGCCAGGCAGGGCGCCGATGTAGGTGCGGCGGTGGCCCCGGATCTCGGCCTCGTCGTGCACGCCGCCGAGCGACACGCGCACGAAGGGTCGGTCCAGCGCCTTGGCAATGCTCTGGCCCAGCGAGGTCTTGCCCACGCCAGGCGGGCCGGCAAAGCACAGGATGGGCGCACGGCCCTTCGGGTTGAGCTTGCGCACCGCCAGGTACTCAACGATGCGGCGCTTGACCTTGGCCAGGCCGAAGTGATCGAGCTCCAGCACTCCGCGCGCGGTATCCAGGTGGATCTCCAGCGGCTTGGGCTCGGCCCAGGGCAGCTCGGTCATCCACTCCAGCCAGGTGCGCAGCATCGGGCCTTCACCGGAGCTCTCGCTCATGCGCTTGAGCCGCTCGAACTCCTTGCGCGCCTGCGCCTCGGCGTCAGGCGGCATCTGCGCCTTGGAGATGGACTCCTCCAGGCGCTGGAAGTCCTGAGACTGTTCCGACTCCTCGCCCAACTCCTTGCGAATGGCGCGCATCTGCTCCTGCAGCAGGACGCGGCGTTGGCGGTCGTCGAACTGCTCCTTGGTACGTGCGCCGATCTCCAGTGACAGGCGCAGTACTTGCAGCCGGTGGGTCACCAGGTCCAGCACGCCGCGCAGGCGTTTCTCCGTGTCCAGCGTCTCCAGCAGGACCTGCTTCTGCTCGGGCTCCGCATCCACCAGGCTGGCTGCCAGGTCCGCCAGTTGCGAGGGGGAGGTTGTCGCATGCATCACCTGCGTGAACTCCGCCGGCACGCTAGGCAGCAGCGACAGCAACTCCGCCGTGCGCTCTCGAAGCTGCATCGACAGCGCCTCGACGTGCGCTGACGGCCGTTCATCGTCCTGTTCCAGCAGTCGCTCCACCCGCGCGGCCATGAAGGGATGGCCAGGCATGAGCTCCATCACCCGCACCCGCCCTACGCCCTGGCACACCACGTGCCACTGGGACTCATCGCCCTGGGCATGCTGGACGATGCGGGCCAGCGTGCCTATCGGATGCATGTCCACCAGCCCGGGGTCGTCCACCGTGGGGTCGCGCTGCAGCACGACGATCAGCGGGTCCTTGGAGCCAATGGCCCGCGCCACGGCGGCCACCGATCGGGGGCGGCCGATGGTGATGGGCGCCAGCACCTGCGGGAACAGCACCAGGTTGCGCATCGGCACGATGGGCAACACGCCGGGCGGCAGGTTGGCGCCCAGCACGATGGGCTGGGAGGAGGATGTGGTGGTGGCGGCGGCTTGGGCAGAGGGCTCGGTCATTCGGTCTCCTTGAAGAGCATCACGCTATTGCGGTGGCGCCTGGCCCGGTTGACCCGGCGCAAGGCTGGTGACGACAACAAGGCATCGTGGCAGGTGCCGCGCCAGCAACGGCAGCACGCCGCGCCCGAGGCCGCTCAGCCCGAGCAGCACCACACGTCCACGGAAGTGACGGTCCTGCATCCTCGCGAAGGCGAGGAGCACAGCGTGCCTCAGGGCACCTCAGGGCGCCTCAGTGCGCCTGAGCGTGCGTGAGCGAGCCTCAGTGCGCCAGCAGCACCGGCAAGGTCATCGAGCCCAACACGCGTTGGGTGACCCCGCCCAGGAGCCACTCCCGCGCGCGGGCATGGCCGTAGCAGCCCATCACCAGAAGATCGCTGCCGCGGTCGGCCGCCAGTGACAGCAGCAAGTCCCCCACGCCGCGGCCGTTCGAGCCCTGGTGCAGCATCTGCGCCTGCACACCGTGGGCCTGCAGCCAATCCTCCAGCCAGACATCCCGAGCAGCGCTCTGGCTGCCGTCCTGGTCGTCCGAGGGCTCGGACCACAGCGCCACGTCCACCACCTGCGCGCTCTGCAGCATCGGCAGCGCCGCGGTCAGTGCACGTGCGGCTTCGCGCGTGGGCTTCCAGGCTACCAGCACCCTGCGCCCGACGCCGGACCACTCCCCGAAGCTCGGCACCACCAGTGTCGGCCGTCCGCTGGCGATCGCCACCGAGGGCACGAAGTCGCCCGGCACGCCCCAGGCCAGGGCGTCTTCCGGGTCGTGCTGGCCCATGACCAGCAGGTCGTTGTACAGGGCCCGCTGGGCAAAGGCCGTCAGCATGGGGGCCTGGCCCGCATCGCACCAGGTGACCCCGGGGCCCGGGCTGGTCATCTGCGCGTCGAACTGCGCCCGGGCACGTTGACGGCGTTCGTCTTCGGCCGCCTGCAGCATGATCGCGCCACCCGCGTCGCCCATGCCGGCCATGGGCACGGCCACCCAGGCCGGCTCCACGGCCAGCATGGCGGTCACGCCGGCGTCGCACGATCGGGCCAGTTCACGTGCCAGTTGCAGGCGCTGGGCGCTGCGGGGGGAACCATCCACATGGACCAGAAGGCGGCGCAGCGGGTTCATCGGGCTCACCGTGTTCAAAACCGGGCCACGATGCCGGCCGTCACCTGGTCCACATCCACCGACTCGCCCTGCAGGCGACTGCGCAGCCGCTCGTACTCCAGGCGCGCGCCGAAGTTCTTGGTCCAGTCCACGCCCACGCCCGCACCCCAGCCAAAGTGGGTGTGGGTTTCGCGTTGGCTGGTGCCCAGGTCTGCCACGCGTACCGTGCCCGACATGCGGGAAGTCAGCAACCCGGCCTTGCCGAACACCGACCAGATGCCCTCTCTCGCCACGGCCAGTCCGTAGAGCCCGATCCCCTCACCCTTGAGTTCACCGCTGGCCACCGTGCTGTCGGCCAGGCTGCCCGAGAAGCGTGCGCGGCCGAGCCGGACGATCTCCGCCTGCGCCCCAAAGTTGGGGTGGAACATCTGGCCACCGTACAGCTTCCAGGCCGTGCCACTGCGGTCGCAGGTGAGGGCGCCGGTGCAGTCGATGTCGGAGCGTGAGGTGCCGGCCGACAGGCCGACGAAGCTTTGGCCCTGGGCATTCAGGGCCGCCAGCCCGAGCAGCAACGTGGCCAGGGTGGGAACGAGCGTGCGGCGGGTGCCGAAAGTCTTTGCATGCATGGTGCAGATCTCCTGGGATACGCCGCCGGCAAGGGCCGGCAGCCGATGCCCGGATCGTGCCCAGTACCGTCCGGCCCCGATTGCGCATGCGCAGGGCCCGGCCGCGCCGTTTGTTCGACGCTGACGGGTCTCTCAGGGAAAGACCTTCTAGGAACCGCCCGCCCTGCACGGGATGATTCAACACATGAACACGACATCCGACGCGCGCCCGCCGCACCGCTGGAAGTTCTTCCGCACGGGCGGCTTTGACCAGGTCTGCATAGAGACCGCAGACGACCTGCGGCACCTGGACCAGTTGGACCAGAAACTCTGGGCGGTGCTGACCGTGCCCACCAGCGGCCTGGAACTGGACGAGCACACCCTGCAGCTCATCGACAGCCGGGGCGAAGGCTGCGTGCGAGTGCCCGACCTGCTG
Source organism: Burkholderiales bacterium (assembly GCA_947464185.1). Classification (GTDB taxonomy): domain Bacteria; phylum Pseudomonadota; class Gammaproteobacteria; order Burkholderiales; family Burkholderiaceae_C; genus Rubrivivax. The sequence continues at coordinate 20,416 of CANHVY010000011.1, forward strand.
GCCGCGGTGAAGTGGACCTGTGAGGTGCTGCGCGATCCCCAGATCCTGTTCGAGCCCGGCGACACCCTGCCGCTGTCAGCGCTGGACGAGCGCCATGCTGACGGTGCCGCGGTGGCCGGTGCGGCCCGGGCTTTGCTGGCGGCCTTGGGCCGGCCTGACGCGCAGACTGTGGGGCTTGCCGATCTGGTGGACACCAGCGCGCTGTTCGCCCCCCACCAGTTCAACGGCGATGGCGTGGTGGTCCCGGGCCTGACCCAGGAGCCCGATCTCTCAGCCGCCATCGCCCTGATCGTGGGTACGCAAGGTGGCGTGCTGGACCGCAGTGGCGAACCGGGGGTGGACCAGGCCGCGCTGGACGCATTTGCCGCTGCCGCCCAGGCGGTGTGCGACTGGCGTGCCCAGGGCGAGGGCCCCGCCAGCGCGGTGATGGCCTGGGGTGCCGACACCCCGGCCGCAGCGGCAGCCTTCGAGGCCGTGCAGGCCAAGGTGGAGGATTACTTCACCCGCTGCCGCCTGGCGGCGTTTGACCCCCGCGCCGCCGGCGCCCTGAACGCCAGCGATCAGCACCTCATCGACTTGTCGGCCGGCCTGCTGGCCACCGATGGCGCGGCCATCGCCGCCCTGCCGCTGGCCCTGGTGCGCCCCGAAGCCCGGTTGCCGCTGCGCCACGGGCTCAACCCCGCCTGGAGTGCCGCCATCGGCGCCTTGCGTGACCGTGTGGTGACGCCCGTGCTGGGCGAGGCCGACACCCTGAGCGTCGAGCAATGGCAGACCCTGTCCGCCCGGCTGCAGGCTTGGCGGGATTGGTTCGCCACCCGCCCCGCCACGCCCGTGGCAGACCTGGACGCCGCCGTGCTGCGTGACTTCGTCGCGGGTGACATGGTCGGGCGCATCGCCGCGCTCATCCAGGCCGATACGCAGTCTGGGGGCGCCGCCCAGCACCTGGGCCTGCTGGAAAAGCTGCTGCGCCTGCGGCGCGACCTGCTCACCCTGGTGCGCAATTTCGTCAACCTGGCCGACTTCTACGCCCTCAAGGGCAAGGCCATCTTCCAGGCCGGCACCCTGTACCTGGATCAGCGCAGTTGCGATCTGGTGATGCGCGTGCGTGACGCCGGCCGGCATGCCGTCTTGGCACCGCTGTCGGGCACCTTTCTGGTGTACTGCCAGTGCACCCGCAAGGACGAAGCGCCCATCGACATCGTGGCGGCCGTCACGGGGGGCGACGTCGACGAGATGATGGTGGTCGGCCGCAACGGGGTGTTCTACGACCGCCAGGGCCGGGACTGGCACGCCAGCGTGACGCGCATCGTGTCGCAGCCCATCAGCGTGCGTCAGGCCTTCTGGCTGCCCTACAGACGCCTGGCACGCATGGTGGGCGAACAGGTCCAGAAGTTCGCCCTGGCCCAGGACAAGAAGATCGAGGCCTCCTCGACCTCGCTGGTGAACGCTGCGGGCGACAAGGTCGACAAGTCGGGCAAGCCGGTCTCGCCTGCTCCAAGCACCGCCCCGGCCGCCTTCGACATTGCCAAGTTCGCCGGCATCTTCGCGGCGGCGGGCTTGGCGGTGGGCGCCCTGGGCACGGCGCTGGCCGCCATCTTCAGCGGATTCCTGTCGCTGCCGGCATGGAAGATGCCGCTGGTGGTGCTGGGCTTGATGCTGTTGGTGTCGGGCCCCTCGATGCTGCTGGCTTGGCTCAAGCTGCGCCGGCGCAACCTGGGGCCGTTGCTGGACGCCAACGGCTGGGCGGTGAACATCCGCGCCCGCATCAACCTGCCCTTTGGCGCGACGCTCACCCGCGTGGCGCAATTGCCCGGCGGCGCGAGCCGCGCCCTCAGCGACCCCTACGCCGACAAGGGCCTGCCCTGGGGGCGCTGGTTACTCACCTTGCTGGGGCTGGCGGTCATCGTCATCATTGCGCTGCGTATGGTGGGGGTCTTGCGCTAGGGTGGTGCCGAGCGGGAGCTGATGGGTCAGTACATCAGGTGCCGCCGCTCCAAAGGCGAAACTTGACGTGCCTGGAAGCAGACCGAAAGTCGTTGTCCGTGCTGAGCATGACCAGGTCGTGCCTCAAGCAAAGCTGAATCAGTACGGCGTCGATCGTTCCGATCTGAACGCCATTCCTTCGACACGTGTTGCGAACCTCTGCGGCCTCGATGTGGTCTTCGCGATCAGGTTGGAGAAAAGCCAACGCAGCGAATCTTTCAATGAGCTGGCTTCGCGCCTTCGGCCCGGCAAAGCCCTGCAGCAGTTCCTGCAGGACCAAGCCGGTGGTGAACACCTGGTCTGCGCCTTCAAGCGCACTTCGAAGCACCTCTACGGCCTGGGTGGAAGCCTCAGCGTCGCGGCGGAAAGCCAGCGACCAGACGGACGTGTCAACGAGCAGGCTCACGACCTGCGGGCCCGTTCAGCCTTGTAGTCGTAGGCGGAGTCCCACTCCAGCTTGCCGAACAGTTCGGCCACCCGTCGCTGCTCGCGTCGAGCGATGAACTCTTGAAGCGCGCGTGTCACGGCCGCCTTCTTGGTGGGCTCTCCGCTCACCCGGAAGGCGTGGTCCAGCAGTTCCTGGTCGAGCGCGAGGTTGGTGGCCATGTGTAGCTCCTGTGGGGCCAGTTTACACATGCCGACAGCGGAAACCAAAGGGCGTATGCCGTAGCCGCCAAGCCATGCCGGCACAGTTGGCCTCAGCTTTGCGAAAGGAACTCGCAATGCTCTTGGACTTGGTACTGGTGCCCACGGCTGCCCAGCTCGCAAACGTGTTTCCGAAGCGCACCCTATGGCCCTCTGCGGCCCGGCCGATCATGTTTGGCCCGCCCGTTCGCCCCCCGTCCACTCCACGGCCCACCAGGCGGGCAGCAGGCGCCTGACGGCCGGGCGCCGGTAGCGGTCGTCCAGCAGCCACAGCCAGCCGCGGTCCTCGGGCGTGCGCAGCACGCGCCCGGCGGCCTGCACCACCTTTTGCATCGCGGGCACCAGGTCGGCGTAGCCGTGGTCCGGGCCGAAGAGCTGGTCCAGCCGGGCGCGCAGGGCTTCCTGCACGGGCGACACCGGGGGCAGCCCCAGGGTGGCGACGAAGGCGCCGATCAGGCGCGTGCCCGGCAGGTCCACGCCTTCGGCAAAGACGCCGCCCAGCACCGCGAAGCCGATGCCCCGGCCCTGGGGCTCGAAGCGCTGCAGGAACGCGCGGCGCGCCGCCGCGTCCATGGTCCGCTCCTGCCGCCATTGCGGGATGTCCGGGCGCAGCCGCTGCAGCACCTCGGCGGCCTGCTGCAGGTAGTCATGGCTGCTGAAGAAGGCCAGGTAGTTGCCGGGATGCGCGTCGAACTGGCGTGTCACCACCTGCGCCAGGGCCTGCAGTGATCGGCTGCGGTGGGCGTAGCGCGTGGACAGCCGCTCGGCCACCTGCACGCGCAGGTGTTCTGCCGGGAAGACCGGCGGCACGTCCAGCCAGCCGGTGCCCTCGGGCAGCCCCAGCAGGTGGGTCTGGTAGTCGGGCGGGCTCAGCGTGGCCGAGAACAAGGTGCAGCCGTGCAGCCCGGCCCAGCGCGGCCGCATGAACGGCGCGGGCACCACGTTGCGCAGGTTCAGGCACAGGCCGTTGTTGGCAGCGTCTGCGGGCAGGGCCCCTGCGGGAGACGCCGTCGCTCCATCGGCGGCTTGCAGGCTTGCGAGGCCCTGGGTCATGTCCAGGAGGGAGTGCGAACCCAGCGTGTCCGTCAGCTTCAGCAGGTGCTGCACCTCGAAGTGGAAGTCCAGCAAAGGCCCGGTGGCCAGGGGCTCGCCCTGGAAATGATCGGCCAGGGACGCCCCCAGGTTCTGCAGCGCCAGGCCCAGCGCGTCAGGCAGGTCGTCCAGGGCGGCATGGGCCGTCCCTTCCGGCGGCGCAGCGTCTTCCATCGCCCGCTGCAGCCGTGTGAAGTGCGGCCTCAGCCCGTGCGGGGCGATCTGCGCCATTCGCTGCACCGTGGGGGTGGACAGGCTGGCGCTGTACATCTGGCGCGCACGCTCCACCAGGTTGTGCGCCTCGTCCACCAGCACGCCTAACCGCCATTGCAGCGATTGCGACAGGCCCCACAGCAACGCCGTGCCATCGAAGGCGTGGTTGACATCGCCCACCAGCACATCGCTCCACCGCGCCATTTCCTGGCCCAGGTAGTAGGGGCACAGGCCATGGTCGCGGGCGATGCGCCGCTGCGCTGCGGCGTCCAGCCAGCCCTCGTCTGCGGCCTGCGCCCGCGCCGCCGGCAGGCGGTCGTAGAAGCCCCGGGCGAGCGGGCAGGACTGGCCGTGGCAGGCCTTGTCCGGGTGCTCGCAGGACGATTCCTTGGCCACGATGGCCTGCACGCGCAGGGGGGGAGTCCGGTGCCTGGGCTGCCCCGGCAGGTCCTGTCGCAGGTGCTCCAGCGCCTGAAGCGCCGGGCCTTGGGCGGTGCCTTTGCAGGTCAGGTAGGCGACGCGGTCCAGCCCCTTTTCTCCCATGGCGCGCAGGGCAGGGAACAGCGTGCCGATGGTCTTGCCGATGCCCGTGGGGGCCTGTGCCAGCAGGTGGCCGCCACCGGCCAGCGCCCGGTAGGCGGCCTCGGCCAGGCTGCGCTGGCCCTGACGGAAGTCGCCCGGCGGAAAGTCCAGCGCGCGCAGCGCCGGGTCACGCGCCTGGCGGTGGGCGGCCTCCTGCCCGGCCCAATGCTCGAAGGCCGCACAGCGCTGCAGCAGCCCCTGTTCCAGCTCGGCCGCGCCGAACACCTGGAACATCTCGCTCTCGGTCTGGCTGGCGATGTCGAAGTACACCAGGGCCAGGGCCAGTTCCTCCACACCGCGTGCGCGGCAGAACAGGGCGCCGTAGGTCAGCAGTTGCGCCCAGTGCAGATGGCGGCGGTTCTCGGGGATGTCTTCGGGCTGCCCGCGGATGGTCTTCACCTCCTCCAGGCAGCGGCGTCGCGGGTCGTAGCCGTCGGCCCGGCCGCGCACGCGCAGCGGGCCGCACACGGTGTCCAGCGGCACCTCCGTCTCGTAGTCCAGCGAGCGCCGGCTGGCCACGATGGACTGGCCCTGCAGGCCTTCCAGCGCGGTGGCGGCCGGGGTGAAACGGCGGTCCAGGTCGCCGCGCTTGGCAGTGAACTCGCACAGGCTGCGCACCGATACGGTGTAAGTCCAGGCGCGCCCGCCCGCCGCCGCCGGCGGCGCGGTCCCGTCTGCTGCCAGCGGCTCAGCCACGCGGGTCGATGCGCTCCAGCGCCTGCGCCACGTCCGCTGCGCGGGCGGGCCGCACCAGCCGGCAGACCTCCTGCCCGTCGCGCAGGAAGATGAGCGTGGGCCAGAGCTTCACGCCGAACTGTCGCCCCAGCCGCCGCCCCGGCCCGTCTTCCACCTTCAGGTGCCGGACCGCGGCGTGCCCTTGCAGGGCCTGCACCACCACCGGCCCGGCCGCCCGGCAGTGGCCGCACCAGTTGGTACCGAAGTCCAGCACGGCGGGGCCCGCGAGGGCGCCTGTCGATTCAAGGGCAAGCGTTTCAGGGGTGTAGTCAGGAACATCGGCCATGCGGGAATCTTCGCACCGTTCGGTTCTTGCGTTGGAACACCTCTTGCGCAGGAACACCTTGCAGGGGATGATCGGAAAACTGTATTTATATACAGTATCGCAATGGCCTTGCATTCCTCCACCCGCCTGCTCGACCCCGAGCGGCTTCATCCCCACCTCTGGCGCGCGCACCAGTTGGGTGGGGCTGCGCATGCCGTCATGCCTTCGGGATTCGCGGTGCTGGATGCGCAGTTGCCGGGCGGTGGGTGGCCTTGCGGCGTGTTGACCGAACTCCTGCTCGCGCAACCGGGGGTCGGGGAAGTGCGATTGCTGGCGCCGATGATGGCCGGCCTGCCACCAGCTTTCCAGCGGGAATGGCCAGAACGTGTCAGCGTCATGCTGTTCGGGCCGCCCGCCATGCCCTGCACCCAGGCGCTGCAGCAGATGGGGGTGGACGTGGGGCGTCTGATCGTGGTCCACGGGCGCGAGGGTGCGCGCGGCGCGGCCTTGCGCCACCTGCTGACGTCCTCCGATCTTCTGTGGGCGCTGGAGCAGGCGCTGCGCAGTGGCCAGGTGGGCGTGGTCGTCGCCTGGCTGCCGGAGCGTCTGGCCGCCGAGTCCCTTCGCCGCTTGCAGCTCGCTGCCCAGGCCCACGAGGGGCCTGCCTTCATGCTGCGCGGCATAGGCGAGCGCTGCAGGCCCAGCCCGGCGCCGCTGCGCCTGGCCCTGCATCCCGGCCGTCGCCCTGACGAGGTGGCCGTGCAGGTGCTCAAGCGGCGCGGCCCGGCCGGCGGCCCGGCCTTGCACCTGGCGCTGCCGCCCGTGTTGTCGGCCCCCGCGCGTCGGCGGTGGTCGCCCACGGCCCCGGCGCCGGCGCCGGCAACTGCCGAACGTCTCTTTTCGCGGGCAGGGGTTCCGGTCGAAGCCGACGTCATGCCGCCTGCGGGTTGACGGGGTCAGCATGAAGCGGATGCCCTGCTGGATCGCCGTGCACCTGCCGGCCCTGCCGATCGAGGCCTTGGCGGCCACGGTCGGGCACGATCAGGCCCACCGGCCGCTGGCCCTGCAGGACGGGGCGCTGATCACGGCCGTCGATGTCCGGGCCTGGGAGGCGGGGGTGCGCCCGGGACAGCGGCGGGCCACCGCCCTGGCGTTGGAGCCCTCGCTCCTGCTGGGCCGGGCTCACGCCGAGCGGGAGCGCCAGGCCTTGCGGGCCGTCGCCTTTGCGGCCTTGCAGTTCACCCCTTGCGTCACCGAGCAGGCCCCTCACACCGTGCTGCTGGAAGTAGCGGCCTCACAGCGGCTGTTTGGCGGCCTGGCGCTTCTGGCCCGGCGTCTGTGCGACGCCCTGGCCCCGCTGCGCCATCGGATACACCTGGCTTGCGCGCCCACGGCCTGGGGTGCGGCCTTGCTGGCCCGCGGTGCAGGCAGCGAACCGAAGCCGGCGGATGCAGGGCAGGAGACACCCAACCCGCTGCAGACCCCGTTGGGCCAGGCGTCCCGGCTGGGGCGGGGCCTGGGCCCTCATGCGCCCAGCCTCAAGACCTTGCGCGCGGCCCTCGACCCCTTGCCCCTGGCCTTGCTGTGCGCGCACGCGAGCGAGCAGGAAACGCTGCAAGGCATGGGCTTGCAGCACGTGGGCGACCTGCGTGCCCTGCCGCGCCAGGGCCTGGCCCGCCGTTTCGGCCCTGAGTTGCTGCGCCGGCTGGACCAGGCCTGTGGCGAGGCCCCCGATCCTCGCGAGTGGGTGAGCCTGCCCGCGGTCTTCGAGGCCCGGCTGGAACTCTTTGCACGGGCCGACACCACCGAGCAGGTGCTGCACGGCGCGGACATGCTGCTGACCCGCCTGGTGCACTGGGCACAGGCCCGCCAGGCCCGGGTGTCGGGCTTCACGCTGGAGATGGCGCATGAACACCGCCATCGCGGCGATGACATCCCGGACCGCAGCCGCCTGCCCATCGCCCTGGCCCAGCCCTGCGCCGACGTGGCTCACCTGCGGGGGCTGCTGCGCGAACGCCTGGCCCGCACCCCCTTGCCCGCCCCCACGCTGGAGCTGCATCTGCATTGCGACCAGTTGGCCTTCGCCGCCCCGCCCGATGGCGAGCTCTTCCCCACCCGGGCGCGGGCCCAGGAGGGCCTGGCGCGCCTGGTCGAGCATCTGCAGGCGCGGCTGGGAGCCGATCGGGTTCACGCCCTGGCGCCCGTGGCGGACCACCGCCCTGAGCGGGGGGCCGGGCATCAGGTGCCCTCGCGCAGCCCGGAAGTCCCTCATCCGACCGGCCCGGCAACCCAGCCGGGTTGGGCCGCGGGCCTGCCGCACCTCACCCGGCCGGCCTGGCTGCTGCCACAACCGCGTGCCTTGCCGGAACGGCAGGGGCGTCCGATGCTGGAGGGTCAGCCGCTGCGCTTGCTGGCGGGCCCCGAGCGGATCGAGGCCGGTTGGTGGGACGGCCCCGCGGCGGTTCGCGACTATTTCATCGCGGGCACGCCCGCAGGGGTGCTGGTGTGGATCTACCGTCACCGCCTGCCCCAGGCCCAGGCCGAGGCAGAAAGCGGCTGGGTGCTGCAGGGGTGGTTTGGCTGATCGCCGCAGCCTGCCGCCAGGGCAGGGCCCTCAGGACACGCCGGCGTCGGCGTTCACGGCCGCCGGGTCCACGCCCAGTTGCGCCGCCGCGTCCAGGATCTCCTGCCAGGTGGTGCCGTCCACGGAAATGCCCTGGGCAGTACGCTGCGCCCTGTTCGCCCGCTCGGGCTCGCCGGCCACCAGCACGTTGTCCACGCCCTCCCGCGGCGGCGAGGCCTTGACCCAGTCGATGAAGGCCTGGGCCTCGCGCTCGAAGGCGCCGGTGTCGCCCAGGGCGGCGGGGTCGAGCAGCACGCTGAACATGCCGTTGAGCACCCGGCGCTTGCTGTCGTCTGCGTCACGTTGCGTATGGCCGCCGGCCAGCGCGCCGCCCAGCAGCTCGCACATCACGGCCAGTCCGTAACCCTTGTGCGCGCCGAAGGTCAGCAAGGCCCCCCAGGGCGGGACGACGCTGTAGCGCGGATCCTGTGTGTCGCGGCCCTGGTCGTCGATCAGGCAGCCCGGGGCCACGGGCTCGCCCTTGTTGTGCGCCACGCGCGTCTTGCCCTGGGCGATCATGCTGGTGGCGAAGTCCAGGATCACCGGGGGGCGCCCGGGCAAGGGCACCCCGATGCACACCGGGTTGGTGCCGAAACGGGCATCACCGCCACCGAAGGGGGCCACCACGTTGCGCGCCACCACGTTCACCAGGTGAATGGAGATCAACCCGGCCTGCGCCGCCTGCTCGGCCCAGGCCCCGATGCGGCCGATGTGGTGGGCGTTGCCCAGGGCCACGATGCAGCTGCCGTGCCGAGCAGCGCGCTCGATGCCCAGGGCCATGGCTTCCTGCCCCACCACCTGACCGAAGCCGGCCTGCCCGTCCAGGCGCAGCAGGGTGCCCGCATCCAGCACGGTGCGTACATGGCTGTTCGGGTTCAGTCCGCCTTCCAGAAAGGCCTGTGCGTAACGCGGCAGCATGCCGATGCCGTGCGAGTCATGCCCGGTCAGGTTGGCGTCCACGAGGTTGCCGACCACGGCATGCACCTCTGCCTCACTGCTGCCAAAGCCGCGGACCACGCGGTGCATGGCCGTGGTCAGGCGTTCCAGGGGGATGAGGTGCGTGGTGCTCATGGTGGGTGTTGGCCTTGGAATGTGGCGGTGCAGACAAGCGTGTGGTCGGCCAGCGCAGCGGGGCAGCAGGGCTGCCCCTGGATGCGGCCAGGGTCTCAGGGGCCTTCAGGGTCGGGTTCGAATCGTTCCGAGGGAAGCTTCGAGCGTCGCCGCACGATGAACAGCAGCACCACCACCGCCAGCACCAGCAACGCGGCCGGGCCGTACCACAGCACGGCCGTGCTGCTCTTGACGGGTGGGCGGTAGAGCACGAAGTCGCCGTAGCGCGCCGTCATGTAGTCGGTGATCTGCTCCGGGGTGTCGCCGCGCTTGAGCATCTCGCGCACCTGGTTGCGCAAGTCCACGGCCAGCCCCGCGTTGGAGTCGGCAATGGTCTGGTTCTGGCACACCAGACAGCGCAACTCGGCGGAGAGCTTCATCACCCGCGCTTCCAGCGCAGGGTCCGGGCTGGTGGGCAGGGCCGTGCCCGCCACAACGGCGGCGGCTGGGGTGCCGAGGGTACCAGTGGCGGGTGCCGCGGTGGTCGCGGCAGTCGCCGTGGGCGAAGTTGAAGTTGCCGTCGCGGCCGGAGCGGTCTGCGCGGTCACCCTCAAGGTGAATGTCAGGGTGAGCGCAGCAGCCAGACCCCAAGACGCCCACCGCAGGAGGGGGCTGTCGAACAGGCGCGCTCGTGCGCTCGGCGGGAGTGGATGAGTCAAGGACACCTCAGACCCCCAATTCCTTGAGCAAGGGCTCGATCTTCTGCTTGATGACCTGGCTGGTCAGGGCGCCCACATGCTTGTAGCGCACCACGCCTTGCGCATCGATGACAAAGGTCTCGGGTACGCCGTACACGCCGAAGTCGATCCCGACCTTGCCGTCGAAGTCGATCAACGTGGCCGCGTAAGGGTCGCCCAGGCGCTGCAGCCAGGTGCGGGCGTCGCCCGGACGGTCTTTGTAGTTCAGGCCGATGACCGGCACCTTGCGGTCCCGGGCCAATGCGATCACCAGAGGATGCTCCTCGCGGCAGGGCGCACACCAGGAAGCCCAGACGTTCATCACCCAGACCTTGCCCAGGAGGTCTTCACGCTTGACGGTCTGCGTGGGGTCGTCCAGGCGGGGCAGGGCGAATGCCGGCGCAGGCTTGCCGATCAGTGGTGACGGCACTTCCCGTGGGTTCAGGCTCAGGCCGGCATAGAGAAACCAGGCCAGGGCGCCGAACAGAGCCAGAGGGATGAGGAATCGCAGGCTCTTCATGTGAAGCTCAGGCAGCGGCCGTGGCGGACGTGGTGGCCGGCTCCTGGGCTGTCTTCTTCTGCCGGTAGCGTCGGTCGGTGGCGGCCAGCAGACCGCCCAGCGCCATCAGCACGCAGCCGCCCCAGATCCAGTCGACAAAGGGCTTGACGTACAGGCGCACGATCCAGGCGCCCCCTTCGACCGGTTCGCCCAGCGAGACGTACAGATCCCGTAACAGCCCAGTGCGGATGGCGGCCTCGGTCATGGGCATGGTCTGCACCCGGTAGACGCGCTTTTCGGGTTCCATGCGGGCCACCAGACGGTCGCCGCGCGAGATGTCCGTCACGTCCACCAAGCCTCGGACGGCCTGGTAGTTCGGACCCTGAACGTCCTTGAACTCCCGCAGGGTGAAGCGCATGTTTCCGATGGTGGTGTAGTCGCCCGGCTTCATCTTTACATCGCGTTCGACCTCGTGGGTCTTCACGATCGTGACGCCGAAGATGAAGACCGCCACCCCCAGGTGCGCCACCATCATGCCCATCGTCGCGCGTGTCAGCTGTGAGGTGCGCCGCAGCATCAGGCTCAGGCCCTGGCCCTTGGGCGACACGCGTTCCCACAGGTCGGTCAGCACGCTGGCCACGACCCACCATGCCAGCAGCAGGCCCAGCACCGACATGAAGCTGATGCGCTCTGCGATCCAGGCGCTCAGGCCGGTGGCCAGCACGGCGACCAAGGCTGCCCAGCGCAGCCGTATCGCCAGGTCCGGCAGTTCGGTCTGCTTCCAGCGGGCCATGGGTCCCACGCCCATGAGGAAGACCACGGGCGCCATCAGGGGCGCGAAGACGGCGTCAAAGTAGGGCGGACCCACCGAGATCTTGCCCTTGCCCAGCGCGTCCAGCACCAGCGGGTACAGCGTGCCCAGGAGCACGGCGGCGCAGGCCACCAGCAGCAGCACGTTGTTGCCCAGCAGCAGCGTCTCGCGCGACAGCACGGAAAAACGCGCGCCCAGGCCCACGGTCGGCGCCCTCCAGGCGTACAGCGCCAGCGACACCCCCACCACCACCACCAGGAAGCCGAGGATGAACAGCCCGCGCGTGGGGTCGGTGGCAAAGGCATGCACCGAAGACAGCACGCCTGAGCGCACGAGGAAAGTGCCCAGCAGCGACAGCGAGAAGGCCATGATGGCCAGCAGCACCGTCCAACTCTTGAAGCTGCCACGCTTCTCGGTCACGGCCAGGGAGTGGATCAACGCCGTGCCGACCAGCCAGGGCATGAAGGAGGCGTTCTCCACGGGATCCCAGAACCACCAGCCGCCCCAGCCCAGTTCGTAATAGGCCCACCAACTGCCCAGCGCGATGCCCACGGTGAGGAACATCCAGGCCACCGTGGTCCACGGGCGCGTCCAGCGGGCCCACTGGGCATCCAGGTTGCCGCCGATCAGTGCCGCCACGGCGAAGGCAAAGGCGACCGAGAAGCCCACGTACCCCATGTAGAGCAGAGGTGGGTGGAAGATCATGCCCGGGTCCTGCAGCAGCGGGTTCAGGTCGCGGCCATCGGGTGCTGCCGGGAACAGGCGGTCGAAAGGGTTGGAGGTCAGCAGGGTGAAGAGCATGAAGCCCACGCTCACCAGGGCCATCACCGACACGATGCGCGCGAGCACCGGCAGCGGCAAGTGGCGGCTGAATCCCGCCACCGCCGCCATCCACCCCACCAGCATCAGGATCCACAGCAAGAGCGAGCCTTCATGGCCACCCCATACGGCCGCAATCTTGTAGGCCATGGGCAAGGCCGTGTTGGAGTTCTGGGCGACGTACAGCACGGAGAAGTCGTTGCGCATGAAGGCGATCGTCAGCGCCAGGTAGGACACGGCCACCAGCAGCAGCACCCACACCGCGCCGGGTCGTGCCAGGGCCATCCAGCCCGGACGCTGAAGCTGGGCACCCGCCAGGGGCACCACCCCCAGGATGAGCGACAGGCCCAGCGCCAGCCACAGAAGAAAATGTCCGAACTCCGGAATCATGGCTTGGCTCCCTGCACGGTCTTGCCGTAGGCTTGATAGCCCCCCTGCGCCTTCTTCACGGCCTCTTCGGCCTCGGGCGGCATGTAGTTCTCATCATGCTTGGCCAGCACCTCGCGGGCCACGAACACACCGCCTTGCAACTGCCCCTGCGCCACCACGCCTTTGCCCTCCTTGAACAGATCAGGCAGGATGCCCTGGTAGCGCACCGGCACCGTCTTGGCGGTGTCGGTGATGACAAAGTTCACTTGCACCCCGTCACGCTTGACGCTGCCTTCCTCGACCAGACCGCCGATGCGGAAGGTGCGCTGCTTGGGGGCCTCATGGGCCACCACCTGGGTGGGCGAGTAGAAGAACACCAGGTTGCTCTCGAAGGCATTGAGCACCAGGGCGGTGATGGCGCCCACGGCGGCCAGGCCGCCGAGGGCCAGCGCCACGCGCTTGTGACGGGTTTTCATTCGTTCTCCTCGTCTTTGAGTGACAAGTTGCCTTGTGGCGCCGCAGCCTCGGCCAGGGCTTGACGCCGCCGTCGTGCAGCCAGAAGGGGTTCCAGCGTCATCACCAGCAGGCACACGCCATAGGAGCCCCAGACGAACAGCCCATGACCGCCCATGTCGAAGAACTCTGCCGGGCTGTTCCAGTTCATGGGCGGGATCCTGTGCGTTGTCGGCTGGCAAGTTCCCGCACCCAGGTGGCGCCGTGTTCGCGCTCCAGCACCAGGGCACGGGTGCGTGTGAAGACCACGGCGAAGGCGTAGGCCCAGAACGCCAGGGACATGATCAGCATGGCCGTCAACATGGTGGTGGCCATCTTGGGCGCTGCGTTGAGGCTGACCGAGGCGCCCTGGTGCAGGGTGTTCCACCACTTCACCGAGAAGTAGATGATCGGCACGTTCACCGCACCCACCACGGCCACCAGCGCGCCGGCTTGGTCAGCACGCCGCGGGTCGTCAATCGCCTCGGTCAGCGCGATGAACCCGAGATACAGGAACAGCAGGATCAATTCGGAGGTCAGCCGCGCATCCCACACCCACCATGTGCCCCAGGTCGGCTTGCCCCAGAGGGCACCGGTCCACAAGGCCAGGAAGGTGAACAGTGCACCGGTGGGGGCGATGGCGCGGGCCACCATGGACGCCAGCCGAGCGTTGAAGGCCCAGCCGATGGCCGCCCAGAAGGCCATCACCAGGTACAGCAGCATCGACATCCAGGCCGCAGGCACGTGGATGAAGATGATGCGGTACACCTCGCCTTGCGTGGCATCTGTGGGCGCCACGAAGAAGCCCATCCACAGGCCGACGGCGGTCAGCACGATAGCGAGGGTCCAGAACACCGGCACCAAGACCCCCGTGAGCGCGTAATACCGCGGGGGTGAGGAAAAGGTGTAGATCGTCAGGGGCATGCGGGGGCGTGGCTCAGGTTCGCAGGGTGGGGCGGCTTCGGGAGTGTCATCACTCAGTGGATATTCTCAGGGCTGCGGCAGTGGCTATCGGTGCTCCGGCCAAGGTCGCGATCAGCAATGCGGCCAGCAGCGAATGATGCCCTGCGGCGGACAACCCTGACTCCACCGCGTCTACGGCGCCGGCGCCAAAGATCAGGGCCGGGGTGGCCAGCGGCAGCACGATCAGGATCAGCAGCATGCCGCCGCTGCGCAGGCCCAGGGTGAGCGCGGCGCCCAGGCCGCCCAGCAGGCTCAGAATGGGCGTTCCCAGCAACAGACCCAGCACCAGTGTGACCATGGCGGGCCCGGACATGTCGAAGAGCAGTCCGATCACCGGCGCGGCCACGATCAAGGGCAAGCCGGCCACCAGCCAGTGGGCGGCGGCCTTGGCCAGGGCCACCGCCACCCCCGAAGCGGGTGCGCGCAACATCTGTTCCAGCGACCCGTCGGCCATGTCCCCGGCGTACAGGGTGTTGACCGACAGCATGGTCGCCAGCAGGGCGCAGACCCACACGATGCCCGGGGCGATCTGGCGCAGCGTCTGCGGCTCGGGCCCCACTCCCAGGGGAAACAGACTCACCGCGACGAGGAAGAACACGACTGGCAGCAAGGAATCGACACGGCGACGCGCCGCAAGCCTCAGGTCTCGGGCCAGGATGGCAAGAAACAGGTGTCTCATCGCCGGTTCCTCACGCCAGCACGGAGTAGTCGTCCAGGTTCAGCACCTGCGGCTCGGGATGGCGCAGGCTCAGGGCCTGGTGGCTGGTCAGCAGCACCGCGCCGCCTGCCGCTGCATGGTCGGCGAGCAGGCGGTTGAGCACCTCCACGCCCCGGTCGTCCAGCGCATCGAAGGGCTCGTCGAGCAACCATACGCGCGGAGCGCGGGGCAAGGCCAGACGGGCCAGCGCCACGCGGCGCCGCTGCCCCTGGCTGAGCGTTCTGACAGGAGCGCCGGCACGGGAGGCGATGCCCAGACGCTTGAGCGCCTCCCCCACCTCGGCAGGTGAAGGCGTGTGCCCCGAAAGTGCCCCCACAAAGCTCAGGGCTTCGGCGGCCGTGAGGTCGTCCTTCAGGGCGTTGGCATGTGCAAGATAGCCCACCGCAGAGCGCAGCGAGACGGGCGCGCTCTTCAGGCTCTGGCCCAGCACCCGGATCTCACCCTGGGCGGGGGTCGACAAGCCGGCCAGCAGGCGAAGCAGAGTGGTCTTGCCCCTGCCGTTGCGCCCGCGCAGCCACATCACCTGCCCGGCAAGGAGGCTGATGGCCAGGTTCTGGAAGAGTCGTCGCTCGCCCCGGCTGCCGGCCAGGAAGGACACCTCCAGCAGCGGTGCATCTGGTGGGGCGCTTGGGGTGCTGGTCTGCATCGGCTCAAGGCCTCATCGCGGCCATCGCACCGAGCCCGTGGATTCGAAGGTCGCCTCGGTGCCCAGCACGCGCTCCAGGGTCCCCCCTGTCAGGCGGCCCTTCAGCGTGTAAGGCAGGTCCCCTCGCGGCAGCTTGTCGGTCAAGCCCAGCATCTGCAGGGTTTCGAACGGCGCCGAGACGTTCACCGGTACCTTCAGCAGGGTGTCGCCATGGGCGGGCACAAGCCCTGAAGCGTTTGTGACCCCGGTGCCCACGGTCCGGTTGTTGAGCTCCAGGGTCAGGGCCATCCCGTTGAACGCAATGGGTTTCGGATTGGGGTTCTGGATCCGCAGTTGAAGATCGAACCTGCGCTCCAGGGGTTCCCCTGGCAGGCGCTCCACCGACATCAGGTACACCGTGGGCGCGCTAGCCGCCCAGGGGGTCAGCGCACATCCGGTGGTCAAGGACACCGCTGCCGCGACGCCCGAGGCGGCCATGAAACGCAGTGCCATCCGCCGGGCCGGCTGGGCCTGGTGATGGGAGGGGGCAGGACAGTCGGCCATGTGCAGGCTCCGGTTCGTCGCAACACGGGGGCGCTTCAGGCAGCGGCAGTCGCTGTCCCGGGTCGCGCCATCGTCATCAATAGGCCAGTCCCATCGCCTCGCGCACGTCGCCCATGGTCTGTCGGGCGACGCTGCGCGCACGCTCAGTGCCTTCGTCCACGATGGTGCGCACTTTCTGCGGATGCGCCACCAGGTCCGCAGCGCGTTCGCGCCAGGGTTGCTGCTCACGAAGGATGGCGTCGATCACCGGCTGCTTGCACTCCAGGCAGCCGATACCTGCCGTGGTGCAGCCACGCACCACCTGCTCCTTCGTGGCGGCGTCGCTGTACACCTGATGGAACTGCCACACCGGGCAGCGGGCCGGGTCGCCGGGGTCGGTGCGCCTCACGCGCTGGGGGTCGGTCGGCATGCGGCGGATCTTGACCTCTACCTGTGCAGGTTCCTCGCGCATGGCGATGGTGTTGCCGTAACTCTTGCTCATCTTGCCGCCGTCAAGCCCCGGCAGCTTGGCCACCTCGGTGTGCAGCGCCTGCGGCTCCACCAGAACGGTCTTGCCGCTGCCGCGCAAGTGGCCGTTCAGCAGCTCGGTGTCGTTCGGGGTCCAACCGCTGACCGAGACCGCGGCCTTGCGCAGGATGGCCTCGCCTTTGGCCAGTACGTCTGCGGAACCCGTCTCGCCAAAGGCCTTGCGCTGCTTGTCGAAGTAGCGCGCGTCGTCCTTGCCCAGCTTGGCCACAGCCGCCAGCGCCAGGGCCTCAAACTCGGGGTGGCGTCCGTACAGGTGGTTGAAGCGGCGGGCCACCTCGCGGGTGAGTTCCACGTGTGAGGCTTGATCCTCGCCCACAGGCACGTAGGTCGCCTTGTAGATGAGGATGTCGGCGGCTTGCAGCAGGGGGTAGCCCAGGAAGCCGTAAGTCGCAAGATCCTTGTCCTTGAGCTTGTCGATCTGGTCCTTGTAGGTGGGCACACGTTCCAGCCAGCCCAGAGGCGTGCCCATGGCCAGCAGCGTGAACAGTTCGGCGTGCTCGGGCAGGCGGCTCTGGATGAAGATGGTGGACTTGGCCGGGTCCAGGCCGGCCGCCACCCAGTCGATGACCATGTCGAACACGGTCTTCTCGATCACCTCACGGCTTTCGTAGTGGGTGGTCAGCGCGTGCCAGTCAGCAACGAAGTAGAAGCACTCGTGCTCGTCCTGCAGCCGCACCCAGTTCTTGAGCGCACCGTGGTAGTGGCCCAGGTGAAGGGCGCCTGTGGGACGCATGCCGGAAAGGACGCGGGATCGCATGAGGTCAGGCCGGAAAGGGGAATCCCAAGATTCTCGCAGACCCCATGCGCCGGACCTGCCCCGGTGTGCCCGGCCGTACACTGTTTTCGCCCATGAAGCGCATCGTCATCCTGATCTCCGGTCGTGGCTCCAACATGGAGGCCATCGTGCAGGCCTCAGCCCGGGAGTCCTGGCCGGCGCGCGTGGTCGCCGTCATCAGCAACCGCCCGCAGGCGGCCGGCTTGGCCTTCGCGCAAGCCCACGGCATCTCGGCCGCGGTGGTGGATCACCAGGCCCATGCTGACCGGTCCGCGTTCGATCAGGCCTTGGCCGACGCCATCGATCAGCACCAGCCCCACCTGGTGGTCCTGGCCGGGTTCATGCGCGTGCTGGGCGAAGCCTTCGTCCGCCATTACGAGGGCCGGCTGCTGAACATCCACCCCTCGTTGCTGCCGGCCTTTCCGGGCCTGCATACCCACCGCCGCGCGCTGGAGGCAGGTTGCAAGGTGGCCGGCGCCACGGTGCATTTCGTGACAAGCGAACTGGACCACGGGCCGGTGGTGATGCAGGCGGTGGTGCCGGTGCTGCCGCAGGACGACGAACGCAGCCTGGCAGCGCGCGTATTGGTGGCGGAGCATCTGATCTACCCCCGCGCCGTGCGCTGGTTCGTCGAGGGGTCTCTGTGCCTGCAGGCAGGTGTGGTCCGGCAGTTGGAAGGCCAGCCGCAGTTCCTGCTGGCGCAGCCCTCAGAGCCTGTCCCGGCGACTGGCTGATCGACCGTCCCGGCTGCACCCTGGCTTGCTCTGGCAGCCCCGGCTGTGCTCTGACCTCGGCTTTACCTGGCGGACGGATCCTGCGGGTCCAGGGGAAGCCAGAGGTGGTTCTCATCAGGCGCGCCAGCGGTTGGGGCTGTCGGGGGCGGCGTCTTGGGCTTGTCGGATGCTGGCGGTACAGCTGCCGGGGATACCGTGTTCGATGGCGGTGGCTGGACGGCTGCAACTGCTGCAGGGGCGAAGGCATGGTCCTGCTGCATGGGCGCCGCACCGGCTTTCCGGCCTGACGCCAGAGTTCGTTTCAACTGTTGCCCCGTTACCAGCCATCGGTCGAGGAGTGGTTCGACCGGCAGGCCGTCGGCCACGTGGTTTGCGACCAGTTTGGTTGTGGCCAACAGATCGTCCAGCAATTCCGACGCCTTTTGCATGTGCTGATCCTTCTGCTCGAAGGCGTGCGACTGGCGAGCGTGTCGCGCGAGATTCAGATGCAGTTGGATCCTCGACCGCACAGCCTCCGCGCGCAGCGGCGTGTGAAGCACGTCTGTGGCACCTTGGAGCAGGAGGCGAGACTCCGCGTCTGCATCGCCCCGGTCGACCATCAACAACACGGGAATGCCGGCCGTCCGTGGATCCTTCTTCAAGGCGCCCAGCGCCTGCGCCCCATCCATGTCAGCCAAGGTGACACCCACCACCATCAGTTCGGGCTGCCAGGCTTGCGCGTTGCGAATTCCCTGCTCTCCAGAGTTGCCGAAGGACACCTCTGCCAGATCGGCCAGGACATCTTGCAGCACGCTCTTGTCGCCTGCGGTGTCGCAGACGACCATGATGTGGGGATGGTGGTTCATGAGCCGTCATTTTGCGCCGGGTTCGGCGCTATCGCCACACGGTGAGACAAGGTGCTGCGTCTGCACAGAGGTCTGACCGGGATAATCCGGCGATGCATCCCGGAGCACTTCTCGATCTGACCTCCTCCCTGTTGCAGGCTGTGCTGCGCCTGGACCAGCCCGCCGACAGGGTGGTGTCGGCGTTCTTCAAGGCGCACCGCGCCTTGGGGCCGCGTGAGCGACACACCCTGGCCGAAACGGCCTATGCGGTCTTGCGCCGTCGTCTTCAGCTTCAGCACTTGGCCCAGAGTGGCACCGGGCCGCTGGAGCGTCGCCTGGCGCAACTGGCCTGGCAGGGTGATCGGGACTTCCTGCGTCGGGGGGGCACGCCCGAGGAAAACAGCTGGCTGGAGCAGGTGCAGCACATCGACCCCGCGACCTTGGCTGACAAGCTTCGGCACAACCTGCCGGACTGGGTGGCCACGCCCTTGCGGCAGGCGCTGGGCTATGAAGGATTCTGGGCGCTGGTGGGCGCCCTGGATGGCGTGGCGCCGCTGGATCTTCGGGTGAACACCCTGAAGGCCAAGCGTGAGGATGCCATGCAATCCCTGGCCCGCGACGGTGTGGTGGCCGAACCCACGCCGTATTCATCCTGGGGATTGCGCGTCCAGGGCAAGCCCGCCCTGAACCGCTTGCCTGCTTTCCTGCAGGGCGAGGTGGAGGTGCAGGACGAGGGCAGTCAGCTGCTGGCGCTGCTCACGGGTGCAGGCCGCGGGGAGATGGTGGTGGATTTCTGCGCCGGTGCAGGCGGCAAGGCGCTGGCGCTGGGGGCCATGATGCGCAATACGGGCCGCCTGTACGCCTTCGATACCTCGGACCACCGGCTGGCCGCCCTGAAGCCGCGTCTGGCCCGCAGCGGGCTGTCCAACGTGCATCCCGTGCGCATCGCGCACGAGCGCGACGATCGGATTCGTCGGCTGGAAGGCAAGATTGACCGCGTGCTGGTGGACGCGCCTTGTTCGGGCCTGGGCACGCTGCGGCGCAATCCTGACCTGAAGTGGCGGCAGTCGCCCGTCTCCGTGCAGGAACTGTGCGCCTTGCAGGCCCGCATCCTGGCCTCGGCGGCGCGCCTGCTGCGGCCGGGCGGGCGGCTGGTCTACGGCACCTGCAGCCTCTTGCGCAGCGAGAACGAGGACATCGCCCAGGCCTTTTCGGCGGCGCACGCCGGATCTTTCGAGCCTGTGCCCGCCGGCGAGGTGCTGGCCGAGGCGCGTTTGCAGGGTGGCGAGGGCCTGGTGTCCGAAGGTTTCTTCAGGACCTGGCCGCACCTGCACCAGACCGATGGATTCTTCGCGGCGGTGTGGCGAAAGCGCTGAGGCGTCAGGTGTGGTCGGGGCGGTCGGGACGGGCGGCGGTTTGACTGCCGTCAAGCTCAGTCTTTTTCCTGCCCGGTGAACGTCAGCCGGCCACGACTGCGGGCAGGGTCAAGCGCCACAAGCGGACGGTCGGCTCCTACAATGTTCGTATTGGCCGAGTCACGGCACAGAGGGTAAAGGATGGAAATTTTCTGGTCGATACACGACACCGTCGTGAACCTGCTGGCCCACGGGCTGCTCGGGGCAAGCTGGTGGCAGATGGTGCTGGCTGCATTGGTGATGACCCACATCACCATCGCTGCGGTGACGATCTTCCTGCACCGTTCCCAGGCCCACCGGGCGCTGGAGTTGCATCCCATCATGTCGCACTTCTTCCGCTTGTGGCTGTGGCTGACCACGGGCATGGTGACGAAGGAATGGGTGGCCATCCACCGCAAGCACCACGCGAAGTGCGAGACGGAGGAGGATCCTCACAGCCCCGTCACCCGTGGCATCGACACGGTGTTCTGGAAGGGCTCCGAGCTCTATCGGGCCGAGGCCAAGAACCAGGAAACGCTGGCCAAGTACGGACACAACACGCCGGACGACTGGATCGAGCGCCATCTCTACACCCCGTATTCATGGCAAGGCGTGGCCTTGATGATGATCGTGAACGTGGCCTTGTTTGGCGCCGCCGGGGTGACGATCTGGGCCGTGCAGATGATCTGGATCCCGGTCACCGCTGCGGGCATCATCAACGGCATCGGCCACTACTGGGGTTACCGCAATTTCGAGGCGGTGGACGCGTCGACCAACATCTCTCCCTGGGGCATCATCATTGGGGGCGAGGAGTTGCACAACAACCACCACACCTACCCCACCTCTGCCAAGCTGTCGGTCAAGCCGTACGAGTTTGACATCGGTTGGCTCTACATCCGGATCATGGAGACCGTCGGGCTGGCCACCGTGCGCAAGACTCCGCCCCAGTTGCGCCTGGGAGCCATCAAGCCGGTCGCGGACAACAAGACGCTGGAGGCCTTGATCGCCAACCGGTACGAGGTCATGGCCCGGTATGCCAAGGCGGTGCGCCAGGCCGTTGGTTCGGAGCTGGAGCGCTTGAAGGCCCAGGGGGGACAGGGTTCGGCCCGGTTGGCGCAGATGCGTCTGGCGCGTCAGTGGCTGCACCGCGATGCGGACAAGATTCCCCAGAAGATCAAGCCTGAACTTGAGAGGGCAGTGGGTCAGAGCCCGTCGCTGGCCAAGTTCATGACGATGCGTGAAGAGCTGCGGCAGCTCTGGACGCGTACCAATGTGTCTGCCGAACAGTTGGTGGTCGATCTTCAGGCTTGGTGCAAGCGTGCCGAGGAGAGCGGGATTGCGTCGCTGCAGGACTTCGCCCGCAACCTGCGCGCCGCGCAGGCCTGAGGTCTACCCGCTTGACCTGCGGGCCCGAGCCTGGGTCCGCAAGGGCTTGATGCCGCAGAGCTTCAAGCGATAGACATTGAAACGAAAAACCCGCCAGTGGCGGGTTTTTTCATGAACATTTCCCCAGGCGGGAGGGTGCAAACTTACCCGGGGGCTCGGGGCGCCCGGGGAAGTGCTTACTTCAGCTTGGTTTCCTTGTACAGGACGTGCTTGCGCGCCTTGGGATCGAACTTCAGGAATTCGAGCTTTTCCGGCGTCGTCTTCTTGTTCTTGTTGGTCGTGTAGAAGTGGCCGGTACCGGCCGTCGACTCCAGCTTGATCTTTTCGCGTCCACCTTTGGCCATGTCAGTCTCCGTGCGGGCAGGCCGCCTTAGATTTCACCCTTGGCACGCAGGTCGGCGACGACCTGATCAATGCCCACCTTGTCGATCAGTCGAAGCGCTGCGTTGGAGATGCGCAGGCGCACCCAACGATTTTCGCTCTCGACCCAGAAACGACGGTACTGCAGGTTCGGAAGGAACCGGCGCTTGGTCTTGTTGTTGGCGTGGGACACATTATTCCCGACCATCGGGCGCTTGCCCGTGACTTGACAGACGCGTGCCATGAGGCTGCTCCGCTGCGAGGGGGCTCGGGCCCCCTCTGGGTTGACCGGGCATCATCGCCCGGAGTTGACGCTTGGCAGGCCTTTCAGGCCTGACGCTGGAAATTGCTTGTCTTCACCGGAACCTGCGTGGCTCGAGTGCAGCATTGGCAAAGCCTGCGATTGTAGGCCAAAAAGCGCAGACGCTGAATCAGCCGAGGCGGCGGAGTTCAGTCCGCCTGCTGCTCCAGATAGCGCTGGGCATCCAGGGCGGCCATGCAGCCCGTGCCAGCGCTGGTGATGGCCTGTCGGTAGATGTGGTCCTGCACATCACCCGCGGCAAACACACCCGGCACGCTGGTCATGGTGGCCATGCCGTCCAACCCCGTGCGGGTGATGATGTAGCCATCCTTCATCTCGAGTTGACCCTTGAAGATGTCGGTATTGGGCTGGTGACCGATGGCGATGAAGCAGCCCTTGAGCGGGAGGTCCGTGGCCGTACCGGTCTGCGTCGACCAAATGCGCACGCCCGTGACACCCGAAGCATCTCCCAGCACCTCGTCGAGGGTGTGCCACAGGTGCAACTGCATCTTGCCGGCCGCTACCTTGGCCATGACCTTGTCCACCATGATGGCCTCGGCGCGAAACTTGTCGCGCCGGTGGATCAGGTGCACCTTGGTGGCGATGTTGGACAGGTACAACGCCTCCTCGACTGCAGTGTTGCCGCCGCCAACGACGCACACCTCCTGGTTGCGGTAGAAGAAGCCGTCACAGGTGGCGCATCCGCTCACGCCTCGGCCCATGAAGGCGGTCTCGCTGGGCAGCCCCAGGTACTTGGCGCTGGCGCCCGTGGCGATCACCAGGGAGTCACAGGTGTAGCGTCCGGCGTCGCCCGACAACACGAAAGGCCTGGAGTTCAGGTCCACCGTGTGGATGTGGTCGAACACGATCTGGGTCTGGAACCGCTCCGCGTGCTCCAGGAAGCGCTGCATGAGGTCTGGCCCCATCACCCCCTGCACGTCGGCAGGCCAGTTGTCCACCTCGGTGGTGGTCATCAGTTGCCCGCCTTGCGCCATGCCGGTGATGAGCAGGGGCTTGAGGTTGGCACGGGCCGCGTAGATGGCTGCCGTGTAGCCGGCCGGGCCCGACCCGAGGATCAGGACTTGTGCGTGCGTGGTCGATGTCGACATGGATGGTTCTGTAAAGGGATGGAAAGGATGGGAAGGAATGCCGGCCTGCGGATATAGTGAATTGTGATCCGGTTCCGCAAGCAGAACCCCGTCCCTGGTGACGTCCGGGCGGATGGTGGGTTGCCGGACCCGCGCGCGTTGGCGGCCGTCGTGGCTGTGATGGAGTGCATGGCATGTCGATGATCTCGAACCTGGAACTGATCCGCCGGGTGCCGTTGTTTTCCCTGATCACGCCAGAGCAGGCGCAGACCGTGGCCTTGAACGTGACCAAGCGTCGGTACAAGCGTGGCGAATTGATTGTCGAGCAGGGAGGCAAGACCGACGAGATGATCATCCTGCTGTCCGGGCGGGCCCGAGTGCTGACGTCCGACCATCGCGGCCGGGAGGTCATCCTGGCCACATTGAAGCCGGGCGACTGCATCGGTGAGATGAGCATGATCGACAACGGTCCCCACTCGGCCACTGTACGAACCGAGGTGCAGTGCGATGCGCTGGTGCTGTCCAGGGCCTTCCTTGAGCGGTGCCTGCCCGAACGGGCCAGCGTTTCGTTTGCCATCATGCATGGGCTGGTAGGGCGCTTGCGCCAGGCCAATCGCCAGATCGAGTCCCTGGCCCTGCTGCATGTCTACGAACGGGTGCTGCGGGCCTTGCTGAACATGTCGGAAACCGACAACGGCCAGCAGATCATCAGGCGCCGTGTCAGCCGCCAGGATCTGGCCAAGCTCGTGGGTGCCTCGCGCGAGATGGTCAGCCGTGTGATGAAGAGCCTGGAAGAGCGCGGCTCCATCCAGACCCGCGAAGACGGCTCCGTCCTGGTGCGCAGCCACCTGATGGACGATTGATACCCCAGGCAGGGCTGAGCGCCCACGCCGGCTGCCTGCGGGGGGCCTGGGCCACAATGAGGGCATGACCTTTCCGCTGGGATCCCTGCGAGCCGATGGCCAGGCGCTTGAAGGCTCAGGTCTGGGCGTGAGCGTCGAGCCTTCGGCCTCTTCGTATCGTCTGGCAAGGCTGCGTCTGGTGCTGGCGGGCGTGCTTCTGCTGTTGACGGCCCTGGCACTCGTGACGCACCACGCCTCGGACCCAGGCTTCAGCACCTCCGGGGCGTCAGGTGCGGGCTTGCGCAACAAGGCGGGTGCCCTGGGGGCCTGGTTTGCGGATCTCGCCTATTTCGTGGCCGGCTTTTCGGTTTGGTGGGTTTGGGTGGTGGCCGCCCGGGGCTGGTGGGCCGCCATGGCGCGCAGCCTGTGGCCGCCGGCAAGCCAAGACCGGTCTGCCGTCGAGCCCTGGCATCGCGCACTGTTCTGGGCTGGGCTGGTGATGCTGATCGCTGCCAGCTGCGCCCTGGAGTGGACGCGCCTGTACCGGTTGGAACCGCACCTGCCGGGTCCCGCCGGAGGGGTGCTGGGCCATCTGCTGGGCGCGCTTTCCATGCGGTGGTTGGGATTTGCCGGTTCGGGCGTGTTCTGGATCGCGTTGCTGGTGGCAGGTGCCTCCATGGCGCTGCGCTTTTCCTGGGTGGACCTGGCCGATCAACTCGGTGACCGCCTGGACGGACTGCGCAGCCGCAGACAGGAGCGGCGTGAACTGGAGGAGGACGCCCGCATCGGCGAGCAGGCGCTGCGCGAGCGCGAACTTCAGGTGCAGGACCAGTTGATGGTGCCGACGCCTGTGCCCCTGGTCATCGAGCCGGTGCTGGTGGACGTGCCCAAGTCCGAGCGGGTGGCCAAGGAGCGGCAGCAGCCGCTGTTCGTGGAGTTGACCGATACACGGCTGCCGCAGGTGGATCTGCTGGACGGTGCGCCCGCACGGCAGGAGTCCGTGACGGCCGATTCGCTGGAGATGACCTCCCGGTTGATCGAGAAGAAGCTGGGCGACTTCGGCGTGGTGGTGCGCGTGGTGGCCGCGACGCCCGGCCCGGTCATCACACGCTACGAGATCGAGCCGGACACGGGCGTCAAGGGCTCGCAGGTGGTCAACCTCGCCACCGATCTGGCGCGTTCCCTCAGCCTGGTGCGGGTGCGGGTGGTGGAGACGATTCCGGGCAAGTCCACCATGGCGCTGGAGTTGCCCAACGCGCGCCGGCAGTCCATCCGCCTGGCTGAGATCCTGGGGTCGCAGGTTTACCACGAGGCGGCTTCGCTGCTGACCATGGGCCTGGGCAAGGACATCGTGGGGGCACCCGTGGTGGCCGATCTGGCGCGCATGCCGCACTGCCTCGTGGCGGGTACTACGGGCTCCGGCAAGAGCGTGGGCATCAACGCCATGATCCTGAGCCTGCTCTACAAGGCCGAGGCCCGCGATGTGCGGCTGATTCTCATCGACCCCAAGATGCTGGAGATGAGCGTCTACGAGGGCATTCCGCACCTGCTGTGCCCGGTGGTCACCGACATGAAGCAGGCTGGGAACGCGCTGAACTGGTGCGTGGGCGAGATGGAGCGGCGCTACAAGATCATGAGCCGCATGGGCGTGCGACAGCTGTCGGGTTTCAATCGCAAGATCGACGAGGCGGCGCAGGCCGGGCAGAAGATTCCCAACCCCTTCAGCCTCACGCCCGAGGAGCCCGAGCCGCTGGAGCGCATGCCGTTCATCGTGGTGGTGATCGACGAACTGGCCGATCTGATGATGGTGGTGGGCAAGAAGATCGAGGAGTTGATCGCCCGCCTGGCGCAGAAGGCGCGCGCAGCCGGTATCCATCTGGTACTGGCCACGCAGCGCCCCAGCGTGGATGTGATCACCGGCCTGATCAAGGCCAACATCCCCACGCGGCTGAGTTTCCAGGTGAACAGCAAGATCGACAGCCGCACCATCCTGGACCAGCAGGGCGCCGAGGCCTTGCTGGGGCAGGGCGACATGCTGTACCTGGCGCCGGGCACGGGCCTGCCGGTGCGTGTGCACGGCGCCTTCGTCAGCGACGAGGAGGTGCACCGGGTGGTGCAGTACCTGAAGACCCAGGGCGAGCCGAACTACATCGAGGGCATCCTGGAGGGCGGCACACTGGACGGCGAGGGTGGCGACGGTGCCGCAGCCGGCGAGGGCGGTGCGGGTGGTGAGAACGACCCCATGTACGACCAGGCCGTGGCGGTGGTGCTGCAGCACCGGCGGGCTTCCATTTCGCTGGTGCAGCGCCACCTGCGCATCGGCTACAACCGGGCGGCCCGGCTGCTGGAGCAGATGGAGCAGTCGGGCGTGGTGTCCTCCATGGCCACCAATGGCAACCGGGACATCCTCGTGCCGCCGCGAGCCGAGTGAAGGGCAGGCCATGCGAGCGCATCGACTCTTTCCGCAGCCTGAAGCGAGCCGCCGTCAGATGCTGGCCCAGTTGGCCCATCTGGCGGGTGCAGTGGTCGGCGCGCTTGCCGTGCCGGTCACCGCCTGGGCCGGACCGGTGGAGACGCTGCGCGAGTTTGTGCAGAACGTGCGCAGCGGTCAGGGCCGGTTCACGCAGACCGTGACCTCACCCGACGGGAAGCGCCGCAAGGTATCGCAGGGCGTCTTCGAATTCCAGCGTCCCAACCGCTTTCGGTTTGTGTATGCCAAGCCTTTCGAGCAGACCATCGTGTCCGACGGGCAGAAGGTGTGGCTGCACGACCCCGAACTGAACCAGGTGACTGTGCGCCGCTTGACCCAGGCGCTGGGTGCCACGCCCGCGGCCCTGCTGGCCGGCGGCAGCCTGGACCAGGATTTCGAACTCGCCGCCCAGCCCTCGCGCGACGGGCTGGATTGGGCGCAGGCCACGCCCCGCCAGCGCGACGGCACCATCCAGACCATGCGCTTGGGGTTCAGAGGCAAGGACCTGGCGGCGCTGGAGATCCTCGATCATTTCGGCCAGCGCTCGGTGCTGCTGTTCCCTGACTTCAGGGCCAACGCTTTGGTGCCGCCCGAGCAGTTCCGCTTCACGCCGCCGCCCGGGGCCGATCTGATCGAGCAGTGAGCGGGCATGGCGGGCTCGCTGTTCGATGACGACCTGACCGGTGACGGGCCCGCGGCCGCCCCGTCTGGGCTGTCTGGAGCCGCGATGCCTGGGGCGCCCCTGGCCGAACGTCTGCGTCCATCCTCCCTGGATGAGGTGATGGGCCAGTCGCATCTGCTCGGTCCGGGCAAGCCGCTGCGTGTGGCTTTCGAGGCGCACCGTCTGCACTCCATGATCCTCTGGGGCCCGCCCGGGGTGGGCAAGACCACGCTGGCGCGGCTGATGGCCGGGGCGGTGGATGCGCGCTTCATCACGCTGTCCGCCGTGCTGGCGGGCGTGAAGGACATCCGCGAGGCGGTGGAGCAGGCGCAGGCCGCACGCACCACGGGGCGCGGCACGGTGGTTTTCGTTGACGAGGTGCACCGCTTCAACAAGGCGCAGCAGGACGCCTTCCTGCCGCACGTGGAAAGCGGGCTGTTCACGTTCATCGGGGCCACCACCGAGAACCCTTCCTTCGAGGTCAACTCCGCCCTGCTGTCCAGATCCACGGTCCACGTGCTCAAGCCGCTGGACGAGGCCGAGATGCGCCAGTTGCTGCTGCGAGCGCGGGCCGTGCTCGGCGCGCCGCCGCTCACACCCGGGGCCGAGACGCGTCTGGTGGCTCACGCCGATGGTGATGCCCGGCGCCTCTTGAATGCCTACGACAACGCGGTGGCGGCGGCCTGGCCGGTGGCGGCCCTGGACGAAGCGCTGCTGGAGCACACCCTGGGCGAGCAACTTCGCCGCTATGACAAGGGCGGGGACCAGTTCTACGACGCCATCTCGGCACTGCACAAGTCGGTGCGCGGATCTGATCCGGATGCGGCCTTGTACTGGCTGGCCCGGATGCTCGACGGCGGTGTGGACCCGCGTTACGTGGCCCGCCGCGTGCTGCGCATGGCCAGCGAGGACATCGGCCTGGCCGACCCGCGCGCCCTGCAACTGAGCCTGCAGGCGGCCGAGGTCTACGAGCGCCTGGGGTCTCCCGAAGGTGAGCTGGCGCTGGCGCAGGCGGTGGTATACCTCGCGGTGGCGCCCAAGTCCAACGCCGTGTACACGGCCTGGAAGGCGGTGCGGGCCCTGGTCAGGCAGGATGGCACGCGGCTGGTGCCCGATCGGCTGCGCAACGCGCCCACGGGTCTGATGAAAGCCCTGGGCCATGGGCAGGGCTACCGCTACGCCCATGACGAGGCGGGGGGCTTTGCTGCGGGTGAGCGCTACCTGCCGGACGGTCTGGAGGACCTGCAGTTCTACGAGCCGGTGTCGCGTGGCCTGGAAATCCGAATCGCGGAGCGGCTGGCGCAGTTGCGGGAGGCCAACGATCAGGCGCGGGCTTCCGCGGGCCGACAGACCCCGGGCGACAGCAGCCCGCCCGGGGCCTGAGGCGTCTGGCGACAGGGGCTGCCGTGAAGCCTGAATTGCCGGCGCTGCAATAGGGGTCAGCCCGCCCGGACCGTCTCAGCGCGGGCCCTAGAATCGCGCCCCATTCCGGCAAGGGGATGGGGCCTGACTTCCCGATGTTGCAGTCTTGGCGGCCTTTGCGCTTTGCGCGGCACGCTTCCTGCTGGGCCGGAGATGCCCATGTATGCGCCTTTGAGTCGGACGACGCCCAGGAGGGGTTGGTAATGGAAACCTTCATTCAGCAGATCATCAACGGCCTGGTGCTCGGCAGCATGTACGCGCTGGTGGCCCTGGGCTACACCATGGTCTACGGCATCATCAACCTCATCAACTTTGCCCACGGCGAGGTCTTGATGGTGGGCGCCCTGACCAGTTGGACCGTGGTCACCCTATTGGCGGGCTCTGGCCTGCCCGGCTGGGCCTTGCTCCTGATCTCGCTGGTCTGCGCCATCGTGGTGTGCTCTTTGCTCAATTTCGCCATCGAGAAGGTGGCCTACCGACCGTTGCGCAACGCGCCGCGGCTGGCGCCGCTCATCACGGCCATGGGCGTGAGCCTGCTGCTGCAGACGTTGGCGATGATCATCTGGAAGCCCAACCCCAAGCCCTATCCCATCCTGCTTCCCAGCGAGCCCATCAACCTGGGCGGTCCGGTGATCAGCGTGGTGCAGATCTTGATCCTGGTGACCACCGGGGTCATCCTCCTGGCGCTGCTGTGGCTGGTCAACAAGACCAAGCTGGGTCGCGCGATGCGCGCCACGGCCGAGAACCCGCGTGTGGCTGCGCTGATGGGCGTGCGGCCTGACATGGTGATCTCCGCCACCTTCATCATCGGCGCAGCGCTGGCCGCCGTGGCCGGCGTGATGTGGGCCGCCAACTACGGCACCGTGCAGCACGCAATGGGCTTCCTGCCGGGCCTGAAGGCCTTCACGGCCGCCGTGCTGGGGGGCATTGGCAACCTGGCCGGCGCGATGGTGGGTGGGGTGCTACTGGGACTGATCGAGGCCTTGGGGGCGGGCTATCTGGGTGACCTGACCGGCGGCCTGCTGGGCAGCCACTACGCCGACATCTTCGCCTTCGTGGCCCTGATTCTGGTGCTGACCCTCAGGCCCTCCGGGCTGCTGGGCGAGCGGGTGGCCGACCGCGCCTGACACGAGGGAGCCTGCACATGAAGAACCCCCGCATCGTCGTCTTCCTCCTGGCCGCCGCGGCGCTGATCGCGCTGCCGCTGATCGCCCAGCAGTTCGGCCAGGGCTGGGTGCGCATCATGGCCCTGGCCCTGCTGTACGTGCTGCTGGCCCTGGGCCTGAACATCGTGGTGGGCTACGCCGGCCTGCTGGACCTGGGCTTCGTCGCCTTCTATGCGGTGGGGGCGTACATGTACGCCCTGCTGGCCTCGCCGCACCTGAGCGAAACCTTCGAGTGGATCAAGGCGGGTTTCCCGGACGGCCTGCACACCCCCATCTGGGCTGTTATCCCGCTGGCGGCCTTGCTGGCGGGCATTGCCGGCGCGCTGCTGGGGGCGCCCACCCTGAAACTGCGCGGCGACTACCTGGCCATCGTGACGCTGGGCTTTGGCGAGATCATCCGCGTGTTCATGAACAACCTGGAGCACCCGGTCAACATCACCAACGGTCCTCGTGGGCTGGACCGCATCGACTCCATGACCTTCTTCGGCCTGGACTTCGGCAAGGCCATCACCATCGGAGACTTCCGCATCCCGTCGGTCACGCTGTACTACTACCTGTTCCTGGTGCTGGTGGTGTTCAGCGTGATCATCTGCCACCGCCTGGAGACCTCGCGCATCGGGCGGGCCTGGATGGCCATCCGCGAAGACGAGATCGCGGCCAAGGCCATGGGCATCAACACCCGCAACATGAAGCTGCTGGCCTTTGCGATGGGCGCCACCTTCGGCGGGGTGTCGGGTTCGATGTTCGCGTCGTTCCAGGGTTTCGTCTCGCCTGAATCCTTCAGCCTCATGGAGAGCGTGATGATCGTGGCCATGGTGGTGCTGGGGGGGCTGGGGCACATTCCCGGCGTCATCCTCGGGGCAGTCCTGCTGGCAGCGCTGCCGGAGGTGCTGCGTTACGTGGCCGGGCCGCTGCAGCAACTCACGGGCGGCCGGCTGGACGCCGCCATCCTGCGGCAGTTGCTGATTGCGCTCGCCATGATCTCGATCATGCTGCTGCGCCCGCGCGGCTTGTGGCCTGCGCCCGAGCACGGCAAGGCCGCGCCTTCGCCGGCTTCGGCGGCTTGAGCAGGGGGGCGAACATGAGCACTTCCGTTCTCAAGGTGTCGGGTGTGTCCAAGCGCTTCGGCGGCTTGCAGGCCCTCAGCGACGTGGGCATCACCATCGAGCCCGGGCAGGTCTACGGTCTGATCGGGCCCAACGGCGCCGGCAAGACCACGTTCTTCAATGTCATCACGGGGCTGTATACGCCTGATGGCGGCAGCTTCGAGCTTGGCGGCACGCCTTACCGGCCGGAAGCGGTGCACCAAGTGGCCGAGGCGGGCATCGCCCGCACCTTCCAGAACATCCGCCTGTTTGCCGAGATGACGGCGCTGGAAAACGTGATGGTGGGCCGGCATGTGCGCACGCACTCGGGGCTGATCGGGGCGGTGTTCCGCACGCCGGGCTTTCGCCGTGAGGAGGCGCAGATTGCCGAACGCGCACGTGAACTGCTGG
Organism: Burkholderiales bacterium; assembly: GCA_947464185.1. Classification (GTDB taxonomy): domain Bacteria; phylum Pseudomonadota; class Gammaproteobacteria; order Burkholderiales; family Burkholderiaceae_C; genus Rubrivivax. Next base: position 51,648 of record CANHVY010000011.1, read on the forward strand.
AGTACGTGGGCATCGGCAAGTACGCCGACTTCCGCGCTCGCACGCTGAGCTATGGCGACCAGCGTCGCCTGGAGATCGCGCGTGCGATGGCCACCGACCCCAAGCTCATCGCGCTGGACGAGCCCGCCGCCGGCATGAACGCCACCGAGAAGGTGGTGCTGCGCGAACTGATCGACCGCATCCGTCGCGACGGCCGCACCATCCTGCTGATCGAGCACGATGTGAAGCTGGTCATGGGGCTGTGCGACCGCGTCACCGTGCTCGACTATGGCCGCCAGATTGCCGAAGGCACGCCCGCCGAGGTACAGCGCAACGAGAAGGTGATCGAGGCCTATCTCGGCGCCGGCCACCAGGCGCATTGACACGGCAAGGCCCAGCACATGACCACACCTCTTCTCAAAGTCAGCGGCCTCAAGGTGGCCTACGGCGGCATCCAGGCCGTCAAGGGCGTCAGCTTCGAGGTCTTTTCGGGTGAGCTCGTCAGCCTGATCGGCGCCAACGGCGCCGGCAAGACCACCACGCTCAAGGCCATCACCGGCACGCAAGCCGTGGCGGAAGGCCACATCGAGTACGCCGGGCGCAGCATCCAGGGCCAGGGGGCCTGGGACCTGGTACGCCAGGGCCTTGTGATGGTGCCGGAGGGCCGCGGCACCTTCACCCGCATGACCATCCTGGAGAACCTGCAGATGGGCGCCTTCATCCGCAATGATGGCGAGGTGCAGGCCGACATCGACAAGGTGTTCGCCCTGTTCCCGCGCCTGAAAGAGCGTGCGAAGCAGCTTGCAGGCACCATGTCGGGCGGCGAGCAGCAGATGCTGGCCATGGGCCGTGCGCTGATGGCGCGGCCCAAGGTGCTGCTGATGGACGAGCCCTCGATGGGGCTGTCGCCCATCATGGTGGACAAGATCTTCGAGGTGGTGGCCGACATCCATTCGCGCGGCACCACCGTGCTGCTGGTGGAGCAAAACGCCAGCCGTGCGCTGGGCCTGGCCAACCGGGGCTACGTGATGGACTCTGGCGAGATCACGATGGCAGGCGAGGCCAAGGCTTTGCTGAACGACCCGAAGGTGCGCGCGGCCTACCTTGGGGAGTAGCAGCAGGGCTTTCGGTCGGCCCGGGCGTGGATAGGGCCGCCGAAAGCTTCGTCCTGTCGCAACCGGTCGATGACCTGTTCATCAGCGGATTCGGTCAACCGTAGGCTGGCGTTTAACGGCGGGTATCGGCCATGACCTGTGCCGGTCGCGAACGGCAGCTTCGGAGTGCTTCGAACAGGCCCAAAAGGCCGACGACGCATCGCGGGTTGAATGAGTAGTGCGTTTGCACTACGATGTGGCCATGAAAGATGCCGTCATCCCCCAAGTACGTGTCGAAAGCGAGCTGCGTGCCAGCCTAGACGCTGTACTGCGCCCAGGCGAAACACTGACCGACTTCGTCGAGGGCGCCGTTCGCAACGCCGTTGAGTACCGGCGCGTTCAGACCGACTTCGCTTCGCGTTGCGACGCATCCCTGGCCGAGTATGAGCGCACAGGAGTGTCCATCCCTGCCGCCCAGGTCATCGCCAAGCTCGAATCCAAGTTGGCTAAGCGCCGCAAGCAACTGGGCGGATGAGCTACGCCGTCGAATTCACGCAAGCCGCTGAAGACGACCTGGTGCGGCTCTACGACTACCTGCTCGATCGCGCCAAAACGCTTGAAAAACTCTATGTGGCCGACGAGGCCGTCAGGGTCATTCGACAAGCTGCACTGAGCCACCTATCGACAACGCCTTACAGCTACCGCAAGGTTGGTGCCCGGTCGACGCTGCGCGAACTCATCATTCCGTTCGGCACAACGGGCTACATCCTGCGCTTCGACATCCGATCGCCCGAATTGGTACTCGTGATCGGCGCACGCCACCAGCGCGAGGAAGACTTCCACTGACCCTTCCAGGCGGCCCTCAGGTACAGAGGCTGACGGATCTACCTGTACCAGCTGTCGGCCGGCAACTGACGGTGGCGGCCGGCACTTTGGGAGCATTGGATATCGTTGTCTTGAGCTGGAAGCGATCGCACAGTTGCCCTCTCACTGAGGCTTGTCGAAGCGGCATCACTTTTGTTCCCGGACCTTGGTGGCGACCCAAAGCGCGGCGAGAAGCGGAAACACCAGCGCCGCAACGACGGCGCGGCTGCCGAACGCGTCCACCGCATAGCCTACAAGCACAGTCGCAGGCGGTGTCAGTGTCAGGGCCAGGCCCGATGCCGCGCCAAGCACGCCGCCGCGCCGGCCCGGTGGAGCGCATCGCTGCAGGTGCGTGCTGATGAGTGGCGAGATCGCGCCGGCGCCGACTCCCGCCGCAAAGGCGCCCGCCAGCAGCATCCACCATCCGGGCCAGGCCGCGATGGCGATCACCGCCGCGGCGATCAGCGCCGTGGCCGCGCGCGAAGTGCCTTGCAGGCCCAGTCGTTCGCCGAGCAACAGGTAGAGCAAAGCACCGATGACGCCACCCGCGCCAGCACAACCGAGCACGAGGCCCAGCGCATCGGCCTGGCGGCCCAGCGCGCCCACCATCACGGGCAGGATCACGTCGTCGAGGCACTGGAACACCGCGACCAAGGTGCTGGCCAGCAGCACCAGCGCGAGCACGCTGCGCTGGCCCAGGATGAAGCGCACGCCAGCGAAGGCGTCGATGCGGGCTGCCGGTGCTTTCGCCGGGGTACTGGGGATGAAAATGCCGCACAACACGGCCGCCAGGGTCGCCAGTGCGACCACGACCCACAGCGTGGTCTCGATGCCGTGCCACGCGATCAGCAGCCCGGCGAGCGGCGCGCCCGCGATGGCGGCTGCGCCGTCGATAAGGTCATCGGTGGCATTCACCTTTTCCAGCGGCACGCCTGCCGCCTGGGCCAAGTCGGGCAGGCACGTGTCGGTGGCCGCCGCGGTGGCGCCATCGGGCAACTGTGCCAGCAGCACCAGACCCAGGATCAGCGGCAGCGTCAGTGCTGGCGAATCGCTCCCGAACGCCAGCGCCGCCACCGGCAGCGCGCTCAGCAGGATGCACGCTACGGACAGCGCCCGGGGCCCGAAACAGTCGACCAGGGCGCCGCCATACAGGCTGCTCGCGACGAAGGCGGCGGCGCCGACCGCGCCCAGGAGGCCGAGGTCGGCAGCGCCGTCGCCGCGCTGCATCACCAGCCAGATCAGGGCCACGCCGGCAAGCCCCTCGGCCAGCCGACCCAGGGCACCGGCCGCGATGACGCCGAACAGCCGCTGTTGCGCAGGGTTCATGTGAAGACTCCGGTGGGCCTGGTCTGCTGATCGGGCGTGGGTTTCAAGACGGCGCGGCGCAACCCTGCGCCGGGCCCAAGTGCCGCTCCAATGTCTCGCGCGACGACAGCAGCCCGCTGCCGACCTGCAGTTCCAGCCGGTCCGGCCCGACTCGGCGCAGGCTGCCGCTGTAGCGGCCGCCGGTGGCCGGGTCGAAGACCTGGCCCCGGACCCAGCGGTCCGGGGCCCCAGCCACGAAGCCCGAGAACACCTGCGCGCCACACGCGGCTTGCGCCGCCCGGTCGCCGCGCTGCGCCGGCGGCAGACCGCGCAGGACGCCGCACAGCGCGGCGTCGCAAGAGGCCAGCATGACGACGCTGCCGTCGTCGACGAAGCGCCACAGGCCCTCGATGGGCGCCGCGGAAACTGGTGCGGCTGGCGCAGCCCGCAGGCCCTGGGCGATGCCCGGCAGGCTGGCGAAGACGCCGAAGGTCAGGATCAACGCCTTGGCCGAGGGCCGACACAGCCGGCGTTGGCGAGTCGGTTGAATGTCGGGCATCACAGCCCCCGTCAGAAGCGGAACTCGGCGCCCAGCGACACGAGTGTCGCGTCGGCGGTCCGGCGGTCACCCACGCGATAGCGGTCGACGTTCAGGCTGACGCCGAAGTCGCGGCTGAAGTCGTAGCCCACGTTCACGCCGGCGTAGACGCTTGCCTTGCGCTCCTTCTTCAGATCGACGGCGCTGCCGCCGTTGCTGCTCAGCACGCGGCCCTCGCTTTGCAACCAGGCCACGCCAATCGGTCCGCCGATGTACCACCCCGTGCCGTCGTCGCCCAGGTGCAGCTTGCCGGCAATGCCCAGCGTGAAACCCGACGCCTTCAGGCGCAGGTTGGTGGGGCTACCAGCGATGGTGGTGCGCGAGCGAACCTCGCCCAGCTTCACGAGGCCGGCCTCGGCGCTCCAGGAGGGGTTGAAGCGGTAACCGATGGCCACGGTGCCCGAGCCTGCGCTGTCGTTCAGGCCCAGGCTCCTCTCGTTGACTTTGGCGCTGCCCAGCTGCGCGCGGCCGTACCAGCCACCGTCGGCGCCCGTGGATTGCGCGTGGGCCGCGCCGGGCAGCGTCGTGCCGATGACGGCAGCGACGGCAAGCAGGTTGTGGATCTTCTTCATGGTGAACTCCTCAGCAAGTGAATGGGTTGATCGCCCCGGCAGGACCAGTGCTGTCCATCCCGCCGCGCCGGGGCTGGCAGCGGGTGGCAGAAAGTTGGAAGGGAACCGCAGCAGGGCGAGCGACCGCCGGCGAACGCAAGGCGAGCCCTGGCCCTCGCGGCTCAGCGCAGCGTGGGCTTTATCGCGGGTCCCGCAGTGCTCATATCGCCGGCCGGCGCTTCCATCAGCGCCAGCGCGCGGTTGAGGTCCAGCGCAGCCAGGCAGCGGTCGCGCTCGAAGGCGGTGGCCTGCAGGCTGCGCTGCAGGGCCTCGCGCTGCAGCTGCGCCGCCGCGAGCCGGCTGTCGATGCCCGATGCCAGCCGCTGACGGCCCAGTTCGGCGCTGCGTTCGGCCTGCTCGCGGGCGCGCTGGCTGGCAGCGCTGGCTTCCTCCAGCACGCCCAGCCGCGCCAGGGCGCCTTCGGTCTCTTCGGCCGCCTGCAACACGCTGCGCTTGAACTCGGCCGCGGCGCCCCCGGCGCGGGCCTGCGCGGCGCGGGCCTCGGCGGCGCGCTGACCGGCGTCGAACAACGTGGCGGCCAGGTTCAGGCCGATGAACTGCTCGGTCGAGCGTGTCAGCAGGCCGGCGAGCTCGCTGGAGCCGCCCCGCGTGCGGTCCCGCCGGCGGCTGTCGCCGGCGACTAGCGTGAAGCTGGGCAGGATGGCGGCACGCGCGCTCTCGGTGCCGGCCACGCCGGCGCGCAGCCGCGCCTCGGCGGCGGCCACGTCCAGGCGCTGGCGCAGCCAGGGCAGCGGCACTTCGCGCGGCAGCGCGGCGGCGTCGATGCGGCAGACGGCGGTGCTGGTCGCCTCGGCCTGCAGCGGCTTGCTGTCGGCCAGCGGCAGGTCGCCCAGCGTGCGAAGGCGCAGCGGGGCGGCGTCGGCTTCCAGCCGCAGCGGCACCAGCTCGGCTTCCTGCGCGGCGATGACGCTGTTCAGCTGCGCCAAGTCGACGTCGCTGCGCAGGCCGGCAGCGCGCAAGCCGGCTTCCAGCACCGCCGTCTCGCGCAGCGTGGCGAGCAGTGCCTCGGCCAGCCGCAGTTCGACCTGGGCCGAACGCAGGCGCACGACCTCCGCGCGCACGCCGTTGGCCAGCAGCACGCGGGCGGCGGCCAGGTCGGCCGCGGTGGCGCTGCGCTCGGCGGCCGCCGCGCGGCGGTCCGCCGCAAGGCGGCCGAACAGGTCCAGCTCCCAACGGAAGCCCAGGCCGGCTTCGCGGCGGTCCAGCCGTGCGCTGCTGCGGCCTTCGCCGTCGCTGCGGCGGGCCTCTTCCTTCACCCGAGAGCCGCCGGCCTGCACGTCGACTCGGGGCAGGCGCGAGGCATCGGCGGCGTCGCCGAACGCCTCCAGCTCGCGCAGCCGCGCGCCGATGCGCTCAAGGTCGGGGCTGCCGGCCAGCGCGCGCTGCACCAGCGCTTCGGCGGTCGGGTCCAGGCGCAGCGCGGCGGGCGGCGGCAGGGTCGTGTCGGTGGCCGCGTTGCTGGCGTTTGCGGCGTGGGCCGCGGCAAACGCCTGCGGCATCTCGGCCTGCGGCAGGGGCAGCGTGCTGCAGCCTGTGGCCAAGGTCACGGCCGCGACGGCCGCGGCGATCAAGGTCTTGTTCATGTTCAGGCTCCTTGCGTCGACAGCCGGCCGGCCCAAGCCTTGGCGCGGTGCTCGAAGCTGTCGATGAGTTGGTAGATCAGCGGCACGAACACCAGGCTCAGCACGGTGCTGGTGATCAGCCCGCCGATGACGGCGATCGCCATTGGGGCGCGGAAGCCGTCGTCGTTGCCCCAGCCCAGCGCGGCGGGCAGCATGCCGCCGACCATGGCCAGCGTGGTCATCACGATGGGTCGCATGCGGTCGCGCCCGGCATCCAGGATCGCCTGCAGCCGCTCGGCGCCGGCCCTGCGCGCCTCGACAATGAAGTCCACCAGCAGGATGGAGTTCTTGCCGACGATGCCGAACAGCATCAAGAGGCCGATGACGGTGGACAGGTTCAGCGAATGCCCCGTCATCAGCAGTGCCGCGGCAGCCCCGCTCAGCGACAGCGGCAGCGCCACCATGATGGTCAGCGGCTGCAGCCAGTCGTCGAAGAGCAGTACCAGCACCGCGTACACCGCGACCAAGCCGGCCAATGCCGCGATGGCGAACTGGATGAACATCTCCTCCATGTACTCGGCCTCGCCGTAGGCGGCCTGGCGCACATCGGCCGGCAGCGCCTGGAACGCGGGCAGGGCCTGCACCGCCTCCATCGCCTGGCCGAGCGTGGCGCCGCCCACCAGGTTGGCTTGCAGCTGGATCTGGCGCTCGCGGTTCAGCCGGCTCAGCGACGAAGGCACGCTGTTCGTCTCGAAGGCCGCGATGGCGCCCAGGGCCACGGTGCCGCCGCTGGCGGTGGCCACCGGCAACTGGCGCAGCTGCTCCAGGCCCAGCGCCGGGCCGCCGGCCAGGCGGGCGCGCAGCACGAGTTGGCGGCCGTCCACCGGCACGCGGGTCAGCGCGCTGTCGATGTCCGACAGTGTGGCCAGGCGCAGCGCGTCGGCCACCACCAAGGTGCTGACGCCCAGGCGCGCGGCCTCGTCGGGCAGCAGGCGCACGTCGATGGTGGTGACGCGCGCGCCCTGCGAGAGCTCGACGTCGGTCAGCATCGGCAGCTGGCGGGCTTCGGCGAGTAGCCGGTCCATCGCGGCTTCCAGCTTCGCCGGGTCGCGCGAGACGAAGCTGAAGTTCACCTCCTTGGCGCCGTCGCCCAGCAGCAGCGTGGTCTTCAGGTCGGGCACGCGCGCGAGCCGTTCACGCACTTGCGTTTCGAGCTCGGCCTGCGGCAGCACGCGCTCGCCCAGTGGCGGCAGCATGATCAAGAGGCCGCCCAGCGCGGCCTGGCCGCGGTCGTAGGCGAAGACGCCCTTCACGTCGGGCACGCCGTGCAGTTCGCGGCGCAGCGCCTCGGCGGCGCGCACGCCGTCGGCCAGCGTCGCGCCCGGCGGCAGCTCGTACTGCGCAAGCAGAGACACGGGCTTGGTCTTGGGCAGGAAGCCGCTGGGCAGCTGGCCCAGCAACAGCAAGGTAGCAACCAGCACGCCGGCGCCCGCGGCCAGGGTCTTGCCCGGGTGGGCCAGCACCCAGTTCAAGAGACGCAGGTAGAGCGCCTCGCTGCGGCCCGGGCCCTGGTGGTGGCCCGGCGCGGCCGGCTTCAACCACCAGGCGCACATCATTGGCGTCACCAGCCGCGCCACGACCAGCGACGAGATCACCGCAAAGCTGGTCGTCAGGCCGAACTCGGTAAAGTATTTGCCGACCACGCCACCGATGAAGCTGACCGGCAGGAACACCGCGACGATGGTGGCGGTGATGGCGATGACCGCCAGCCCCAGCGAGTCGGCGCCCACCGAGGCCGCCACGCGCGGCGGGTCGCCGGCCTGGATGCGGCGCTCGATGTTCTCGATCTCGACAATGGCGTCATCGACCAGGATGCCGATGACGAGGATCAGCGCCAACAGCGTGACCGCGTCGAGCTGGAAGCCCTTCAGGTGCATGACCAGGAAGGTGGGCAGCAGCGACAGCGGGATGGCAGCGGCAGCGATCCAGGTGGCGCGCGCATTGCGCAGGAAGAACCAGATCACCAGCACGGTGAGCAGCGCGCCTTCGAGCAGCATGTCGCGCGCACCGGCGAAGTTCAGGCGCGTCGCCTGCACGCCGTCATAGAACAGCTCGAAGCGCAGGCTGGGCTGTGCCGCCTCGATGTCCTTCAGCGTCTTGGCCACGGCGTCGGCGAGTGCGATCTCGCTGGCGCCGCGCTTCTTGAAGATCTCCAGCGCCACGCCGGGCTCGCCGTCGAGCAGCGCGTAACCCCGCGGCTCGGACGCCACGTCGACGACGCGGCCCAGCTCGCCCAGCGTGATGTTGCGGCCGTTGGCTAGGCTCAGCGGGCGGCGCGACAGTTGCTCGGCGTTGGCGCTGGCGCCCATCACGCGCACCGGCAGCCGCTGGCCGGCGGCGTTGCTGGCCGCGCCGGCGGGCAGGTTGGCCTCCAGGCCGCGCAACTGGCCCAGCACCTCGGCCACCGTCAGGCCGGCGGCGGCCATGCGCGCGGGGTCGAGTTCCAGGCGCAGTTCGCGCACCGTGCCGCCCACGCGCTTGACCTGCTGCACACCTTTCACGCCCAGCAGCTTAGGCCCGATGTCTTCGTCGACGAGGCGGCTGAGCTCGGCGTTGTCCAGCGTGTCGCTGCGCAGCATGTAGCGCTGCAGCGCGCCGCCGGTGACGTCGACGCGCGTCACCACCGGCTCGCCAATGCTCTGCGGCAGCTCGGGCCGCACCAGCGCGACGGCGTCACGCACGTCGCTGGCGGCGCGGTCGATGTCGGCGTCGAGCTGGAACTCGGCCACGAGTTGCACGTCGCCGTGGGCGATGGTGGTGGTGAGGTGCTTGACGCCGGCGATGCCGGCCACGGCTTCCTCGAGCCGACGCGCGACGTTGGTTTCCAGTTCGTTGGAAGAGGCCCCGGGCTGCGAGACGTTGACGGCGATGACCGGCAGGTCCACACGCGGGTTGCCGGCGATCGGCAGCTTCCAGTAGGCCACCAGGCCGGCCAGCGTCAGCAGCACGAACAGCAGGATGACGGGCGTTGGGTGGTTGATCGCCCAGGTGGAGATCTTGAGGTTCACTTCGCGGCTCCTGGGTTGGCGGCGGGGGTGGCGCTGATGGCACCGGCAGCGGCCAGCCGGGTGCTGCCGGCCGCGTTGGGGGACATGGCCGCGGGCGCAGTGCCGGCCCCGGACTGCACCGGCTCGATCCGCTGGCCGGGGCTCAGCAGCGCTGCGGCGGCGCGCACGACGGTCTCGCCGCCGGCCAGGCCCTCGGTCACGACGCTGCCGCCGCCGGACAGCGCGACGCGGCGCTTGGCCACATGGCCGGTCCCGTCGACAACGTAGACCCAGGGCTCGGGGTCGAACTGCAGCGCGCTGGCCGGCAGGTGCACGCCCATGAGCGCGGCACCTTGCACGACGGCCGTCGCGGCGCTGCCCAGCAGCGGGGTCGCCTGAACGCCGGCCGTCGACAAGGCCACGCGTACGCGGCCGCGGCGGCTGTCGTCGGCCAATGCGGTGTCGATGGCACGTACGCGACCGGCCACTCGCTGCGGTGCAGCGCCGCTGCTGGTGGCGAGCAGCACTTCCACGGCGTCGCCCACGCGCAGGCCTGTGAGCCGGCTGCTGTCGACGAAGGCGTCGAACTCACGGTCGCCGGCGCGTGCAAGTCGGAACAGCGGGCCGGCGGCGGCGTCGACAATGGTGCCGACGTCGACGCGGCGCTCGCTGACGATTCCGGCCACCGGCGCGCGCAGCAGGCCGTCGCCCTCGCGCTCGCTGGCCAGCCGCAGCGCGGCCTCGGCGGCGGCCAGCTCGGCTTGCGCCGCAGCCAGCGCCTGGGCTGCGGCCTCGTGCTCGGCCTGCGCTTGTTCCAGCGCCGTGCGTCGTGCGCGCGCGTCCAGTTCGCTCACCGCGCCCGAGCCGGCCACGCTGGCATAGCGGCGCGCCTCGTCGTCGGCGCTGCGCAGGCGCGACTCGGCCTGCGCCACCTGTGCCTGTGCGACCGCCTGCTGGGCCGCGGCGCGGTGGCGCGCCTGCCGGGCTTGCTGCAGCTCGGCGCGTAGGCCGCGGGCGTCCAGCTGCACCAGCGGCTGGCCGGCGGTGACGGCTTGGCCGGCGTCAACGAACACCCGCTCCACCCGCAGGCCTTCGTGCACGGCGTGGATCATCACCGGCTCACGCGCGACGATGCGACCGGCGAGCTCGAAGCGTGTGGCGGCCTGGGCCGGCTCGGCCTTCAGCACCTGCACCTTCATGGCGCTGGGGCCTTGCGGCATGGGCGCCGGCTTGTCGGTGCAAGCGGCCACCAGGGCCAGCAAGGCCAAGGACGCAGCTGTGGTAACGGCCCGGCCGAGCGCACGGCCGAGGTGGGCGCGGCGTGGCCGCAGGGGTGTCTGGGTCGGAAGGATCATGTCTTTCTCCTGCAGCGGGCCTTGTTCAGCGATGCAGGGACTGTAGAAATCGGGATGGCACAGCGCATGAGACCGCGGCCCGGCGCAGCAGGTCCGCGGTCCCACTCGGCGACACGGCCGGTCCCGGCGCAGGTAGGACCCAGGTCCCAGGTGGCGCCTGCGCGCCGGCCGGCGCAGCGCTAAGCTGTAGCGCAATCCCTGTTGCCCGCCAGCCAGATTGACCAACCGTATGAAAGCCCTCGTCCGTTCCTTGTGGTGGAAGCTCACCGTCGCCAACGTGGCCGTCACGCTGGTGGGCTCGCTGCTGGCGGTGATTGCCTTCGGCCCCCTGCTCGACGCGCGCGGCTTCCGCGACGTGGTGCGGCCGGCGCACCTGCAGACCTTGATCGAGGGCGAACGCGCTTTGCTCGGCGGCCGCCTTGGCGACCCCGGCCTGGCCAGCGGGCTGCTAGAGGCGATGGCGCAGCGTCTGGTCGACGTCGACGGGCCACAGGGGCTGTACGGCATTGCCTACTCGTCCGAGCCGCGCGTCAGCATCGCGGTCTACGGCGACGACGGTCGCGCGGTGGCGCGCATCAACGCCGAACGGCTTCCGCTGCCAGCCACTTGGCTGCGCAGCCCGCAAAGATTGGAAGCGGTGTCCGACGCCGAACGGCTGCTGGTGCTGCCGCTTCAGCCTGAGGGCATGCTGGTGGTGCGCCACCACGCCGAGTTCAGCGTTTGGAAGAACCTGCAGAGCACGCTTCGCGACACCGGCGCCTACCTGTGGTGGCTGGTGCTGATGGTGTCCATTCCCGGCTCGGTGTTTGGCGTCGGGCTCTCGCTGTGGCTGGCGCGCCGGCTGCGCCACATGGCCGCCGTCTCCGACGCCTGGGCGCAAGGCGATTTCGGGACGCGCATGGACGACCGCCGGCCCGACGAACTGGGCACGCACGCGCTGGCGCTCAACACCATGGCCGCGCGGCTGCGAGACCACCTGAAGACCGGACAGGACCTGGCGACGCTGCAGGAACGCCAGCGCCTGGCGCGCGAACTGCATGACAGCGTCAAGCAGCAGGTCTTTGCCACGGGCCTGCAACTGCACGCCGCGCAGCAGTGGCTGCAGCGCGACCCGGCGCGCACTGAAGAGGCCTTGCAGCGTGCGCAGGCCGTCAACGCGTCGGTGCAAGGCGACTTGGCCGAACTGCTGAGCCGGCTGAAACCCGCCGACGCCGCGCAGCCACTGGGCACGCTGCTGCAGCGCGCGCTGCTGCCCTGGGCCGGTCAGATCGAGACGCGCGTCGAAGCGCCCGACGACCTGGTGGTGGCTGGCGACACCGGGCGCGAACTCTCGCGCATCGTCGCCGAGGCTGCTGCCAACGCGGTGCGGCATGCCGGCGCGCGCCAGCTGGGTGTGCAGGTCGCCGTGCAGGCCACGGAGTTGGTGCTGCGGGTCTCGGACGACGGCCGCGGCTTCGACCCGGCGCTGGCGCGCGAAGGCATGGGCCTGGCTTCGATGCGCGAGCGCGCCGCGCTGCTGCCGAGCGGCCGATTCGACCTGCACAGCGGCGCCGGCGGGACCACGCTGGTGGTGCGCACCCAGCTGCAAACAACGGAAGGAACGACATGATCTCGGTGCTGATCTGCGACGACCACGCCGTGGTGCGCTACGGCGTGATGGCGGTGCTCGAGGCGCATGGTGACTTCCGCCTGGTGGGCGCGGTGGGCGACGGTGACGCCGCCATTGCGCTGGCGCAGCGCGACCCGCCAGACGTGGTGCTGATGGACCTGCTGATGCCCGGCCGCAACGGCGTGGAGACCACGCGCGAGATCAAGCGTGTCAGCCCGCGCAGCCGCGTGATGCTGCTGACCAGCCACGAAGGCGACGAGCACCTCGTCGATGCGATGCAGGCCGGCGCGACGAGCTACCTGCTGAAGGACACGCCGCCGGCCGAACTGGTGCAGGCCATCGAACGCACCGCGCGCGGGGAGCCGGCGCTGCACCCGAAGATCGCCGCGGCGATGGTGCGCGCACTGACGGGGCCGGCCGCCGGCAGCGCGTCAGCGGCCGACGCCCTGACGGAGCGCGAGGCCCAGGTGCTTAACCTGATCGCCGAGGGCCTGCCCAACGCCGCCATCGCGCAGCGTCTGGGCGTCAGCGAGAAGACGGTGAAGAACCACGTCACCAGCATCCTGGCCAAGTTGCAGGTGGAAGACCGCACCCAGGCGGCGGTGTTCGCCTGGCGGCAGCGCTTGAAGGAGCGCAATGGTTGAGCAATGGTCACTCTTTGGGCAGGCCGGCAAGCTGGTCGGAGTGCATGGTTGCGCAGGCGGATAGAGAACCACGTCGCCTATTGACGTGGCTGATGGCCAATCAAGCGGCTGGATGACTGACTGCTCTACAGCTTCCAATCTGGTTACTCGAAACTCAGGATTGGGTCGTAAGCCGTCGATCCCCCCGGGAACCCGACCGGCGGGGCCCAGCCTTCAAGGCTCTCTGCAGCTCTGAATTTGCCCCACTCTGCCGCGTCGGTCATCCCACTTCGTCGCGAATCGTACTTGCCGTGATGCCCCGCGGCCAGCTTGGAGTCGCTGGAGGCCTTCAGGTGGTCATGTCGTCACGCCGACGGTTACTGGGTCAGTCGGCCTTGGCGCCGCTGGCCTTCACCACGGGCTCGTACTTCGCCAGCTCCGCCTTCACGAAGGCGGCGAATTGTTCAGGCGTGGTGGGCGAGGGCTCGGCCATCAGCGTGGCCATGCGGGCTTTCAACTCAGGTGAGTTCAGCGCGTCCACGAAGCCCTTGTTCAGGCGTGCGGTCACGTCTGCCGGCAAGCGGGCCGGGCCGAACAGGCCGAACCAGGTGCTGATGTCGAAGTCCTTCAGGCCCAGCCGGGCGCCGGCCTCGGCCACTGTGGGCAACTCCGGCATGGCGCTGGACTTGCGCGCGGTGGTGACGGCCAGGGCCTTGAGCCTGCCCGACTTGATGTTGGCTGAGGCAGCGGCCAGGTTGTCGAAATTGAAGTCCACCTGCCCGCTGACCAGGGCCAACTGCGCCGGGGGACCGCCCGCGTAGGGGATGTGCACGGCGAACAGCCCGGCCTGGGCCTTGAAGATCTCGCCGGCCAGGTGCCCTGCGCTGCCGTTGCCGCCCGAGCCGTAGTTCAGGCGCGCCGGGTTCTTCTTGGCGTAGTCCACCAGGTCGGCCAGCGAGCGGATGTTCAGGCGGGTGGCCGTCTCGGCATTCATCACCAGCACGTTGGGCACCTGCGCCACCAGGGTGATGGGGGTGAAGTCGCGCAGCGGGTCGTAGGGCATGCGGCTGTACAGCCAGGGGTTGATGGCGTGCGTGGCCACTGCCCCCATCACGATGGTGGCGCCGTCAGGCGCTGACTTGGCCACCAGGTCCGCGCCCACGTTGCCACCGGCACCTGGGCGGTTTTCCACCACCACGGTGCCCAGGCTGTCCTTCACGCGCTCGGCCAGCGCGCGGGCCACGATGTCCAGCGGGCCGCCGGGCGGGTAAGGCACCACCAGGCGGATGGGCTTGCCCTGGGCCCAGGCCACTGGTGCGGCGGTGGCCAGGGTGGCGGCGGCCAGCAGGCCGAGGGTGTGGCGGCGAGAGGTCATGGAAAGATCCTTGCGGCGGGCGATGGAAACGAAGCGGTGAAGGTGGGGCAGGTGAGCCGGATCAGAACAGCCCGACGATGCGGCCGTCTTCGTCCACGTCGATGGAGGCGGCGGCCGGCACGGCGGGCAGGCCCGGCATGGTCATGATGTCGCCGCATACCAGCACGACGAACTCCGCACCGGCGGACAGGCGCACTTCGCGCACGTCGATGGTGTGGCCCTGCACGGCGCCGCGGATGGCCGGGTCGGTGGTGAAGGAGTAGGGCGTCTTGGCGATGCACACCGGCAGGTGGCCATACCCCTGCGCCTGCAGACGCTCCAGCATGGCGCGGGCCTTGGTGGTGGCGCTGATGCCGGCGGCGCGGTAGATCTTGCGCGCCACGGCCTCGGCCTTGTCCCACAAGGTGGCGGCGTCAGGGTAGAGAAACTGCGGCGCCGGGCCCGGGGGCGTGGCGCAGGCCACCACGGCGCGCGCCAAGTCCTCCGCGCCGCGCCCGCCCTCGGCCCAGTGGCGCGCCACCACCAGCGGCACACCTGTGGCCTCCACCCTTTGCTGCAGCAGCGCCACTTCGGCGGCGGTGTCGTGCACGAAATGGTTCAACGCCACCACGCAGGGCAGGCCGAACTCGCGCGTCATGTTGTCGATGTGACGCTCCAGCGTGGCGATGCCCGCCTCCAGCCGGGGCAGGTCTTCCACCGAGAGTTGCTTGACGTCGGCCCCGCCCTGGTACTTCAGCGCCCGCACGCTGGCCACGATCACCACGGCAGAGGGCCACAGGCCCGTCTTGCGGCACTTGATGTCCAGGAACTTCTCTGCGCCCAGGTCCGCGCCGAAGCCGGCCTCGGTGACCACCCAGTCGCCCAGCTTGAGCGCCGTGCGCGTGGCGATAGCGGAGTTGCAGCCGTGGGCGATGTTGGCGAACGGCCCGCCGTGGATGAAGGCGGGGTTGTTCTCCAGCGTCTGCACGAGGTTGGGTTGGATGGCGTCGCGCAGCAGCGCGGTCATCGCACCCTGGGCCTGGAGGTCGGCGGCGGTGACCGGCTTGCCGTCCAGCGAGGTGGCCACCACGATGCGCGCGATGCGCGCTTTCAGGTCGGCCAGGCTGGTGGCCAGGCACAGGATGGCCATGATCTCCGAGGCCACCACGATGTCGAAGCCGTCTTCGCGCGGGTAGCCGTTGCCCGGGCCCCCCAGGCCGATGGTGAGGTCGCGCAGGGCGCGGTCGTTCATGTCGACCACGCGCTTCCAGGTGATGCGGCGCAGGTCGATGCGCAGCGCGTTGCCGTGGTGGATGTGGTTGTCGATCAGTGCGGACAGCAGGTTGTGCGCCAGCGCGATGGCCTGGAAGTCCCCCGTGAAGTGCAGGTTGATGTCCTCCATCGGCACCACCTGGGCATAGCCCCCGCCGGCGGCGCCGCCCTTCAGGCCGAACACCGGCCCGAGCGAGGGCTCGCGCAGGCAGACGATGGCGCGCTGGCCGATGCGGTTCAGCGCGTCGCCCAGCCCCACCGTGGTGGTGGTCTTGCCTTCGCCCGCAGGCGTGGGGTTGATGCCGGTCACCAGCACCAGGCGGCCATCGGGGCGGCCTTCCAGCGTGCGCAGGTGCGGCAGGGTGATCTTGGCCTTGTGGTGGCCGTAGGCCACCAGGGCATCGTCGGGCAGCCCCAGGCGCTCGCGTGCGATCTGCGCCACGGGCAGCAGCGTGGCCTTCTGGGCGATCTCGATGTCGGACAGCATGAGGACGTCTCCTGGTATGGGCCGCTGCGCAGCGCGGTCTGGTCAGTCAGCCTGATCCGCAGCCGAGGTGAAGCTGTCGGCGAAGAACTCGTCCTCGGGCAGGTGGCATTGGGCCGTGAAGTCGCGCTGCGCCGACTCCACCACCACGGGGGCCCCGCAGGCATAGACCTGGTGACCCGACAGGTCGGGCAGATCGGCCATCACGGCCTGGTGGACGAAGCCGGTGCGGCCCGTCCAGCCGTCCTCGGGCTTGGGCTCGCTGAGCACGGGCACGTAGCGCAGGTGAGGCAGTCGGGCGGCGGCGGCCTCGGCCCACTCGTGCAGGTACAGATCGGCCTTGCTGCGGCAGCCCCAGTACAGCACGGCGGGGCGCGTGATGCCCTTGAACTCCATGTGCTCGATCAGCGCCTTGATGGGTGCAAAGCCGGTGCCGCTGGCCAGCAGCACCAGGGGCTTCTCGGACGCTTCGCGCAGGAAGAAGCTGCCGAACGGCCCTTCCATGCGCAGGATGTCCTTCTCCTTCATCGCGCCGAAGACGTGGTCGGTGAACTGGCCGCCCGGCATGTGGCGGATGTGCAGCTCGATGGCCGGTGGCGTGCCCAGCTGGTGCGGTGCGTTGGCCATGCTGTAGCTGCGCCGGGCACCGTCGCGCAGGATGAACTCCACGTACTGGCCGGCGCGGTACTGCAGGTTCTGGTTGGCCGGCAGTTGGAGCTTCAGCACCGCCACGTCAGCTGTCGGCTTCTCAAGGGACAACACCCGCGACGGCAGCTTGAGTATGGGGAACTCCCCCGCCCCAGGCACGCTGCGCGCCTCCACCACGCAATCCGTCTGCGGCGTGGCGCAGCAGGTGAGGATGAAACCCGCGGTCTCCTCGTCGGCCGACAGCGCCTTCTGCTGGTGCGCGCCGTGGATGACGCGGCCCTCGAGAAGCCGACACTTGCAGGAGCCGCAGGCGCCGTCACGGCAGCCGTAGGGCAGGCCGATGCCCTGGCGGATGGCGGCAGCCAGGATGCGCTCGTCACGGTCGACGGTGAAGCTGCGCTCGGCAGGCTTCAGGGTCACGGTCAGGCTCATGGGGTGGGTCAGGGGATACTTGAAGCGGACGATTGTGCCCCGGCCCACGCGCCAGCGCCCGGGCGAATTCCTCCCGCTCCCTCTCGCCTGCCCACCCCCGCGTCTTTGATCCGCCCGCCCCCATGACCCAGCCCCAGCACCAGCCCCTGAGTGCCCAGCGTCGGTCCGCGCTGCTGATCGTCGGCTGTGGCGATGTGGGCCTTCGCGTGCTGAAGTGCCTGCGCGGACGCTGGACCGTCTGGGCCCTGACGTCTTCGCCAGAGCGCATGCCGGCGCTGCGCGCTGCGGGCGCCAAGCCGCTCTTGGGCAATCTGGACGACCCGCGCACCCTGGGGCGCCTGGGCGGTCTGGCGGACCGGGTGCTGCACCTGGCACCACCGCCGGGCTCCGGCCGCGCCGACCCGCGTACCGCAAACCTGTTGCGCGCACTGGCGCGGGGAGGCCGCACCACGCACCTGGTGTACGGCAGCACGACAGGCGTGTACGGCGATTGCGCAGGCGAGGCGGTGGACGAGACGCGGGCGGTGAACCCTGGCACCGACCGCGCCCGCCGTCGGGTCGATGCCGAGGCGCGACTGCGGCACTTCGGGCGTCACAGCGGGTGCCACGTGACGATTCTGCGCATACCGGGTATCTACGCGCTGGATCGCGAGGGGGGAGACCCCCGCGATCGTGTACGCCGGGGGACGCCGGCCCTGCAGACTGCCGACGACGTCTACACCAACCACATCCATGCCGACGATCTGGCACGCGCCTGCCTGCGGGCCTTGACGGTGGGTCTGCCTCAGCGCGCGGTGAACGTCTGCGATGACAGCGATCTGCGCATGGGCGACTACTTCGATCTGGTGGCCGACCTGTGGCAGCTGCCTCGCCCGCCGAGGATCTCCCGCGCGGCCGCCCTGGCTACGCTGCCGCCCATGATGATGAGCTTCATGAGCGAGTCACGCCGGCTGAGCAACGAGCGCATGAAGCGCGAACTCGGTATGGTGCTGCGCTACCCCACGGTGCGCAAGGGCTTGGCCGTGGCATCGGGCTGAGTGCCTACGCGACACCCTCTGTCCCTGTCACTGTGCGTGCGCCGCACCTGATCTTCCGGTCGGTCGCGTTCCTGCCTGCGCTGCGCTACACGCCCTTGGGCCGCTTGAGCGCCTTCATGCGGTCCACGCTGTGCACCGTGAAAGCCAAGGGCCGGCCCTGGCGCAGCACCTGCAACTGCACGTCGCGCTCGGGCGGCCCGCCGGCCCAGAGGCGCTTCCACAAGGCCTCCAGCGTGCGCACTTCCTGGCCGTCGATGGCCAGGATGGTGTCCCCCGCCTCCAGGCCGGCCACGTCGGCGGGGCTGTCCTCGTTGACCCGCAGCACGCGCAGTCCGGCCGCGGTTTCCCCGGCTTGCAGGCCCAGCCAGGCCCGTTGACTGTCCGGGCCCACGCCACGCGCACGCATGTCCTGCAGCACGGGCTTGAGCAGATCCACGGGCACGAACATGTTGCCCTGCTGGCGTGGGACGCCCGGCATGCCCAGCGCGTCGGCCACCCAAAGCGAGCCGATGCCGATCAGTTCACCCTGGTCGTTAAAGAGGCCGGCGCCGCTGTGATCGCGCCTGGCCGGGGCGGTGAAGATCGCACCGTCGATGTGGTATTCCCAGTTCCCGGAAAACGGACGCCGGGACAGCAGCCGGGCCATGCTCACGGCGCCCGTCTGCCCGCCGCTGACCACCACCATCGGGCTCTGCTCGGTCAAGCCCGCAGCATCGCCCAGCGGTACCGGCTCCAGCTTCATGGGCACCAGCGCCTGCACCAGCCCGAAGCCCGTGGCCAGGTCGTAGGCCACCACGCGGGCCGGCAACTGGCGGCCGTCGTCCGCGGCAATCTCCACGTCCTCGGCTTCCAGGATCAGGTAGCCGATGGTCAGGACCAGGCCATCTGCACTGATCACCACGCCCGAGCCTTGCCGCTGCACGCCCAGCGTGGCGCTGGAGCGGGCGTCCTCCACGGCCTTGGCGGTCAGGCCCACCACGGCATCGCTGGCCCGCTGCAACGCGCGCGATTGGACCTCGAGGCCTGACCCTGAAGCTCCGGCTGAACCCCAGGCCAGGAGGGTGATCAGCCCCCCCACAATGACCGACGCGAGACTCATGGTTTCTCCAAAGCAAGTGCCTGAGCATGCCGGCAGCCGGTACCCGAGAGATTGATGTGGGTATCTTTACGGCGTGTATGCCCGGCAACGGGGCCTCCTGACGAATGCGGCGCGTCAACGCGCGACGCGGTTTTGGGAGGTCAGCGCCGGCGCCAGGGCCCGCCACGGCGCCAGTGGCGGATCATCAGCCAGCCGCCCAGCATGCCGCCCAGGTGCGCGAAGTGCGCGATGCCGCTGCCGCCCCACACGCCCATCAGCAGTTCGAAGCTGCCGAAGAGGATGACGAAGTTGCGCGCCTTCATGGGGATGGGCGGAAACAGCGGCATGATGGTGCGGTTGGGAAACAGCATGCCGAAGGCCAGCAACAGGCCGAAGAGCGCGCCCGAGGCCCCCACGGTGGGCACGTTGGTGCCCGCCAGCAGCGTGATCACCAATTGGCTGAGCGCGGCCACCAGAACCGCCGCCAGCAGGAATTGCCAGTACCGGCGGCTGCCCCACATCTGCTCCAGCTCAGAGCCGAACATCCACAGCCCCAGCATGTTGAAGAAGAGGTGCAGCGTGTCGCCATGCAGGAAGGCGTAACTCACCACCTGCCAGGGCATGAAGTGCCCGCTGCTCAGCGGCCACAGCGCGAACCAGCGGTCCAGCGGGACGAACAGGTTCAGGCAGAAGCCTGCCACGCAGGCCAGCATCAGCGCTTTGGTGATTGGGGGCAGGGACGGCATGGGCTCGGGGCTCGGTGAGGGGGGGTCGCGCTGGGCTGGAGTTTTGCGGGCGATTCTGCCCGAGGGCCTGCAGCGGCCAGTCTTGAAGTCAGACGAAGCGGAAGGACACCGTGCCCAGCGGGCCGTAATCTGCGTGCAGGGTGTCGCCGGCCACGGCCGGGGTGGGCCGGGTGAACGATCCGGCCAGCACCACGTCACCCGCGTTCAGGCGCTCGCCGTGAGGTGCAATCTTGTTGGCCAGCCAGGCCACGCCTGTGGCCGGGTGGTTCAGCACCGCCGCAGCAAGGCCGGTTTCCTCGATCACCCCGTTCTTGAACAGCATGGCGCCCACCCAGCGCAGGTCCACGGCGTCAGGCTTCACCGGGCGCCCGCCCATGACGATGCCGGCATTGGCCGCAAAGTCGGAGATGGTGTCGAACACCTTGCGCGGCGCCTTGGTGTCGCGGTCGAACTGCTCGATGCGCGCGTCGATGATCTCCAGCGCCGGGCACACGTAGTCGGTGGCGCGCAGCACGTCCACCAAGGTGGCATTGGGGCCTTCCAGCGCCTGGCCCAGGACGAAGGCCAGTTCCACCTCCACGCGCGGGGCGATGAAGTGCGATACCGCGATGTCGCCGCCCTGAGCGAAGAACATGTCGTCCATCAGCGGTGCGTAGTCGGGCTCGTCGATCTGGCTGGACAACTGCATGGCGCGCGAGGTCAGCCCGATCTTGCGGCCGCGAATGCTGCGCCCCGCGGCGATCTCCAGCGCCACCCAGGCGCGCTGGATCGCGTAGCCGTCCTCCACGGTCATGCCGGGGAAGCGCTGCGAGAAGTGGCGCACCTGGCGCCGGGTGCGGCGGGCTTCGCGAAGTTCCTGGGCCAGGGTCTGGACGGTGGCGGAGTCGAGCATGGCGTCAGGCTTTCGCGAACAGGGGGTGGAGGTTGCCGAACTTGGCGTCGAAGACTTCCGCGCCGACATCGACCTGCAAGGTCAGACCCACAGGTCGGCGCGCCAGCACAGGGGCGAAGCGCTCCTTCGCAGCCGCCACCAGGGCCTGGCCTGCCGCCTGTTGCACCGCATCGCTGCGCCCGCGACCCATGCGCAGGTGGAACCAGCAGAAGGCGAAATCGCCCGAGCCATCGGCCACCGCGCAGTGCGCTGCCGGGTAAGCCAGGACGCGGGTGCCGCCTGTGGGGAACACTTGCGCGCCGGCTTCATCGCGTACCGTCAGCATGGCGTCGGCCATGCTGCGGCACAGGCCTGTCATGTCGAGCTCGGTTTCCAGGTTCGGGGTGTAGAGGATGACGAGGTGCGGCATGGTGGGGGTGCTCTTCAGAGCCGGGCCACGGCCTGGTAGCCCCCAGCGGCCGAAGCCACCGGGGCAGGCACGGCGTGCCCATCCTGCGGCGTGACCGGGAACACCGCATTGATCTGACCCGTGCCCGAGGCGCCGAAGTAGGGCGTGATCACTTCAGCATGTCCGTCATACGCCGACCAGCCCAGCAGCCCCAGCAGCATGGCCGTGTCGTGCATGAAGCCTTCGCCGTGGCCCTTGCTGGCGTACTCGGGCAGCATCTCGCAGAACGCGGCCCATTCACCGGCCTGCCACATCTGCACCACCCGGCGGTCCAACTGCTCCAGGAAGGGCGACCAGAGCTTGAAGGCGTACTGCGGGGCCAGGCCGTTCTGCGCGAAGCGGTGGCTCAAGCTGCCGCTGGCCAGGAAAGCGACGGTGCCGTCGTAATGCTCCTCCACCGCGCGGCGCATCGCCCAGCCCAGACGCGCGCTGTCGTGCAGGTAATGCGCCATGCACAGCGCCGAGACCGACACCACCTTGAAGTGCCGGTCTGCGTTCATGTAGCGCAGGGGCACGAGGGTGCCGTACTCCGGCTGCAGCGTGGTGGCGTCGTGCGCCAGCGTGTCCACGCCCAGCGTGTTGCAGCTTTGCGCCAGCAGTCGGCCGAGCGCCGGATTGCCCTCGCACTCGAAGGGCATGTTGGAGATGAAGTGCGGCAGCTCGTTGCTGGTGTAGGTGCCCTGGAAGTGCGGCGCGCAGTTCACGTGGTAACTCGCGTTCACCAGCCAGTGCGTGTCGAACACCACCAGCGTGTCCACGCCCGCTTCGCGGCAGCGGCGGGAAATCTGGTGGTGTCCGTCGATGGCGTCCTGCCGGGTGCCCTGACGCGGCCCCGGCAACTCGCTGAGGTACATGCTGGGCACGTGGGTGATCTTGGCGGCGAGTGCGACGGTGCCCATGAGAACTCCTGGGGAACTGCTGGCGGTGTCAGGGGGTCAGGCGGGGCAGCAGCCCGCGTCAGACACCCCAGTGCGGAATGTGGTGCCCGCCCAGCGACACCGCCACGTTCTTGGGCTCCAGGAAGACTTCGTAGCTCCAGGTGCCGCCTTCCCGCCCGGTGCCGCTGGCCTTGGTGCCGCCGAAGGGTTGGCGCAGGTCGCGCACGTTCTGGCTGTTGACGAAGCACATGCCGGCCTCGATGGCGGCCGCCACGCGGTGCGCGCGGCCGATGTTTTCGGTCCAGACGTAACTCGACAGGCCGTAGGAGATGTCGTTGGCCTGGGCGATGGCGTCCGCTTCGTCATCAAACGGGATCAGGCAGGCCACCGGGCCGAAGATCTCGTCCTGCGCGATCTTCATGCGGTTGTCCACGTCGGCGAAGACCGTGGGCCACACGAAGTTACCGGCCGCCACGTGGGCAGGCAGCTCCGCGGCGTAGGACGGCCGGTCGATGCCGCCGCACAGCAGCGAGGCGCCTTCCTTGGCGCCGAGTTCGATGTAGCTGCGCACCTTGGCCAGATGGGCCGGGCTGATCATCGGCCCGACGATGGTCTTCTCGTCCAGCGGGTCGCCCACGGTGATGCGGCGCGCGCGCTCGACGAAGCGGTCGACGAAGCGCGCGTAGATCGAGCGCTGCACCAGGATGCGGCTTCCCGCGGTGCAGCGCTCGCCGTTGTTGGAGAAGATCATGAACACGGCTGCGTCCAGCGCGCGCTCGAAGTCCGCATCGTCGAAGATGACGAAGGGGCTCTTGCCGCCGAGTTCCATGCTGAACTTCTTCAGACCCGCGGCCTGCACGATGCGTTGGCCGGTGGCGGTGCTGCCGGTGAAGGAGATGGCCCGCACGTCCGGGTGGCGGCACAGCGGCTCGCCCGTCTCGCGCCCGGTGCCGTGCACCAGATTCAGCACGCCTGCGGGCACACCGGCCTCCAGTGCCAGCTGGCCCAGGCGGTGGGCTGTCAGCGGTGAGAGCTCGCTCATCTTCAGCACTGCCGTGTTGCCAAAGGCCAGGGCCGGCGCCACCTTCCACGTGGCCGTCATGAAGGGCACGTTCCAGGGCGAGATGAGGGCGCACACCCCCACGGGGTGGTACAGCGTGTAGTTCAGGTGCGTGGGTGTGGGGTAGGTGTGCCCATCCACCCGCACGCACATCTCGGCGAAATAGTGGAAGTTGTCGGCCGCGCGCGGCACCAGTTGCTTGCCCGTCTGGGCGATGACCTGGCCGGTGTCCTGGGTCTCGGTGCGGGCGATCTCCGGCACGTGGGCTGCGATCAACTCGCCCAGGCGCCGCATGATGCGGGCGCGTTCGGTGGCGGGCAGCCCGGCCCACTTGGGAAAGGCCGCCTTGGCGGCGGCCACGGCGGCATGGACCTCCGCTTCGCCCCCGCGAGCGATCTCGGCCAGCACCTGCTGGGTGGCGGGGTTGACGGTCTCCAGGGTGTCAGGGCTGTCGACGAAGCGTCCGTCGATCAGATGCTGGATGCGCATGAGGCCCCTCTTCTTCCGCGGTGGGGTGCGGCGGAAACCCGCCGAAACGACGGCTGCCACTACCCT
The DNA here is from genome assembly GCA_947464185.1 of Burkholderiales bacterium. Lineage (GTDB taxonomy): Bacteria > Pseudomonadota > Gammaproteobacteria > Burkholderiales > Burkholderiaceae_C > Rubrivivax. Next base: position 75,200 of record CANHVY010000011.1, read on the forward strand.
CAGACCCCTCCATGCGGTGGGCGATGGTGGCTTGGTGCGGGTGTGCGGTGCCTTGGTGCCCGCGGCCAGACTCGAACTGGCACGCCTTGCGGCGGCGGATTTTGAATCCGCTACGTCTACCGATTTCGTCACGCGGGCAGAGCAGAAAAGGCAGCAACTCACCCTCTCTGCGAGGTCGATGAGTATCGCATGCTGATGTGCCTGGGCTGCGACAATCCCGGACCAAGGAGATCACATGGAACCCCGCTACAAGACCCTGGAAGACGCCATCGGCCGCACGCCGCTGGTGCGGTTGGCCCGCCTGCCTGGCGCCGAGTGTCAGCAGCGCGGCAACGTGATCCTGGGCAAGCTGGAGGGTAACAATCCCGCGGGCTCGGTGAAGGATCGCCCGGCCATGAGCATGATCCGCCGCGCCGAAGAGCGTGGTGACATCAAGCCTGGTGACACCTTGATCGAGGCCACCTCCGGCAACACCGGCATCGCGCTGGCGATGGCCGCGGCCATTCGCGGCTACCGCATGGTGCTGATCATGCCGGAGGACCTGTCCATCGAACGCGCCCAGACCATGCGAGCCTACGGCGCGGAACTGCTGCTCACGCCCAAGGCCGGCGGCATGGAGTACGCCCGCGACCTGGCCGAGAAGATGCAGCGCGAAGGCAAGGGCCGGGTGCTGGACCAGTTCGCCAACGCCGACAACCCGCGCATCCACTACGAAACCACGGGCCCCGAGATCTGGGAAGACACGGCCGGGCAGGTGACGCACTTTGTCAGTGCCATGGGCACCACTGGGACCATCACGGGGGTGGCGCGCTTTCTGCACGAGAAGAACCCGAGCGTGCGGGTGATCGGGGCCCAGCCCAGCGAGGGCTCGCGCATTCCGGGCATTCGCAAGTGGCCGCAGGAGTACCTGCCCCGCATCTACGACCCCTCTCAGGTAGACGAGCTGGTGTATGTCAGCCAGGCGGATGCAGAAGACATGGCCCGGCGCATGGCTCGCGAGGAAGGACTGTTCGCTGGCATCTCCGCAGCCGGTGCCTGCTGGGCGGCGCTGCAGTTGTCACAGCGGGTGGAGAACGCCACCATCGTGTTCATCGTCTGCGACCGTGGCGACCGCTACTTGTCCACGGGCGTCTTCCCCGCCTGAGGGGCGGCCCTCTTGGAGGACGCGGCCTGCCGGCGCGGCGCAGGGCCAAGGGGCCGCTCAAGGTCTTGAACCTGATCCCCGGCGAGGTGTGTCCCTGCTCCGTAAAATCCGCGCTTCCGAGGAATGCTCATGAACGCCGACAAAGAACTCGACACCCGCGGCCTGAACTGTCCCCTGCCCATCCTGAAGGCCAAGAAGGCGTTGGCCGACATGGCCAGCGGAGAGGTGCTCAAGGTCATGGCCACCGACCCGGGCTCGGTGCGGGATTTCCAGGCCTTTGCGCGTCAGACGGGCAACGACCTGGTGCAGCAAGACAACGTCGGCGCTGAATTCCTGCACTACCTGCGCCGCCGCTGAGCGGTGTCAGCGCTTGCAGCGCGAATCAGAGCGGTAGCGACTTGATCCAATCCCGAAAGCCCGGCCCCAGTGCGGGGTGCTGCAGAGCCAGTTCCACGTTGGCCTCCAGGAAGCCTTCCTTGCTGCCGCAGTCGTAGCGTCTGCCTTCGTAGCGATAGGCAAATACTTTCTCGCGCCGCAGCAGCGAGGCGATGCCGTCGGTGAGCTGAATCTCCCCTCCCACGCCCCGGGGCTGGTTCGCAATTTCATGGAATACGCCCGGCGTGAGGATGTAGCGTCCCGCCACGCCCAGGCGTGAGGGCGCCACCTCTGGCGCGGGTTTTTCCACGATGCGCTGGATGTCCAGCATCCGGTCGTTGACGGGGTGGCCGGCGACGATGCCGTAGCGCCGGGTGTGTTCAGGAGGAACCTCCTGCACCGCGATGATGGAGGCCCGCCATTCGGCAAACTGGTCAACCATCTGCTTGAGCACGGGCGGGTTGCCCACCATCAGGTCGTCGGCCAGCAGGATGGCGAAGGGCTCGTTGCCCACCAGGCGCTGCCCGCAGAGCACGGCATGGCCAAGACCCAGGGCCTGCGCCTGACGGACGTAAATGCACTCCATGTCGTCAGGCTTGACGCTGCGGACGATGTCCAGCAACTCCTGCTTGCCCGCCTGCTCAAGTGCCACTTCCAGCTCGAAGGTCATGTCGAAGTGATCTTCGATGGGGCGCTTGTGTCGCCCCGTGACGAAGATCATCTCCCGCACCCCGGCGGCGTAGGCCTCCTCGACTGCATACTGGATCAGCGGCTTGTCCACCACTGGCAGCATCTCCTTGGGCTGGGCCTTGGTGGCGGGGAGAAACCGCGTGCCCAGGCCGGCAACGGGGAAGATGGCTTTCTTGACCGGCATCGTGGGTGGGCGCAGGGAAGTGGCGGACATCGCAAGTCTCCAGCAGCGGTCAGGTGCCGCGATTGAGCCTGGACAACTGCTCGCGCAACCGGTCCAGGGTGTGACTGTAGCCCTCCAGACGCTCACGCTCCTGCGCCACCACGGCCGCCGGTGCCCGGGCCACGAAGCTCTCGTTGCCCAGCTTGGCCTGCGCCTTGGCCATCTCGCCTTCCAGCCGGGTGATCTCCTTGCCCAGGCGCTCACGTTCTGCGGCCACGTCCACCTCGACATGCAAGGCCACGCGGGCGGCGCCCACCACGGACACCGGCGCGGAGGCCGTGGCAGCGGCGAAAGCGGCCTCTTCCGGCAGGACCCGCACCTCGCTGAGCTTGGCCAGCACCTGCAGCAGCGGCGCGGCTTCGGCGATGAAGTTGTCGCCGTGGGCCAGCAGCGGCACGCGCTGCGCCGGCGAGAGGTTCATTTCCGAGCGCAGCGCACGCACCGCCGCCACGAGGGACTTGAGTTTGCCCACCCATTCGATGGCGGCTGCGTCCACGCGCTCCAGCTGCGCTTTCGGATAGGCAGCGTTCACCAGCCCGTGTACGTCGTCCTGGGCCTTGCGGCCGGCCACCGGGGCCACCCGTTCCCACAACTCGGCCGTGATGAAGGGGGTGAGCGGGTGCAGCAGACGCAAGATGGTTTCCAGGGTGCGGATCAACGTGCGGCGCGTGGCGCGTTGTTCCGCCGGCCCGCCCTGCTGGATCTGCACCTTGGCGATTTCCAGGTACCAATCGCAGTACTCGTCCCAGACGAAGCTGTAGAGCGCGTTGGCCACGTTGTCCAGGCGGTACTCGGCAAAGCCCTGCTCCACCGCAGCCTCCACACGCTGGATCTCGCTGCTGATCCAGCGGTCGGCCGCCGAGAAGCGCATGTAGCCATGGAAAGGCCCGGCCGCCTGCGCCAGGCTGCCGTCGGTATTGAACACCGGCGCGGCGCACTCTGCCTTCGTGTGCTCCTTCAGCCCGCAGTCCTGATCCTCGCAGTTCATCAGCACGAAGCGCGTGGCGTTCCACAGCTTGTTGCAGAAGTTGCGGTAGCCCTCGCAGCGCTTGGTGTCGAAATTGATGTTGCGCCCGAGGCTTGCGTAGCTGGCCATGGTGAAGCGCAGCGCGTCGGCGCCATAGGCCGGCATGCCCTCCGGGAACTCTTTCCTCACCCGCGCGGCCACCTTGGGCGCGGTCTCGGGTTTGCGCAGGCCGGTGGTGCTCTTGTAGACCAGGGTGTCCAGGTCCACGCCCTGGATCAGGTCCACCGGGTCGAGCACGTTGCCCTCGGACTTGCTCATCTTCTTGCCTTCGCTGTCGCGCACCATCCCGTGGATGTAGACGTCGCGAAAGGGCACCTGACCCGTGAAGTGGGTGGTCATCATGATCATCCGGGCCACCCAGAAGAAGATGATCTCGTAGCCGGTGACCAGCACGGAAGACGGCAGAAAAAGCGCGAGGTCCTTCGTCTGGGCGGGCCAGCCGAGTGACGAGAAAGGCACCAGGGCGGAGGAGTACCAGGTGTCCAGCACGTCCTCATCGCGCGTCAATTCACCCGCGTAACCGGCCGCCGCGGCCTTCTCGCGCGCCTCAGCCTCGCTGCGGGCCACGAAGAGCTCGCCGCCGCTGCCGTACCAGGCCGGGATCTGGTGGCCCCACCAGAGCTGGCGCGACAGGCACCAGTCCTGGATGTTGCGCATCCACTCGTTGTAGGTGTTGACCCAGTTCTCGGGCACGAATCGCACCTGGCCGGACGCCACGGCGTCGATGGCCTTGCTGGCGATGCTGCGGCCATCGGGCCCTGGCTTGTTCACGGCCATGAACCACTGGTCGGTGAGCATGGGCTCCACCACCTGGCCCGTGCGGGCGCAGCGCGGCACCATCAGGCGGTGCTTCTTGGTCTCCACCAGCAGGCCCAGGGCCTCCAGATCGGCCACCACCTTCTTGCGCGCGTCGAAGCGGTCCAGCCCCTGGTAGGCCGCCGGGGCGTGCTCGTTGATGCGCGCGGCCAGGTCCAGCACGCCAATCATCGGCAGGCCGTGGCGCAGACCCACTGCGTAGTCGTTGGCGTCATGCGCGGGCGTGACCTTGACCACCCCGGTGCCGAATTCGCGGTCGACATAGGCATCGGAAATCACCGGGATCTCGCGGTCGCACAGCGGCAGCTGCACCCGCTTGCCGATGAGGGACGCGTAGCGTTCGTCTTCCGGGTGCACCATGACGGCGGTGTCGCCCAGCATGGTCTCCGGCCGCGTGGTGGCCACCACCAGCGAGCCGCTGCCGTCCGACAGGGGGTAGCGGATGTGCCAGAGGAAGCCGTCTTCCTCCTCGCTTTCCACCTCCAGGTCTGACACCGCCGACTTCAGCACCGGGTCCCAGCTCACCAGGCGCTTGCCGCGGTAGATCAGGCCCTGCTCGTACAACTGCACGAAGGTGTCGGTGACCACGCCCGACAGCTTGTCGTCCATGGTGAAGTACTCGTGGCCCCAGTCCACGCTGGCGCCCAGGCGGCGCATCTGTTGCGTGATGGTGGAGCCCGACTGCTCCTTCCACTCCCACACGCGGGCCACGAAGTTCTTGCGGCCCAGGTCGTGGCGGCTGATCTTCTGCTGTTCGAGCTGCCGCTCGACCACGATCTGCGTGGCAATGCCTGCATGGTCGGTGCCCGGCACCCACAAGGTGTTGGCCCCCTTCATCCGGTGGTAGCGCGTCAGCGCATCCATGATGGTCTGGTTGAAGGCGTGCCCCATGTGCAGCACGCCCGTCACGTTGGGCGGCGGTAGCTGGATGCTGAACGAGGCCTTGCCCGGGTCGAGCGTGGGCTGGAAGGCCCCGGACTGCTCCCACAGCGGCACCCAGCGGGCCTCGATGGCAGCAGGTTCGAAGGACTTGGCGAGTTCGGTCATGGCGGGGGCGGGGCTGGTCGGGGGAGGGGCGGTTCTCACATCAGCAGGTGCTCGCCCGCGTTCTCGCCGCCCAGGATCACGTAGTTGACCTTCTTCAGGTCAGACAGCACGCGGCCGCCGGCGTAGGAGATGGAGCTTTGCACGTCCTCGCGCATCTCACGCAGGGTGTCGGCGAGGTGGCCCTTGATGGGCTCCAGGATGCGCTTGCCTTCCACGTGCTTGTACTCGCCTTTGTTGAAGTCGCTGGCCGAGCCGTAGTACTCTTTGTAGCGCTTGCCGTCCTCCACCACCGTCGAGCCCGGGGACTCTTCGTGGCCGGCGAACAGCGAACCGATCATCACCATGGCTGCGCCGAAGCGCACGCTCTTGGCGATGTCGCCATGGTGGCGAATGCCACCGTCCGCGATGATGGGCTTGGTGGCCACCCGGGCGCACCACTTCAGCGCGCTCAGCTGCCAGCCGCCGGTGCCGAAGCCCGTCTTCATCTTGGTGATGCAGACCTTGCCTGGACCCACGCCCACCTTGGTGGCGTCTGCACCCCAGTTCTCCAGATCGATCACGGCCTCAGGCGTGGCGACGTTGCCGGCGATGACGAAGGTTTGCGGCAGGCGCTGTTTGATGTGCTCGATGGTCTTGCGCACGCTGTCGGCGTGGCCGTGCGCGATGTCGATGGTGATGTAGTCGGCGCCCACGCCCTCGGCTGCCAGGCGGTCGATGGTGTTGAAGTCTGCCGGCTTCACCCCCGAGCTGATGGAGACGAACAGGCCCAGGTCGCGCATGCGCTTCGCATAGGCCACGTTGTCGAGGTCGAAGCGATGCATCACGTAGAAGTAGCCGTTGGCCGCCAGCCACTGGCTGATCGATTCATCGATCACCGTCTTCATGTTGGCCGGCACCACCGGCAGGGCGAACCGGCGCCCGCCGAATTCCACCGAGGCGTCGCATTCGCTGCGGCTTTCCACGCGGCATTTGCGCGGCAGCAGCAGGACGTTGTCGTAGTCGAAGATTTCCATTGCAGCAGCTCCATCAAAACGGTTGAGAGCGCTTGACCGGGAGCCGGCGGGACCCTGCCCAGAAGACGCTGCAAGGCGAGGCAGCGGGGGAAGAGGTCGCCGGGCACCTGAATATGGGCCCGGTCGTCGAGTTTACCCCTGACAGAATGCTCGCCATGCATCTTGAACCACATGGGACCGCCCAAGGCCCCGAAGCCGCCTGGGAAAGCGAGGGCACCGGCGAGGTGTCTGCGCCCCCTGGGGCCACCGCCATGCCCGCATCCTTGCTGCGTGGCCTGAACCCGGAGCAACTCGCAGCGGTGACCCTGCCCGCCCGTCCCGCCTTGATATTGGCCGGTGCCGGCTCGGGCAAGACGCGTGTGCTCACCACGCGCATTGCGTGGCTGCTGCAGACGGGCCAGGTCTCGCCGGCCGGCGTGATGGCTGTGACCTTCACCAACAAGGCGGCCAAGGAGATGCTCACGCGCCTGTCGGCCATGCTCCCGGTGAACGTGCGCGGCATGTGGATTGGTACCTTCCACGGCCTGTGCAACCGCTTCCTGCGCACGCATTGGAAGCTCGCTGGACTGCCGCAGTCGTTCCAGATCCTGGACGTTCAGGATTCGCTGTCAGCCGTCAAGCGCGTCATCAAGGCGCTGCAGCTCGACGAGCAGCGCTTCGTGCCCAAGCAGGTCAGCTGGTTCATCGCCGGCAGCAAGGAAGACGGCCTGCGGCCGCGGGACATCGAGCTGCGTGACGAGCAGACGCGCAAGCTGGTCGAGATCTACCAGGCCTACGAAGACCAGTGCCAGCGCGAAGGCGTGGTCGACTTTGCCGAGCTGATGCTGCGCAGCTACGAGCTGATGCGCGATCACGATGAGGTGCGCGAGCACTACCGGCGGCGCTTCCACCACCTGCTGGTGGATGAGTTCCAGGACACCAACCGGCTGCAGTACCGCTGGCTGCAGATGTTCGCCCCGCCGGGCACGAGCCAAGGGGTTTTCGCGGTCGGCGACGACGACCAGAGCATCTATGCCTTCCGCGGTGCCCGGGTGGGCAACATGGCCGACTTCGAGCGCGAGTACCGCGTGCAGGAGGTCATCAAGCTAGAGCGCAATTACCGATCGGCCGGCAACATCCTGGATGCCGCCAACGAGCTGATTTCGAACAACAGCCGCCGTCTGGGCAAGAACCTGCGCACCGAATCCGGGCCGGGGGAACCGGTACGCGTGCACGAGGCCACCAGTGACTACGCCGAGGCGCAGTGGTTCCTGGAGGAAGCACAGCAGCTGCACCGCGCCGGCACGGCCCGCAGCGAGATCGCGCTGCTGTACCGCAGCAATGCGCAAAGCCGCGTGCTGGAAAGCGCACTGTTCAACGCCGGCATGCCGTACCGCGTCTACGGGGGCCTGCGCTTCTTCGAGCGGGCCGAGGTCAAGCACGCGCTGGCCTACCTGCGGCTGCTGGAGAACCCGAACGACGACACCAGCTTCCTGCGTGTGGTGAACTTCCCCGCCCGGGGTATCGGCGCGCGCACCATCGAGCTGCTGCAGGACGCCGCTCGCCAGAGCGGCCGCAGCCTGCACCAGAGCGTTGGCAGCGTGTCCGGCAAGGGCGGTGTGAGCCTGGTGGCCTTCGTGGGGTTGGTGGACGCGATTAGAGAGGCCACCCGGGGCCTGACGCTGCGCCAGATCATCGAGCACATGCTGCAGGCCAGCGGGCTCATCGACTTCTACCGTACCGACAAGGAAGGGCAGGACCGGCTGGAAAACCTGGAGGAGCTGGTCAACGCCGCCGAGGCCTTCGTCACCCAGGAAGGCTTCGGCAAGGACGCGGTGAGCCTGCCGGTGGACGAGGCGCTGCCCGCGCTGTCCACGCCCGACGCCGACAGTGGCGAAGTGATGTCACCGCTGGCCGCCTTCCTCACCCACGCCGCGCTGGAAGCCGGTGACAACCAGGCCCAGGCCGGGCAGGACGCCATCCAGCTCATGACGGTGCATTCGGCCAAGGGCCTGGAGTTCGATGCCGTGTTCATCACGGGACTGGAAGAGGGCTTGTTTCCGCACGAGAACTCGCTGTCAGACGCTGACGGCCTGGAGGAGGAGCGGCGCCTGATGTATGTGGCCATCACCCGGGCTCGTCAGCGCCTGTACCTGAGCTTCAGCCAGACGCGCATGCTGCACGGCCAGACGCGCTACAACGTGCGCAGCCGCTTCTTCGACGAGCTGCCCGAGGGCGCGCTGAAGTGGCTGACCCCGCGCACCGCCGGTTTCGGTTCGGGCTACGCGAGAGACTACCAGGCGGCCTGGGCGCGAGGTTCGGGCCTGCATTCCATCATCGGGGCCGGGCGGGTGGGTCCGGCCTCTGCGAACCCGCCCGCCGAGCAGCGTGCAGCTCAGATGTCTGGCGCAAACGCTTCGGTTGGCCGCTGGCGCTCAGGCCAGGCGGTGTTCCACAACAAGTTCGGCGAAGGGGTGATCATCACGCTCGAAGGCTCCGGCGAGGACGCCCGGGCGCAGGTGAACTTCGGCCGCCATGGCGTGAAGTGGCTGGCGCTGGCGATTGCCAAACTCACGCCGGTGGATTGACGAATCCTCGTCGCTGCGAGGGTTGCCGCGCAGCTTCCTGAAGCATGGGCGCCCGCCTCAAGGCGCGGCCTGAGGCCCCAGGCTGCTGCCGCCGAAGCTGTCGTTGAAGGTGAACAACAACGACACGTAGAACACCGTGGAGAAGATGAGCACGGAAGGCAACACCAGCACACCGGCCATTTCACGCGCTGAGAACAAGCCTGCCAGCAGCGCGGTGGTCACCCCGAAGGCCACGATGATGCCCAGCCAGGACATCAGGTAGACCGCAAAGGCGCCACGGCTGCGCCATACCGCCAGCGTGCTGGAAAACAAGGCCTGTGCGGGGCCTTGGTCACCCCAGTGCACCAGGGCGGGAGCGTGCCAGAAGGGCACTGACAGCGCTGCGATCAGCCCGAACCTGGACACCACACCCCAAAACAGTTGCGGGTCACGCAGCAGCGCCTCCACCTCGGCGGCCTGCCCGCCCTGGCCCATCAGGCGCTGCAGACTTTCGAACTTGCCGTCATCGATCGCGTCGCTGACCACCATGACCAGCACCGTGGCCGCCCCGTAGGCCAGGCATAGCGCCAGCTGCCGCTTGCGGCGTTGGGCGTTGCCTTTCAGGGGTGCCAGGAAATGCCCTGGATGGATGGGTTTGCCGGCCAGCGCCGCCTCGCTGGCGATCATGAAGCCCAGGGACAGCAGTGGCAGTGCAGCCACCACCAGCACCGAACCCAGAAAAGGCAGCAGCGACAAGGCGAGGGCGGAGACCAGGAAGGCCACCAGCAGCACGCTGAAGGCCAGCGGATGCTTGCCGAACAGTCGGAATCCGTCGCGCAGCCAGCGGGCGCCCTGTGGGGCGGGAACGGGTTTGAGCAGCAGCGACATGAGGGTCTACAGCGGGGGATGCCAGGGATTGTCGATGCGCTCGCGCAGCACGCGCTCGAAGTGCGCCGGATCCTTGGGTTGCAGCATGGCTGCGTCGCGCGGCAGGAACCAGTCCCACAGGCGCGACAGCCAGAAGCGCAGCCCGGCCGCTCGCAGCAGCGCCGGCAGCAAGCGCAGCTCCAGGGGCGTGAGCAGTCGCTCGCTCTGGTAGGCGGCCAGGAAGGGCACCGCCAGTTCCTCGACCAGGCGCCCGCTATCGTGGTCGATGCACCAGTCGTTCAGGCACACCGCGACGTCGAACAGCAGAGCGTCGGTGCCGGCGAAATAGAAGTCGAAGAAGCCGCACAGCCGGTCCTCACCCGCGCTGTCGTCGAACATCACGTTGTCGCGAAACAGGTCGGCATGGATGGGGCCGCGGGGCAGGGCGGCCGCAGCGGCGGAAGCGGCCAGCTCGCACTGGAAGGCGAGTTCGGACTGCAGCAGCCCGGCCACGCCGGGA
>CANHVY010000012.1 GCA_947464185.1 Burkholderiales bacterium
CGAGGTGCTCACCACAGCCACCGCACACCAACAGCGCGCCATGGCGCTCATCCAGGCCATTCAGCCGTAGTCAGAAACCCAAACCCGAAATCCATCGCAAGTGCTTGATGGAACAGGAGAATTCGGGCGCAAGGCGGCGGAACTTCAGCTTAGCGTCATCCTGGTGGACGCCGCTGCAGCCAGCAGGGATCAAGCCGGCCCCCAGTGAACCGTCCCGGTGCCTCGCAATCCGCCACGTTGAGGTTCGCTCACATCACGTTGAGCGATCGCCTTCTGGCAGTTCACTGGCTGGTTGAAGGGGCCGTCGTCGCACGGCACCACGCCGACATCAATCTGAAGGGGAAGGGCACGGCGCCGAGAGCCGAGTCCCGATCCCTCGTGGTGGGTGGCGCCTACTTCTTGCTCGCGTCCTTGGCAACTTGCTTGATGTCGCCGACAGCCTTCTGCGCGTGGCCCTCCGCTTGCTTCTTGATGCCCTTGAGCTGCTGTTCCTTGCTGCCGATCACCTTGCCGGTGGTTTCCTGCACATGGCCTGCGGCGTGTTTCAGGGTGCCTTTGACTTGATCCTTGTTCATGGTTCGACCTGGAGTTGAAGTTGAAAAATCAGCGTGACCAAAGGTTGGCGCAAGGGCTCAGTTCGGCGCGTCAGGCATGCCGTAGAACTTGTGCACGCCGCTGGCCCATTTCGGGTCCGACATCGATGGCCAATGGTCCTTGTCGAAGCCTGGCGCGTCCTTCATGGCGTCCTTCAGGACGTTGAGGGTGAAGCGCTTGTTTGTTGTATCCAATGCGAGTGCATCCCACGGCACAGCGAACAGCTTGTCGCCCATGCCGAGCAAGCCACCGAAAGACAGAACCGCATAGGCGACCTTGCCGGAGGCCATGTCGATCATGAATTCCTTGATGTCGCCCAGGTCCTCGCCGTCCTTGTTGTAGACATCGTTGCCCAGCATGGTGTGGGCGCCCATCAGCGCGGGGCCTGGGCCAGAGTCGCTGTGGGCGTACATGCCGAGGTTGTCACGAGTGACGTCGTTGGTTTCCATGTTCATTCCTTGTGTGAGGGAATCAGGACCATAGGCGCCGACAGGCTCGCGGCCTGTGCGCGAACGCACCCCAGCGCACGGCTCGTCAGACTTGCTGCGGTGCGGACCGCTCTTGAGGGCGCTGGCGGACAGGGGCAAAGTCCCGCAGGCTGACATCTAGTTCGCTCACCACCTGCGCCCAGTCGGCGTTTTCGGCGATGCCTTCGCCCAGGAACCGCGATTGCGCAGCGCTCCAGATCGGTGCATCGGCCAGCACCGTCTTCGCCGGCAACGGCCGGTGGCGCGTCAGAAAGGCTGCGATCTCGGCGGGCCGGTCAGCCAGGCCCAACTGGCGGAACAGGTCACGGATGCAGTGGACGGGCGGCTCCATGGCGCCGTCCTAATCTCCGCGCCGCAGGCGGCCCAGTTGCTCTCGCTGCTCGGGCGTCAGCACGATCCGCATGAAGCGTCCCATTTCACTTGGCTCCCATGACTCAACCCAACGAGCTTGCGCTGGCGCCCGGGATGGCCGTTGACCGGCCTCAAGTCAGGCGACGGGGCCGGGTGCAGGAGCCGGGGGGAGGAGCCACGGCGCGCGGGGCCCCTCAAGGCGAGTGAAGTGTCGGCAGTGGCCGCAGCGCCTACAGCTTGTCCAGCGGGTAGATGGGCCGGCGCACGTGCTGGAAGGCCAGCAGGTCGTAGTCCGACGTGCACACCCCCGTACCTGCGCACTCCACCACGGCGTGGGCCAGGGCGCGCAGCCCTGCGCGCCAGTGCACGCGGCTCTTGAGCATGACGAAGCGCTTGCGCTGCGGCGCAATGCCCACGGCGGTGAAGGCGGCCAGGTCATGCGGCTCCACATGGTTGGAGATGACGACGATCTCCACCTTGCCCGTGTCCAGCACGGCGGTCAGGCCCATGTCGTTGTGCTCGCCGGCGGCCATCGGCCCCTGGTTACGGAATTGGCCGTCGCACAGCAGCTTGACGCGGCCGCTGACGGTGCGGGGTTGGCCCTTCAGGCCGATGGCCGGCATGTCCAGCTTGCCGCCCAGCGACAGCGTGATCTCGGCACCGATGCCGGCCTGCTGCATGGCTTGTGCCGCCTCGGGGTCGAAGATGGCGAAGGCGGCCACGTCCTCCAGGCCGGCGTCCAGGATGGCGCCCAGCACCGTCATGGTGTCCATGGTGCCGCCGCTGGCGCAGTTGTCGCTGTGGTCCAGCAGCACCACGGGGCCAGCGCCTGGCGGCTTGGCCACCGCCAGGGCCTGTGCCCGGGCCATGGACTCGGCCAGCGGCTCGATGCGGTAGACGAACTGCTCACGTGCCGCCCAGGCCATGGCCAGCAGCTCGTCGCACCAGCGGCGCGCCAGGGCTTCGTCGCCATCGGTCACCACCACGGCCGACAGGCCGGCGAACTCGATGTCCGCGTTCGGAAAGCCGACGAAGACGCTGGCGCTCAAGGCGCCCTGCGCCTCCATCGCCTTGCAGCGGGCCTGGATCTCCTTGTTGGGCGAGTCGTCCGAGCCCTGGCGCATCACGTGCGGCAGCATGGGCTGGCGGCCCCAGGCCATGGTGGGGCGTGCCTTGCCGGCCAGTTGCGCGAGGATGGCGCGCCCGGCGCGCAGCCCGGTGCCGTGCATGTCCACGTGCGGATAGGTCTGGTAGCCGGCAATCGCCGTGGCGCACTGCGCCATGCCGTCGTACAGGTTGGTGTGCATGTCCAGCGCCACGCCGATGGGCACGTCGGGGGCGATGGCGCGAATGCGCCGCAGCAGCTCGCCTTCGCCGTCTTCATGGCTTTGCGTGACCATGGCGCCGTGCAGGTCCAGCAGCACGGCGTCGCAGCCGCGCGCCACGGCCGCGCAGATGCGGCTGGCGATGTGCTCGAAGGCCGCATCTTCCACGTGACCGCTGGGCCAGGCCGAGGCGGCAATGGGCACGTCCACCTCGGCGCCCGCTTCCTCCGCCAGTTGCAGGAAGGCGCCTAGTGCGGAGCCCGTGCCGCGGTAGGCCCGGATGGCCTCTTCACCCTCGGGCGGCAGCGGCCCGAGGGACGAGAACCGGCCGATGGGCGTGGGCACGGGCGAGTAGGTGTTGGTCTCGTGCTTCATCTGGGCGATGACGAGTTTCATGGGGCGTGTCTCCGGTGGGGGGTGTTCTGGTGCGTGGATCGAATCGATTGTGCATGTCTCAAGATCAGGGGATTCCCGCTGCTGCTGCGTGCCGCGCTCGCGCAAGATCGGATTTGTCTGCCGACAATGTCCGCACGACCCCTGACCCAACCCACCGCATCGCCCCCGCGCTGCCACTGCCATGAACCTGCCCACCGACCTGGCCGACTGCACGGCCACCGACTTGCTCGCCCTGTACCGCAGCGGCCAGGCCTCGCCCGTGGAGGCCACCCAGGCCGTGCTGGCGCGCATCGACCGGCTCAACCCCACGCTGCTCGCGTTCTGTCATGTGGCGCATGACGAGGCGCTGGCCGCCGCCCGCGCGAGCGCGGACCGGTGGACGCGCGGGGTGCCCTGCGGTGCCCTGGAGGGCGTGCCGGTGTCGATCAAGGACCTGATCCTCACGCGCGGCTGGCCCACGCGCCGCGGCAGCCACACGGTGGACCCCGCCCAGCCCTGGGACGTGGATGCACCCGTGACGGCCCGCCTGCGCGAGGCGGGTGCGGTGCTGCTGGGCAAGACGGCGACGCCGGAGTTCGGCTGCAAGGGCGAGACCAATTCCCCGCTCACCGGCCTGACGCGCAACCCGTGGAACCTGGCCAAGACCCCGGGAGGCTCCTCGGGTGGGGCCGCGGCCGCGGTGGCGTCCGGCATGGGGCCGATCGGCATCGGCACGGACGGCGCCGGCAGCGTGCGCATCCCGGCCGCCTTCTGCGGCAACGTCGGGCTCAAGCCCAGCTTCGGGCGCGTGCCGGCGTATCCGCTGTCGCCCTTCGGCACCGTGTCCCACCTGGGTCCGCACACGATGAGCGTGCGCGACGCCGCGCTGGCGCTGACCGTACTGAGCCGGCCCGATGCGCGCGACTGGACCTCGTTGCCATCCGATGGACGCGATTACTCGATCAATCTGGAAGACGGCGTGCGCGGCCTGCGCGTGGCCTGGTCGCCCACGCTGGGCTATGCCCAGGGCGTGGACCCCGAGGTGGCTGCGGCCTGCGAACGGGCGGTGCGCCACCTGGCCGACCTGGGGGCGCATGTCGAGACCGTCGACCCGGGCTTCGACGATCCGCTGGACATTACCATCGGCCTGTGGTTCGTGGGGGCTTGGACGCTGTGGAACACGCTCACGCCCGAGCAGCAGGCGGTCACCGACCCTGACTTCGCCACCGAAGCCCAGGCCGGCAGCGGCTACAGCGCCTTGGATGTGCAGCGCCTGAACTTGCGGCGGGGTGTGTTGGGCACGCACATGCGGCAGTTCATGCAGCGCTTTGACCTGCTGGTCACGCCCAGCGTGGCGGTGACGGCCTTTGATGCCAAGCCCGCCGGCCAGGTGACCATGACGGCCGAGGCGATGCTGGGCTGGACCCCCTTCAGCTACCCCTTCAACCTGACGCAGCAGCCGGCCATCACCGTGCCCTGCGGGTTGAGTTCGCAGGGCCTGCCGATCGGCCTGCAACTCGTGGGGCCCATGTTCGACGACGCCCTGGTGCTGCGGGCGGCCCGCGCGTTTGAGTCCGCCTGCCCGGTGCGCAGGCCCCCCGCCGCCGCTTAGGGCCAGGGCTGCGCGCCAGTGCGCGGGCTGGCGGCGGGCGCCGGCGCGCTTCTGGGGTGACCGGTTCATGCGCTCCGGCATGATCCAGGTCATCTGCTGGTCTGGCGTGCTGGCACACAGTGCACGGGGAGGATGTTCCCGTGAAAGAGGAAGTTCCGGGTGTGCAGGGCGGCAGGTGCCGCAGTGCGGGTGGCGTGACTGACCGTGACCTCGCCTGGCGTTCGCGAATTGACCGTTCGGGCTGAGCCCTTCGACTCCGCTCAGGACATGCTTGTCGAAGCCCTCGCGTGCACTTCGACAGGCTCAGTGCGAACGGCTTCTTGGGTCGGGCAGCGTCGTTTTCTTGTGAGCATCCCAAGCCCATGACCTCGCCCGGCGTTCGCGAAGAAACCGTTCGGGCTGAGCTCGTCGAAGCCCTCGAGAGCACTTCGCCGGGCTCAGTGCGAACGGCTTCTTGGGTCCGGCAGCAACGTTTTCTTGTGATCACTCTATTGGCTGTGGCCGTCGCGCTTCTGGCTGCCCTGGCAGCTTGGTGGGTCACACGTGCGCCTCTGGTGCCGGCGGCAAGCGCCCGCATGGCGCCCCTGGTGCGCAGCTTGCAGTTTTCTGCGCGCGTGGCCACCTTGTCGCGGGTCGACGTGGGCAGCACGCTGACCGGGCGCGTGCTGCAGGTCGCCGTGGCCGCAGGCGCGATGGTCAAGTCGGGCGACGTGCTGGTGCGGCTGGAGAGCGACGAGTTGCGTGCCACGCTGGCGCAGGCCCGGGCCAGCGAAACACAGGCCGCCGCGCGCCTGGCCGGCTTGCGCAGCACCGGACGCAGCGCGGCGCAGGCGGGTGTGGCGCAGGCGGCTTCGGTGCTGGTGGCCGCGCAGGCCGACCTGCAGCGCACGCAGGAGCTGATAGCCCAAGGCTTCATCAGCCAAGCGCGCCTGGACGAGGCGCGCCGCGCGCTTGCCGTGGCGCAGGCGCAGCTGGACGGTGCCGCCGCACAGCGCGCTGCTGTGGCCGAACCAGGCGCCGACGTGGCCCAGGCGCAGGCACAACTGGCCCTGGCTACCTCGGCCAGGGCGGCCGCTGCGGCACGCCTGGACCAGGCCGTGCTCCGCGCGCCGGCCGATGCGCGCGTGCTGGCGCGCGCCGTAGAGCCTGGGCAGATCGTGCAGCCTGGCCGCGCGTTGTTCACCCTGGCGCTGGCCGGGCCGCTGCAACTGGTGGCGCAGGTGGACGAGCGCTACCTGGAGCAGTTGCAAGCCGGGCAAGTGGCCAGCGTGCTGGCCGACGCCTACCCGACACAGCGTTTCACGGCCCGGGTGTTGTCCATCGCGCCGCTGGTCGATGCGCAGCGCGGGGCGATCGAGGTCAGGTTCTCGGTGGCGCAGCCCCCGGCCTTTCTTCGGGAAGACATGACACTGTCGGTGGAAGTGGAAACCGCACGCCGCGAGCAGGCACTGGTGGTGCCTGCTGATGCGCTGCGGGGCGATACGTCGGCCGGCCAGAGCGTGTGGCTCGCCCGCGACGGGCGTGTGCAGGCGCGCGCGGTACGCTTGGGGCTGCGCACCCTGGCTGCTGCCGAGATCGTTGACGGCCTGAGCGCGGGCGACGTCGTCCTGCTGGGCCCGGCACCGCAGCCCGGCAAGCGCGTGCGCCCCGACACCGCGGCCGCGCCTGCTGCCAACACAGTCAAGGGCAGCAAGGAAGACGCCGGCGCCGCGATGAGCAACGCCATGGGCCGCTGAAATCCTGAAACCCTGAAAACCTGAAACCCTGAGGCAAGCCGGCCATGCTGGGATTCGAACGCCGCGTCGCAACGCGCTTCCTGCGCGAAGGGCGCATGCAGACGCTGCTGATCATCGTCGGCGTTGCTGCGGGCGTGGCCGTGGTGGCCTACATCTCGGCGCTGATCACCGGGCTGCAGCGCAACACCATCGAGAAGACCCTGGGGGCGCAGGCGCACCTGACGCTGAGCCCGCGCGACGACGTGGTGCTGGCCGCCCGCGCCCCGGCCAGCGCCGGCACCAACGAACTTGTGCAAACGCAGCCGCGCGCCCAGCGGCCCCGTTCCATCAGCAACTGGCAGCTGCTGGTGCCCCTGCTCGAAGCCATGCCCGAGGTGGCTGCGGTCTCCCCGATGGTCTCGGCCGCGGGCCTGGCGGTGCGCGGCGAGGCTTCCAAGGCCATCGCCCTGGTGGGCGTGGACCTGGACCGCTACGACCGCATCGTAAGCCTGCGCTCCAAGGTCGTCGATGGCCAGGCGCGCCTGGGACCCGGCGAAGGCATCATCGGCCGCGAACTCGCCGATGACCTCGGCGTGCGTGTGGGCGACCGGGTGGGCATCGTCACGGGCGGTGTCAGTGATTCATTGCGTGTGACCGCGCTGGTGGACCTGGGCGTGCGTGAACTGAACCGGCGCACGGTCATCGTGCCGCTGCGCACCGCGCAAAGCCTGGTGGGCTTGCCTGGCGGCGCGACCAGCCTGGACCTGACCTTGGTCGACATCTGGGCGGCGCAGAGCCTGGCCGCCGACCTCGCCAGGCGTTGGCCCTACAAGGCCGAAAGCTGGCAGCAGGCGAATGCGCAGTTGGTGGCGGCGCTGAATGCGCAGTCGGTGAGCACAGGTCTGATCCGCGGCGTGGTCATGATCGTCGTGGTGCTGGGCATCGCCAGCGTGCTGGTGGTGTCGGTGGTGCAGAAGCGGCGCGAGATCGGCATCCTGCGCGCGATGGGAGCCACCCAGGGCCAGGTGCTGCGCATCTTCCTGCTGCAGGGCGCGATCGTCGGTGCGCTGGGCTCGGCGCTGGGTGTGCTGCTGGCCGTGCTGCTGATCTGGGCCTTCACACACTTCGTTCGCGGCTCCGACGGCCTGCTGCTGTTCGACATCACGCTGGCGCCCGGGTTGGCGCTGCGCGTGGCCGCTGTCGCCACGATGTGTGGCGTGCTCGCGGCCGTGGCGCCGGCACGGCGCGCCGCCCAGCTCGACCCTGCCCAGGCGATCCGGCTATGAGCGTGCCCGCCTCAACCGCACCCAGCGCCCCACTGATCGAGCTGAGTGACATCTGCAAGACCTACAACGCAGGCTTGCCGAGCGAGGCCGAGGTGCTGCACGGCGTCTCATTGCGCATCGGCCGGGGCGAGTTCGCTGCCCTCATCGGACCGTCGGGCTCCGGCAAGAGCACCCTGCTCAACATCATCGGTCTGCTCGAGCGCATGACCACCGGCAGCTACCGCATCGAAGGCGACGAGGTGGTGGGCCTGGACGACGCTGCGCTGACACTGCGCCGGCGCTCCACGCTGGGCTTCGTGTTCCAGTTCCACCACCTGCTGCCGGCCTTCAGCGCACTGGAGAACGTGACCTTGCCGGCCCTGATGCGCGAGGGCCGCATCACGCCGGCACAGCGCGAGCGCGCACGCGCCGTGCTGGCAGCCGTTGGCCTGAGCGACGCCATGAGCAAGCGCCCGGGGGAGTTGTCCGGCGGCATGCAGCAGCGCGTGGCCATCGCGCGCGCCCTGGTGCTCGAGCCGCCCTTGGTGCTGGCCGACGAACCCACCGGCAACCTGGACACGGCCTCGTCCGACGAGGTCTTCGCGCTGATGCGGCGCATGCACGCGCAGCTGCACACCTCGTTCCTGATCGTGACCCACGACCCGCGTCTGGCCGCGCGCTGTGACCGCGTTCTCGAACTCGTGGACGGGCGGCTGGTGGACGGCGCCACAGCGGCCGGCTAGGCGGGCCTGGGTTAGCGCACCAGCGTGATGCTGCGCGCCGGCCGCTTGAGCGTCACCTTGGATTGCCCCTTGGGCCCGGCCACCTGCACGTGGATGCGCTGGATGCGTTTGTAGGCGTCGAACAGGCCGAGTTCCAGGGTGCGCAGCGGCGTGGACTGGGCGCACTGGAAGGTGTAACTGGCTTCCAGGTCGGCATGTTCGCCGCCGCTTTTGTGGGCGGCCGGGGGTGAAGCTGGCGCAGTTGCTGACTTCGCTGCCGGCTTGGCGCCTGGCTCCAGCACCGGGGCTAACACCTCGGCCTTGACCAGTTGGCACTGCGCAGCAGCGTCCGGGACGAACAAGGGCGTGCCCTGCTGAGGATTCCGCAAGCGCGCCAGCACCTCTGCCGCTGCCTTGCGCTCGGCATCGGTGCGTGGCGCACGCTCGAAGCCCAGCCAGTTGTCCAGCGCCGCCACCATGTCGATGGTCAGCCTGGAACCCTCGACGCTGACGTCCAGCCGGACCACGCCATGCTCATGGGCCTTGCCGGCGTGGGCTGCAGAGGCGGCCAGGGCCATGCAGGCCACCAGAAAGCTCAGGGAGGTGCGTGCCATGGGGTCTCCTGCCAACGGGTCTCAGCCCTGCAGCGCAGCCACCAGGCTGCGGGCGTTGTGTTCCATCATTTTGAGGTAGCTCCCAGCCGGACCGTCGGGGCGGGACAGGGCATCGGAATACAGCTTGCCGCCGATGCGCACGCCGCTCTCGCGCGCGATGCGCTCGATCAGCCGCGGGTCGCTGATGTTCTCGACGAACAGGGCGCGCACGCCCTCCTGCCGGATCTGCCGGATCAGCCGGGCCACAGCAGCCGCCGAGGGCTCACTGTGCGTGCTCCAACCCTGCGGCGCCAGGAAGTCGACGCCGTAGGCAGCGCCGAAGTAGCCGAAGGCGTCATGCGAGGTGATGACCCGGCGCTGGGCTCGCGGCACGGCGTCCAGCCACTGGCGAACCTGGGCGTCCAGTGCGTCGATGCGGGCGACGTACTCGCGCTGCCGGGCCTCGATCTCGTCTCGCCGCTGCGGCCAGCGTTTTGCCAGGCCCGCTGCGAGGTTGGTGGCGTAAGTGCGGGCGTTGCGCAGGTCCTGCCAGGCATGAGGGTCCTGGCCATGGTGGTGCCCGCCACGCCGGGTCTGGATGCCTGCGGTGGCTTCCACCACCGGGCCCTTGTAGCCCGAGGCCTTCACCATCCTGAGCATCCAGCCCTCGAATCCGAGGCCGTTGACCAGCACCACGTCGGCCTGCGCCAGACGCCTGCCATCGGCCGGACTGGGGGCGTAGACGTGCGCGTCGGCATCGGGCCCCACCAGGGCCGTGATCTCCATGTCCGCCGGTGCCACTTCGCGGGCCATGTCCCCGAGGATGGAGAAGCTCGCCACCACACGCGCCGTGGGCGATGGGGCCTGGCCGAAGGCCGGGCCGATCAGGCCGGCGGCGGCGCCGCCCACCAGAACGGCGCGTCGGGAGCAGCGTGGGTTCAGCAAGGGACAGGGCGTGTTGTGCATGGGAGTCAGCGGGTGAGGTGAGTTCTGGCCAGCACGCGACGCGTGACGATGCCTTCCCTGGCGCCCAGGAGCACCGAGGCCACGTAGAAGGCGCCACAGACGAGCACGATGCAGGGGCCTGAGGGCAATTCGGCGTGGTAGCTCAGCAGCAGCCCAGCCACGCCGCTGGCGGCTGCGATGAGCACCGCGCAGGCCGCCATGGCCGGCAGACTGGCGACCCAGAATCGGGCGGCAGCGGCGGGCAGCATCATGAGGCCCACGGCCATCAGCGTGCCCAGCGCCTGGAAGGCGCTCACCAGGTTGGCCACCAGCAGCACCAGCAGCAGCACATGCGCCGTGGCACCCGGGCCGCCCACGCTGCGCAGAAAGCCAGGGTCCGCGCTTTCCAGCACCAGGGGCCGGTACATGCCCGCCAGGGCCCACAGCGTGAGGCTGGCCACGGCGGCAATTTGCAGCAGGGCCGCGTCATCGACGGCCAGCACGCTGCCAAACAGCATGTGCATCAGGTCCACCTGGCTGCCGCGCAGCGACACCAGCAGCACACCGAGCGCCAGGGCGATGAGGTAGAACGCGGCGAAGCTTGCATCCTCTCCCTGAGGGGTTGAGCGCGTGACGAAACCTGCTGCCAGCGCCACCGCCAATGCAGCCACGAAGCCCCCCGCGCTCATGGCCGGCAGCGACATGCCCGCCAGCAGAAAGCCCGCGGCGGCACCCGGCAGCACCGCATGGGCCATGGCATCGCCCACCAGGCTCATGCGCCGCAGCACCAGCACGCAGCCGATGGGGGCGCAGCCCACCGCCAGGGCCAGCGTGGCCACCAGCGCGCGGCGCATGAAGGCGAACTCGGTGAAGGGTTCTGCCCAGCCTGTCATGCCGCCACCTTGCAGATCGGGGCCTGGTCGTCCCAGGCCTGGGCCATCTGGCGGGCCTTGAACAGGTTCTCCGCGCGCAGCACGTCGGCCGTCGGACCCCAGGCTACGCCCTCCCGCGCCAGCAGCAGCGCTTCCTCGAAGTGCTCGCGCACCTGCTCCAGGTCGTGCAGCACGGCGATCACGGTGCGCTGCTCGCGCTGCCAGCGGTGCAGCAGCGCCAGCAGGTCCGCCGTGGTGCGCGAATCGATGGCATTGAAGGGCTCGTCCAGCAGGATCAACGCCGCATCCTGCAGCAGCACGCGCGCGAACAGCACCCGCTGGGCCTGGCCTGCCGAGAGTTCGCCCATCCAGCGCTTCTCGAAGCCGGTGAGCCCCACCGCAGCCAGGGCGTCGCTGACCGCGCTTCGGTCTTCCCGGCGCAGCCCGCCGAAGCTGCCGATGCGCGACCAAAGGCCCATGGCCACCACCTCGTGCACCCTCATCGGAAAGGCTCGGTCCATGGTCGACACCTGCGGAAGGTAGGCGCGACGCAGCGAGGCAGGCTGCTCGATCCGGCCTTCGAACGACCGCAGCGAGCCTCCCAGCGCCGCCAGCAGCGTGCTCTTGCCTGCGCCGTTGGGCCCGACGAGCGCCGTCATCCTGCCGCTGGCGAAAGCGCCGCTCAGGTGGTGCACGGCGGGATGGCCCCGGTAGGACACCGTGAGGTTGTGCAGCCGCACCAGGGCGGGTGTGTCTCCGAGGCCGGTGGGGGTGGAGGCCTGCGTCATGTCAGCGCCCAGGCCACGGCCACCCACAGCAGCGCCACCAGTGCCGAGGCCCACAGCAGCCGGACCGCCAGGCCGGCGGTCAGCACGCGCTGGCTCCTGCGGCTAGGCGGCCGAAGCGCCCGAACGGCGCGGAGCGCGTGTTGTCTCGGTCGGTGCGAGGTGCGCCTTGGAAGGCGTGCAGTCGCTGCAGCGCCCGTACAGCGTCAGGTCGTGGTCTTCCACGGTGAAGCCTTGGGGCGCCAGGCGGCCCAGGTCGCCGGGGCAGGCGTGCACGTCGAACACCCGCTGGCACTGGCGGCACTGGAAATGGTGGTGATGCCGATGCCCCACCACCTCGAATCTCGGGTTCTCGCCCGGCAGGTTCACGACCTGGAGTTCGCCTTCCTCGACCAGCGCCTTCAGATTGCGGTAGACCGTGGCGATGCCCAGCCCGGGCACTTCTGTGCGGGCGGCCTCCAGCACCTCCTGCGGCAGCAGCGGGCGCTGGGCTTGAGCAATCGCGTCGCGGATGGCGCTGCGCTGGCGGGTGTTGCGTTCCATGCATGGAGGTTACAGGAAGTCAGGGGGAGGGGAATAGCGCATGAACCAGAGCACGCTCGCCCTGGTGACCGCTGCACCACCAGCCATGTGTGCTCCGCGACGCAGACGCGAACCGGGATTCGCAGGTAGCTTGGCTGCAGCGTGCGGGGATCCCTCGGATGGCGTTACAGGTGCGTTGCAGCTTTAGGGGGTTGTACGGTCCTAAATGATAATGCATACTCAATACAATATTCGGTAGCCAGATCCTACCGTCCAAGCCGACCGATCACAAGCCATCTCCCTGACCTAGAGGATCACAACATGCGAACCCCCTTGCTGAAGTCCCTGCTGAATCCCCTGTCGCTGATGGCCAGCCTGGGCGTGGCCCTGCTGGTGTCGGCCTGCGGCGGCGGTGTCGACAGCCAGGACAAGGACGACCACGTGAACGTCTACATCGACACCGCGGGCCGGTTGGCTGTTACGGAAGCCAATGCCAGCACGGTCCGAATACACGACCTGGACAGCGGCAGCGTGGAAGCCAGCCACGTGATGACCAGCGTGCCCTCGGCCGTGTACGCCAGCCCGGGCGGCCGCTACGCCGTGCTGCCGCAGCGCCTGCAGGACCGGGTGCAGTTCGTCGATGGTGGCATCTACCAGGAAGATCATGGCGACCACCTGCACGACTACAAGCAGGCTTCCAAGGCCATCGCCTTCGTGGTGAACGGTCCGCGTCCTACCCACTACGACGTGCAACCCGGTGTCCAGGCGGCCATCTTCATGGACGGCGACACCACCGCCCCGGTGCGCAATGCTGCGGTTCGCATGCTCACCGATGCTTCCATAGGCTCGGCGGCCACGACGGCATCGCTGGAGCTGAGCGCACCGCTGCATGGGCTGGCCGAGCCCATGGGCAACAAGCTGCTGGTGTCTGCGCGCGCTGCCGATGCGGCCGATACGCTTCCCACCCACCTGGTGCTGCATCAGCGCAGCGGCAATGCCTTGAGCCTCGTGCGCGAACTGCCAACGCGTTGCAACGGCATGCATGGCAGTCTCAGTTCGGGCGACAGCACACTGACCGGCTGCATCAACGGCATGCTGCTGGTGCGCCACCTCACGGCCACGACGGTCAGTGACGGTCAGTTGCTGGCCACTCCCCTGCGGGTGGGCACCATCGCGGGACACCCGCGGCTGCCCGACCAGTTCATCGGTATCGCCTCGGAGGGCGCCCCACCGTCGCCCGTGACCACGCGCTTCTACGCCGTCAATGGACAGTCCGCCACGGTGGGTGGCTTCACGCCGGATGGCTGGACGACGGGCCGGGTCCGTCGAGCACACAGCTTTGACCGAAGCGGTCAGCGCTTCTTCATCCTGGATGACCAGGGCACCCTGACCGTATCCCAGTGGCAGGCGGGGGCCTGGACCAAGCTCTCCCGCGTGACGGGGGCCATTCCCGCCATGCCGGCTGCGGCGCCCTGGCCGGCCCTGGCGGCCAACGGGGCCCGTGACGAGATCTACCTCACCGACCCCGTGGCCCGGCAACTGGTGGTGGTCAACAGCATTACGGGTGCCGTGGTGACGCGGCGCGACCTGGGCTACTCGCCTTCGGCCCTTGCATGGCTAGGCATCACGCGCTGACGGAGTCAAGGAGGTGGTCATGATGAAGCTTGCGGGAAGACGGACTTTGCCACTGGCCCTGGCCCTGGCCCTGGCCCTGGGAGTCGCGGCTGGCGGCGCTGCTGCGCGATCGTTGGGGGAGTGGGAGTTCGGCGCAGTGTTGGACCTCACGCAGACCTCGCGCGCCCTGGCGCTGGGGGGGCGTGACCGGGGGCTGCAGTTGGGCCACAGCGACCTGACGGCCAGCGGTCCTTTGGGGACGCAGCTCAAGGCGCACCTCGGTGCGGTGCTGGCTACCCACGAAGGCAGACTGGAGCGGGGCGTCGAAGAGGCGTGGCTGGAAACCACGCGCCTGCCTGGCGGGCTTCAGGTGCGAGCAGGGCGCTTCGCGTCGCAGATCGGCTACCTCAACCAGCAGCATCCGCATGCCGACGACTTCGTCGAGCGACCTCTGCTGTACCGTGCATTCTTCGGCGGGCATTGGAATGACGACGGCTTGCGGCTGAACTGGACGGCGCCCACGCCGGTCTACCTCATGCTGGGGCTGGAGACCTTGCGCGGCAAGCGGCTGGTGCAGGAGGCCGTACCGCTCTCACGCCGTCTGGCAGTCACCACCTTCGTGCTCAAGACCGGTGCGGATCTCGGGCGCTCCCACAGTTGGCAACTGGGCCTATCGCACGTCCGGAACACGCGCGAGGCCGTGACCGAGGACCATGAGGAGGACGGACCGCATGGCATGCACGATCATGAGCACGACCATGCCCATGCCCATGGCGCGCAGTTCAGCGGCCGCAGGACCTGGATGATCGATGCCGTGTGGAAGTGGGCTCCGGGCGGCAACTACCGCGGACAGCAGGTGCGGGCGGTGTTCGAGGCAGCACGCATCAGCGGCATCAACCGCTTTGCGACTTCGAAGGACAGGCACGAGTCCAACGCCCTCGCCTTGGTCTGGCGCCTGCGTCCGTCATGGGAGGTGGGTGCGCGAGCGGACTGGCTGCGGGTTCGGGCGCCGCATGGGGAACACTTTCATGGCGCCCTGCTGCGCGAGCGCTCGCTCATGCTGGCCTGGAAGCCCAGCCACATGCAATCCCTGCGCTTGCAGGTCACCGGTCAGCGCGACGCAGTGGAGTTCGAGAACCCGGCACGGCGGGCGTGGCAGCTGCAGTACGTCCTGGCCTTCGGGGCACACGGTGCGCATGCGTTCTGAACCGGTCGGGCGGCCAGGGTGCGGAGCCGGGTCTGGCCTGAAAGCTGCGCTGGCGCGTGGTGCAGCAGCGGGGTTCGCCCTGCTCAGTGCCCTGCTGGCCTTCCCGGCATCGGCCTTCACCGTGTTCGCCTGCGAGCCGGAGTGGGCGGCGCTCACGCGCGTACTGGTGCCTTCGGCCCGGGTGCACGTGGCCACACACGCCGGGCAGGATCCTCATCACATCGAAGCCCGTCCCGCGCTGATCGCGTACTTGCGCTCGGCCGATCTGGTGGTGTGCACGGGGGCCGAGCTGGAGGCCGGCTGGCTGCCCATGCTGCAGGACCGCGCCGGCAACCCCAGGGCGCGTGACGTGTTCTTCGCGGCCGACCATGTGGAGTTGATCGACCCCCAGCCCGGCGCCATCGGCACCCCCTGGGCGGGGGATGTGCATGCCCAGGGCAACCCCCACCTGCACCTGGACCCGCGCCGGCTGCTGCAGGTTAGCCGGGCGCTGGGGGAACGGCTGGCCAAGGAACTTCCTGCCGAGCGCATGGCCATCGAGCAGCGCAGCCGCGCCTTCGAGGCCGCCTGGCGCCAGCATCTGGCCGATTGGGAGCGCCGTGCGGCGCCGTTGCGCGGGCGCCGCATCGCGGCCCAGCACACCACCTTCGGCTACCTGTGGCACTGGCTGGGGGTGCAGCCACTGGCCGATCTGGAGCCCAAGCCCGGCATGTCACCCACGCCGGGCCACCTGCAGCGCCTGCTGGAGGGCCTGCGGGCCTCGCCGCCGGCGGCGGTGGTGATCGCCTCGTACCAGGACCCGCGGCCAGGGCGCTGGCTCACCGGTCAGCTCTCCACGGCGGCGGCGGGCACCCGGGTGCCGTTGCTGACCCTCCCCGCCACCGTGCCGGAGACGGCGGGCGAGAAGGATCTGGTCCTGTGGATGGAGGGCCTGGTGCGTGAACTGCTGCAGGGTCTGAGGTGATGGGTGCCGGCTTGGCCTGGGCCGACGCCTGGTTCCTGGCCCCGGCTGCCGCGCTGCTGTTCAGCGTCTGGGCGCTGGCGCCCTTGGGCGCTCAGGTGCTGGCACGTGGCGTGGTCTTCATCGACCTGGCGGTGGCCCAGGCCGCTGCGGCAGCCGCGCTGTGGGCCGGTGCCCTCATGGACCATCCAGACTGGCTCACCACCCAGTTGCTGGCGGCCTTCGGTGCCTTGGCCTGCGCCGCCCTGGTGGCCTTTCTGTCGCGCACATGGCCGGCGCAGCGCGAGGCCTTGATCGGCCTGCTGTACGTGCTGGGGGCCAGTGCGGCGCTGTTGGGGGCGCGCCAGGATGCCCATGGCCGCGAGCGCATGACCGAACTGCTGGCGGCGGACATCCTGTGGGCGCAGGGCCCGCAGGTCGCGGTGCTGGGGGCCTGCGCGTTGGCAGTGGGCCTGCTGGGTGCCAGGTTGCAGCGTGACCGCGTCTTCTTTCCGGTGTTCGCCGTCGTCGCCAGCCTGGCCGTCCCGGTGCTCGGCCTCTTCCTGGTGTTCGCCACGCTCATCGCGCCGGCGCTCTGGCAGCGCGCAGGCGCTGCGCCGCGCTGGGCCCGGCTGGGCGCGGTGGCCGCAAGCGGCCTGGGCCTGGGCACCAGCTGGGCCCTGGACGCCCCCAGCGGCGCCTGCATCGCGCTGGCCCTGTCGGCGTATGGCGGGCTCAGTGTCCTGAAGGCGGCTGCAAGCTCACCGGCCCCGGCCCAGGTACCCCCACGCTCTTCAGGAGGATCCACATGAGTGCCATTCCCGTCACCATCCTCACCGGCTTCCTGGGCAGCGGCAAGACGACGCTGCTCAACCGCATCCTGAAGGAACACCACGGCCACCGCATTGCGGTCATCGAGAACGAGTTTGGCGAGGCGGGCATCGACAACGAGCTGCTGGTGCAGGACCGGGAAGAGCAGATCGTGGAGATGAACAACGGCTGCATCTGCTGCACCGTGCGCGGCGATCTGGTGCGCATCCTGGGCGAATTGCACGCCAAGCGGCAGGCCGGCCAGTTGCAGTTCGACCGCGTCATCATCGAGACCACCGGGCTGGCCGACCCTGCGCCCGTGGCCCAGACCTTCTTTGTCGACGACGACATCTCGCAGCAGTACCTGCTCGACGCGATCGTCACCATGGTCGATGCCAAGCACGCGCCGCAACAGCTCGATGAACATCATGAGGCGCAGGAACAGGTGGGTTTTGCCGACCGCATCCTCATCACCAAGACCGACGTGGTGCAGCCTGACGAGGTGGCGCAGCTGCGCCAGCGCCTGGTGCGCATGAACCCGCGTGCCAAGATCGGCGAGGCCCGGCATGGCGTGGCGGCCATCGAGGACCTGCTGGACATCCGCGGCTTCAACCTCCACGCCATCCTCGAAATCGAGCCCGACTTTCTGACCGACGTCGACCACGAGCACGACGACGATGTCAGCTCCTTCGTGTTCCGCGAGGACAAGCCTCTGGACCTGGACCGTGTGGAAGACTTCCTGGGCGGGATCGTGCAGGTCTACGGCACTCGGCTGATGGGCTACAAGGGCGTGCTGAACATCAAGGGTATGAAGCAGCGCGTGGTGCTGCAAGGTGTGCACATGCTGATGGGCTCGGAAGAGGGCTCACCTTGGAAGCCCGGCGAGAAGCGCGAGTCCAAGATGGTCTTCATCGGCCGCGACATGCCTCGGAATGTGCTGCTGGACGGATTGGCGCATTGCGTCAGTGGCAACGGCGGTCGGGTTGACCATCTGTCCGCCGCTTCACGTGGCCGTTGAGCCTACGGTGACCTCGGCCCCGCCCTCGACTCCCTCCTCGCCACCCACACCGTGGCCGCGCTGATGAGCAGGCCGCCGGCGATGGTGCTGAAGGTGGGGATGTCGGCAAACAGGGCCCAGCCCAGCAGCACGGCCCACACCAGATCCAGGAACTTGATGGACTGGGTGGCCGAGATGTCGGCGGCGACAAAAGAGCGTGTGAGGCAGTAGTGCCCGCTGCTGCCCAGCAGCCCGCAGGCCAGAAAGCCCAGCCATTGCCACGGCGTCAAGGGCTGCCACACCCACAGGGCGAGTGGCAGGCTCAGCAGGCTGATGGTCAGGGCCTGCCACACCAGGATGGTGCCCGTGGTCTCGTAGCGCGTCAGCGCCTTGATCACCAGAAACGAGGCGGCGAACAAGGGAGCGGAGGCCAGCATCAGCAGGTGGTACAGGCCCGGTCCGGCCCCGAAGCCATCGGTCAGGGACAGCTTCGGGCCCACCACCACCATCACGCCGACAAAACCGAGGGCCGTCGCGAGCCAGCGCTCCCAGCGCATGGCCTCCTTGAAGAACAGCCACGCGCCCAGCATGATGAACAGCGGTATGGTGAACCCGATGGCCGTCATGTCGGCCAGCGGAATCTTCGGCAGCGACACGAACCACAGGTACAGCCCGGCGGTGTGCAAGCCGCCGCGCAGGAACTGCCCTCCCACCGCCTTGGGTCGGTAGGCCGCCAGGCCGTGGTGCCACACCAGCGGCAGCAGCACCAGCAAGCCAAAGAAGTAGCGCAGGAACTGCGACTGGAACGGGTCCACCTGCTGGCCCAGCCCGCGCATCAGCGCGTTCAGGAAGCTGAAGATCACCCCGGCCGCGGTGGCCCACAGCAGGCCCTGCACCGTGGGCGGCAGATGCGCCGTGCGCCGGTGCACGGCATCGTGCACGCGTCGCCAGGCGGCCTGAAGGCTCAAGACACCGCCTGGTAGTACAGGTTCTGCGGGTGGCGCGCCTGGGCGAAGAACAGCCAGCGTTCGGCCCCGATGCCGGGTACCTGGCTGGCCACGGCAGCCCACCACAGTGCGGTGATAAGCGTCGGACCGTAGCCGGCCGAAGCGGCCCACAGCGCCGCGGCCATGAGGACTGCCGGCAAGGCGAAGCCCAGCAGGTGCAGCGCACGCCGCACCTGGGCGATGGCGGCCTGCGTGGCGCCGTGGAAGAACTCACGTGTGTTGAAGGCGCCGGCCGACATGCCCATGGACTTCTGCACCAGTCGCGGCGCCTGCAGGCCGGTGGCGGACTGCACGCTGGACTTCGGCTTCAGGCGTGCGTTGCGCCGCAGCGCCAGCGTGCGCGTGCCCCAGGCGGCCAGGGTGGCTGCCAGCGCCCGCGGGGCCCATTCGGCCAGCACCGCGCGTTCGCCCAGCGTCGCGGCCAGCGCGCACCCCAGCACCAGGCCAGTGGCCAGGCCAATCAAGGCGAAGTTCAGCAGCGTGAGCGGATGCGCCCACTCCTGGATGAAGCGCAGGCAGGCGTAGATCTGCCCGGTGCACCACCACAGCAGGGCTGCGCCCAGCAGCGCCAGCACGGGCAGGCCTTGCGTCACCGCGCGGGATGCCGTCCACTCGGCGGGGCCCCAGCGCAGCAACGCCCCCCACAGCGCCACCACCGCCATGAAGGCGGGCAGCACGATGACCTCACGGCTCAGCCAGGAGGTGCGCCACATGGCCATGGCACGCCAGGCGCGCTCGGGCCGGCCCAGGTGCAGGAAGGACGCAGCCAGGCCCACCCCCAGCATCACCAGGGCCAGCAGCAGCGCGCTGGCGGTGAAGCGGGCGGACAGGGGCACGCCCGTCACAGCGGACACCGCCAGCGCCACCACCAGGCCCTGCGCAGCGCCCGCTACCGCGGTGAAGGAGATGACGGAGAAGGCGGGCTTCACAGGGCAGGCTCCTGTGGCGCTCTCGGCGCAGTGCCTTCGGCATGCGGGGCCACTTTGGTGGACGTGGGTGTGGCTGCGGCCGTGATCTGCCGCGGCAGGTACTGGTTGGCGGGCTGGGTCTCCCATTCCGGCATGAGCGAGTAGCCCCCGCGCTCACGGATGGCCTTGGACACCTCGGAGTCGGGGTCCTTCACGTCGCCGAACAGGCGCGCGCCCGTCGGGCAGGCCATGACGCAGGCGGGCTTGCGGTCTTCCGGCGCCATCTTCTCGTCGTAGATGCGGTCCACGCACAGCGTGCACTTGGTCATCACCTGGCGCTCTTCGTCCAGCTCGCGCGCGCCGTAGGGGCAGGCCCAGGCGCAGTACTTGCAGCCGATGCACTTGTCGTAATCGACCAGCACGATGCCGTCTTCCTTGCGCTTGTAACTCGCACCCGTGGGGCACACCGGCACGCAGGGCGGGTCTTCGCAGTGCAGGCAGCTCTTGGGGAAGTGGACGGTCTCTGTACCGGGGAAGCTGCCGGCCTCCCAGGTTTGCACCCGGTTGAAGAAGGTGCCGGTGGGGTTGGCGCCATAAGCGTTCTCGTCGGCCAGCGGCCCCGCGCTGCCCGAGGTGTTCCACTGCTTGCAGGAAGTGACGCAGGCGTGGCAGCCCACGCACACGTTGAGGTCGATGACCAGGGCCAGTTGCTTGGCCAGGGTTTCGGTGGTGCCTGTGCTGCTCATCGAGCCTTCCTCCCCGCAAAGTACGTCAACACTTTCTGCGCCCGTCCCAGCACCCCAGGTGCTGGGGGATTGGCCTTGACCTGCGGAAAAGTTTCCTCGGGTTCTGCCGGGTCGGCCGGGCGGATGCGCACCCGCACGTCGTACCAGCCGGCTTGCCCGGTGATGGGGTCGGAGTTGCTGATGGTGCCCGCGGATTGGCCGTCGCCGTCGGTCAGCGGCAGTTCCTCGCTGATCAGGTGGTTCAGCAGGAAGCCCTTGCGCGATTCGTCGGCGCCCGCCTCCAACTGCCAGGCGCCGCTGGCCTTGCCGATCGCGTTCCAGGTCCACACCGTGCCGGGTTCCACCGCCTCGCTGTGGCGCACCATGCAGCGCACCTTCCCCCAGCGGCTTTCCACCCAGCACCAGCCACCGTCGGCAATGCCCGCGGCCAGGGCCGTGACCGGGTTCACATGCAGGTAGTTGTGGCTGTGGATCTGGCGCAGCCAGGCGTTCTGCGAATCCCAGGAGTGGTACATCGCCATGGGCCGCTGGGTGATGGCGTTCAGCGGGTAGGCCTCCAGGTCGCTGCAGGCGGATTCCAGCGGCGGGTACCAGAAGGGCAGGGGGTCGAAATAGGTGGCGATGCGTTCGCGCAGATGCTCAGGCGGCTGGCGGCCGGTGGTCTTGCCTTGTGCGGCCAGGCGAAAACTCTGCAGCACATCGGAGTAGATCGCCAGTTGCACCGGGTCGTTCTTCTGGCGCCAGCCCTTGTCCTTGGCGAAGTCCAGGTAGGCCTGGTTCCAGTTGCGCATGTACTGCTGGTCTTCGCGCAGGTGGTACTGGAAGACGC
Organism: Burkholderiales bacterium; assembly: GCA_947464185.1. Classification (GTDB taxonomy): domain Bacteria; phylum Pseudomonadota; class Gammaproteobacteria; order Burkholderiales; family Burkholderiaceae_C; genus Rubrivivax. The sequence continues at coordinate 21,223 of CANHVY010000012.1, forward strand.
AGCCGTTCTTTTCGTACATCTCCCACTGCTTTTGGTTGGGCGCGCCGCGCAGGTGCTCGGTGCCGTTCTCCCCGCGCCAGCCCATCAGAAAGCCGATGTCCGGTGCGGGCTGGAAGTTGACGATGAAGTCCGGGTAGTCCTTGAACTTGCGCGCGCCTTCGGCGCCCGTGAAGGCCGGGAACTTCAGACGCGAGGCCAGCTCGATCAGCACCTCCTGGAAGGGCTTGCACTGGCCCAGCGGCGGCACCACCGGCACGCGCACCGAGTCCACCGGCCCGTCGAACTCGCTGATCGGGCGGTCCAGCATGCTCATCACGTCATGCCGCTCGAGGTAGGTGGTGTCGGGCAGTACCAGGTCGGCGTAGGCCACCATCTCGCTCTGGAAGGCGTCGCACACCACCAGGAAGGGGATCTGGTACTCGCCGTCCTCGCCCCGCCGGTTCAGCATCTCGCGCACGGCCATGGTGTTCATGGTGGAGTTCCACGCCATGTTCGCCATGAAGATCATCAGCGTGTCCAGCCGGTAAGGGTCGGCCTTGACCGCGTTGGTGATCACGTTGTGCATCATCCCGTGGGCGGACAGTGGGTGCTCCCACGAGAAGGCGTGGTCGATGCGGATGGGCGAGCCATCGGCATGGATGGCCAACTCTTCCGGGCTGGCGGGAAACCCCAGCGGCGCGGCGTTCAGCGGCGTGTTGGGCTTGACCTGCTCGGGGTCGTTGAAGGCCCGGTAGTTGGGCACGATGTGGCGCGGGTAGGGCGCCTTGTGCCTGAATCCTCCAGGCCGGTCGATGGTGCCCAGCAGGCTCATCATCACCGCCAGCGAGCGCACGGTCTGGAAGCCGTTGGAGTGCGCCGCCAAGCCGCGCATGGCGTGGAAGGCCACGGGTCTGCCGATGGTGGTGGGGTGGGTCTTGCCCCAGGCGTCGGTCCATGCGATGGGCAGCTCGAAGGCCTGCTTCAGCGCCGTGTCGCCGATCTCCACGGCCAGCGCGCGGATGCGGTCTGCGGCGATGCCGGTGATGCTTTGCGCCCACTCGGGCGTGCAGTGGGCCACCTGCTGCGTGAGCAGTTGGAAGGCCGGCGCCACACGGGTGCCGTCAGCGAGCGTGTAGGTGCCGGTGAGCGCCGGGCTGCGGCCCTCGGCGATGCCCTCGGGGTAGGCTGCCACCACCTGGCCTGAGACGCTGTCCCACACCAGCTTGTTGTGCGGGTTCCGGCCGTCGCCCGGCGGGCCCTTGGCCGGGTCCGGGTCGAAGGCGAACAGGCCCTCTCGCTCACCTTCGTCCAGCACCACCAGCTGCGGGGCGTTGGTGAAGCGCTGCAGGAAGGGGTGGTCGATGCGGTCGTGCTTGATCAGCTCGTGCATCAGCGCCATGAAGAGCGCGCCGTCGGTGCCCGGCTTGATGGGAATCCACTCGTCGGCAATGGCCGAGTAGCCCGTGCGCACCGGGTTGATGGAGATGAAGCGCCCGCCGCGCCGCTTGAAGGCCGACAGGGCCATCTTCATCGGGTTGCTGTGGTGGTCCTCGGCCGTGCCGATCATCACGAAGAGCTTGGCATGGTCCAGGTCCGGCCCGCCGAACTCCCAGAAGCTGCCGCCCACCGTGTAGATCATGCCCGCGGCCATGTTGACCGAGCAGAAGCCGCCGTGTGCGGCGTAGTTGGGCGTGCCGAACTGGCGCGCGAACAGGCCGGTGAGGGCCTGCATCTGGTCGCGCCCGGTGAAGAGGGCGAACTTCTTCGGGTCCGTGGCGCGGATACGGCCCAGGCGCTCGGTGAGGATGGCGAAGGTCTCGTCCCAGGAGATGGGCTCGAACTCGCCAGCCCCGCGCTCGGCGCCGGGCTTGCGCCGCAGCGGCTGCGTCAGGCGCGCGGGCGACACCTGCTTCATGATGCCCGAGCTGCCCTTGGCGCAGATCACGCCCTTGTTGATGGGGTGGTCGGGGTTGCCGTCGATGTAGCGCACCTCGGGGCCGTTCTCGCCCTGGCGCAGGTGCACGCGAATGCCGCAGCGGCAGGCACACATGTAGCAGGTGGTGCACTTGACCTCCGTGGCTCCGGTGCCTGCGTCCGCCAGTGGGGCCAGCGGGTCGTGCAGGGGAGGGCTTGCGCTGAACAGGGCCATGCTGAACTGTCTCCATTCTGTTGCCGTCATCGATGCCGACGGTCTTGTTCGTGGTCAAAGTCCTGAGCAGGCGACAGTCGCCTTGGGTCTCAAGCCAGGAAAGGGTTCTCGACGTGCAGCCCGTCGATGCGCTGACCGTGCTGGAGATCTTCGGTCAGCAAGCGTTTGCAGCCGCTGTCCAATGCGGCGGCGACGATCAGGCTGTCGTAAAAAGAGAAGCCCTGGCCCGACTGGATGCGCAGGGCCCTGGCGTAGATCGTCGTGCTCGGGTGCACCTTCCACAGCGGCGTCAGGACCTTCACCAGGAAGTCTTGTGCATCTTCTGCACTGGCGACCACACGGCTCTTGCGCGTCAAGGCTTGCAGGGTTTCCTGCACCACCTGGAAGCTGATCACGGCCGTCTGTCGGGTGAGTGCGCTCGCCACGAGGGCTTGGGCAACAGCACGCTTGGCGGGACTGTCCCGATCGACTGCGTAGACCAAGACGTTGGTATCGAAGAAATCAGCGCCGTTCATTGAGTTCATCCCGCGTCGCCGCGCGACCGCCAGTGGCGACGTACTGCCCCAGGCGGTCCATCACCTCGACGGCCCGGGCCGCTTGGCGCTTGCGGGCGTACTGCTCCAACCATTGACGGAATTGCTCGTTCAGGGTGGTCTGCTCTTCCCGCGCCTGCTCACGCGCAGCCTCGATCAGGTTCTCGTCGGCGGTGAACGTGATGTTCTTCATCGTGGTTTTCTCTTCGTGTTTGCACGGCAGTGTACCAAGGCCCGTGTGATCGGGGCGGCTCTCGGAACCCGCCCAGTGGCCACGCACGCGTGCACGGCACAGCGTTTGTCACGGTGGGCGAGGCACTCGCCCACCGGTGCGCCCGCAGGGCCGACTGCCTGGTCAGGCTTCCGCGCGGCTCTCATCGATCCTTTCGAAGGGATCTCCGGGCCGCGCTCAGGCCACCCCAGTCAACCGCGCCGTATGCCCGGCGATCACGGCTTCCTCGCCTGTGCGCAGCACCAGGGCCTGCACGTTGCTGTCGACAGTGCTGATGCGCCCGGGCGGACGCTGGAGGTTGGCCTCCGCATCCAGCCGCAGCCCCAGCCATCGGGCACCGTCGAGGAGGCGTGCACGGATGGCCGCGGCGTTCTCGCCGATGCCGCCAGTGAACACCAGGGCGTCCAGCCCGCGCAGCGCTGCGGCCAGCGCGGCGAGTTCGCGCAGTACCTGTTCGACAAAGTGGTCCAGCGCGCGCTGCGCACCGGCATGGCCGGCGGCGGCCGCAGCTTCCAGTTCACGCATGTCACTGGACAACCCGGACAGCCCCAGCAGCCCCGAGCCCTTGTGCAGCAGCCGCGACACCTCCTCGGCGCTGAACCCTTCCTGCTGCTGCAGGTGCAGCACCACGGCGGCGTCCAGCCGACCGCAGCGCGTGCCCATGGTCAGGCCGTCCAGCGGCGAGAAACTCATCGTCGTGGCCACAGAGCGGCCGTCGCGGACTGCCGTCATCGAGCAGCCATTGCCCAGGTGAGCGATCACCACGCGGCCGGCGGCCAGCTCAGGGTGATGCTGGCGCAGTTGGGCGGTGATCGACTCGTAGCTCAAGCCGTGGAAACCGTAGCGACGGATGCCGCGCTGGAACAGGTCGTCAGGCAGCGCGAAGCGCTGATGCACCTCGGGCATGGTGCGGTGGAAGGCGGTGTCGAAGCACGCCACCTGCGGCACGCTGGGGAACGCTTCCTGCGCCGCCCGCACGCCGGCCAGGTTGTGGGGCTGGTGAAGGGGGGCCAGGCTGGTCAGGCGCTCGATGCCTTGCAGCACGTCGTCATCGATCAGGCGGGGCTGGTCGAACTGCGTGCCGCCATGCACGATGCGGTGGCCCACCGCGGTGATGGGCGTGTTGCCGATCCGCTCCATCACCTGCCGCAGGGCCTGGGCGTGGTCTGCCGGGCCGCTGCGGGTGCCGATGCCGTCCACCTGGCCGGCTTGCTGCGGCGTGTGCAGACCTGTCGCCGGGTCGAACAAGGCGAACTTGATCGACGAGGAGCCGGCGTTGAGGGTGAGCAGGTGGCCGGTCACGTTCAGGGTCTTTGGAGGGCGTGGGTTGCGGCGGTGGGCTGATCTGCTTGCACTGGTCTTGCGCGCGCGCCAGCTCGGCAGGCGCCTGGGCGCTTCGGTGGAGCGGCCGGCCCCTTGGGCCGGCTGCCCTGCGGTGCTCGGCCCGGAGTCCCCGCCGCCGAACTCGCTTCGCTCACTGCGTTCGCTGCGCTCAAACAGCGGCGGCGAGTTGGATGAGGAGGCGCGCTTGCGCGCGCGGGACTCCAGGCCTGTGCTCCTCGGCGCTCCACAGGCGCGCGCAGACGCCTGCCGAGCCGACGCGGATCGTGGCCGGTCGACGTGTGGTCTGTTTTCGGCAGGCCACGCGCAGTAACGATGCGACGCACGACCAGCTTGCCGACCAAGACCCGGGGCGGGAGGTGGTGCGTGCTGGCGCGCCTGTGGGGCGCCGAGGCGCGCAGGGCATGACGACTGCGCGCGCAGCGCGCCACGTCCACATGCTTGCCGCCGCTGTTTGAGCGCAGCGAACGCAGTGAGCGAAGCGAGTTCGGCGGCAGGTCGGCGTGGCCGAGCACCGCAGGGCAGTCGGCCTGATAGGCCGACCGACCCACCGAAGCGCCAGCGCGCACCGCCTCCCGCCCTGCGAGCGCTGCCAACTCAAGCGCCCCGTCAGCCATCACCAGTCGGCTCAGGTGTAGTCCTTGTACTTGTCCAGGAAGCGCACCGGCTTGGACAGTGCATCGCGGCGGAACGGGTCACCCAATTCGCGCGTGCACATGATCTCGATCACGCAGGTCTTGCGCTGGTTCATCTGCAGGTCGATGGCGCGCCGGAGTGCCGGGCCCACGTCCTCCAGCTTGTCGACCGTGATGCCCTCGGCGCCCATGGCGCGTGCGATGCCGGCGAAGCTCTCGCTCTCCAACTCGCCCGCCACGAAGCGTCGGTTGTAGAAGTCCACCTGGTTCTTCTTCTCCGCACCCCACTGCCGGTTGTGGAACACCACCGCGGTCACGGGGATGTCGTGGCGCACGGCGGTCATGATCTCGCTCATGCTCATGCCCCAGGCGCCGTCTCCGGCGTAGGACACCGCCGGGCGGTCGGGGCGGGCCACCTTGGCGCCGATGATGGTGGGCAGGGCGTAGCCGCAGTTGCCGAAGCTCATGGGCGCGAAGAAGCTGCGCGGCTCCTCGAATCGCAGGTAGCTGTGCGCCACGGAGTTGATGTTGCCGATGTCGGTGGACACCATCACGTGCGCCGGCATGGCCTTTTCCAGCTCGCGCAGCACCTGGCGCGGGTGCAGCCACTGGCCGCCCGTGGGCGTCTTCTCGCCCTTGGCCTCTTCGATCATGTCCAGGCTGTAGGCGTCCTTCTCGTGCGTCCATTCGGAGAGTTCCTTCTCCCAGGCGGCCTTTTCCTCAGCCGTCTTGGCGGCTCGCTCGGCGCGCGTGGCGTCGCAGGCCAGCGTGCGGCCGGCCAGACGCTCCAGTAGCGCCAGCGCGGCGGCCTTGGCGTCGCCGCAGATGCCCACGTCCACCTTCTTCACCAGGCCCAGCATCTTGGCGTCGGCGTCGATCTGCACCAGCTTGGCACCCTTGGGCCAGTAGTCCATGCCGTACTGCGGCAGCGTGCCGAAGGGCCCCAGGCGGGTGCCCAGGGCGATGACCACGTCGGCCTGCGCAATCAGCCGCATGCCGGCCTTGCTGCCCTGGTAGCCGAGCGGGCCGCACCACTGCGGGTGGCTGGCCGGGAAGCTGTCGTTGTGCTGGTAGCTGTTGACCACCGGGCAGCCGATGCGCTCGGCCAGCGCAATGGCTTCCTTGAAGGCGTCGCCCATCACCACCCCACCGCCAGAGATCATCACCGGGAACCTGGCGCTGGCGATCAGGTCGGCCGCCGCGTTCAGGCTTTCCACGCCGCCCGCGCCGCGCTCGATGCGGATGGGCTTGGGGATCTCCACCGTGATGTCGCCGTAGAACAGGTCGCGCGGGATGTTGAGCTGCGTCGGGCCCATCTCCAGCAGCGCGCGATCGAAGGCCCGCGCGGTGAGTTCGGCCATGCGCTTGCTGTTCGAGACATGCGCCTGGTACTTGGTGAACTCGGCAAACATCGGCAGCTGCGCCGCCTCCTGAAAGCCGCCCAGGCCCTGGGTGAGCGTGCCCGTCTCGGGGGTGATCACCACCACCGGGCTGTGCGCCCAATAGGCCGCGGCAATGGCGGTCACGGCGTTGCTGATGCCCGGGCCGTTCTGGCCAATGATCACGCCGTGGCGGCCGCTGACGCGCGAGTAGCCGTCGGCCATGTGGCCGGCGCCCTGCTCATGCACCACCGGAATCAGGCGGATGCCGGCGGGCGCGAAGATGTCCATCGCGTCCATGAAGGCCGAGCCCATGATGCCGAACATGGTGTCCACGCCCTGCGCGACCATGGTCTCCACAAAGGCCTCGGAGGGCGTCATGCGGGTGGGGCCCACGGGGACGGTGCGGGCAGCGATGGGTTGCGGAGCGTTCATGGAGTGTCCTCTCGGCCGTTGGCGGGGGTGGTGTCGGGATGGTCTTGCAGGTCTTGCCAGGGGTCTGGCCCGTCTCGTCGGACAGAGGCTGCCTGAGGCGGGCGGGTGCCCCGGATGATAGCCACCGATTCCGTTTTGTGGAACTCCCAGCGACAAAAGTTGGAATGCGAATGCCCGCCGGCTATCATCAAGGCCATGAAACTGGTGTCCCAACGGGTGGCGCAAACTCCCGAAGTGCAGGGCGACACGCCCGCCTTGCGCCTGGTGTCGCTGCTGGAGCATGTCGCCTCGCGCGACCATCTGCATACCTTGCAGGGCCTGGCCGAGGCCACGCGGCTGCCCAAACCCACGCTGCACCGCATGCTGCAGCAGCTGGAGGCGGCAGGCCTGCTGCAGCGGGAGGGTGACGGCAGGCATTGGGGCACGGGCGCGCGCCTGCGTCGCCTGGCCGAGAACCTGTTGCTCAACAGCAGCCTGCATGCCGCGCGCCACCAGGTGCTGCGCCGGCTGGTGGACGAGGTGGGCGAGAGCTGCAACATCACCGCCTTGTCCGGTGGCGAGGTGCTGTACCTGGACCGCGTGGAGACCGCCGCGCCGCTGCGTTTTTATCTGCAGCCCGGCTCTCGCGTGCCGGTGCACTGCTCGGCCAGCGGCAAGGTCTTCCTGTCGCAGATGACGCCGGCCCAGCGCCGGCGGCTCCTGGGGGCCACGCCGCTGGAGGCCTGCACGCCACGCACTGTCACCGACTTGAACGTGCTGGAGCAGGAACTGCACCGGGTCAAGGTCCAGGGGTGCGGCTTTGACGACGAAGAATTCCTGCCCGGTCTGACCTGTGCGGCCGTGCCCGTGCCTGCCGCCGACCCCAAGGCCCGCTCCAGCCTGTGCGTGGCCCTGCAGGGCCCGACGTTGCGCCTGAACCGCGACAAGCTGCACGCCCTGCTTCCTGCCTTGCGCACCGCCGCACAGGCCTTGTCCCGATTGGAAGAGGGTGCCCCGTCGTCCGAAAGAGTCGAGACAAGAAAGACCTCATGAGCGACTTCACCACCCTGCAGCCCGACCGTCAGGTCAGCGTGCGCGACACCTTCGGCATCGACAGCCCGATGACGGTGCCGGCCTTCAGCCAGCGCACCGGGTATGTGCCCGAGGTGGACGACGCCTACCGCTTCAACGCGGACGTCACGCTCGCGCTGCTGGCCGGCTTTTCTCGTGACCGGCGCGTGCTGGTACAGGGCCTGCACGGCACGGGCAAGAGCTCGCACGTCGAGCAGGTGGCCGCGCGCCTGAACTGGCCCTGCGTGCGCGTCAACCTGGACGGGCATGTGAGCCGGCTCGACCTCGTGGGCCGCGACGCCGTGGTGCTGCGCGAAGGCCAGCAGGTGACCGAGTTCCAGGAAGGCATCCTGCCCTGGGCGCTGCAGCGCCCGGTGGCCTTGGTCTTTGATGAGTACGACGCCGGCCGGCCGGATGTGATGTTCGTCCTGCAGCGCCTGCTCGAGCGCGACGGTCGCTTCACGCTGATGGACCAGAACCGCGTGCTCAAGCCGCACCCGGCGTTCCGCCTGTTCGCCACCGCCAACACCGTGGGCCTGGGCAACCTCAACGGCCTGTACCACGGCGCCCAGCGCCTGAACCACGCGCAGATCGACCGCTGGAACATCGTGGCCGCGCTGAACTACCTGCCTGCGGCGGAGGAAGCCGCCATCGTCACCGCCCGCGTGCCCTTCCTGAACGACGAGAGGGGCCGGGCCCTGGTGCGCCAGATGGTGGCGTTGGCTGCGCTCACGCGCAAAGGCTTCGAGGCCGGCGACCTTTCCACGCTGATGTCGCCGCGCACCGTCATCACCTGGGCGGAAAACTTCGAGCTCTTTGGCGATGTCGCCCAGGCGCTGCGCCTGTCCTTCGTCAACAAGTGCGACGCCGCCGAGCAGCCCGTGGTGGCGGAATACTTTCAGCGCTGCTTTGACCGGGAGCTGGGATTGACGGGCGTGATGGCTGCTCTCTAAGCAGCAGCCGTCCGTCGTCATTCCACAGAACTCCACGGCACCGCCGACCCATGGCAGACCACGCCAGCCTCGCCAGCACCATCCGGGGCCAGCAGCGCCTGGACGAGCTGTGCGCCGCCGCCCTGCGCGCCTTGGCGGGGCAGGGCGACCTGCATTTCCGTGGAGGGCGGCTGTTCCGGGGGCGGCAGCGCTTGCCGCTGTACGCCGCACACCTGCACCCGTCGCATGAGCAGGACGGTCTGGATTCGTTCCGCGGCGCGGCCGATGGCCTGGCGCTGCGGCTGTCGCGCTCTGACCCGGGGCTGCACCGCGTCCACCAACCCGAAGATCCGGTGGAGCGCGCGTTGTTCGACCTCTTCGAGCAGTTGCGCGTCGAGGCGCTGGCAGGCGACGAGTGGCCTGGCGTGCGGCACAACCTGCGCCACCGCTTCGAAGCCTGGCTGCTGGCCTTCCACCATGGGGGGCTGACCGAGACGGCCAGCGGCCTGCTGGTGTTCACGGTGGCCCAGACCACCCGCGCGCGGCTGACCGGCGACCCCGTGCTCGAGGAAACCGAAGACCTGATGGAGGCCACCCGCGCGGGCATCGGGCCGGCCATCGGCCATGCGCTGGCCGCCATGCGTCGTCAACGGCTCGATCAGGCGGCCTTTGCGCCGCACGCGCTGGAGCTCGCCCGCTGGGTGGCGCAGCAACTGGCCGATGCCGCCGCCCTGGCTGCCGAGGACGGCGGCGAAGACAAGCCCTTCGACAGCCGCATCGCGCTGGGCATGCGCATGGAGTTCGAGGAAGGCGACGTCGAGGATGACGCGGCGGCCTGGGTGCTGACCGCTGCGCGCGACGTGCGTGACGGCGAAGACGCCTACCGCGTCTTCACCACGGACCACGACAGGGAGCTGGATGCGTCCGCCTTGGTGCGCGCAGCCCAGCTCGACGAGTTCCGCGAGCAGCTGGACCGCCACGTGCAGTCCCAGGGCGTGAACGTGGCGCGGCTGGCGCGCGAGCTGATGGCGTTGCTGGCCACGCCGACCCGCGACGACTGGGCGCAGGCGCAGGAAGAGGGCTTCATCGACGGCCGGCGCCTGGCCCAGCTCATCACCTCGCCCACCGAGCGGCGGCTGTTCCGCCAGCCCGTGCGCGAGCCTGTGGCCGATGCGGCGGTCACCTTCCTGATCGACTGCTCGGGCTCCATGCGCACGCACCGCCAGGCGGTGTCGGCGATGGTGGACGTGTTCGCCCGCGCGCTGGAGCTGTCTGGTGCGACCAGCGAGATCCTGGGCTTCACCACGGGCGCCTGGAACGGCGGCCGTGCCGCCAAGGATTGGCAACGCGCCGGCCGCCCGACCCGTCCGGGCCGGCTCAACGAGGTGCTGCACCTGGTGTTCAAGGCCGCCGAGACCCCGTGGCGCCGTGCCCGGCGCGACCTCGCTGCCATGCTCAAGGAAGACGCCTTCCGCGAGGGCATCGACGGCGAGGCATTGCGATGGGCGGCGCAGCGGCTGCGGTCCCGGCCCGAGCGGCGCAGACTGCTGATCGTCATCTCCGACGGCTGCCCCATGGACGCAGCCACCGGCTTGGCCAACGACCCGCATCTGCTGGACCGTCACCTGCAGCAGGTGGCCGGCGACCTGGAGGCCGCCGGCGACATCGAACTCGCGGCCGTGGGCGTGGGCCTGGACCTGAGCCCCTACTACCGCTGCAGCCAGGTCATTGACCTGGCCTCTTCAGGCCTGCGGCACCGCGTGTTTGCCGAAGTGATGGGCTTGATGGGTCGCCGCGGCTGAGCCGTGGCCGTCAGGCCACCATCGAGTGCGCGAGGGCAAACACCGAGTTGGGCGCCCGGGTGCGCACCGGCTTGACCACAGGGGCGGCCGAGATCCCGAGCCTGTGGGATGGCAACTCGATCTTCACGCCCTTGTCGATCTGTTCCTGGGCCAGGCTGGCCAGCGTGATGGTCGACATGTGCCGCAGCATGACATCGTGCAACTGTCGCCAGAGGTCTCGAGAGAAGTCCGTGGACGTGGACTCACCGTGCGTGTCGGCTGCCAGGTCCTCCACCGGGTCGTCCACCGCCGAGACGATCTGCGCCACCGAGATCTCGCGGGCGTCACGCCCCAGTCGGTAGCCGCCGCCGGGCCCGCGGGCGCTTTCCACCAGACCGTCACGGCGGAGGTGGCTGAACAATTGTTCCAGGTACGACAGCGACACCTGCCGCCGCTTGCTGATGGACCCCAAGGACACGGGGCCCCGTGGCGCGTGCAGGGCCAGGTCGATCAGTGCCGCCACAGCTACTCGGCCTTTGGTGCTCATCCGCATGGTGCTTTCCTTTCGGGGTTGAACGAAGAGTGGCGCGACTTTAGGATTGCGCATGATTCGAGTAAATTCGAATTTCAATCGTTTGTACTTCGAGAAAAACGCATCATGGGTGTCAACTTCAAGCACTTGCATTACTTCTGGGTGGCCGCCAAGGCAGGGGGCGTGGTGCGGGCTGGCGAGCAGTTGCACACCACGCCGCAGACGCTGTCGAGCCAGATCAAGCTGCTCGAAGACCGCCTGGGCCGGAGGCTGTTTCGCAAGAGCGGTCGCAAGCTTGAGCTCACCGAAGACGGGCGGGTGGCCCTTCGTTACGCCGAAGAAATCTTCGGCCTTGGCAGCGAACTGGAAGCGGCCATGCGCGAGCGGCGCAGCGGCGGTGGCGAGGTGCTGGAGTTTCGTGTCGGCATCGAGGATGCGGTGGCCAAGTCCGTGGCCTACATGCTGCTGGAACCTGCACTGGCGCTGGCGCAGCCCATGCGGCTGATCTGCACCGAGGGTCGTTTCGATGACCTGCTCGCGCAGCTGGCGCTGCACCGCATGGACCTGGTGATCGCCGACGAGCCGCTGCCCCGCGGGCTGGCGGTGAAGGCCTACAACCACGTGCTGGGCAGTTCGTCGATGAGCTTCTTCTGCGCCCCGGCGCTGGCTCGGCAGCTGGAGGGTCCGTTTCCCGAATGCCTGAACGATGTGCCCATGCTGATTCCCAGCGCCCAGTCGACGGTGCGTTCGCAGGTCGAGTCCTGGTTGACCTTGCACGGCCTGCGTCCCCGCATCGTGGGCGAATTCGATGATGGTGCGCTGATGAAGGCCTTCGGTCGCGAGGGGCGCGGCGTCTTCATCTCCCCCAGCGCCGTCGAGCAGCAGACATGCGCGCAATACGACGTGCAGGTCATCGGCCGCAGCAGCGAACTGGTCGAGCAGTTCTACGCGATCTCGGTGGAGCGGCGCATCTCGCACCCGGGCGTGGCGGCCATCACACAGGCGGCGCGCGCCACCTTGCTGTGAGCCCCCGAGGGCTGGGCGGTGCCCGGCCCGGCCCCCCGCGGGGGCGCTGGAAAACTTGGGAGCGGCCCTGCGTTTTCTTGTGAGCCCGAAAGATGCGTGTGGTGCTCTTCACTGGCGCCTTGTCGGGAGCCTGGCTTGAAGCGGCTTGTTCAGCTTGAGGGACATGCCTGTCAGCCCATGCCTGTCAGCACGTGCGAGCTGCGGGCCCCAACAGCGCCAGGCCGCTGTAAGAAGGTCAATCTGCATACCCGGGATGGGTGTTGTCCAGCACCCTCATCATGGCCGCGAAGTAGAGCCTTTCACGCTCGGAACGGGAGTGGCTGTCGTCCTGACTGGGTGTCTGCACTCGGCTGATCACTTCGTCGCTGAGCACTTGCAGGGGCTTGCCGGTGCTCATCGCCAGCACTTGAGTCTGGCAGGCCTTTTCGAGCTTGTACAGCCGTCGGTAGGCCTGCGCCACGGTGTCGCCAATCGCAATGACACCATGGTTCTTCATGAACAAGATCGTCTTGTTGCTCATCAACCGGGCCAATCGCTCGCCTTCATCCAGCGTCGATGCCACGCCCGTGTAGGTGTCGTCGTAGGCGATGTGGCCGTGAAAGAAGGCGGCTGTCTGTGTGGATGGCAGCAGACGGTTGTCTTGCAGCATGTTGAGTGCAAGAGCCCATGGCTGATGCGTGTGCATCACGACTTTCGCTCCCGTCAATCTGTGCAGGGGAGCGTGGATGCACTGGGCCGAGCGTTCGACCAGGCCTTCTCCCTCGATCGTCTGGCCCGCCTCGTTGAAGACCATCATGTCGCTGGCACGTGCCTCAGACCAATGCAACCCGAATGGCAGCACGAGGTACTGGTCCTGACGTCCGGGAACGCTGGCCGTGAAATGGTTGTCGATACCTTCTTCAAAGCCGTCCAGAACTGCCAGGCGCAGCGCGGCGGCCAGATGGATCTTGACTTGCTGGAGCGCGTCAGATTGAACGGCCGCCGGCAGTGAGTGAATGGTCATGATGGGGCTCTTCGAAAGGGGCCAGAAGTGGGTTCCATACATCATGCCCGTGTTCGAGCCGGATCCGGCATGGACAGCCACCAGCGCAGGCCTTTTCCCGGGCACTTCCAGGGTCATGGACCCCGCAAAAACCCGGATGGTGACAGCGGGTCGCGGCCCCATAATCTTCACGGTTCGGGCCATGTACAGGCCTGCATCTGCGTCATGAGGAGACCTCAAGTGAAGCCAAGCAAATTCCTGTTGACCCTGGGACTGGCCCTGGGTCTGACCTCCGCCGCCGTTGCGCAGCAGATCACCATGCGCAATGCCATCTCGGTGGCGCAGAACTCCCATGCGGGTGAGGCCATCGACACCCTGGCCCGCGAGGTGGAAAGGCGTACCAACGGCCGCATCGTCATCAAGAACTTCTACTCGGGCTCTCTGGGCGGCGAGCGCGAGGTGATGGAGTCGGTGCAGCTGGGCACGCAGGAGCTGGCCCACAACTCCACTGGCCCGGTGCCGAATTTCGTGCCTGAGACCCGCATCCTGGACGTGCCCTTCCTGTTCCGCGACAAGGCCCACGCCCGTGCGGTACTGGACGGGCCTATTGGTCAAGAGCTGCTGGCGAAGTTCGAATCCAAGGGCTTCAAGGCCCTGGCCTGGACGGAGAACGGCGTGCGTCACATGACCAACAACAAGCGCCCCATCAACGAGCCCAATGACCTCAAGGGCTTGAAGATGCGCACCATGGAGAACCCGGTGCACGTGGCCGCCTACAAGGGCCTGGGCATCGTCACCACGCCCATGGCCTTCCCTGAAGTGTTCACGGCCCTGCAGCAAGGCACCGTGGATGGCCAGGAGAACCCGCTGTCGGTGATCATGGCCGCCAACTTCGACCAGGTGCAAAAGCACATGACCCTGACCGGTCACGTGTACTCGCCCTCGGTCTACCTGATGAACAAGGCGGTGTGGGACAAGCTCAGCGCGGGCGACAAGCAGATCTTCCTGGATGCCGCCAAGGAGGGCGTCAAGGCCAACCGCGCGCGGGTGGACAAGGACGATGCCAACGGTGTGGCGGAGTTGCGCAAGAAGGGCATGACCGTGATCGAGAACGTGGACAAGGCCAAGTTCATCGCCACACTGGGCCCGGTTTACGCGGAGTTCGAAAAGCAGTTCGGCAAGGCCAACCTGGATCGCATCCGCAACTACAAGTGATCTGACCCCGTCTCAAGACGCTTGACGATTCCGACGCCCGTCCGGTTCACACTGGCGGGCGTTTTGTCTTTTCTACAGGCAGCCTGCCGATGAAACAACAGTTCTTGCGCCTTGAGCGCTGGACCACTTCAGTCTCGATGGCGGTAGCGTGTCTGATGCTGGCGCTGGCGTCCTGCTTCGCCATTCATCAGATCGTCACCCGGTTCATCCTGGAGTCCCCCGCGGAGTGGACGGAGGTGTTGATCCGCTTCAGCCTGATCTGGATGGTCTTCCTGGGCATTCCGACCGCCTTTCGGCAGGGGGCCATGGTGAGCGTGGACTTGCTGTACCGCATGAGCGGCGGGCGCATGCGCCGCGTGCTGGACACCGTGGTGGCCGTCGCTGCGCTCATGCTCAGCGGCGTCATCCTGTGGTGGGGTTGGGACTACGCCCAGCGTGGCCGTGTGCAGTCGATGATCGGCCTGGAGGGCGTGTCGATGTTCTGGGCTTACCTGGCACTGCCCGTGGGGGCCGTGTTCAGCATCATCGGCATCGTCGGCAACTGGCTGGACCCCCAGCGTCTCGAACTGGAGAACGCGCAATGAGCACCGCCATGCTGATCACGATGATGCTGTGCTTTGCACTGAGCGTCTCGGTGGCCGTCTCCATCGGTCTGTCCGCCATCCTCGGCATCCAGCTGGCCAACGCCAACATGCTCATCTCCGTCAAGGAGATGTTCAACTCGATCAACAAGTTTCCGCTGGCCGCCATCCCCTTCTTCATCCTGGCCGGCAACCTGATGGAAACAGGGGGCATCTCCAAGCGCTTGATCGAGTTCTCCAAGAGCATCGTCGGGGGCATTCAGGGCGGCCTGCCCATCACGTGCGTGATGACCTGCATGATCTTTGCGGCAGTCTCGGGTTCTTCAGTGGCCACCACCTTCGCGATTGGCGCCATCCTGATCCCGGCCTTGATCAAGCACGGCTATCCGCGCCCTTGGGCCACGTCCCTCCAGGCCACGGCGGCCGAACTGGGGGTGATCATTCCGCCGTCGATTCCCATGATCTTGTTCGGCGTCAGCGCCGAGGTCTCCATCGGCGAGTTGTTCATTGCAGGTTTTGGCCCTGGTCTGCTGATCGGTGTGGCGCTCATGTTCTTCGTCTGGGCGTACTCGAAGTACAAAGGCTGGGGCAAGAACGACGGTGATGGCCGGCTGAGTTTTGGCAAGGCCACCTGGCAGGCGGGCTGGGCCTTGTTCATGCCGGTGATCGTGCTGGGCGGCATTTATGGAGGGGTGTTCACACCCACGGAAGCTGCCGCGGTTGCGGTGCTGTATTCCTTCATCGTGGGCACCTTCATTCACCGGGAAATCAAGTTCAAGGACCTGTATCCCATTCTGCGCAAGTCCGTGATCTCCAGCGCCGTGATCATGTTCATCATCGCCAACGCGGGGCTGTTCGCATTCCTGATCACCCGGGCGGGCGTGCCGGGCGCCATTGGGCAGTGGCTGGAGCAGGTGCTGCAGTCGCCCTTCTATTTCCTTCTGGGGGTGAACGCGGCCCTGTTCGTCATCGGCATGTTCATCGAAACCGGCGCGGCCATCATCGTGCTGGCCCCGATCTTGGTGCCGGTGGCCATCCACTTCGGCATCGATCCGGTCCACTTCGGCACGATCATGGTGGTCAACCTGGCCCTGGGCATGATCACGCCACCCTTTGGCGTCAACCTGTTCGCAGCGTGTACGGTGGCCAGGATCTCGCTCGATCGCATCATCAAGGACCTGATACCGTTCATTTGCGTGATCCTGACCTGCCTGATGGTGATCACCTACGTGCCCGAGATCTCGCTGGCCTTGCGAGACCTGGTTTACGACAAGTAGCCGCAGCGTGGAGCCGGGCCTGTTCGGGCCTCGGCGCCTTGAGCTGAGCTTGCACCTTCAGCGCAATTGCGCGAAGTAGTGCGCCATGTCGGCGATGTCGCGGTCGCTGAAGCCGCGCAGCACGCCGTTCATCATGGTGTCGCGTCCCTGGGCCTTGTTGTCGCGGAACTCGCGCATCGATTGCACCAGGTAGTCCTCGCGCTGGGCGGCCAGGCGCGGCATCTGCTGCTGGCCGGCGTAGCTGGGCAGGTGGCAGGTGCCGCAGAGCGCGCGCGAGGCGATGGCCTCACCGCGGCGGAAGGTGGCCTCATCGCGCGGTGTTTCTTGTGCCACTGCCGGCTGGCGGCTGTAGTGATCTGCCAGCGCCACGATCTCGGCATCGCTCACGCCGTTGAGCAGGCCCTGCATCGGCGCTATCTGCCGCAGGCCCTCGCGGATGAGGATCAGCGTGTTCTCCAGGAACACCTTGGGCTGGCCGGCCAGCGAAGGGCTGAGCGCCAGCACCGAGTTGCCGTTGGCGCCGTGGCAGGCCCCGCACATCGCAAGCGTCGCTGGCGGCGCGGCCGCCGAAGTTGCTGCGGTGGGCTGTGGGGCTGGGGCAGTGGCTGGGGATTGGGCCTGCGCCAAGGCAGGGTTCAGCGCCAGCATCGTCACGAAAAAGGCCACCGCCTTGCGGGCGGTGGCCATGCGGCCAGACACGGGCATGCTCAGCGCGAGTAGCTCACGCGGTAGACCGCACCCATCTGCTCGTCCGACACCAGCAGCGAGCCGTCAGGCTGCTGGTGGATGTAGGCCGGGCGGCCGTTGAAGGTGTCATCCGCGTTCAGGAAGCCGGTCAGGAAGGGCGTGGTCTTGGCGTTGCGGCCATCGGCATCGGCCGTGACGGCCACCACGTCGAAGCCCAGCTTCTTGGAGCGGTTCCACGAGCCCTTGCGCGCGATGAACATCGCGTTGCGGTACTCGGCCGGGAACATGTTGCCGGTGTAGAACTTCAGGCCCATCACGGCCGTGTGCGGGCCCATGTTGGCCACGGGCAGCGTCACGCCGTCGCAGGGCTTGGCCTTGACGATGTCACGGTCAGGCACGCCGCTGGCATGGCAGTAGGGGAAGCCGAAGTTCAGGCCCACCTTGCTCATGCGGTTGAGCTCATCGTCGGGCGTGTCGTCACCCATCCAGTCGCGACCGTGATCGGTGAACCACAGCTCCTTGGTGACCGGGTGCCAGTCAAAGCCCACCGTGTTGCGCACGCCGCGGGCGATGACTTCCATGCCCGAGCCGTCGGCGTTGTAGCGGCGGATCTGCGCGTACTCCTGTCCCGGCAGGCAGATGTTGCACGGCGCACCAAAGGGCACGTACAGCTTGCCGTCCGGGCCGAAGGCCACGTATTTCCAGTTGTGGTGCTGCTCGGGCGGCAGGTTGAACGCCTTGGTCATGTCCACCGGCGCCACGTTCGGGTTGGTGGCGATGTCGTCGAACCGCAGCACCTTGTCGATGGCGAACACATACAGCGTGTTGCCACGCACCGCCACGCCCGCGGGCTGCGTGAGCTTGTCGATCACGGTGCGCACGGTGCGCTGACCACCGGCGTCGGTGATCTCGTACACGCGGCCGATGCCACGCGTGCCCACGTAGATCTTGCCGTTGTCAGCGCGCGCCATGGCGCGGCCGCCTGGCATGCCGTGCGCCCACAACTCCAGCTTGAAGCCTTGCGGCACCTTCAGGCGGTTCAGCGGAATCTGCTCGGGCGGCGTCGCGGTGAGGCGACCTGCCAGTGGTGCGAGGGTGCTGGTGGCCTGCTCGGGTGTGCGGCCCTGCTGCCATGCCAGCTGCACAGGTGCGCTGACGATGGGCGAGATGGTGGGCGGTGCCGGCGGCTGCGATGCGCAGCCGGCGACGATCGCTGAGGCGGCCGCGATGGCGAACAGCGCCGTGCGGCGGCGCGCGGAGGTGAGGGCGGAAAGAACCAAGGCGGTCTCCTGTTATGTGATCGATCGATCATTGTTGGGGTGCCCGGCCAAGCGTTTACGCCATGCCTGACTGCGCCCCTCCTCGGAACTCGGGTTTTGGATCGGGTTTTCCCTGTGTCGCGGGTCTTCCCCAGCGCCGAAGACCAGCCCCGTGCTTCCCCGAGGACCGTTCAGGGACATCGCGGCATAAAGTCCGTCGTTCCCCAACGCTTTGGCGAACCAACATGAACTTTGCTCAACGTCTCCTGAATGGGCATGCCACGGGCCTGGCCGGCTGGGCGGTCCTCGCGGCGACCCTGGGGCTTTCAGGCTGTGCCCTGACTTCGCTGCCACCTGCACCCGCAGAGGCACCGCCTCAGGCCATGTCCTGCCCGGATGGTGTGCCAGCAGGCGCGCGCTGCCTGCGCGGACAGGACTCTGCCACCTCGCACTACCTCATCGTGATGCCCGAGAAGTGGAGTGGCGTGCTGGTGGTGCACGCCCATGGCGGACCCACCCTGGGGCCTCCCACGGCTGCCCGGGCTGACGAGGACATCAAGCGCTGGGCCATCACCGTGCGCGAGGGCTATGCCTGGGCGGGTTCGGTGTTCCGTCAGGGGGGCTTTGCCGTCACCACGGCCGCCGAGGACACCGAGCGGGTGCGTCGCATCTTCCTGCAGCATGTGGCCACGCCGCGCCGCACCCTGCTGCACGGCCAGTCCTGGGGGGCGATGGTGGCGGCGCGCGCCGCCGAGATGTACCCCAAGAGCTGGGAGGGCATCCTGCTGACCAGCGGTGTGGTGGCGGGCCCTGCCACCTACGACTTCCGGCTGGACCTGCGCGCGCTGTACCAGCACCTGTGCGGCAACCATCCGCGCCCCGGCGAGCCGGCTTATCCCTTGTCCGTGGGGCTGCCTGCGGAATCCAGCATGACCAACGCCGATCTGGCGGCGCGGGCCGACGAGTGCCTGGGCTTGCGCAAGCCCGCAGCCCAGCGCACGGTCGAGCAGGCGCAGCGCATCAAGACGCTGGTGGACGTGGTCAAGACGCCTGAGAGCTCGCTCATCGGCCACCTCAATTGGGGCACCTTCATGTTGCGGGACGTGGTGCAGAAGTCCGGCGGGGCGCCGTTTGGCAACGAGCGCGTGCGCTACACCGGCTCAGCCGATGATGCGGCCCTGAATGCAGCCGTGCCCCGCTTCAAGCCCGACCCGCAGGCGCAGGCACGCTTTGTCGCCGACGTGGACCACGCGGGCCGCTTCGGCGTGCCCGTGCTCACCACCCACGGGGTGGGTGACTCCACCGTGTTCGTCGAGGGTCACGACACGCTGCGCCAGCGCATGCAGGCCGCGGGCAATGGCCATCGGCTGGTGCAGACCTTTGTCGATTCGCGCGAGCACAGCTACCTGGGCGATGCCATCTACCCTCCGTTGTTCGAGTCCTTGCTGCGTTGGGTGGAGCAGGGCGAGAAGCCGACACCCTCGGGCATCGCCCAGCGCTGCCGCGACCTCAAGCCTGCTCAGGTGGCGGAATGCCGCTTCCTGCCCGACTTCACGCCGCGTGCGCTGGCTTCGAGGATTGCGCCGCGGTGAACAGCAGCCTGTGATGCGGCCTGGCGCGCTCCTGTGGGGCGCGGGGTGCTTTCAAGCTGTCCAGTTAGTGCTCTTTCGGGCCGAGCGGCATCAGCGTTTCTGGGCTCCCAGGCTGTGGCGCTTGGCGTCTGCACTCACTTTGCGTCTCGTCTGTTTCGAGCCCGACGAGGACGGTACGCTGTCGATCCTGTGCCTTCCGAACGCGCCGCCCATCCTTTAACTCGCACCGCTGGCGCGTCCCGCGCCCCCCGCAGGCTGGAGTATCTGGAGCGCATCCGCACGCTCGACGATTGGGCCTGGCTGCGCGCGCGCCCGGGGCATCACACGGTGGCGCGTACCGAGACCGTCAAGTTTCTGATCGATCTCCACAACGGCGCAAAGACCTACTTCCTGGACACCAACAAGTGGGAGGTGCACTTTGACTTCGTGCACCGCTTCCTGGACCCCTATGCCGACTACGAGCGCTTCAACATCCGCGAGTACACGCAGGATGAGCGGCGCTTCGTGCTCGGCTCGCTGATGCATTACCTGGATGGCGGCCACTGGACGGTGGAGCTTTCGGGTGGTGACACCTTGTCGACCGAGCGCATTGCCTGGATGGTCGAGCACATTACGGCCCGGGTGGGGTGTGTCGCGGGCTTGATGTTTCGGCCCGTGTCGCCGCTGCAGATCACGCAGGCGGCGCGGCTGAACGGACGGGTGCCCGTGCTTTCCAGCGATGCGCTGAACGCCTCGGTGGTCTACCAGCCGGTGGTGCTGGGTGTGGCCTATGGCCATGTGCGGCTCATTCGCGGCGCGCTGCAGGTCTCGGCTGTGCGGCCCTCCGACATCGTGGTCAGTGAGTTGGTGCCGGAGCAGATACCGCCCGTGGCTGGCCTGGTGACCAGTCAGCTGCAGGCACCTCTGGCGCATGTGGCGGTGCTGTGCCGCAACCGCCACACGCCCGACATGTCCTTGCGCGGGGCCATCGATCTGGATGTGTTCACCCGATGGGAGGGGCAACTGGTCAAGCTCAGCGTCGCAGGCCAGGACTACACGGTGGAACTGGCCGACCCTGCCGAGGCGCAGGCCGCCTGGGCCGCCAGACGTCCGGCCGCCACCTGGTGCCCCGACGCAGATCTTCTGCCGCGCGGGCTGTTCGACGTGGCCACGCTGGACGTCGCTGCCGCCCGCTTCGTGGGTGCCAAGGCCGCGCAGATGGGACGGCTGGCCTGCATCGACGGACTGACGATCGCGGGTGGCTTTGCCATCCCGTTCTCGGCTTATCGAGACCACCTCGAGGCTGCGGGCCTGAACGCCGAGATCGATGCGATGCTGAATGAAGACGCGTTTGCCCGTGACGCGGGTGTGCGCTCGGTCCGCCTGGCGGCGCTGAGAGCGGCCATCCAGCAGCACCCGGTGCGCAGTGAGTTGTTGGCGGAGGTGTGTGAACGGCTGCAGCCGTGGGCGTTGCAGGGTCGGTCCATCTTCCGCAGCAGCACGAACGCTGAAGATCTGGATGGCTTCAACGGAGCCGGCCTGTACGACAGCATCGAGGTGTCCGCCATGCCCTCACCACAGCAGGTGGCCGATGCCCTGCGCGGGGTGTGGGCCAGCGTCTGGCTGGAGCGGGCTTTCGAAGAGCGCGACTGGTACCGCATCGATCATCTCGGGGTGGCGATGGGCGTGCTGGTGCAGCCTTTTGTCGAAGGCGCCGTGGCCACCGGCGTGGCCATCACCGGCAACCCCTACAAGCAGGGCCTGGACGCCGTGTTCATCAACACGCAGTGGACCGGTGCCACCGTGACAGGGGCGCAGGGTGACCAGCTGCCCGAGCAGTACCTGGTGGCCACCTGGACCGGGACCTTCGAGCCCGAGCTCATCAGCCGCAGTTCGCTGGCGGGAAGGGCACCCATCCTGCGTGATGAGGAGCTTGTGGATCTCACGACCCAGCTGCTGCAGGTTCACCGGTCCTTGTTGGCAGAGCACGCGGGCACCGCCAATGCGATGGATGTCGAGTTCGCCCTGACGCGCGAGCGTGGGTTCGTGATGCTCCAGGCGCGGCCTTATCGCATCGTCTACAGCCTGGATCGCGCCGGCCGTGAGCGGCCCGGCTCGGAGTGGGTGCAGCGTTGGCAGGGCAGACTGCGACGCCTGGCTCATCAGCTGCGCACGGGTTGGCGCAGGCGAACCGTGCTCAGCTGGCAGGATTGATGCTCAGGGTTTTGTGGGCCGCTGCTGACGAAGGGCGGAAGGAATCGCGGGTGCGGGCGGCCCGATCAGCCGTCGTCGCAGGACCGACAGCGCCTTGGCTGTCTGCGCCGCGGCTCTCGTGAGCGCCCCCAGCGCGATGGACCCCGAATGCAGCAGGACCCGGTCGGGCCAGAGTTGCTCGATGAAGGACCCCGGTTCCGAGCCGCTGTCAATGGAGCCGAAGTGGTCCACCGGGCTCTCCAGGCCCTTCAGAAAGCCCAGCTCGTTCAAGAGGCCGGGGCTTCGCTTTGCGTAGCGTGGGTCGAAGCTCACCTTGAACGCGAAACCGTCGCGGCCTGATACCAGATTGCAGGTGGAGGCGATGACCTCGCCGTTCAGCCTCAGCTCGGTGAAGAAGAGGTCGCCGTCGTCCCGGAAGGCGCGGGTCATCTCGTGGAAGAACCCCGTATGACGAGGGTCTGAGCGCAGCGAGGTGCCTTGCTCACCTTTCCAGCCTGCGTGCTCCAGTTCGATGAAGCGGTCGATCGTCCGGTCCTGCACCTCGTCACCCCGAAGGTAATGCCACGTGGCCGCGCCAGACTCGGCCAGCTTGCGCCACTGGCGTTCGTAGCCTTGCAGGCGCGAGGCCGCTACGTGCTGGCGCCATCGGCTGGCCCAGCCCTTGGCAGGCACGATGCAGGCCCGCTCATGCCACTCCTCCTCGTGCCAGGAGGCTCCTCGCTCGGCCACCACGTCATGCACCACCCGGGCGGTGGCGCCTGCGCGGGGCACCTGGTTCAGTCGCAAGCCGTTCGTGCGCCTGGACAGCGCTTCCAGCATGGTGTTGAGCGCGGGGTGTGCCTTCTCGGCATCCAGCAGCACCCCCCCGAGGAAGGAATGCGGTGAGGTGTAGACCTGCGCATGCGGCAGTGGAAACAGCGGCCTGGGCGCTCTCGGCTGAAACAGGCCCAACCCCCGCAGTTCAGCACCGCGCGCCGCGCTGTCGTGCACGCTCACGGCCCATACGGGAGTGGTGGCAGGCAGCCACTTCAGGGCCGGCAGCACAAAGCGGGCCGACAGGTAGGCATTGGGCTCCAGCGCCCGGGACTCCAGGGCCCGCCACGGGGCGTGCAGCGCCGCCAGCGTGTCAATCCGGTCATGAAATTCGGCCCTCACCGTGGATTCCTTCGAAGGGCTCGCTCGGCCTGACCGATGATGGCTCCGGGCGGCATCAGCCAGCAGCCTGAGTTGCTGGCCGTAGCTGGCGCAGTGCCGGCAGGTCAGAGTCGCTGCTCACGGCGTGCAGTTGGCCGCCGGCAAGCTCGACGATCTGGTCGCAACCCCCCAACGTGGTGAGGCGGTGCGCCACGATGAGGATGGTGAGGTCGCGCCCAAGGCCATCGATCGCGTCCATCACGGCGCGTTCCGTGGTGTTGTCCAGGGCGCTGGTCGCTTCGTCCAGCACCAGCACGTCAGCCTGCTTGTACAGCGCTCGGGCGATCCCGATGCGCTGGCGTTGCCCCCCCGACAGGCGAACTCCTCGCTCGCCGACGAAGGTCTCGTAGCCCTGAGGCCACTCCTGGATGGTCGGTGCCATCTGCGCCTTTGTCGCGGCCTGACGCACGCGCTCCATGTCGATGTCCTCTCGCGGCACTCCGAAAGCGATGTTCTCGGCGATGCTCGCGTCTGACAGGTAGATGGTCTGGGGCACGTGGGCGATGCGGCGTTGCCACAGGCCGGCGTTGGCCTCGGTGATGGGCTGGCCGTCCACGCGCAGCTGCCCTTCAGAAGGCTGTAGCAGGCCCATGATGATGTCCAGCAGGGTGCTCTTGCCGCTGCCAGTGGTGCCGATGAAGCCCACGCGGCTGCCCTTGGCGATGCGCATGTTCAGGTTCCTGAGGGCCCAGGGCCTGTCAGGTTGGTATCGATAGCCCAGGCCGCTGCACTCCAGCACGCGCTCAAAGGGCACGCGTTCGCCCGGCGCCGCGGTTGGCGTGGCGGGCATGCGCTGCTCCAGCAGGGCCAGGGTGTCCTGCAGGGACTGATCGCTCCCGCTCAGGCTCGTCAAGGCGTAGTAAATCTGCTGCAGCAGGGGCAGCATGCGTTGCGCCGCAATGGCCAGCGCACCCACCACGGGCAGGGCGGCCGAGAACCCTTCGGGCTGCAGCGCCAGGGTGTAAGCCAAAGCGGCAATAAAGCACACCCCCAGCGCCTCGATCGCGAAACGCGGCGTATCCCCTGTCACGGCGGTGTGGGCCTGCGCGCGGCGCATACGTTGGTCGGCCTTCCGGTACTCGTTGCAGTAGACGGCCTGGGAGTTGTCCAGCAACACGTCGCGGATGCCACCCAGACCCTCCTGCAGGGACTTGATGCGCCGCGTAGAGCTGTCCGCCACGCGCTGGCTGTTGGCACGAAGGTGCGCGCGGCTGACCCGGTAGATGCCCAGGTAGATCAGGCCGAACCCCGTGAACGTGGCCAGGGCCACGACCGGCTTGTACAGCAGCAGCGCCACCAGGATGACACCCAGCATCAAGATGTTGGACACGATGATGAGCAGCGGACCTATGACGCTGAAGATCACCGTGTTGACCTTGCCTGAGACAGCGTCTATGACTTCGCTGCTGTTGCGAGCAAGATGCACGGCGTAGGGCTGATAGAGCGTGCGGCGGTACACCTCTACGCTGAGATCTGCGCCTGTGGCAAAGGTCATGCGCGTACGAAGCCAGATGGCAAAAATCCTGATGATGGCGGACAGCAGCGCTGCGCCGCAGAACAGCACGGTGGCGGGCAACAACAGGCCCTCCGGCGTGGTGATGCCCAGGCGGGTGATCAAGGGCTGCGCGTAGGCATGGGCAAAGACCTTCTCCGGCGCCGTGAGCACGCCCAGAAAGGGCAGTACCGCGCCGATGGAGAAGACTTCTGCCAGCGAGGCCACCAGCGTGAAGCCCAGCAAGGCCACCAACTGCAACCGTCGCCTGCCAGGAATGGCAGCCCAAAGACGGACAAGAGGTGAAGTGGGGAGCAAGGAAGGGGCGGCGTCGATGTTCAACGCCCATCGTCGGCGGTGATGCCAGTGCCGTGACTGCGCATCCTCACGCTGGATCCAGTCCCCGGGTTGGGCCTGTCTGCGCGGCAGAGCCCATAGGCGGGGCGCAGGCTTGAAGGCCCAAACCTCGGCGGCCAGGGTGACCAAGCAGCACAGGGTCGGCAACTGCTGGTCGATCTCAAGAGGCGGCTACACCTCTCGCATCAGCCTGCCCAGGTCATTCGAATCGATCTTCTCCAGCAGCCGGGTCAGCGATTCGGCGTTCTTCTCATCCTCCGTGCTCGCCAAGGCGTCGAGCAAGACCTCGCGGATCTGGTCGGGTGTCACCAGTTCCATGCTCCAGTCTGGAAAGAGACGCTCCTGGACCTCTTCGTTTTGGCTCAGCATGACAACTTCATCGTGACGGGGATCGCGCCTGATCCGGGCCATCAACCCGGTGATGTGGTCCCGTGGGCCTTCCAACCACTGGAAGAACACCCCACTGCCAAACACCAGCAAGCCCGTGATGCCCTGCCTGGGATTGGTACGCCGGGCCGTGGCCACGATGTGGTCCACGACCGAGTCGTCCACCTCGCGGGCTGCGCGGCTGCAGTACACCGCCTGATGCAGCAGCGGCAGTTGGGGGCCGGGGCCAGGCTCGTCGCCCTGACGGAGATGCTGTGCGCTCATGGGGCGTGTCTCCAGAAGATGCCACGCAGTGCGTCGTGAGCGCTGCAAGACTTCCAGGATAGCGCACACCTGCGGCGGCAGCGGCCTTCGGGGTCAGCTGCTGACGGAATTTTGCTTCCGATGGATTGACGCCCGCGAACCCGCCTGCCGATACTGGGCGCCGGACCTGCCGCGGGCAGGAGGTGTGGATCAGGAGCAAGCGATGAATCACTTCGTGTTGCACGACGCGAACGACTGCGTGGCAGTCGTGGTCGTGGAAGGGGTCAAGGCCGGCATGGCCTTGAACGGCTGGATCATGGACGAGGACCGGATGGTCACGCTGCAGGCGCAGCAGGACATCCCCATCGGTCACAAGGTGGCGCTCAAGGACATGAGCCCGGGCGACACCGTCGTCAAGTACGGCATCGACATGGGGCGCGTGGTCGCGCCCATCAAGGCGGGCGAGCACGCCCATGTCCACAACATCAAGACCAAGCGGTGGTGAATCCCATGAGCGTCATCGACAAGAACACCACCTTCCTCGGCTACCGCCGCGAGAACGGCCGCGTGGGCGTGCGCAACCACGTCATCATCCTGCCGCTGGACGACCTGTCCAACGCTGCCAGCGAGGCCGTGGCCCACAACATCAAGGGCTCCATGGCCATCCCGCACCCGTACGGGCGCCTGCAGTTCGGGGCCGACCTGGACCTGCACTTCCGCACGCTGATCGGCACGGGCTGCAACCCCAACGTGGCGGCGGTGGTGGTCATCGGCATCGAGGACGGCTGGACCAAGAAGGTGGTGGACGGCATCGCCGCCACGGGCAAGCCCGTGGTGGGCTTCGGCATCGAGGGCCATGGCGACCACGACACCATCATGCGCGCCAGCAAGGCGGCGCGCGAGTTCGTGCAGTGGGCCAGCGAGAAGCAGCGCGAGGTCTGCCCGCTGCACGAGCTGTGGGTGTCCACCAAATGCGGCGAGAGCGACACCACCAGCGGTTGCGGGGCCAACCCCACCGTGGGCAACGCCTTCGACAAGCTGCACGCCCTGGGCAGCTACCTGTGTTTTGGCGAGACCACCGAACTCACGGGCGGCGAGCACATCGTGGCCGCGCGCTGCGCCACCGACGCCGTGCGCGAGAAGTTCATGTTCATGTTCAACCGCTACCAGGCGGTGGTGGACCGCCACAAGACCTCGGATCTCTCTGAAAGCCAGCCTACCAAGGGCAACATTGCCGGCGGCCTCACCACCATCGAGGAGAAAGCGCTGGGCAACATCCAGAAGATCGGCAAGAGCTGCACGGTGGACGGCGTGATCGACAAGGCCGAGATGCCCACCCACCCGGGCCTGTGGTTCATGGATTCGTCCTCGGCCGCGGCCGAGATGGTGACCTTGTGCGCAGCCTCCGGCTACGCGGTGCACTTCTTCCCCACGGGGCAGGGCAACGTGATCGGCAACCCCATCGTGCCGGTGATCAAGATCTGCGCCAACCCCCGCACCGTGCGCCTGATGAGCGAACACATCGACGTGGACAGTTCCGGCCTGCTGCAGCGGCAGATCACGCTGGACCAGGCCGGGGACCTGCTGTTGGAGAACATGCTGCGCACCGCCAACGGGCGGCTGACCGCGGCCGAAGCCCTGGGGCACCGGGAGTTCGTGCTGACGCGTCTGTACGAGTCTGCATGAATGGGGGGCTTGGGCTTCGCCAATTTCCCGGCTGCCATGCCGGCGGCAGGGGGGCGCCACCCGATCTTCGGCACCAACCCGGTGGCGGCCATCTTCCCGCGGCGCGGCGCCGCCCCGCTGATGATCGACCTGAGCCTGTCTGAAGTGGCGCGCGGCAAGCTGATGGTGGCCGCGCAGCAGGGCCCCACGCCGCAGGGCCCGCAGGCGGCGGCTTGAGCGCCATGACCCGCCCCGTCAACATCCTGGGTGTCGGCCACGTGGCGCTGGACCACCAGTTCAGCATCCAGGCGTTTCCCGAGCATCCTGCCAAGACGCCTGCCCACGGCTACCGCAGCGGTGTGGGTGGCATGACGGCCAATGCCTGCGTGGCGGCGGCCCGCCTGGGCGCCCATGTGCGCATCGCCAGCCCGGTGGGCGACGATGCTTTGGCGCCGTTCATCGAGGCTCATTTCCGTCAAGAAGGCGTGGACCCGGGCGGGCTCGTTCGCGTGGCCGGCGCGCACAGTTCGGTGGCGGCCGTCATCGTCGATGCGCAGGGTGAGCGCCTGATCGTCAGTCACCGCGGTGATGCCCTGCGGCTGGCCCCTGCTTTGGACGCCGCGCAGGTCGATGCGGCCGACGTGCTGCTGACCGACCCGCGCTGCCCGGCCTGGGCCCAGGCCGCGCTTGAAAGAGCCCGCGCGCTGCGCCGCCTGTCCATCCTGGACGGCGATGCTGCGCCCCGGCAGGACCTGCAGCGGCTGGTCGGCCTGAGCGCCTGGGCGGTGTTTTCCCGGCCGGGCCTGCAAGCCTTTGAGCCGGGGACGGTGGAGCAAGGCCTGGCAGCGGCCCTGGCGGCCGGGGCCGAGGTGGCAGTGGTGACGCAGGATGACCAGCCGATGTGGTGGCAGCGTCGCGGCGGGCCGTTGCGCGGCCTGCCGTCGTTCGTCGTGCAGCCCGTGGTGGACACCACCGCAGCGGGCGACACCTTCCACGGCGCCCTGGCCGTGGCCCTGGGTGAAGGGGCCGCTGACGAAGATGCACTTCGATTCGCGGCCGCTGCAGCTGCGCTGAAGTGCCTGCAGCCCGGGGGTATCGCCGGTGCCCCCCGCCGCGAACAGGTCCGGGCCTTGCTCGCAGCCTCCTGAGGCACCTGCATCGGCCTGGCCTGAGCCGCGCCGCCGGAGTGAAACGCACCCCCAGCGCCGGCTGGCACTGGCCGCGCCTTTGCCTACCGGCGGTTTAGGGCACTTTTGGGCCACCAAAGCGAAGCGGCCCCAAGGGGCCGCTGCTAGGTTGTTGATTTCACTCGGAAATCCTGGTGGGCGGTGCAGGGTTCGAACCTGCGACCCCTGCCGTGTGAAGGCAGTGCTCTACCGCTGAGCTAACCGCCCGGTCGGTTTCAACCGGAGCCGTAAATTATGCCACCAGCGCGCGCTGCTTTCGCTTCAGGGCAGGGAGCGTGTGAGGATCGCGCCAATGGCGTGGTTGCGCTCTTCCGCCGCCAGGGCCCTCAGCGAGGGCAGGCGGCCGGCCACCATCAGGTCGGCCAGGCCATGGGCCAGGGCCCAGGCCGCCGCCACATCGGCGGAGCCGGCGGCTTGCAGCAAGTGGGCCGGCGGGACTCCGGTGGCGTGTTCCGGGGCGCCGGTGCTCAACAGTTGGCTGGCCTGTGAAGGCGTTGCGGGCAGTTGCGGCCTGGACGGTGCGGCGCCTTTCGACGTGACCCGCACCACGCCGTCGACGAGCGTGAAGAAGGCCGCCTGCGCGCTGCTCTTGAGTTCGGGGTCGTTGTAGTCGGTGCGGTCGGAGCCGAACATCAGCCGGAACAGGGCCGGGTTCTCCAGGGCGAAGTTCACATAGCCCACCCCTATGGCCTCCATCTGGGCACGGGGTTCGGCCGGAGCCTGACGTTGGAAGTCCTGCTGCCGCGCGACGAAGCGCTGGAAGCCGCGCGTGGCCAGGGCGGTGAGCAGGCCGTTGGCATCGCGAAAGTGGTGGGCCGGCGCGGCGTGGCTGACGCCGGCCCGCTTGGCCACACCCCGCAGTGAGAACCCCTCGATGCCGTGTGCTCCCAGCTCGGCCTCCGCTGCGTCTAGCAGCGCGGCGCGCAGGGCACCGTGGTGGTAGCGGCGCTCCGGTGGCGACGGCTGATCTTCCGCAGTTCCTGCAGGCTTGTTCATGTACGGACGTGGCGCGCTGGTTGTCGAGAAAGGGTCTCGAAAGACAGGGAGCGAAAGACGCAGCGAAAGAGTAACTTGACATTGTATAGATGCGCGCCTACAGTAATCTTTACGATGTCAAGACCAGATCTCCTGACCCCTGACATCCGTTTCCAGTTCGCTCATCCGCTTGGAGCCCACCATGTCCTCAGTTCCATCCACTTTCGCCACTTCCTTCAAGTTCCGTGCGTCTGCCGTCTTGCAATGCTGGAGGCTGCTTCGCGCCGCTGTTGCACGTCGCGTCGCGGTGGTCCTGGATGCCTGTCGTGTCCGAGAGTCGTGGTCGCCCGCTTCCTCCCGAATCGCCCCAGCGCGGGCGGCGCGCACCGTCGCAGCGGTCGCCCTGGCTCTGTCAGCCTCGGGCTGTGCCTACGTCGCCGTGGCCACCGCCCCTGCCAAGCCTTCCAGCGCCACGCGTACGGCCCTCGCGTTGCAAGCCGACGCGGTCTTCTGGCAGACGCTGCATGCAGGCCGCTACGAGGACATCGGTCGGGCGCTGGAACTGAAGACCGCAGCCTATCTCGAGAACCCGGGCGACGCGCTGACGGCCGCACACGCTGGTTGGCTGCACATCTGGCGCCTGGCCGAGAGCGGACGCCTGGCGCAGGTGCCGGCCACCATCACCAACGACGCCGTCATGGCGCGCAAGTACTTCGAGGAGGCCGTGCGGCTGCAACCGAGCGAGGCGCGCTTCCAGGGTTTCCTGGGTTCGGCACTGCTGGCAGAAGGCTCCATCCACCGCGATGAGAAGCTCACCCGCCGGGGCTACTACACGCTGCTCGACAGCGTTGCCGCCTGGCCCGAGTTCAACCTCTTCACGGCCGGATACTCGATGTCGCGGCTGCCTGCCGATTCAGCGCGCTTCAAGGAGGCCCTGGAGATGCAGTGGCGAACGCTGGATCTTTGCTCTGGACAGGCTCTCGACCGCCTGGATCCCGACTTCGGCAGGTACATGGCCCTGGCGACGACCAGCGGCCCCAAGCGCGCTTGCTGGAACTCGTGGATTGCCCCGCACAACTTTGAAGGATTCTTCCTGAACATGGGTGACATGCTGGTGAAAGCCGGCGATGTGGCCACGGCGCGAAAGATCTACGCCAACGCGCGCCACTCGCCGACCTACTCCGAGTGGAAGCATCGATCACTGCTCGAGCAGCGCATCGCCCAGGCCCCCGACAACGTGCAAAGCTTCAACGCCGTTCCCGGCAGTCAGGGTGGGGATGCCAAGCGCCAGATGTTCCAGACCACAGTGGCCTGCATGGCCTGCCATCAGCAATAGTGTGCCGGTTGTTCCGGGGCTTCGAGCCCCGGTACGCGACCTGATGCAAGCGCGCCTGGTGCTGTTCACTTTCGGTCAGGCGCTGATGGGCCCGCCCTTCCCGGCCGGGCTTGGCGCATGAAGCGTGGTCCCCCCGACAGGAATCGAACCTGTATCTAGCGCTTAGGAGGCGCTCGTTCTATCCATTGAACTACGGCGGGACGGGGCATTCTAGGCACCCTGCAAAGCACCGGGGACGCTACTTGACCAGACCCTTGACCGTGCCGAGCGGCAGATACTGGAGAAGCGGGTTTCCCGAGGTGGCGATGAACCTGTGGTGTGCATAGAACCCCGCGGCCGCCAGGTCCTTTGCGTCGACCACCAGGGCATAGGCGGCGATCTCTGCGGTGGTGGCTCGACGCAATGCGTCAGCGAGCAAGGCTGCCCCCAGTCCCTGCCCCTTGAAGTTCTGATCCACGGCCAAGCGACCCATGCGTACGGCGGGCACGTTGGGGTAGCGCGGCATCTTCCTGGCCAGAGGTTCCGCCAGGTCTGTCAACAAGATGCTGGCTGAAGCCAGGGTGTAGTAGCCGGCGATATGCCCCTGTGCATCCAGTGCCGTGAAGCAGGCGGTCACGCGCCGTTTGATGTCCTGGCTGACCTGTGTCTTGAAGTAGCGGTCCAGCGGTTCAACCCCGCACTCGAAGTCGGACCGGTCGGCATCGAGATCGAGCAGAGCGACCGAAAAGCGTGGGCCGCGCATCAGGAGGCCAGAAGCCGGTCTGCCTTGGCAAAAGCACGCTTCAACGCCGCATTGGGCTTGGCAGGTGAGATCAGGGCATTGGCAAAGGCTTCCTGATCAGCCACAGCAAGCCGCACCTGATCCGCTTGCTCAATGGCTTGAGACGCAGCCGACTGCAGGGCGTGGATCACAAAATCAGTCATGGTCCTGCCTTGAATTTCTGCGGCGCGCTTTACGACAGCGTGCAGGTCAGGGCTGATCCGAGCCTCCAGCCGCGCCGACTGAGGTCGGTTGGAAGTGGGGATGGCGGCAGCGGTCCTTGCAGTCATTGAGCTTCTCCAGCGCTAAGGTGCAAATTGTGCGGCAATATGCCGTACAGGGTCATTGCGTTGCTCATGCGGCGTGCTGACGGAGCCCGGTTGCTTCCTGGGGGGCGTCCCCTTGAGTTCGGTGTCAGCTTCGGCCCATACCTTCCGCGCAAGAATGGGTTGATGAACCCTGGCCCCCGCCGCCTGGCCTGCGAGCGTTGCCTGCGACCGCAGGTCACCTGCCTGTGCGCCCTGGTGTGCCCCACGTCTCACCGCACCGAGGTGCTGGTGCTGCAGCATCCGCAGGAGCAACGCCAGGCGAAGAACAGTGTGGCGCTGTTGCGGCTGTCCCTGGCGCAGTGCGAGGTGGTGGTGGGCGAGCGCTTTGCGCCCGGGGAACTGGCGGCCTTGCTGCATCGCCCTGGTCGGGACACATGGCTGCTGTACCCGGACGTGCCGGCAGCGCCTGCACCGGTGCAGGCCGAGGCTGGCGGCGCGGGCGGTGAGGGGCCGATGCGCCTGGTGGTCATCGACGCGACTTGGCGCAAGAGCCTGCGCATGTTGCTGGAGCACCCGGCGCTGCTCGCGTTGCCCAGGTTGGCTCTGGCTGCGCCGGCCCCCACCTGCTACCGCGCCATCCGGGCGGCGCGCCGGGCCGACCAAGTCTCCACCCTGGAAGCCACCGTCCAAGCCCTGTCGATGCTGGAAGGGCCGTCTTTCGACGCCTTGCCTTTGCTCAATGCTTTCGCTCGTTTTGTGGCGGGCCTGGCTTCGAGGTCGGCCGGGTCTTCGCCGCTTCGCTAAACTCGATTCATGCGTGGACTGACCCGTACGCTGTGCATCTGGTGGGTGGCCATCGCCTTGCCCGTGCACGGGTGGGCGGCAGCGGCCATGCTGTTCTGCGGAACAGGTTCAGCGCATCACGCGCACATGCAGGCAAGCGCACCTGGGCCTGCTCCTGCACCTGCACCTGCGCAGGCGCAGGCGCAGGCGCAGGCGCAGGCGCACCATCCAGCGACGGCGGATGACGCGGCTCCCCACTGCCATGGGCACGCGGCCAGCACTGCCGGCCCTTCCGATGAGCGCTCGCCGCACATGGACAGCCCCGACGGCCCAGGGCTGATGAGCCCTCACGGCCCGTGCAGCGTGTGCATCGACTGCTGCGCCATGTTCGCGCTGCCTGCGGCGCGAGCGCTGGCGGAGCCCGCGCCAACGGCCGAAGAGCTGCACTCGCCTCGTGTGCAGCCGGTGGCGTCACGCGCCACCGATACCCCCGAGCGACCGCCTCGACCGGACCTCGCCTGACCGGGCGTGGCTCTGTCGGGGCACGGCTGCTGGCTCGCGCCAGCCGGTCGGTGCCGATGACAGGTCATCCGGGAGGACGACGGTCCCTTCCCAGTCCATCGCGGCGAAGCGCCTGTGGTCGCTGACCGCAGGCTTGTCGCTGACGCACCCACGAGGTCGAGGTTGCCATGTTCAAGATTTCTCTGCGCCACGCAAGGCTTCGCGGCCTGGCCCTGGCCGTCGCAGGTTCGGCCGCTGGCCTGGTCCACGCTCAGAACGCTCCAGGCCGGGCTGAGCGTGCCGATCCGCTCGACGCCAAGGCGCCGGTGCCGGCCGCTACCTACGCATCGCCGCTGGCGGGCTATCGCCGCCTGGGCGACGACAAGCGCGTCTCCTGGAAAGACGCCAACGAGACCGTGAACCGCATCGGCGGCTGGCGCGTCTATACCCGCGAGGCGCAGCAGCCGGACGCTGCGGGTTCGGCGCCTGCTGCGGGCGCCGTGCCAGCGCCTGCTGCAGACGCTGCGCCTGCACACGGTGGCCACAAGAAGCACTGAGGGGTCCGAGATGAATCCACAACCGCAAGCGGTGGGTGCCCAGGCACGGTCATCGCCGGTGGGCCTGCCCGCGCTGGTGGCCGGGGTGCTGGTACTGGCCCTCACGGGGTGCGCCTCGCTCAGCCCTGATGGCAGCTTCGGCGCCGTCGAAAGCGCCACGGCCGAACGCCTGGGAACCTCAGCGCAACTGGTCTGGGCCCGTCAGCCCGAGGACCTGGACCGTATCGACAAGCGCGTGGGCGAACTGCTGGACAAGCCCCTGACGATGGACGCGGCGGTGCAGCTTGCGCTGCTGAGCAACCGCGGCCTGCAAGCCGCCTACGCCGATCTGGGCATCACCGAGGCGGAGGTGGTGCAGGCGGGGCGGCTGCCCAACCCCGGCTTCAGCTTCGGCCGCGTGACCCAGGGCGACGAGATCGAATGGGAGCGGGGCCTGCACTTCAACCTCGCGCGCCTGCTGGCGCTGCCGCTGGTGCAGCGGGTTGAGGCGCGCCGGCTGGAGCAGGTACGCACCGCCGTGGCGCAGCAGGTGCTGGCGCTGGCGGCGGACACGCGTAAGGCCTGGGTGCAGGCCGTGGCCGCCGAGGAATCGGTGCGTTACAGCCGCCAGGTCATGCAGGCAGCCGAAGCCAGTGCCGAGCTGGCGCGGCGCATGGCGCAGGTGGGCAACTTCAACAAGCTGCAGCAGGCGCGCGAACAGGGCTTCTACGCAGACGCCGCCTTGAATCTGGTGCGGGCCGAACAGCAAAGGAGCGCCACCCGGGAACGCCTGACACGCCTTCTGGGGTTGTGGGGCGAGCAGACCGGCTTCAGGCTGCCCGAGCGCCTGCCCGACCTGCCGGCCCAGGCCCGCGAGTTGCCGGATATCGAGCGGCAGGCGCTGACCCAACGGCTGGATGTGGCTGCGGCCCGTGTCGCTGCCGAGGCCACCGCACGCAACCTGGGCCTGACCCGCACGACGCGCTTCATCAACGTGCTGGAGTTGGGCCTGGTGCGTAACAGCAGCAACGAAGCCCCCACGCAGAAGGGCTGGGAGATCGGCCTGGAACTCCCGCTGTTCGACTGGGGCGGGGCCCGCGTCGCCCGCGCCGAAGGCGTCTACATGCAGGCGCTGCACCGCGCGGCAGAGACCGCGATCAACGCCCGCTCGGAGGTGCGCGAGGCCTATGGCGCCTACCGTGCCGCCTGGGACATGGCGCGCCACCACCGCGAGGAGATCGTCCCCTTGAAGGCGCGCATCTCGGAGGAGAACCTGCTGCGCTACAACGGCATGCTGATCGGCGTGTTCGAACTGCTGGCCGATGCGCGTTCGCAGATTGCCAGCGTCAACGCCGCCATCGACGCCCTGCGCGACTTCTGGATCGCCCAGGCCGACCTCGACATGGCGCTGGTGGGCAAGCCCAGCCTGAGCGCAGTCGCCGGGCCGGCGACGGTCGCCGGCCCGGCGGGCGGCCCCGGCCACTGACGCAAGCGCCTCGACCCGAACCGGACAAAAGGATTCCATCCATGTTCTCAAGAAGAGACTTCGTTGGTGGTGCCGGCATTGTGGCCGCAGCCGCCACGGCCAGCGCCATCAGCAAGGTGGCCATGGCGGCCCTGCCCGAACCCGTCATCCAGACCAAGCCCGACACCATGCCGCCGCTGGTGCCCAGCACCGGGCGGTCCTACAACCCGGTGGTCACGCTCAACGGCTGGACGCTGCCCTGGCGCATGAACAACGGCGTCAAGGAGTTCCACCTGGTGGCTGAGCCGGTGGTGCGCGAAATGGCGCCGGGCTTCAAGGCCCACCTCTGGGGCTACAACGGCCAGAGCCCCGGCCCCACCATCGAAGTGGTGGAGGGCGACCGCGTGCGCCTGTTCGTCACCAACAAGCTGGGTGAGTTCACCAGCATCCACTGGCATGGCCAGCGCCTGCCCAACGGCATGGACGGTGTGACGGGCCTGAACCAGCCCGGCATTCCGCCAGGCAAGACCTTCGTCTACGAGTTCGTCGCGCGCCGGCCCGGCACCTTCATGTACCACCCGCATGCCGACGAGATGGTGCAGATGGCCATGGGCATGATGGGCTTCTGGGTGACGCACCCCAAGGCCGGGCACCCGCTGATCGAGGAGGTGGACCGCGACTTCTGCTTCCTGCTGGCCAGCTACGACATCGACCCCGGCAGCGCCACGCCGAAGATCATGACCATGCTGGACTTCAACCTGTGGAGCTGGAACAGCCGCATCTTCCCGGGCATCGACCCGCTGGTGGTGCGGCACATGGACAAGGTGCGCATCCGGGTGGGCAATCTCACGATGACCAACCACCCCATCCACCTGCACGGCCATGAGTTCCTGATCACCGGCACCGACGGCGGGCCGACACCGAAGAGCACGCGCCAGTACGAAGTGACGGCGGACATCGCGGTGGGCCAGATGCGGCAACTGGACTTCCTGGCCGACGAGGAGGGCGACTGGGCCTTCCACTGCCACAAGAGCCACCACACCATGAACGCGATGGGCCACAACGTGCCCACGATGATCGGCGTGGACCACCGTGGCGTGGCGCGCCAGATCACCCGGCTCATTCCCGACTACATGGTGATGGGCGAACGCGGCATGAAGGACATGACCGAGATGGAGATGCCGCTGCCCGACAACACCGCGCCCATGATGGCCGGCCAGGGGCCCTTTGGCGCCGTGGGCATGGGCGGCATGTTCAGCATCCTGAAGGTGCGCAAGGACCAGAAGCCGGGCGACTATCGCGACCCGGGCTGGTACACGCATCCGCCCGGCACGGTGGCCTACGAATTCACCGGCAGCCTGCCGGACCCGGCCCGCTTCAAGGCGGAGAGCGCGGGCGCAATGCCTTTGGCTGCCCGCCCGGCGCAGGACATCGAGGTCAAGGTGCGCAAGCCATCGGCCGGGCACGGCGGACATTGAGGCCTCACCCTCAAGTCACTGCAGGTTCCCTCTTTCAACCCCCTCAACGATCCAGGAGTCCGTATGAATCGACAGCACCCCGCCGCCATCGCCTGTGCACTGCTTTGGGCTGCTGCGCTGCTGGCCAGCCCGGCCTCGGCGCAGCCCAAGGCCCCTGATCACGCCGCGCACCACGCGGCCAGCCCTGCGGCGGCTGACGTGAACAAGGCCGACATGGCCGAGGGTGAAGTCCGGCGCATTGACAAGGAGGGCGGCAAGGTCACGCTCCGGCATGGGGAGATCAAGAGCCTGGACATGCCGCCCATGACCATGGTGTTCGCCGTGCGCGACAAGACCCTGCTGGACAGTCTCAAGGCCGGTGACAGGGTCAGGTTCAAGGCGGTCAATGAAGCGGGCAAGTACATCGTCACGGAGATCCAGCCTCAACGCTGAGGGGCCGGGTGGCAACGGGGGCGGCTCCAGCGGGATCGTCTCGGGGATACGCTCGTTGAGTACCTGAACGACCTTCAAAGGCTGCCCAGCGCATGGCGCACCAGCGGTGCCGACAGCACGAACATGGTGACGCCGATCAGCGCGTCCAGCACCTGCCAGGGTCAGAGCCTGGGCCAGACGCGGGCTTTCCCCCTGCGCCTGCGCCCATCCCCCACACGCCGCCCAGGGCCCGCGACGCCGGCCCGCTGCGCGAGCCCGCTGCGCCGGCACCCAGGCGCCATCGCTCGGCCACTCGCAGGCGGGCCCGAGAGCGTAGGATGGTCCCACCCCCCGACAACCCTCCAGGAAGGTCCGACCTTGATACACGGCCTGCTGCAACTGCTGCTCTTCCAGGCCCTGGGCGAGGTGATCAGCGCGTTCGTCATCCCCTTCATTCCCGGCCCGGTGGTGGGCTTGGTGCTCTTGCTGGCGTTCCTGGGTTGGCGAGGTCGCGTGCCACCTTCCATGGAACTGGTGGGTGGCGGCATCCTGCAGCACCTGGGGCTGCTGTTCGTGCCGGCCTCTGTCGGGGTGGTGATGTTCTGGCCCTTGCTGAAAGAGAACGCGCTGGCGGTCTCGGCCGCCCTGCTGCTGAGCGTGGTGGCCACCATCTTCGTCACGGCCCTGGTGCTCAAGCGGCTGGCCCCGCCAGCGGCGCGGGACGAGCATGCGCCCTGAACTGCCGCCCATCCACGAGATCTGGGTCTACCTGGCGGGCTCTCCGCTGTTCGCGCTCGTCCTGACGCTGGGGGCCTACGCCTTGGGCCTGGCGGTCTACGAGCGCACGCAGCGCAACCCGCTGGCCAATCCGGTGCTGATCGCCGTGGTGCTGGTGGCGGCCGGTCTGGCGCTGGCCGGCATGCCCTACCAGCGCTACTTCGAAGGCGCGCAGTTCGTGCATTTCCTGCTGGGCACCGCCACCGTGTCGCTGGCCATCCCCATCTACAAGGGGTGGGCCTCCGTCAAGGGCCGTCTGGGTGCGCTGACGCTGGCCATGGCCGCCGGAGGTGCCACGTCCATCGCCGTGGCGGTGGCTGTGCTGAAGGCGCTGGGTGCCGACGAGGCGCTGGTGCGGGGAATGTGGGCGAAGTCGGTCACGGCGCCCATCGCCATGGGTATTGCCGAGCGGGTCCAGGCCTCTCCGACGCTCACGGCCATCTTTGCGGTATCCACCGGCGTGCTCGGCGCGGTGCTCGGGCGTTTCGTGCTGAACGCCGCCGGCGTCACGGCCTGGTGGCAGCGTGGCTTCGCCCTGGGCGTGGCAGCGCACGGCATCGGCACGTCGCGCGCCTTCAGCGTGCATCCGGTGGCCGGCGCCTACGCCAGCCTCGGGATGGGCCTGCACGGTATCGTCAGCGCGGTGCTCTTGCCGGTGGTGCTGATGCAACTGAGCTGAGATGCGGGAGATGACGGAACCGTGACGTGCCGTCCGCCCAGCTTTTTCAGGCCGACCTGTGTCCCAGGACCCACCGCACCCCCAGCCCCACCCAGGCCGACCTTCCAGAACAGTTCCTGCCATGTTCGTCACCAACCCCAGTGCTGACCGGCGGCCTTACGACGCCGAACTGCGCGCCCAGCTCAGCCAGGCGCAGGCCCGCGCCGCCCGTGGGCGGCTGGCCGCCTGGGACGGGCTCTTTCCCTTCCCTACGCCGGCCTGGCCGATGCCGGGCCTGGCGCGGGCGCTGGGCATCGCCAGTTTGACGATCAAGGATGAGTCCTGCCGCTCGGCCCTGTGCAGCTTCAAGGCGCTGGGCGCGCCCCATGCGCTGGTGAAGCTGCTGCAACGTCGCTTCTCCGACCGTGGCTGGTCGGCGGCGGCCCTGCTGACCGGCCATCATGCCGAGGAACTCCGCGGCTTCGTCGTCATCAGCGCCACCGACGGCAATCATGGTCGCGCGCTGGCAGCAGCCGCGCAAAGCGTGGGGTGCCGCTGCGTGATCGTGCTGCACGCGCAGGTCAGCCTGGAGCGTGAGCAGGCCATCGCGGCCTTCGGCGCCGAGATCGTGCGCGTTCCCGGCAACTACGACGACTCGGTCACCGAGGCGGCCCGCCTGGCCCATGCCCACGGCTGGGAGGTGGTGTCCGACACCTCGTACGAGGGCTATGTGGAGGTGCCGCGCGATGTGATGCAGGGCTACGGCGTCATCGCCGAGGAGCTGCTGGCCGACCTGGGGGGTGCCGAAGACTGCCCCTGGACGCATGTGATCCTGCAAGGCGGCGTGGGGGGCATGGCCGCGGGCATCGTCAGCGGCTTCTGGGATCGCTTCGGCGCGCGCCGCCCGACCGTGATCGTCGTCGAGCCCGAGCAGGCCGACTGCCTGCTGCAAAGCGCCCTGGCCGGCCAGCCGACCCGCGCGCTGGGCACGGTCGATTCCGTGATGGCCGGCCTGGCGTGTGGAGAGACCTCGCCGCTGGCCTGGCGCTTTCTGCAGCCTGCGGTGGACTTCTTCATGACCGTGCCGGACGCCCAGGCCGAAGACGCCATGCGTGTGCTGGCCGAAGGCGCGCACGGTGACCTGCCGCTCGTGGCCGGGGAGTCTGCGGTCGCAGGCCTGGCGGCGCTGCAGGTGCTGGCACGGTCAGCCCAGGAGGGCAGGGCCGCCGGGCTGGACGCCAATGCCCGGGTGCTGCTGATCAGCAGCGAGGGCGCCACCGCCCCTGGCGTGTACGCGGCCATCGTCGGGCGCACTGCCGAGGAGGTGTGGGCCGAGCAGCAGGCCCGGTTGCAGGAGGAAGGTCTGCAGCAAGACCGACTCATGGCGCGATTGCAGGCCCATGCAGCCCTGGGGGCCACGGCAGGCGGCGGCGTGTGCCGCATCGCCCTGACCGACGCGGACCGGCTCGGCCGCGACCAGCTCGTCACCTGGATGCGCGCCCTGGGCCTGACGGTGCAGGTGGACCGCATCGGCAACCTTTTCGGCCTGCGCCCTGGCAGAACCGAGGCCGCGCCGGTGATGACCGGTTCGCACATCGACACCGTCGCCACGGGTGGCCGCTACGACGGTGCCTACGGCGTCATGGCCGGGCTGGAGGTGGTGCGCTGGCTGAACGACCGGCAGATCGTGACGCAGCGGCCCCTGGTGGTGGCCGCCTTCACCAACGAGGAGGGCGTGCGCTTTCAGCCCGACATGATGGGCTCGCTGGTGCACGCGGGAGGGCTGCCGTTGCAGCAGGCGCTGGACGCAGTGGACACCGACGGCCGGCGCCTGGGCGATGAACTGACCCGCATCGGCTACGCCGGCGACATGGCCTGCGGGTCGATCGTGCCGCATGCCTTCGTCGAGCTTCACATCGAGCAGGGCCCGGTCCTGGAGGCCGAAGGCCTGGAGATCGGCGCGGTGGAGGACCTGCAAGGCATCTCGTGGCAGGAATTCATCTTCACCGGGCAGTCCAACCACGCGGGTACCACCCCCATGCACCTGCGGCGGGATGCCGGCTACTGCGCGGCGGCCGTGGCGGTGTTCGTGCGCGAACTGGCGCAGCGCCTGGGCGGCCCCCAGGTTGCCACGGTCGGTGCGCTGCAGCTGCACCCGAACCTGGTGAACGTCATCGCCTCCCGCGCCACCGTGACGGTGGACTTGCGCAACACCGACGAACCCACCTTGCAGCGCGCCGAGGAAGAACTGGCCGCCTTCGTGCAGCGCCTGGCGCAGGCGCAGCAGGTCACGGTCGAGACCCGGCGCCTGGTGCGCTTCCCGCCCGTGCGCTTCGACGAGCGCCTGGTGCGTCTGATTGAAGCCCGTGCGCAGGCGCGCGGCCACCGCAGCCGCCGCATGACCTCCGGTGCCGGCCACGATGCGCAGATGATGGCCCGGATCTGCCCGGCGGCAATGATCTTCGTGCCCAGCGTGCAGGGCATCAGCCACAACCCACGCGAGCACACCGAGCCCGCGGACCTGCTGCGCGGTGCCGACCTGCTGCGCGAGGTGCTGCTGGCGCTGGCCTCGGAAGGCTGACTACAGCTCCAGCGTCATGAACACGCTGAACGGGTCTGGCGTGTAGTCGCCAAACGGCCCGCAGTAGGCGAAGCCGAAGCGCTCGTACAGGCGCTGCGCCGGCTGGAAGGGCTCTGTAGTGCCGGTTTCCAGGCTCAGGCGTTGGAAGCCGCGGGCCCGCGCGTGGTCGATCAGGTGCGCGAGCAGCGCCCGGCCGGCGCCACGGCCGCGCAGG
This sequence comes from Burkholderiales bacterium, assembly GCA_947464185.1. Classification (GTDB taxonomy): domain Bacteria; phylum Pseudomonadota; class Gammaproteobacteria; order Burkholderiales; family Burkholderiaceae_C; genus Rubrivivax. The sequence continues at coordinate 62,282 of CANHVY010000012.1, forward strand.
TGGCGGGGCGTGCGCATGGACTTCACCTCGCCATGGCCGTCGCCCAGGTCCTTCAGCGCTGCCGAGCCCAGCAGCAACGGGCCCTCCCAGGCCGTCCAGAAGGTGATGGCGGGCAGCCGCAGGCGGTCCAGGTCCAGCGCATGCACGCTTTCCGGGGGCGACCACGCATACATGTCGTCCAGGTGTTCCTGCAGAAGGGCGTGCACCTGCGGGCGGCTCAGGTCGTCGATCTCGATGTGCATGGGGTGGCCGCCAGAAGGGACGAGACCGTGCTCGATGGCGTAGGCAGTCAAGGCCTGGGGGCTGGTCAAGGCCAGCTTGTCCTGGATGCGGGCGCGGCTGTTCATCACCGTCTTGGGCGCCAGCCCCAGCTGCTCGGCGATGTCGGTCACGCCCAGACCGCCTGCCAGCCGGCGAAGAATGTCCAGTTCGCGATCGGACAACTGCGCATGCCGGGGCACGGCAACTTCCCCGTTCATCGTCAGGACCACGCGTTCGGTGAGCGCTGCGGGCACATGGGCCCCGCCGCCCGCCACCCTGCGCACAGCGGCCACCAGCTCTTCGGCAGCACGGTCCTTGGCGATGTAGCCATTGGCGCCGGCCTTGAAGGCCCTCAGGGCGTAGGCCTCTTCGGCGTGCATGCTCAGCATCAACAGCGGCATGCGCAGGCCCTGCGCGCGCAGCGCACGCACCAGCTCGATCCCGTTCATGCCGGGCATGGACATGTCCACGATGCCGACGTCAAAGGCCTGCAGCGCCAGGATGTCCAGGGCGGCTTCCGCGCTGGGCGCGCTGTCGACCTGCCACTTGTCGTCGCCGCTGGTCAGGATCCGGATCAAGCCCTCACGCACCGTCGCATGATCGTCCACCACCAGCACCTTGAAGGGCGGGGTCACGCCGACCCTCCTGCGGCGTCGATGGGCAGGCGGACGGTCATCCGGGCGCCGCTGCCCGGGGCGTTTTCAAGGACGAGAGCGCCGCCGCACAGGTTCACGCGCTCGAGCAGCCCGCGCAGGCCCCAGGAGCCGGTCCGCTCCAGTGCGTCCTCCGGCAGGCCGACGCCGTTGTCCTCCACCTTGAGCACGATCTCGCGGCCTTGCATCCGCAGGTCGATGCTCACGTCCGTGGCGTGGGCATGGCGGGCCACGTTGGTCAGCGCCTCCTGCACGATGCGGTACAGCGCCGTGGCCACGCTGGGCTGGATCGGCGGATCGGCTTCATCGTGCCGGACGGTGACCTCGATGCCCATGCGCGAAGCTGCCGTGCGCGCCAGGGACTCCACCGCCGCGTTCAGGCCCAGGTCGTCCAGCATCAACGGCCGCAGATCGTCAGAGATTCGGCGCACGGCCACCATGGTTTCATCGATCAGCGCTTTCATGGAGACGATGCGTTGCGCTTGGGCGGGCTCCTTGGCGACGAGGGCCAGACTGGCGAGCTCCAGCTGCAAGGCGGTGAGCAGCTGCCCCAGTTCGTCATGCATGCCTCGGGCGATGCGCAGGCGTTCTTCCTCCCGCGCGTCCACCAGGCTGACGGCCCAGGCCCGCAAGGCTTCCGGGCTGGGTGGCCCTGGAGCATGCAAGGCTCTTCTCTCCGCGAACGGCGGCGCTGTGTCTGTCTGCGTGGCCTGGTCTTGGGGCACCGGGCGGGGAGGCGTGTTCGGCGAGGGCGTCACAGAGGGATCAAGGGCATCAGCGGCAGGTGGCCCGCACGACACTGGGCGTGAACACGGTGCTGAACGTGGGAGTGAGCAGGGCTTGGCTGAACCGTGCCATGCTCAGAAGCGGATGCACTGCAGCACAAGAGCGCTTGATATTAGCCCGGCGCTGGGGTCTTGTCAGGGCAAATCTTGCGACGCAGGCCTGGCTTTCGCTACATTCGGCCATGGCATCAACCCATCCGTCACTGCCGGCGCCAGCCGCTGTGGTCGCTGCGACCTTCAGTGGGGGGCACCGGTCCCCACCCGTCCCTGCGCAGGACGGTGTGTTGGCGGGCCTGGTGGCCATCGGGGCCTCGGCGGGCGGATTGCCGGCACTGGAAGAGTTCATCGCAAACGCCCCCCTGCACGCCGGCCTGGCCTGGGTGGTGGTGCAGCACCTGGACCCCACGCGTGAGACCGTTCTTGTGCAGTTGCTCCAGCGAAGCACCCGGCTGCCGGTGTGCGAAGCGGTGGAAGGTCTGCGCGTCAGCCCGGACGCCGTCTACGTGATCCCGCCCAACGCCACGCTGACCCTGATCGATGGGCATCTGCATGTGGCTGTGCCGGGGCAGCCCCGCGGCCGGCGCCATCCGATCGACGACATGTTCGAGTCGGTGTCGCGGGTGCTGGGGCCCCGGGCGGCAGGGGTGGTGCTGTCAGGCGTCGGGTCCGATGGCACTCGCGGCCTGCGCTTGATCCATGCGGTGGGTGGGGTCACAGCTGCGCAGCAGCCTGAAACCGCGCAGTTCGATGCCATGCCCCGCAGTGCCTTGCAGACCGGCATGGTGGATCTGGTGGCCCCGCCCGCCCGCCTGCCGGGCGCGGTGGTGGCGGCCCTGTCCGGCCGGGTGGGCCCCGCCTGCCCGGGCACTGCCACCCCAGAGCTGATCGGTGACGCGGAGGTCCTGGAGGCGCAGCAGGACCGGCAGCACCTCGTGTCCATCCTGCGCCTGCTGCAGTCGCGCGGCTGCCACGACTTCTTCCTGTACAAGCGCAGCACGCTGCTGCGGCGCATCCAGCGCCGCATGGGCATTCACCACATGGCCACGATGCAGGCGTATGCCAGGCTGCTGTCGCGCGATGCCGCCGAACTGGACCTGCTGGCCAAGGAGTTGCTGATCGGCGTGACCGCCTTCTTCCGCGACACCCCCGTGTGGCAGGCCCTGAAGCAGGATGAGCTGCCTTCACTGCTGAAGGCGCACGGCGACGGCTGGCACATGCGCGCCTGGGTGGCGGGTTGTTCCACGGGAGAGGAGGCTTACTCGCTGGCCATCACCTTCCGTGAGGTGCTGGAGACCCTGCCGGCCCTGGCCAACTGCACGTTGCAGGTCTTCGCCACCGATCTGAGCAAGGACGCCATCGACCGGGCGCGCCGCGGGGTGTACCCGGCCTCCATCAGCGGCGAGGTCTCGGCCCAGCGCCTGGCGCGCTTCTTCACCCCGCATGACGGAGGCTGGCGCATCGCCAAGGAGGTGCGCGAGATGGTGGTCTTTGCACCGCACGACTTGAATGTGGACCCACCCTTCACCCGCCTGGACCTGCTGAGCTGCCGCAACCTGCTGATCTACCTGACGGCGCCCCTGCAGCGCCGCCTGCTGCCGCTGTTCCACTACAGCCTGCGGCCCAACGGGGTGCTGCTGCTGGGCAGTTCCGAGACCATCGGCCGCTTCGATGACCTGTTCGAGACCACTGACGCCCGCTTGCGTCTGTACCGCCGCCGCAGCGTGACCAAGCCCTTGCCCGTTCCCGATTTTTCCTTCCGGCCGGTGGTCCCGGTGCCGGAGCCTGCCCTCAAGGAGTCCGCCTTGCCTTCAGAAGAACCCAGTTCACCGCCCAGCCTGCAGGTCATCGTGGAGGGCTACCTGATGCAGCAGTGGGCCCCACCGTCGGTGCTGGTGAACGAGCGAGGCGACATCCTGTACGTGAACGGCCGCACGGGCCGCTACCTGGAGCCCGCCGCCGGCAAGGCCAACTGGAATGTCCACGTCATGGCCCGTGAGGGGCTGCGCGCGCCGCTGGTGGCTGCCATGCAACAGGCGGCCACCCAGCGGGCCCCTGTTGAAGTGCACGACGTGCCCCTGGAAAGCCCCACCGGGCTGCCTGTGGTGGACTTGAGCGTGCAGGCCATGGAGGAGGTGTCTGGCCTGAAGGGCTTGCTGCTCATCGTCTTCCGCGATGTGGCGCTGTCTACCAAGGGCCGGACCCGCCGCCGCACGCGCAGCGCGGTGCATCAGGAGCTGGAAAGCGAACTGCAGCGCGCGCGTGAGGAGGCGCAGTCGCTGCGCGAGGAGATGCGCGCTTCCCAGGAGGAACTGCAGGCCGCCAACGAGGAGTTGCAGTCCACCAACGAGGAACTGCAATCCACCAATGAAGAGCTCAACAGCTCCAAAGAAGAGATGCAGGCCATGAACGAGGAGCTGCAGTCGGTGAACGCAGAGCTGCAGGCCAAGCTGGACGATCTGGCCACGGCGCAGAGCGACATGCGCAACCTGCTCAACAGCATCGACATCGCCACGCTCTTTCTCGACAAGAGCCTGCACGTGCGTCGCTTCACCGAGCGGGCCCGCAAGGTCATCAGCCTGCGCGACGGGGATGTGGGCCGCCCGCTGGGCGACTTGACCACCAGCCTGGACTACCCCACGCTGGAAGAAGACGTGCGCGACATGCTGCGCACGCTGGTGGTGTCGGAAAAGCAGGTGAGCAGCCGCGAGGGCCGCTGGTACGCGGTGAGGATCATGCCCTACCGCACCCAGGACGACGTGATTGACGGCGCGGTGATCACCTTCGTGGACGTGAGCGCGGCCAAGGGGATCGCGCCCGCCTGACCGACCTCAGGCCCTGCACCGGGCCCGGTGTCGTACCCTGGTCGGGCCCCGTTTCCTGCCCTGTATCCGGCCCCGTATCAGGCCGCCGGCTGCACCGTGCCGCTGCAGGTGCCCAGGCCGATGCGCCGGGCGCCGGGCTTCTCGCCCCAGGCGCGCAGGGTCAGGGTGTCGCCGTCCTGCAGGAAGGTACGGGTCTCGCCGTTGGCGAGCTTCAGGGGCGACTTGCCGCCGCCGCTCAATTCCAGCAGCGAACCGGCCTGGTCCAGCCCGGGGCCGGAAAGGGTGCCGGTGCCCAGCAGGTCACCCGGCTGCAGGTTGCACCCGCCCACCGTGTGGTGCGTCACCAGTTGCGCCAGCGTCCACCAGGCGGCCTCGGTCCAGCGCCCGCGCGACAGGGGCTGCGGCGCCAGGCCGGCGGCGCGCATGGCCGTGGTCTGCAGTTCCACCTCCAGCGTCAGGTCGAAGGCGCCGGACAGTCGGTTGTCGTCCCCGTCAAGGTAGGGCAGGGTGCCGGGGTCGCCGCCTTCGATCGCCGGGCGAATGAAGGCGGCACGGAACGGGGCCAGCGCCTCCATCGTCACCACCCAGGGCGAGACGGTACTGGCGAAGTTCTTGGCCAGGAAGGGGCCCAGCGGCTGGTACTCCCAGGCCTGCACGTCACGCGCGGACCAGTCGTTGAGCAGCACCAGGCCGAAGAGGTGGTCTTCGGCCTGCGCCAGCGGCACGCGTGTGCCCAGCGCGTTGCCGGTGCCGATGAGGGCACCCAGCTCCAGCTCGTAGTCCAGCCGCTGGCAGGGGCCGACGGTGGGCCCTTCGGCCGTGGGCGCTTTCAGCTGCCCCAGCGGGCGGCGTACCGGCGTGCCACTGACGACAAGGGACGAGGCCCGCCCGTGGTAGCCGATGGGCACCCACTTGTAGTTGGGCAGCAGCGGGTTGTCCGGGCGGAACAATTTGCCCACCGAGGTGGCGTGGTGGATGCCGGTGTAGAAGTCGGTGTAGTCGCCCACCTGGCAGGGCAGCTGCATGGTGCAGTGGGCCTGCGCGCGCAGGCAGGGTTGCAGCACCGCCTGCAGCGGGCTGCCTTGGGCCAAGGCAGCGCTCAGCCAGACCCGCAGGCCGCGTCGGGCGGTAGGGCCCAGGCGCATGAAGGCGTTCAGGTCACCGCCTGCCAGGGGGGCCAGCCAGTCGCGCAGGGTGTCGGGCCTGGCGGTGTCTGGCGTGAGCGCCCACGCGGGCGAGCTGTTGGTAAGCAGCGCGTGCTGCACCAGCCGCAGGTCCAGCACCTGGTCACCGATGGCGATGCCCATGCGGGGCGTGCCGGCCGTGTCATGAGCCGCCACCGAAGGCGCCGTGAAGCACCCGAAGGGCAGGTTCTGAACGGAGAAGTCGGTGCTTTCGGCGTTGGCCGATGTCACCCAACTGCGCAGCGCGGGGTCGTGGGTGGCGTCGAGGAAGTCCATGGGAGAAGTGATCATGCTCGGTCAGTCTCGGTTGGCAGGGCAACGCAGCGCAAGGGCTTCGACAGGCATGTCCTGAGCGGAGTCGAAGGGCTCAGCCCGAACGGGAACCCATATGCCCGTTCGCCCTGAGCTTGTCGAAGGGCGCAGCGCGAACGAAGGGCACCCTCGTGCGCACAAGGGGCTCATGTGAGGGCCTGCTCCGCCTCCGGCGTGAACTCGCGGCGGTGGAAGAACTCCGCATGCTTGGGCGCGCGCTTGGTCTTGGACCAGTCCTCCAGCATCTTCCACTTCACCTCGTCCATGCGACGCAGCATGTTGGCCTCGTCCGGGTCTGGGCAGGCGAGTTCCAGGCGGTGGCCGTTCGGGTCGAAGAAGTAGATGGAATGAAAGGCGCCGTGGTCGGTGGGGCCCAGCACGTCCACGCCCTGCGCCTCCAGGTGGGCCTTGTAGGCCATCAGCTCATCACGGTCCTTGACGCGGAAGGCAATGTGCTGCACCCACACGGGCGTGTTCTCGTCGCGGCCCATGGGCGCCTTGGTGGGCAGTTCGAAGAACGCCAGGGTGTTGCCGTTGCCCGCGTCCAGGAAGATGTGCATGTACGGATCCGGCTCCTTGGTGGAGGGCACCTGGTCTTCCGCGATGGCGAGCTGGAAGTCCATCTTCAGCACGCGGCCGTACCACTCGACGGTTTCCTTGGCGTCCCGGCAGCGGTAGGCCACGTGGTGAATGCGATCGATCTTCATGGGGGGTGTCTCCGGATGGCTGGCGGGCGTGTTGGGCGGGCCGATTGAGGGGCTGTGACGGGTGGTGTGCGGTTGACCTGGTGCGATGTTGTGCGCTGGGGGGCGCGCTGCGAGTTCTATGCGCTCTACGCCCCTTGCCGCGCGGCCTGCAAGGCCTCGCGCAGCACGCGCAGGTCGCCGATGTGATTGGACAGCAGCAGCACCAGGCGGGCATTGAGTTTGTGGCTGGCCTCGTCGTCCAGGCCCTCATGGGCGGCGATCAGCATCTCGTAGAAGGTGTCGCCGGGCGTGTAGGCGCGCAGGGGGCGCTCGCCGGGCACGCCGAAGTTCGGCTGGGTGTTCAGGTGTTCGAAGGCCATGGGCGTCTCCGGTTCAGTGCGTGGAGGCCATTACAGCCCCGGCCGGGGCATCGCCCACGTTACCGGCGAGGGTTGTATCGAGCGCTGGCGGCATGTCTTGTCCCAGCGCGCGGCCCAGCGCGGTGCGAAGCGCGGTCGCGTCCACCCGTCGCCAGCGTGCGGCCACGTGCTGGTCGGGCCGCAGCAGGTAGGCGGTACCGGGGCGCGCGTCCAGCCGACGGGCCACCAGACCCTGCACGTCCTCCAGTTCACCGGCGCCGGCCTGGCCGGCAGGCTGCACGCGCAGCAGGCGCACCGGCACCGGCAGGGCGGCAAGGTCCTGCGGCGTGAGGCCTCCCGGGCCGAACACCAGCAGCGTGAAGCTGTCGATCTGCCGCAGCAGCCAGCCCCCACGGCCTTCATGGCCGTCCAGACGCACCGGAGCGTCGTCCAGCGGGGCGCCGGGCGCCATCCAGCCGGCGAAAGCAGGACCGGCGGTGTCCGCGGTGTCCGCATCCGGCGTGTTCAGCGGCGAGCCGTCCAGATGCGTGGCCACCGACAGCCGGCCCGAGTTGACCAGCGCACGTGCAAAGGGCAGGTCGCGCGCCATCTCCAGCACCGCGTTGCGAAAGCGCCGCGACATGGCTGTCTTGGGGGTGATGAAGTCCGTGGAGCGGGTGGAGTTGAGGAGGTTCTCGTCGGCTGCGGCCACGCGCTCGGCGTCGTAGCTGTCCAGCAGCGCCTCGGGCGCCTGCCCCTGGAGCACGAGCTGCAGCTTCCAGCCCAGGTTGTCCACGTCCTGGATGCCGGAGTTGGCGCCGCGCGCGCCGAAGGGCGACACCTGGTGGGCGGCGTCACCCGCAAACAGCACCCGCCCGTGGCGGAAGCGCTTCATGCGCCGGCACTGGAAGGTGTAGACGCTGACCCATTCCAGCGTGAACTCGCGCTCCGGTCCCAGCATGGCCTGGATGCGCGGGATCACGCGCTCGGGCTGCTTCTCGGCCTCGGGGTCGGCGTCCCAGCCGAGCTGGAAATCGATGCGCCAGACGTTGTCGGCCTCGCGGTGCAGCAGCACGCTCTGGCCGGGGTGGAAGGGCGGGTCGAACCAGAACCAGCGCTCGGTGGGGAAGTCGGCCTTCATCACCACATCGGCGATGAGGAAGCGGTCCTGGAACACCTTGCCCTCGATGTCCAGGCCCAGCATGCGGCGGATGGGGCTGCGTGCCCCGTCGGCCACCACCAGCCAGTCGGCGCGCAGGGTGAAGGCGCCGTCCGCCGTCTGCACCGTCAGCGTGGCGCCGTCGGCGTCGGGCTGCACCGCCGTGACCTTGTGTTCCCAGCGCATCTGCAGGGCGGGCAGCGCCTGCGCCCGCTTCACCAGGTACTCCTCCAGGTAGTACTGCTGCAGGTTCACCATGCCGGGCCGCTCGTGGCCGGCCTCGGGCAGCAAGTTGAACTGGAAGACCTCCTCGGTCTCCAGGAAGGTGCGGCCCACGTTCCAGGTGACGCCCTTGTCCACCACCGGCTGGCCGCAGCCCAGGCGGTCCAGCACCTCCAGCGTGCGCTTGGCGTAGCACAGCCCGCGCGAACCCACGCTCACCGTCTTGTCGTCGTCCAGCAGCAGCACGGGCGTGCCGCGCTGCGCCAGGTCGATGGCGGCGGCCAGGCCCACCGGGCCGGCCCCCACCACCACCACGGGGTGCCGGCGCACGGTGCCGGGGGCGTCGTCCAGTTCCGGTGCGCGCCCGGAGCTGTAGCGGGGGTAGGTGTAGGTCGAGAGCATGGTCGTGCTGGCCCTGCGTTGCGTTCTTTTCTGGTGGGCGTGGTCTTGGGGCCTTCGCCGGCCGCGTCTCAGCGCTCCAGCGCCTCCCACATCGCCACGTCGCGTTCGGCGGTCCAGATGCGCGGGTCGGCGAACTGCGTGGCCTCGTCATAGGCGCGCGTCACGTCGAAGGGCATGCAGTGGTCGAAGATCACCCAGTGGCCGTACTTGGGCTTCAGCGCCGCGTAGGTCTCCTGGTAGACGGTCTTCAGGTCCTTGCCCGCGGCGGCGCCGGCCTTCACGCTGGCGTAGACGTCGCTCACGAACGAGCCTGTCACCTCCAGTCCCTTTTGCACCATGGCCTCGCCCTTGAGCGCGGGGCCGCGGCCGGGCACCAGGGCCAGGGGCTTAAGCGCCGCGATGTTCTTCAGCGTCTGCGGCCAGTGGGTGAAATAAGCGTCGCCCGCATACGGCGTGGCGTCGAACTCCACCAGGTCGCCCGACAGCAGCGTGCGTTCCTGCGGCAGCCACACCACGGTGTCGCCCTTGGTGTGGCCCCGGCCGAGCTGCAGCAACTGCACCTCCAGCTTGCCCAGCCACAGCGTCATCTTGCCGGTGAAGGTGATGGTGGGCCAGGTCAGCCCCGGCGGCACGCTCTCCACGTTGCGGAACAGGCGCGGGAAGCGGCCGATCTCGCTGGCCTTGTCGGCCTCGCCACGCTCGAAGATCAGGTCGTAGGTGTCCTGGCTGGCCAGGATCTGCTGCGCGCCGTAGGCCGAGGCGCCGAAGACGCGTACTGCGTGATAGTGCGTCAGCACCACGTACTTGATGGGCTTGTCGGTCACCTCGCGGATGCGGCGGATCACGTCGGCCGCCATGCCCGGCGTGGCCTGCGTGTCGGCCACCAGCACGGCGTCGTCGCCGATGATGATGCCGGTGTTGGGGTCGCCCTCGGCCGTGTAGGCCCAGGCGTGCTCGGACAGTTGCTCGAAGGTGACCTTCTTTTCCTCGAGGTCGGCTTGGCTGGCGAAGGCCTTGGTGCTCATGGGGGGTGTCCTGGCGGTGGTCGTGATGATCGTCCCACGAGCCCACAGGGGCCGGCCACTGGGCCGGGTCGGAAGCGTCGAGGGAGCGGAGAAAGTGTAGACGTCTAGATGCGTCTATGTCAAACTCATTCGCATGGAGCAAACAAGGTCAGGACACAAGATCGGCCCCATGTCCAGTGATGGGCTGGGACATGACTCGGCAGACGAATCAGAGCTTCGCCCAGCTGACGGAACGGCTTCCACGGCGCCCGCCAGTGATGCCTCCGGTGGCCAGCGTTCGGTTCAATCGGTGGAGGTCGGTGGCCGTCTCTTGCTGGCCCTGGCCGACAGCCGTAGCGACCTCTCGCTCAAGGACCTGGCCGCGCGGGCGGGCCTGACGCCCTCGCGCGCGCACCCGTACCTGGTCAGCTTCAGCCGCCTGGGGCTGGTGGAGCAGCGCGCGGCCAGCGGCCGCTACGCGCTGGGGCCGGCCGCCTTGCAGATCGGTCTGGCCGCCCTGCACCAGCTGGACCCCATCCAGGCCGCCGCCCCGGTGGCTGAGGCGCTGGCCGGGCGAACGGGCCACGCGGTGGCGCTGGCCGTATGGGGCAACTTCGGGCCCACCGTGGTGCGCCTGATCGATGCGCGCCAGCCGCTGCACGTGATGCTGCGCGCAGGCAGCGTGATGTCGTTGACGGGCACGGCCACCGGCCGCGCCTTCGTGGCGGCGCTACCGCTGGAGCGCCTGGAGCATGCCAGCCCGGCGGCGCTGGGCGAATCCCCCGGAGCACGCCCCTGGCAAGAGCGGCGAGAGGAGCTGCAGGCCATCGCGGACGAATCCCGCGCCCACGGCGTGTCGCGTGCCGCCGGCCGCCCCATCCCAGGCGTCAACGCCTTCAGCGCCGCCGCCGTCGACCACGAAGGCGAGCCCGCCATCGTCATTACCGCGCTCGACCACGAAGACCGCCTGGACAGCCGCTGGTCCTCCGCCACCGCGCGGGCGGTGAGGGACGCCGCGGCGCAGATCACGCAACGGCTGGGGGGACAAGTCCGTCTGATAACCTGACAGGCAGTTGTCCGCACAGGAACGTACAAGAGTGAAGATGCCGGCACCAGACACCGCGCGGGTGACAGTGACCTTCAGCCGGGATACCGTTCTGGCAATGCGCTGCTACCTGGACGCGCAGGGCATGCGTGAAGGCGACTTGTCTGGGTTCATCGAGGAGGCGGTACGTTGGCGCATGTTTGACAGCGCGGTGCAGGCAGTGAAAGCCCGCAATGCTGACATCCCGCCAGAAGACCTTCAGGCTGCCATCGACGAGGCCTGCGCGGATGGCCGGGCCATTGGAGACCTGGGTGGCCCGGCACCGCGCGTAGGCCTGGCGTCGCGGGGACGGCGTGAGCCCGCGTCGCGCTGAGCTGATGCCCTGGTCCGGCGAATTCGCGTTCTTCGATGCCGGCGTCCTGTTCCGCGGCCAGGCCGCAGACAACCGCCAGCACCGTCATGCCACCGTCCAGCTCACGGTCGGCCTGGGTGGGCCGGTGACGTTGCGGCTGGGCGGACCAGCGTCCGAACTGGTGTCCGGCCCCGCCTGGATCGTGCGGCCCGAAGTGCCCCACGCCCTGCTGCCGGGCCCGCGGGTGCTGCTGGCGCTGATCGAGCCGCAGACCCGGCTTGCGCGCCACCTGCTTGGCGCCGTCGCGCCGGCCGGAGTCGCCGAACTGCCGGCCTCCCTCCGGGCCCGTATCGATGCCACTGGCCCCCTGGCCGGCTGCCTGGACGCCCTGCGTCCGGCACCCAATGCCGAACCGCCCACCGACGAGCGCCTGGATATCGCGTTGCGCTTCATTGCCCAGGGCAAGGGGCCGCGCCTGGTCGAGCGCGCCGCGGCCGCCTGCGGCCTGTCAGTCTCGCGCCTGCGCGCGCTGGCGCAGACACGGATCGAGGTGCCTCCCGCGCGCTGGCTGATGCTGCGCAGGCTGCAGTGCGCGAGCCGCAGCCTGGCCCGCGGGGCGTCACTGGCCGAAGCGGCGCTGGACGCGGGCTTTGCCGACCAGGCGCACCTGAGCCGCAGCATGCGGCGTGTCTTCGGCGTGACGCCGGCCACGGTGGCGGCGCTGATTGGCGGTGGTCGCGCAGGCTCGCGGCCCTGAGGGCGAGCTGTCGGTCACAGTGGGCTTTTCCACGAGGCAGGCGATTCGTTCAAGACCGCAGGCCGCGCGCACGGGAACATCGGACGCTAATTTCCACCACGGAGTCTGTCGCGATGAACCCCTCGCTTGCCACCGCCTTTGGCCATGAGATGGCCGCTGCCCGCGCCGCTTGGCGCGCGGGTGACCCCGACGCCAGCTTCCACTACCTGGAGCGTGCCCACATCCTCGGCCAGCGCCACTTCTGGCCGCACGTGCTGACGCACCTGTGGATGCTGCGCGTGGGCTGGCGGCGCCGGGATGGCCGCGAGATCTTCGGGCAGATCGTGCGCCTGTTCGCCACGCTGCCCGGCGCACTGCTGGGCTGGGTGCCCGCTGGCAACACCGGTGGAGCCAACGTCTCGGCGCTGCGCCCGATGCCGATGCCGCCGGAGTTCGCGCACCACTTCGCGGGCTACAGCATGCGGCGCAGCGTGACCAGGCGCCTGGCGGTGCTCGTGATCGTCGGCGTGCTGGCGCTGGCCGGCCTCGTCGGCGCGATGGAGTGGCGTCGGGCCGCGCTCGATCGGGACCTGAAGTCCGGCGCCACCGGGCGCGCCGCGCCGCGCGTGGCGGATCTCGGCAGCACGCGCCGCCTGGAGATCGTCCCGCTCATGAACTGGCATGCCGCGTCGCCCGACCTGAAGACCGAGCCCGGCGTGGCCTACCTGGTGCGCACCGACCACGCGACCGTCCTGTTCGACCTGGGCTACAACGCCCGCGGTGACGCCACCCCGCCGCTGCTGCACAACATGGCGCGCCTGGGCGTGTCGATGTCCGAGGTGGACGCGGTGTTCATCAGCCACCGCCACCGCGATCACGTCGGCGGCGCCGCGGCCGAGCGCACAGGGGCGATCACGTTCGGCGACCAGCGCCCCGATCTGGCCGGCAAGGCGCTGCTGAGCCCGGCAGCGGTGAGCTACCCGGGCGCCCGAACGATGGTGATACACAGTCCCCGCAAGCTCTTCGAGGGCATGGCCACCACTGGGCCGATCGCCCGCAGTTTGTTCATGGGCCCGGTCGACGAACAGGCACTGGTGGTTAACGTGGCAGGGCGCGGGCTGGTGGTGATCGTCGGTTGCGGTCACCAGACGGTGCCCCGCTTGCTCGATCGCCTGGCCGGCGCCTTTTCCGAGCCGCTGTACGGCGTGGTCGGCGACTTCCACTACCCCGTGCCCGAAGGGCGCCTGCGGATCGCGGGTCTCGATGCGCAGCGCCTGTTCGCCTCAGGAGACGGGCTCTTCAAGCCGATCACGATGTCCGATGCCCAGGCCGAGTTGATGCTGCTGGACGGCCTGGGCCTGATCGCGCTCGGCGGCCACGACACGAGTGACGAAGTGATCGCGTGGGCAGCGGCGCGCTTCGGCGAACGCTTCCGACGCGTCGCGGTGGGGCAGGCTATCGTCATCCAGGGGGAGTGAGATCGCAGTTGTGGCGACGCTCAAGTTCGCCAGGCGCACCTGGGCCTCAGCCTGCGGCGTGCCCCGGGGGCCCTCAGCCCGGTGTGATCAAGGCGATGGTCTTGCGGCCATGCCGCCGGTAGATGCGGAAGTCGCCGTCTAGCGTCAGGACGCGCGATGGTTCGTACAGTTCGGCCAGGCGGATGAGGCACGCGTCGGCCAGGGAGGCCGGCACGTTGTCGTAGCGTTCGAACAAGGCGCGAACGGGTGTGGTCTCATCCTGAAGACTCATCGCTACCTGCACCGCCCCGCGTTCGATCATCATCAGAGCCTTGGACGGATCGAAACCACCCCTGGCCAGCAGAAAGCAGGTTTCGGCCACCACGGCCTCACAGGTCAAGAAGGGGCCGGGATGGCTTGCGAATTGCGTGCGTGCCCAGGCGTGATGGTTGTCGTCACGACACATCAGCGCCACCCAGGGGCCGGTGTCGAGCAGGATCTTCATCACCCGATGTGCTGCCCAGCGGCTTCAGTGCAGGTTCGAAGCGGCGTCAGATGCGGCCGAAGCCGGCGAGGTGCTCAGGGTTGGACGAAAGATCCTGTGGGCCTCCAGCGAAGCAGCCGACAAGATCTCCCACGCGGTCCAGTGCGGAGACAAACGGCCGTTCCAGCTCGCGCTCCCGCAGGTAGAGGTCCAACGCCCGGCGAACCAACTCCGATTTGTTGATGTGCGTCCGCTCGCTGGCCTGAGCGAGCGCCTCGTCCAGACTGGGCGGAATCTTGACAGTCAGCGTGTTCATGAGGGCGAATCATACCGTCGGGCAGGCGGTAACACCATGCATTCGGCAAGCCGTGCACGGCAGGCCTTGGCACGCTCACAGTGACCACTCTTCGACAGCCAGCCCCGGCACGCGCAGAAACTCGCGGGCATTGTTCGTGACGAGCACCGCATCTTCAGCCAGCGCGTGGGCGGCGATCAGCAAGTCCATGTTGCCGATGGTCTGGCCCTTACGCTCCAGTTCGGCGCGCACCTGTGCGTAGTGGTGGCCTGCGTGGGCGGGCCAGACGCGGATCTCGAACCCTGCCAGCCAGGATTCGACAGCGGCCTGGAACCGCGCTGACTGCAACTTTTGAGCACCGAACCGCAGTTCGGCCGCCACGATGGCCGATAGCCAGACCTCTGCCCGCTCCAGGCGGCTGAAGCGCTCCAGCATGCCGGGCGGGTGCCGGCGCAGCACGTAGCTGCAGATGTTGGTGTCGAGCATGCGCCTCATGGGCGTTCAGCTCCAATCTCTCTCCTGTGGTGGCGTGTCCGTCCTGCCCGACAGAAACTCCTCGGGCAGCGGGTCATGGGTGGCGTAGAAGTCCTGAAGCCAGGAACTCAGCGAGTCTTGTGAGGGCTCGGGTTGAATCAGCAGGGCCTGTCCCAGTTGTTCGATCCGAACGTCCTGAGCCTCAAGGCGGAAGCGCGCCGGCAACCTGATGGCCCGGCTGCGGCCGCTCATGAATATCTTGGTGGTGGCGCTGGTCATTGCGGGCATCCTGGGTGTCATATGACGGTGAGATATTACACCGACCATTCTCCCAGCAGACCCCACAACCGTGCCCGTCGACGACGGCCCCCAATGGTTCAGTTCGCCGCCATCCCTGCGCCTGGCAACTGCCAGCCCGCCGTGCCCA
Source organism: Burkholderiales bacterium (assembly GCA_947464185.1). Taxonomy (GTDB): domain Bacteria; phylum Pseudomonadota; class Gammaproteobacteria; order Burkholderiales; family Burkholderiaceae_C; genus Rubrivivax. The sequence goes on from CANHVY010000012.1 coordinate 77,401, forward strand.
GCGCGGGCACCTGAAGGTGCAAGGTCGTGGCCACGGCGGCGGCTTCGGCGCGTTCGAGCGACTCACGCTGAATGCCCCTGCGCACCACATCCGCCAGACCGCCCAGTTGGCTGGCGCAGGCGTCGATGAGGTCGTCGAAGGACACGATGCCCGCCAGATGGCCCTGGTCGTCGCGCACCAGCAGCCGGCGCACGCCCGCCGAGCGCATCAGGTCGATGCCCTGAGAAAGATCGGTGTCTTCGCTGGCGCTGACCAGACTCCCATCGACCAGCGCGCCCACGCTTTGCTGCGGCGCCATGCCGCCGTCGGCCAGCACGGCCAGGGCCAGGTCGCGGTCGGTCACCAGGCCCACGACGCGCCGGCCCTCGGGTGTGTCGTCGGTGACCACGAGCGCGCCCACGTGCTGGTCGCGCATCTGGTGGGCCGCCCTTTGCAGGGAGTCATGGCGGTCCACGGTGATGACGTGCCGTTGACAAAGACTTCCGAGGTTCATGACAGATCCTTGTGGGGTTGGAAGGGCGCCGGCGCTGCGCGATTCAGGGCGCGACGCGCCAGCTTCCGTCCTGCTGCCGACAGGCCTGGCCGTAGACCCGCTCCGGTCGTCCGGCGACGGTGGCGTCCACGGTGTATTCGCGGCAGGGGCCTTCTGCCGTCTGGCGCGTACGTGTGGGGGTGACGGTGTACTGCGCACCGGTGTCCGGATTGCGCCAGGAACTGGAGCGGCCGGTGCTCACCGTCTCCAGGGCCTGGGCGGTTCGCAGCCGGTCGGTCTGGTCCATGGATCGGCCGACGTTGCCGCCGATGCTGGCGCCGATCAGCGTGCCGATGACCGTGGCTGCGGTGCGTCCGCTGCCCTGGCCCACCTGTGAGCCCAGCACCCCGCCCAGCAGGCCGCCGATCACCGTGCCGGATTGCTGCTGGCTGGGGGGCGATTCGCAGGCGGTCAGTGCGAGCACCAGCGCGGCGACGAGCATCGTGCCGAGGCGGCGGGGCAGGAGAACGGTCGGGTTCAGGCGCATGACAATTTCCACTGGAACTTGGCCGGAAGCGGCCATTTGCCGATGATCCGGGCCCTGCGGCGGTTGGCGGCTGAGCCCGCTCAAGGTTCACGGGTGGGCCGCCGGGGACGGTGTCGAACCCGTTGCCTGTGCCCTGGAGGCCGGCTGGCGGCCCGGCCCTGCGCTGCGCTGCTCCAGGCCTGGCGCAGCATGGACAACTCCACCAGCCGCGAGGCCACGAGGTGGTTGACGGTGCCGGGCGGCACCTCGCCCTTGGCGTTGGGCGCCCCGGCCGGCACGCCGGTCAGCAGCTCGATGGCCTGGTCCACGTCGTCCACCGCATGCACGTGGAAGCGGCCCTGCGCCACGGCCTGCACCACCTCATCGCGCAGCATCAGGTGCTGCACGTTGGCGCGCGGGATCAGCACGCCCTGGCGTCCGTCCAGGCCGCGCTGGCGGCACAGGTCGAAGAAGCCCTCGATTTTCTCGTTCACCCCGCCGATGGCCTGCACCCGCCCGAACTGGTTGATCGAGCCGGTGATCGCCAGCCCCTGGTGCACCGGCACAAAGGCCAGCGCCGACAGCAGCGCGCACAGTTCGGCCAGCGAGGCGCTGTCGCCTTCCACCGGGCCGTAGCTCTGTTCGAAAACGAGGCTGGCTGCCAGCGACAGCGGCAGTTCCTGGGCGTAGCGCGCGCCCAGAAACGCCGCCAGGATCATCACGCCCTTGGCATGCAGGGGGCCACCCAGCGTGGACTCGCGTTCGATGTCCACCAACTCACCGTCGCCCAGCCGCGTGGTGGCGGTGATCCGCACGGGATAGGCGAAGCGGAACTCGCCCCACTGGGCCACCACCAAGCCGTTGACCTGGCCGATGTGTTCTCCTTCGGTGGACACCAGCAGCGTGCCGCGCAGCAGTTCGTCGTGCACGCTGTCGCGCAGGCGGTCGTTGCGGCGTACACGTGCGGCCTGCGCAGCGGTGACGTCCGCACGGTCGATCACGGCGCGGCCCTCGCGTGCGGCCTGGGCGTCGGCCTCGTGCAGCAGATCGCCCAGGGTTCGGGTGTGGGTGCTGAGCCTGGCGCCGTCGTCGGCCAGCCGCGCGGCGTGATCCACCAGGCAAGCCACCGCATCGCGCGTCAGCGGCCGCAGGCCCTGCTCACGTGCGGTGGCGCCCAGCCATCGGGCCAGTGCCTCGGAGGACTCGGCGTGCCGGGGCACTTCCTCCTCGAAGTCAGCCACCACCTTGAACAGGTTGTCGAACTCCGGGTCCAGGGCCTGCAGCAGGTGGTGGAGCTGCCGATCTCCGAACAGCACGATCTTCAGGTCCAGCGGCACCGGTTCGGGCTCCAGGGGCAAGGTGTTGACCCAGCCCAGCGCCTGCGGCATCGACTCGATGACCACCCGAGCAGACTTCAGCGCACGCTTCAGGCCCTCCCAGCTCAGCGGCTCGCTCAGCACCTTTGCTGCGTCCAGCATCAGCACGCCGCCATTGGCGCGGTGAAGCGAGCCGGCGCGGATCAGCGTGAAGTTCGTCAGCAGCGTGCCCATGTGCGCCACGTGGTCGATGCGCCCCACCAGGTTGGCATAGGTGGGGTGGTCGTCCAGCAGCACGGGCGCGCCGCGGGGTGGGGCGGTCGGCTCGGTCTGCATGCTGGAGGTTTCGCCTCCCTGTGGGGGCTGCCCGCTCGCATCTCCCACCAGCAGGTTGACCTGGTAGCGGTGCAGCGCCAGGCTGCCCGCCAGCGCGCCGTCCTCCTCCTCTTCGGTGCCGGCTTGCTCACGCAGCTGCTCGCCAGACTCGATGATGTCGCGGCGCACTTCGTCCAGGAACTCCTTGACCTGCGGGTGTTGGGCGAAGTCAGCCTTGAGTTCGTCCACCAGGTGGCCTGCGGCCATGGCCATCGCGTCGCGCGTGGCCTCGCGGATGCGCTGCTGCATCTCGCGCCGCTGGCGTGGCAGTTCGTGCAGCACCTGCTTCAGGCGCTCGCTCAAGGTGCCGATCACCCCGGCCAGGCGTTCACGCTCCTGCGCGCCCAGTTGCTCGAAGCGTTCAGCCGGCAGCGGCTGGCCCTTCTCCATGGGCGCGAACGCGAAGCCCTGGGGCGTGCGGATCAGCGCCACGCCCTGGGCCACGGCGCTTTCTCCCAGGGTCTGCAGCGCGCCGTCTTCGCGCTCCTTGGCTTCTTTCTGGATGGCGTCCAGGCGCGAGCGGTACACATCGCTTTCCAGCGCCGAAGACACGGCCTTGGACAACTCGACCACGAAGCGCTGCATGGCCTGGCGCAGCCTGCGCCCCTGGCCTGGTGGCAGGCTCAGCACGCGGGGGCGGTTGGCATCGGCAAAGTTGTAGAGGTAGCACCAGTCCGGCGGTGCGGGCTGGGTGGCCGCATGCCGCTGCAGCAGGCGCCGCACAAAGCCGTGGTGGTCCATGGCCGGCTCACCGGCCACAAACAGGTGGTAGCCCGGGCCGCGCACGGCCAGAGCCAGATGGATGGCGTCCACCGCGCGGGTCTGGCCGAAGGGCGTATCGCCATCGGGCAGGTCGGCGGTGGTGTCGAAAACGAACGCGGCGGGGTCGCAGCGGGTGGCGAGCTGGGCCGCCTGCAACGCGCAGGCCGCTGGGCCTGCGGCGTTCAAGGGGTGGGCGTCAGCCAGGGCCAAGAGCCCTCACGACACCCGTTGCAGCAACGCTCCGGTTCACTGGATGGACAGCCGCTTGGTGGCGGTTGCGAACTTCTTGGGCAGGGTCAGCTCCAGCACGCCGTTCTCGTACTTCGCGCCGGCCTTGCTCTCGTCCACCGGACTGGCCAGGGTGAAGCTGCGCGAGGCGTGGCCGTACTGGCGCTCGCTGCGCAACACCCGGCCTTCCTTGCGGTCGTCCCATTCCTTCTTCATCTCGGCGCTGATCGTCACCAGATTGCCTTCGATGCGCACGTCGATGTCCTCCTTGCGTGCGCCCGGAATCTCGGCGCGCACGGCATAGGCGCCGTTCTGCTCGGCCACATCCAGGCGGATGCGCGGGGGCGCGTCCACCTGCTCGAAGCGCCAGGGGCGCAGCAGGCTGCGGAAGGTGTCTTCCAGCGGATCCATCGCAAAGGGATCTAGGAGTCGAAGTTCGTTCATGGGGTTCTCCGTCATCGGGTCAAGGTTCAGGGGATGGCGGTTGCCAGGCCGTCGGGTGAACGCCGATGTTGTCGGGGCCTTGCCGGGCGCTGCTTGAGGGCACGCAAGGCTGGGTGGGGCGGCGTGCCGCCGACGGGCGCCAGCGGCCACTGCGTGGAGGCAGCGACCGCTGCGGCCCTGCGCTCGCAGCAAGCCCGCGCGCAGGCCTGCCGCACTGCGCCTTGAGCCCGCGCAGGCAGCCGGCGCGCGGCCGCGCCTAAGGTGCGGGCTTGCCGTGTCTCCACCCCGCCGCGCCCCGGAGCGCGGCAGAAGGCCTGCCTCATGCCCCAGTTCCTGCTTCTCACCCGCCTGTCGCCGCAGGCGCTGCACCAGGCCCGCTCTTACGCCACGCTTGAGCGCCATGTGGCCGATCAGGTGCGGCACCACTGCCCGGCCGTGAAGTGGCTGCACAGCTGGGCCCTGCTGGGCGGCTGGGATTACGTGGACGTGATCGAAGCGCCAGACCTGGAGGAGGCCACGCGCGTGTCGGTGCTGGTGCGCAGTGCCGGGCAGGCGCAGACCGAGATCTGGCCGGCCATGCCTTGGCCGCGTTTCAAGGAACTGGTGCAGGAGTTGGCCGCGCGATGATGCTGCTGTCGCTGGACGGCGCTTCGGCGCTGGCGCAAGGTGTGGCCGAGCGCCTGGGTGAGCCCTTGGCGCCGGTGGAGCACCGGCCGTTTCATGACGGTGAACACAAGTGGCGGCCCTTGGAAGACCCGCGCGGCTGCGACGTCTTCGTGCTGGCCGCCTTGCATGGTGACGACGAGTACAGCCCGCAGGACAAGCTGGTGCGCCTGCTGTTCATGCTGGACACGCTGCGCGGTCACGGCGCCCATCGCGTGACCGCCGTGCTGCCCTACCTGGCCTACGCCCGCAAGGACGTGCGCACCCAGCCCTTCGACCCCCTGGCCACGCAAGCCCTGGCGCGCTGGCTGGAAGCCGCGGGCGCCGACCAAGTGATCGTGCTGGAGCCGCACCAGCCGGCCGCGGTGCAGAACGCCTTTCGCTGCCCCGTGCTGACGCTGGACGCCTGGCCGGCGTTCGACGTGCCGGCCGACGCCCTCATGGCCGCAGGCGGCCCGGTGGTGGTGGCCGCGCCCGACCCGGGCGGCGTGAAGCGCGCCTTGCGCTGGCGCGAGCACCTGCAGGCCCGCTGGCAGCACCCGGTGGGCTTTGCCATGGTGGACAAGCGGCGCGTGGGCGGCCTGGTGACCAGCAACCAACTGGTGGCCGGCGACGTGGACGGCGCCACCGTGCTGCTGCTGGACGACATCGTGGCCTCGGGCGGCACGCTGGTGCATGCCGCGGCGGCGCTGCACCATGCCGGTGCCGCCGCCGTGCAGGGCTTTGCGGCCCACGGCCTGTTCATAGACGATGCCGACCGGGCGCTGACCGCCTCCCACCTGGCCCGCCTGGTGGTGAGCGACAGCGTGCCGGCGTTCCGCCTGCCCAACTCGGCCGCCTTCGCCTCACGGCTGGAGGTGGTCTCGGCCGCCCCCCTGCTGGGGCGGGCCATCGCCGAAGTGCATCTGCTCGGGCACTGAGCGCCGGGGGAAGTTGCCCCAGCGCACCACTGGCGGGCGCGACAGGGCTGGTCGGGCCGACCTTGTCTGACGACTGAGGGCAGGTCAGGCGAGGGCTGGTCAGTCTGAATGCAGGCCCGGACCCCCATTCATGACCGCAACCCATGCGCTTCCAGCAGGCGAAGCGGGGGCGCGGCAGTTTGACTTCCTGCCGAGGCCGGCTTGTGAGCCGCCGTCAATAGAACCTTGGGGGGATTGACAACCGAGGGTGCTGCGGGCACAAGGGCGGCCTGACGCGGGGCGTGTGAACCGGAAATGCGTGGCGTGCGCATCCGCAAGAAATCATTCGGACTATTTCAGGAACGCGGCGCCCAAGAGTGGGTCCACCGAGGAGGGAGTAGCCGGGTGACGGCGATGAGCAGTGACCAATTTAGGCCGACTACAGTCGATTGACCTTTACGCCCTGCACGACGGTAGGCCTCACACAACCCCTCTGCGGAGATCACCATGTTCGGCTTCGGACGATCGGCACAAGAAAAGGCTGCCATCAACTCGTTTGCGCAGCAACTGCAGTCAATCGGATTGCCTGAGCGAGCGGCACTTGACAGTGCAACCAAGCTGGTTGACGAGGTCCTTGCAGATCTCCGGCCAAACGGAATCGATCCGTTCAAGACGACACAAGGCGACGAGCAAGTAGTGAAACAGCCTTTCATCACTCCACGGCTGGAGGCCGGCCTGACGATCGACGATGTACGAACGCATTGGAATCGCCCGCTCCTCATCGTCTTCGCAGAAGTCAAGCTCCGCGAGCTGTTTAACTTCCTGATAGTTGATATCGCACGCCAGCAAGGACGCGACATAGTCGCAGCAGGCAACCACTACAAGCGCACGTTTCCGCGCTATGGTGATCCCCGAAAGTGGGATCCAATGGACAAATACAACCAGGGACTTGCCGAGCAAGATGCGGACATATTTCCGGAGTTCGCTGGTCGCGTGGATGCATGGCAACGCAAGGTAGGTGAAAGCTATGTCGCAGAAGCAATCACTCGTCACGGCACCCTGAATGCGGCTGTTCGTGCGGAGATTTCATCCAAGCGCCTGTGAGGCATAACCAATATCCACCCCGAATTTATGAGAATAGTATTTCCAGCCAAATATAAGCCGCTTCATCGAGCCCGAGACCTGTTTCTTGTTATTTACACCATTTTGTATTACTCTTGCACGTTTGCAGCCGATTTTGGTGCTAGGCGAGAAGTGACAGTAGAGGATCTTGAGTGGATTAAACCGGAGTTTTTGCCGCGAGAAATAGAAACATCAAGTGTTCTCAAAGATTGGATTCGCACCCTTTATGGCGAACCAATACGTGCATTCGCGGAAATCAACACCGATGGCGACAAAAGCACGAGAGAGATATTGATCGCGAGTAGCTATGGGGGGTCAGGCGGTCGAAACTTTTTATTGATTTCGAAGCGTTCTGGGCAACCATGGCGAGAGGGTGCTACCATTTTCGGAGCCCCAGTATTTGTTGGCGTTAATCGGGATTCATATGCTTTACAGGTATACTATCGACGTCACGGTGAAATGTTTGTTCGATATCATGATTTTAATAATTACAGATACATATTTAAACACGAGGAAAAGGTTCCTGCCAGTTTGATCGATGAATGTTTCTACAGGAATTGGCAGCAATTAAATATATTTCGTCCAGCGAACTCAAGCGTTTGCCCAAATCAGGTCAGGTAGGATTTTGATTTCAGCATACAAATTATGAACCAAGACGAATTTTTTAGTTTAACTATTGAAGAAATGCTCGATAAAGCATTTTGTGATTTGGAATATGCCCTCCAGTCCCTTGGGTCGCTATTTGTTCTTTGGGGTTCCTTCTCCTCAGAAGATGACTTAAGAAAAAACTACCTGAACGCAAAGGGAAAATCTTATCTTTTAGATAGAAGAAGGACCGCTAAAAGTCTGAGTGATCAGGATATCAATTTGATTAATGCGATTGATGAGGCAGTCGCAGATGCCCATAGATACCATCAACATTTAACCGACACTGAACGTCAGCCCCTAATGAGAAACTTAGTCGTTCAGTATTCTTCTGCAGTTGAGGATTTCCTAAAGAGAATCTGTATAGCCCAGTTGCTATACGATAATGAGCCCTCCCTGAATGCGAGGGTAC
>CANHVY010000013.1 GCA_947464185.1 Burkholderiales bacterium
ACGCGACCGAGGCCACACCTGTTGCACTGGGTTACGTGATGGACGCAAAGACCACGAAGGACCCCAAGCGTGCCGTTGGCGCGGCATGCACCAACTGCGCACTGTTTGTCACGGATCGCCGTAATGGAGCCAGGGATGTTCGGCGTAATGGAGCCAGTTGTTAGGGTCTGAACAGACGTCCCGAAGGGGTTGCTGGACGGGGTTATTTTGAGGCTTTTGCGGGTCCTGGACGGCTGGGGCTGGAGACCTGTTTGGGTGCGCGGTAGGACTGCCCATCGAGTACGAGGCAGTAGGCGTTGTGGCGAAGCCGGTCCAGGCTGGCGCTGGCCAGCAGGCGGTTGGCGGGGAAGGCCTGATCCCACTCGGGGAAGTCCAGGTTGCTGGTGACGATGGTCGAGGCCTGCTCGTAGCGTTCGGCGATCAGGTCGTGCAGGTCCTCGTCGGCCGGCGAACGCAAGGGCTTGAGCCCGAAGTCATCGATGATCAGCAGCGGCACGCGCGCCAGCGTGGCGAGCTTGCGCTCGTAAGCGCCTGTGGCGCGTGCGGCGTTCAGGCTGTGGGTGAGCGTGGCGCAGGTGGTGAAGATGACGTCCACCCCCTGGCGAACGGCGCAGTGCCCGAGCGCCTGGGCCAGGTGGGACTTGCCTGTGCCGCACGGCCCGACGATGAGCACGGGGGCCTTCTCATGCAGGTAGCGCCCGGTGGCCAGGTCGTGCACGAGGGCGCGGTTGAGTTGCGGCAGCCGGTCGAAGTCGAACTGATCCAGCGTCTTGGTGGTGCGGAACTGTGCGCGCCGCAGGCGAGAGGTGAACTTCTTCTGCTCACGCCGGGCGACCTCGTCGCTGATGAGCAGGGCCAGGAAGTCTGTGTAGGCGAGCTTGCCGTGGATGGCCTCGCGGTTGCGTGCCTCCAGGGAGTCGAGGATGCCTGACAGGCGCAGCTGCTTGAGCTGCGGGGCGAGCTCGGGGGCGGGGTTGAGGTTCATGGACGATCTCCTTGCAGGGTTGGGCCGCGTGTTCAATGCAGGTGCTGCGGCGTTGGGGGGAAGAGTTCGGCCGCGGGCCGGGTAAAGCGCGTGGGGCTGGCGTAGCCGGGCGGGGTGGGCGCTTGGGCCAGAGGCTGCCGGTCTGCACCGGTGCTCAGGATGGTCTTGACGGTGCGGTAGAAGGGTGAATCGTGCGCCAGGGCCCGGGCGCAGGCGGCCTCCAGGCGTTGTGCGCCGTAGGTCTTGCGCAGGGCCAGCACCCCTTGCGCGGCGCGCAGCCGCTCCAGGATCTTGTCGCCCAGCAGACGCTCGACCAGCGTCAGGCAACTTCCCCCCACATGGGCGGCCTGCTCGGCACACCACTGGCGGTCGTGCGCGAAGAAGGCCTGGGCGTGTGGCGGCAGGTGTTCGCGCAGCGTCACGCGCTGGCCTGGGCGCAGATGGCGCACGTGGGTGCACACGTGGCGGTAGTCTTCGTACAGCGCCACGATGGTGTCGGTGGCACGCAGCCACAAGACCCTGCCCACCAGGGTGAATGGCGCGGAGTACAGCACCCGCTCGAACTGCAGGTGGCAGTCCTTGTGCAGCGTCACCTGGTGCCAGGTGCCCAGGTCCGGCGCGATGGCCGGCAGCGGCTTGAGCAAGGCACGCTCCAGCGCGAACAGGTCCAGGGGCCGCTGGCGCGTGGTGCCGTGGCAGCGCAGCCCTGCAGTCTCCATCACCCATTGCCAAGCCTGGGCGTTGAGGTCGCCCAGGTCCCGGAACTCGCGCAGCGGCAGGAAGTTGCCCTTGAGGTACTTGACGCCGGACTCCACGATGCCCTTCTTCTGCGGATCGTGCGGCGGGCAGGGGTCGATCTTGAAGCCGTAGCCTTCGGCGCACTCGGCGTAGGCGCGCTGCACGAGCGGGTCCTGGGCGCAGGCCTTGGTGATGGCGCACTTGGCGTTGTCGATGACCACGCGAGCGGGCACGCCGCCAAACCACTCGAAGGCGCGGCGGTGGCAGCCCAGCCAGGTGGCCACCGTCTGGTCCCACACGAACTCCACGTACTGGTGGCGGCTGTGGGCCAGGGTCATCACGAAGGCCCAGGTGCGGCGCTGGCAGCCGTCGGGGTGGGCGAGCACGGGCCCGGCCCCGAAGTCGACCTGGGCCGCATCGCCCGGGGCGAACTCCAGACGACAGGTCACCTCCTGGGGCAGGGCCAGCCGGATGTCAGCCACCAGGCGCCGCACGGCCGAGTAGCTGCCCGACCAGCCATGGCCTCGTTGCAAAGCCAGGTGGATGGCCGTGCCGCTGACGCCCTGCTCGATCCACTGCCGCACCGTCTGGCGGTGGGCTTCCAGGCTGGAGACGGTGGAGGCCGCCCGGCGCGGGGACGCCAGAGCCTGGACGATGGCCTCATCGCTGGGCAGCGTGCAGACTGCATCGAGCCAGCCCTGGGCCGCGGCCACGCAGCGCAGGTCGCCGGCCTTACGCCGGCCCATGATCCTGGCCGCCGCGATGTCGCGGTCGGAGTCGCCCTGGCGCATGCGCAGCAGGGCCTGACGAATGTGGTGCATCTCGAATCTCCTGCGTGCCATCTGCTGCTCCTGGGTGCAAAAGGCACCCAGGGTAGAGACGGCCCGCTCGATCCGGGACGCTGCTCAGTTACCGGCTACTGGCTCCATTACGCCGATCCGCCGCTGGCTCCATTACGGCGATCACGAAGTGGCTCCAATATGCCGGTCATCGGCTGGCTCCAATATGCCGATCACCAAGTGGATCCAATATGGCGGTCGGTGACAGCTGAAGCTGAACTCCTTGTCGAATACGGAGCGCAGTGCGCCCGCGTGCTTTGTAGGCATCGCGCAGAGGACCTGGAGCCCTAGGTGGTCTCGGAAGTACTTGAGCACGGCGTGAGCCCGCGCTTCGTCCATGCGTGAGAACGCCTCATCGTTGACCAGTAGTCGAAGGCTGGCGCCCTTCTCGAAGAAGCGAAGCCGGTTGGCTACGACAGCCGAACGAACGATGTACGCCGGTGTTTCCATCTGGCCGCCAGAGCCTGTCTGCCAGGTAGAAAGGGCGACGCGGCCGTTGCCGGACGTGTTCCAAATCTCGTAGCGCCGGTAGTTCCGATAGTCCGCAATGCGCAGAAGCTCCTTGCCAGCACGTTCCTGGTCCGGGTCCAAAAGCAGTTTGACTAGGCGGTCACGGACCTCGACCTGCTTCGGGGACAGCTCACTCGCTGCGAACAGGTCCGTGTTCTCCGCCGAGTCGGCCAGTTCGGTGACGGCGCCGAAGAAGGCGTAGTACTCCTCGAACTCAGGCTCCCACTTCGACCAGTCAATGCTGTACTGGTCGGTGCCGAACTTGAGGTTCTGCAGCTCAGCGTTGAGCTGCTTTAGCACACGGACGCCGTCATCAACCTTCGACTTGATTTCGAAGCAGAACTGCTTCGTGAACACGTCGTGGAACGAACGCTCTGCCTTTTTCACTTCCTCGCGGTTGTGATACAGCCCAAGGCCTCCCAGCTCTTCGTGCAGCTTACTAATGGAACGCCCCAGCACGACCACAGGGCCGTAGTAGGGGTCGAAGCTCGTCGCGTCATGCAGATGCGGAATCGCAGACACGAACCGCTCCTCCTGACGCGCGCTGGCGTTGTACTCGGACAGAAGCTCGCGCACATCGCCCAAAAGCTTGTCTGGCGCTGCGCGCAGAGTGGCCAGACGAGTCTGGATTGCGTGAACGTCCATCGTTCCTGATTCCAGCAGGTCTGTCACTTGCTGGGCCAGGACGGTATACGTCTTCTCGGCGTTGGCCTCGCACAAGTGCCTCAATCGACGAATCTGAAGTTCTAGCTCCTCCAGACGCTGGTAGCGCCGCGAACGCACCTTCGTAATCTCGCTTTCAGCCTGGATGATTCGCTGCTCAGCAAGCGCTACGGCTTTCTCGCCCGCAGTGATGGCGGTGTCGTGCTCTTTGAGTTGAGCCTCCAGCTGCTTGAGCCTCTCCTCGAGTTCTGAGACCTCCGTCAGGTCAAGCTGAGACAGCGCCTGCCTTGAGTGCTCCAGTTCGGAGGCTGCCAGCGCGAGCGGGCGGGCGTCGAACGTGGGTTCCTTGATGTCTCGCAGTAGCTGGCGAACCGTCAGAAGCGTGCCCTGGAGGCCTTCAAGGCGCGCAACGTCCTTCTCGGCAATTGCGAGCTTTTCGGTTACCTCCTCCAGAGCGCGCTTTCTCGCCGCTGCGCCGAAGACCAGACTGCCTTGGTCGACGATGAACATGGTGCGCGACCCGCTCCCCTTGCCATCCTTGGTGAGTCCCCTCGCGGTATCGCGAAGCTGGCTGGACGTCTGGACCTTGACGACCGGGCCGTACTGCTCAATGAGGTAGGCGCGTGCGATGGGGTGCTCGGTCTTGAGCTCGTGAATGATGGAGTCCTGCGGAACGCGTGAAGCGTTCGCGGTCTCCAGGCAACGCTTGCCCTGGATGACCTTGGAGCGTGAGCCCCAGGTCTGGAGGAAGTCAATGGTCTTGGCTTCCCATTCGGGCCTGACGATGAGGCCGAAGCGTGCGTTGCCCAGGTACCCCTCGATGGCTGGCTGCCACTCGTCTGAGGCGGGCTCTACTAGGTCGCAGAGTACTTCGACGTTGGCCTCGGGCAGCGCCTCGCGAATCCGGGTCAGGGCGAACTTGGTATCTCGGTCGTAGTTACCGGCTCCCGACGTGAGGCTCTCTTTCCGTGACGCAAGGTCATTGACATCAGTCCTTGCAGTCTTGACCCTGGACTCCAGGAGCGAGCTCTCCGCAGCGATGGCGGTCGAGACGCTGTCGTCCGGCCCGACCAGTGCTGAATGCACCGCACCTGTGCCGGTGTCGACATCGTCAAAAGCTTCCGCAAGCTGCAGCAGCTTGGCAGAAACCGGCTCCGCATCACGGGATGCGTCAACCACTGCGTCTCGAAGGCCCGCCAAGCGGTCAAAGGCAGTTCCTTCAATCGCGTCAGCTACAGCTTGCACGGAGGCGCGCAGCCGGGGGAAGGAGTCGTCGACCGGCTTACCGACAAGCTGGCGGGCAGCGTTGTCGAGCTTGGCGGCTGACAGCAGAGCGACGGACAGGTTGTTCAGGACGCCATGCGCAGTGCTGGTTGCGCGCTTTACCGTGTCCTCATGCTGCTTCTTGGCCTCATGGGCCGGAATGCCCTGCAGCCGGGAAGCAATGGCGATGCGGTTCCTGTCTACCGCGTCGCGGAGCAGCTTCTCGGACTTTGCCCTTTCCTTGTAGGTGTCGGCCAGCCGGTTATCCGTCTGCTTCTTTTCTTCTTCCAAAGCGATGCGGTCATCGTCGAGCTTGATGTGCATCTTGGCCAGGAGTAGGTCGTGCTGCACCTGGGCCTCGAAGGCCGACGAAGTTTGCCCAATCGCATGCTTCAGCTCACCGAGCCGCTTTACGGTGGTCTCGATGCGCTTGCCTTCCTCCTTGAGATTGGTCACTTGGCGCATGAGCTCGCTGATGCGCGTGATGCTCTCGTGGAGCTGCTTGGCATCGAACTCGAGGATGTCCGAGCGAACCAGTTCGTCGACAGAACCAATGGGGCGGGAGGCAATGGAGTGGCTCCAGGCGCGGGCGGCGTTCTGCGCCTCGTCCCAGGTTGTCGAGTTGCGACCGCGAAAGCGCCCGTACAGCGCACAGAGATAGTCCCGCTTGTGGCCGTCGTACGTCGTCACCTTCGGGTACTTGGCCTTTAGCCGCTTGACGATGTCTTCCACCGCAACCCATTCGGTGTGCTCGGCATCCACTGCGAAGTCCTCGACAGTGAGCGCAGCGTCGTCGACGATGATGAGCTCGAGCTTCTCCAGCTTCGGGTCCCGGCGTTCGCCCGTACCATCGACGCGCGCGGATGCTGCAACGAGTGCTGTGAAGGGCTTGGCGGTTTCATCGCCAGTCGGCCGAAACACTGCTCCAAGGTAGCCTTGAGCTCCATGAGGGCGCGAGAACGAGCTGTATTCGGCGCCGACCACGAACGACTCGAGCGTCCGCTTCGTCTTGCCCTTGCGCTTGCCGTACTGGACCTCTTCTTGCCCAGGGTTGTATAGGACGATGCCCGGGTAGGCAGCCGTCATGAGGGTCTGTAAGCCGTCCAGCAGCGTGGTCTTACCGGCGCCGGTGGGGCCTGTCAGCAGCGTGAGGTTGGCAATCTCGTAGTCGCCAGGGCGCAACTGCCCCCAATTGACTAGAACCATACGGTCCAGCTTCATTGCTCGTCTCCCTCAAGGGTCACTTCCTGTTCGATGACGCCGTCGGCGTCAAGCGCGGCGGTCAGCGCATCGTTGTTGACGATGCCCAGAATCGTCGGGCGGATGGCCAGAAGGGCGTCCTCGTCGGCAATGGAGAACGTGCCGCTGTACATCAGCAGCCGGTGGCGCCGAAGTTCTGCAAGTAAGGCCATCTTGTCAGTGCTCCCGCTGGGTAGCGGACGCTTCAGCTGGGTCTGCATGGTCGCGGCCAGTTCTTCGAAACCGATGAGCGCGTCGCCCTGAGGCTGGATGTCACCGTTATTCAGCTTGTTCTGGTACAGGAAGCGAAGCGCCAGAGCAGCCGCCACGAAGTCGGTCGAGACCCTGGCACGAAGGGAAGGCACAGGCTCCAGGCTGTCTTCTGGCTGGCCGTCCACAACAGCTCCGGGTGCGTACAGGCGGTAGTACTGGTTCGCGCTGTCGTGGTGCAGCAAGAAGCCGGCGACGTCGAAGTAATCATCCAGCAAGGATTCGACCCGACGTGCGTCGTCATACAGAAGCTGCTCGGTCCGATCTTCGTCTCGGACGATGACGCCGTACGAGAACAGACGCGCGATGATTTCCCGGAACCTCTCGGGCTTCAGATTGGCAACAACGAGTTGCTCGCGGACGTGGGTGGAGATGCTCATTTTTTGAGGTCGATTTCGTAGTCGGTGCCGCTGTAGTACTCGTTGGCCAGCGGAGTCGGGAGTCGGCGCACGGTCATGTCTTCGCCTGCCACGCTTCGCACCGCTTCAACGGCCTGCATGGTTCGCAAGAGGTCGCGCGCCGTGGCAACAGGTAGGGCCGAGAGCCGAATCGGGTGCTTGAAGACACGCAGGTCGCTGCGTAGCTGCTGTGCAACAACGTCGTTTGGCAGGGAGAAGGCTTCTGACTCGGCGCGGGACATCGCCGAGTCCATGAGGTCCTCGCGGGTCGCACGAGGAAGAATGGACACCGTGACCGACTTGCGTCGTTGGGTGGCGGTTCGGAGCTTGAAGCTTGCGGGGTCCAGGACTCGCACTTCGGCCGGGGCAATGCGCTCGGCGATGGCCTCGAGGAGCCGCTCCTGGGCTTCGGGGGCCGACACGGCCAGCTTCTGGATTGCAGCAAGGTAGGCGTGGCGCGTCTGGCCAGCTCGCAGCATCATGGACTGCATCGCCAGGCCGTTGACGCGCTTAAGGTATGTCTCCATGGCTTTGAGAAAGCCGGGCTGCTTCGACTCGCAAGCCGCGTCAACGATGTCCTCGATGCGGTCGAGCAGCCAGTCGTAAACAGTCGTGCCGGTGTGGTCCTTCACCGCCCAGTGTGCGACGTCGTGCAGTTGTTCGTCGATGCGCGCAACCTTGTGCTCAGGCAGCAAGCGCAGCTTCTCCAGCTTCTGGCGGATGGCCTGACGGTTGAGCGTCGCGTTGTCCGCCGTGAGCTGCTTCGAGTAGTCACGCTGGAACCTGTCGAGGAACTCCACAAATTCATTCCACTGGGTGTGCACTGACGCGGTCTGCATCAGATGGCGGACCAGCTCCTGGAAGTAGTCGATGCCATCAGTCAGGTCCTCGATGACCTTCTCGGCGTATTCGTATGCGTCCACCAGGTCGTGTGCGTCACCTCGGTCGGACAGCGCAGCCTCGAGGGCGTTGCGGCAGCCTCGCATGTTGCGCTGACGGCTGCGGCTCGGACGGTCCAGCGACCAGAGTGCTTCAGCGAAGAGCTTTCCTGAGCGCGAGAAGCGGAAGGCCGTCACAAGGCCGTTCCGGTCCGCGAACTGCTCGAGCCAGCCATCGTTTAGCAACGCCCGGATGAGGGCCGTGACGAGCTGGTGAGGGTCATTCAGCTCAGGTGCGCTGAGTTCGTCCTCGCCCGCGTCCAGCGACACCCGGTCCTGGTACTCACGGACAACAGGCAGTAGTAGCTCTCGCAGCAGCTCGCGGGTGAGGTTGTGGGAGTAGTCGGCAGCCGGCCCGTGCAAACGCTCGAACAGCGCGCGCAAGCAAGCGGCGACCAGCTCCCGCCGAGAGCCGCTTAGCGGACGGAAGAAGCGAAGGCGCTCACCTTCGAAGAATGGGGCTGCTGCGCTCACTCAGCACCTCCACCGGGGCGCTTCGAGGTGCAACCACCCGGCCCAGTGGCGTCTGCCGCCACCCCAAGCTTCTTGGCATATGTGCGGACCATCACTTCGAACATATTTGTGAGCGTCCGGCATTCGGCCTGCGCACACTTCTCCCATAGGTCTCGTACCTCGGGAGTCATCTTCAAGGAAGTGGCTTCTGTCTTAGTGGCCATGATGCGAAGGGGCAGAGGTTTGCCCAAAGTGCAGAGCTATTTGATATACGTAAGATATACACACCAACCCAAGTTTTTCCACTGAGTTCGAGGCGCTGTATTCGGTGTACTGACGCTTGATTGCATGCAAATCTTGAACGATCAGCTCGATGTCCGTGCAGTGCCAGTCATCGAGCAAACTTTAGACTGCAAAGCGCATCTACCCGACACCCGACGCCCACCCAGCAGGTCGCTTCAGCGGACGGCTATGGTGTCCGCTGAAGCGAGGACGAACTCCTCGATTGCGGCGTGGTCGATTTGACGCTACCGACGTCATGGCCCCTCCTCGAGACACCCGCCGCACCGCGTTCCCCATCTCGATCACCGCCATTGCGCAGTAGCTGCTCCAGTTGTAGCGCGTGGCGGCGTAGAAGTTGCTGGTGCCGGCCACGTGGCTGGGGGCGGCGTCGCCGTTCTGCAGTTCCACCAGGCCAGCAGGCGTGCGATGGAGTGGGCGCTACCCTGACTCAGGCCTTGACATCGGATTTATTGTGCGCACAATAAGTTCGTGTGGAGGTCAGCTTCGATCCTGCAAAGAACGAGCGCAACATCCGAGAGCGCGGGCTGTCGTTTGAACTCGCAGGGGAGCTTGATTTCGAAACGGCTCTTTTCCAGCCTGACACGCGCCGCGACTATGGTGAGCAGCGCGTCCGGGTGCTGGGCCGGCTGAAAGGGCGCGCTCATGCGTTGGTGTTCGTGGAAACTCCCAAGGGCATCCGTGTCATCAGCTTTCGCAAGGCCAATGCACGTGAGGTGAACATCTATGAGCAAGAAACCCAAGCCCCAGCCGGTTGATGACGACAACCCCGAATGGACGGCGCAGGAGGCTGCTGCTTCCAAGCGCTTTGCAGATCTGCCCGCCACCTTGCAAGGCAAGCTGCGCGGTCGGCCCAAGTCGGCGGTGGTGAAGGCACGCCTGACGGTTCGTGTGGAGCCGCAGGCCCTGGAGCGTTGGCGGGCCAGTGGCCCGGGTTGGCAAACGCGTTTGGCAGCGCTGGTGGCGCGCATGGCGCCGTGACGGTCATGTAGAAATCACTGCGCTGCCCGATACACCCTCCTCACCGCCTGCCCCAGCTCGATCACCGCCATCGCGTAGTAGCTGCTCCAGTTGTAGCGGGTGACGGCGTAGAAGTTGCTGGTGCCGGCCACGTAGCTGGGGGCGGCGTCGCCGTTCTGCAGTTCCACCAGGGCCAGCAGGCCGTCGTGCTGGCGGGCGGGCTCGGGCAGTTCGGCGCCGCGCTGGGCGAACTGCGCGGGGGTGAAGCTGGGCAGGATGTCGGGGGCCAGCAGCACGGCGCGGTCGCTCACGTCCACGGGCGCGGCCACGGCGTAGTGGGTGGGCATGTCGCGCACCCAGCCGAAGGCGGCCAGGTAGTGCGCCACGCTGCCGATGGCGTCGGCCGGGTTGCGGTGCAGGTCGATGTGGCCGTCTTCGTCGAAGTCCACGGCCCAGCGGTTCAGGCTGCCGGGCATGAACTGCGGCAGGCCCAGCGCGCCGGCGAAAGAGCCCATGTAACTGGCCGGCTCCACCTGCTCGCGGTAGGCCAGCAGCAGCAAGTTCTCGAGTTCGGAGCGGAAGAACTCGCTGCGGTCGCGCCGGCCGGGGGGGAAGTCGAAGGCCAGGGTGGCCAGGGCGTCCAGGGCGCGGAAGCTGCCCATGTGCCGGCCGTAGAAGGTTTCCACGCCGATGATGCCGACGATGAGCGAAGCCGGCACGCCCCAGCGGGCCTCGGCCGCTTCCAGCCATCGTTCGTGGGCACGCCAGAACGCCAGCCCGGCCTGGATGCGTTGCGGTTCGACGAAGCGGTCGCGGTAGGCGGCCCAGTTCTTGGCCGTGCCCGCGGGCGGCGGCATGATCAGGCGCTGCACCGAGGGCAGCCTGCGCGCTTCGCCCAGTTGGCGCTCCAGCGTGGCCGGCTCCAGCCCGTGGCGCGCGGCCACCTCGGCGGCGAAGCGCAGCACGTCGTCGCGCCGGCCGTAGGCCGTGCCTGCGCTGGCGGTTGTCGTGGCCGCGGCCGCGGTGGCCGCCGTGGCCTTGACCGCCTTCTTGCGTGCCGAGGTCTTGGCACCCGCAGACTTGCTGCCCGCCTTCTGGGGCGATGCCGCCTGGGCCTTGAACCTGGCCGTCGCCGGGCTTTTGGCTGCCGTTGGCCCCTGGGTGACGCCCTGCGCCAGGGCTGGCGCGGGGGCGAGCGTGGCGAGGCTCATGCCCACGACGAGACAAGCCGGAAGGGTGAGTGAAAGGGTGAATGAAAGGGCGAGTGAATGCGTCACGGAGATCGGGGCTGATGAACCCGCAGAACGGGCGTCAGAACGGGTGGCCGACATCGGCATCGAGCAGGGTGCCGAACAGAATGAAACCAGGCGGGCCAGGATCCGGGCTGAGTTCATGGGGGCGAGCGTAGCGCAGCGCCCGGTGTCTGGGCCGAAGGCGACGGCGATGGCGACGGCGATGGCGAAGGCGTGCGGGGCAGTCTGCGGGCCGCTTCGACCTGGTGCCGGAAACGGCGGTGCCATTGCGGGGGCACCCGGGCGCCGGCGTCGGCCTGCCGGCCGTAGCGCAGGCGCTCCAGCTCCAGCAGCGCCTGCACCAGCGGCTCGGCCCCCGGGCCCAGCGCCTGCAGCACGCGCTGGCCCCAGGCGCGCGGCCCTTCGTGCGGCGGGCAGGGTACACCCAGGCGCTGCAACCCGCGCGCCACCGCGGCCTGGGTGCGCTGCCAGGGGGTGCGGCGGCGGCGGTGCCACGCGGCCCAGGCCAGGCCCGCCAGGGCGGCGGCCACCATCAGCCCCAGCAGCGCACGCGCCAGGTCCATCAGGCTGGGGGTTTGCACGCCAAGGCGTTCCAGCAGGCTGAACTGCTGGGCCCGGGAGTAGCCCAGCACCCACTGGTTCCAGCGCTGGTCCAGGCGCTCCCAGGCCCGGCGCAGCGTGAGCAGCATCTCCGGGTTGACGTTGGCGAAGGCCTGGCCGACCAGGCCACGCGGCGGGGTGAGGTTGCGGCTGCGCTCGATGCGATCGGGTGCCACGGCGGCGGTGGGGTCCACGCGCACCCAGCCTTCGCCGGGCTGCCAGATCTCCGCCCAGGCATGGGCGTGGCGCTGGCGCACCACCCACCAGCCGTCCACGGGCGCGGGGTCGGCCCCCTGGTAGCCCGTGACGATGCGCGCGGGCACGTCCAGCGCGCGCATCACCACCACGAAGGCCGAGGCGAAGTGTTCGCAGAAGCCGGCGCGGCGGTCCAGCCAGAACTCGTCCACGGCGTCACGCCCGTAGGTGCCGGGTGAGAAGGTGTAAGCGAAGCCCGCGCTGCGCACGTGCGCCAGCACGGCGTTGGCCAGGGTGCGGGCGTCGGCGTCCACCAGGCCGGGCTGGCGGCGCAGTTCTGCGGCCCAGGCCATGGTGCGGGGGTTGAAGCCCGCGGGCAGGTCCACCAGGTCGCGCAGGGCGTAGGCCCCGGCGCGGGTGCCGTGGCCCCAGCGCTCCCAGACCTGGGCGCGCACCTGCAGCACCGAGGCCACGGGGGGCGACACCTGCCACTGCAGATCGCTGCGCAGTTCCACCGTCTGCAGGGCATCGGGCGGCGTCAGCTCCAGCGGCGGGGCCGTGCCTTCCAGCAGCGGCAGCAAGGGCAGCCGGCTGGGCTCCAGGGTCATCGTGTAGGGCAGGGCGGTGCCGGCCCATTCCAGATCGGTGGGCAGGTCGGGCGTCCACGAGGGCAGGCCGGCGGGCACGGGGGCGGGGTCGCGCGTCCAGGTGCGGCCGTCGAACCAGGCCAGCACCGGGCCGCGGAAGTACAGCGACGACGGCGGCGGTGCAGGCCCTTCGAAGCGCACGCGCAGGGCGATGGACTCGTCGGCCGCCAGCTCGGCCATGCTGCCCATCTGCAGCGTGCCGGACAGCCCTGTGCGCGCGCTGGTGCGGTCGGGCAGCGCCCACAGCGGGTCCAGGCGGGGGAAGAACAGGAACAGGGCCACCATCACCGGCGTGCCCAGGGCAGCGGCGCGCAGGGCCACGGCCGCGGCCTGGCGCAGCGGGGGCCGCCCCACGGGCATGTGGGCCAGCACCAGCGCGGTCAGCAGGCCCCACACCGCCACGGCCATGGCCAGCGCGGTGCCCAGGCCCTGGGCGTCGAAGAAGTGCGTCAGCACCACGAAGAAGCCCAGGAAGAACAGCACCACCGCGTCCCGGCGGGCGCGCAGTTCCAGTGTCTTCAGCGCCATCAGCACCACCAGCAGGGACACACCGGCCTCGCGCCCGAGCAACGTGCCTTCGTGCCAGGCGGTGGCCGTCGCGCTCAGCACCAGCAGCCCCACCACCGTCCAGCGGCCTGGCAGCGGCCGGCGCGCCAGCGTGAGGTGCACGCGCCAGGCCAGCAGGGCCGCCACGCCCAGGCCGAACCACACCGGGCGGTGTGCCAGGTGCGGGGCGATGGTCCACGCCGACACGGCCACGAGGAACAGCGCGTCCCGTGCATCGCGGGGCAGGCGGCTCCAGCCCGTGGCCGCAGCTGTCCAGGGCCGGGTGCTCATCGGGCTCCCGCGTTCCAGGTGCCCAGCGCGTCCAGCAGGGCACGGCGGTGGGCGTCGCCCGAGCCCGGCAGCCAGTGCTGCGCGCCCAGGCGCAGCCCCACGGGGCGGGCCGCCTGCTCGGCGGCCAGCACCCAGGCAGCCAGGCGCGACATCCGGTGCTCCAGGCCGCCCGCGGCGCTGCGCGCGGCGGCCTCGTCCAGCCACAGGGCCTGGCCCGGCAAGGCTTCGGCCTCGCGGCTGACCAGTTCACCTGTGCGCGCCGCCTTCTTCCAGGCCACCTGCCGCAGGGCATCGCCCGTGCGCCAGGGCCGCAACTGGTCGAAGGTGAGCTCTTGGCTGGCGGGTGCCACCTGCGGGGCCGGCGGGTGGGCTTGCGCGGGGCTGTCGTGGTCGGGCGTGGCTTGCGCGCCCCCGGCGGGCAGGGGCAAGGCAGGCTGTTCCGGCTTGGGCCAGGCCAGCACCCGCGCGGCCGGCCGCCACACCGTCCACGCGCGGAACAGCCCCAGCGGGAAGCGGGTCTCGGCCACGATGGGCGGCAGGGGCTGCCAACCGCGGGCGGCCAGCGGCAGTTGCAGCCGCACGGTGGCCGTGCCGCGCGCGGGCAGGTCTGTCCAGGCGCGCTCGTCCGGGGCCTTCCTCCGGCCCTCCCGTGGCCCCAGGGTGCGCCAGCCCAGGCCGATGCCGTGTCGTGCGGCGCCGGGGTTGTCCAGCGTGATCTCCACCTCCGCATGGCCGCCGGCGAAGGCCGGCCCGCCCGTGCGCAGCCGCATTTGCAGGCCGCGCAGGGTGGCGTGGGTCATGTGCAGGCCGGCCAGCGCGCTGCCGGCCAGCAAGAAGGTGAGGGCGTAGCCCAGGCTGAGCTGGTAATTGATGCTGGCCAGCAGCAGCACCAGCAGCAACACGCCGAACAGCGCCCCCGCGCCCGTGGGCAGGATGTAGGTGTTGCGCTGGCCGGTGCTGTGGTGGTCGGCCAGCGGCAGGCGGGCATCGAACCAGGCATTGAAGCGTGCAGACAGCCTCATGGCGACGGTGTCATGGCAGCGGCGTGGCCTCCACCATCGCCCGCACCTGCTCGCGCGCGCCCCGACCGGCGCCGGCGGCGGGCACCAGGCGGTGCGCGATGGTCTGCGGCAGGATGGCCTGCACGTCATCAGGGGCCACGTAGTCGCGCCCGGCCAGCAGCGCGCGGGCCCGTGCGGCGCGCAGCACCGCCAGAGCCGCGCGCGGGCTCAGGCCCTGCACGAACCAGCGGCCCGAGCGCGTGGCCTCCACCAGGGCCTGCAGGTAATCCAGCAGCGCATCGGACACCGCCACCTCGCTGGCGGTGGCCTGGATCTGCTGCAATTCATCCGGCGTCATCACGGGCGTCAGCGCCGCCAGCGCGGCTCGACGGTCCTGGCCCGTCAGCAGGGCCCGCTCGGCCTGGCGGTCCGGGTAGCCCAGGGTGATGCACATGAGGAATCGGTCGAGCTGGCTTTCCGGCAGGGGATGGGTGCCCAGGTGCTCGGCCGGGTTCTGGGTGGCCACCACGAAGAAGGGGCTGGGCAGCGTGTGCGTGCGCTGGTCCACCGACACCTGGCGCTCTTCCATCGCCTCCAGCAGGGCGCTTTGCGTGCGCGGGCCGGCGCGGTTGATCTCATCGGCCAGCAGCACCTGGGTGAACACCGGCCCGGGGTGGAACACGAAGGCCTCGCGCGAGCGCTCGAACACGCTCACGCCCAGCAGGTCGCTGGGCATGAGGTCCGAGGTGAACTGCACCCGCGCGAAGCGAAGGCCCAGGGACACGGCCAAGGCCTGGGCCAGCGTGGTCTTGCCCACGCCGGGCACGTCCTCGATCAACAGGTGACCGCCCGCCACCAGGCAGGCCACGCAGTCTTCGATGCGGTCGCGCTTGCCGACGATGAGGGTGTCCACCTGGTTCACCAGGGCTTTCAGGCGTGCATGAAGGAGTGCGTCCATGGCGCGCACCTTACCCGAATTCCCCAGGGCCACGGCGTTGGCGGGCATGCGCCGGAAGCGCCGGTGTCGGGCTGGCGTGCGCCACCTGCGCCGCGCACTGCGCGACACTCCAGTGCATGAGCACCGCCTTCTACGCCCCGCCAGAGTGCCGCGCCCATGACATGGGTGCCGGACACCCGGAATGCCCCCAGCGCCTGGACGCCATCCACGACCTGCTGCGCGCCACCGGCCTGGACCTGGCGCTTGACCACCGCGAGGCCCCGCCCGCGCCTGACGAAGCCCTGGGCCGGGCCCACGCCGCGGCCTACGTGCGCGAGATGCGCGAGCTGATGCAGCAGTGCAGCCAAAGCGGCCGGCCCCGTGCGGTGGACCCGGACACCAGCCTGTGCCCGGCCACCGCCGATGCGGCGCTGAAGAGCGCCGGGGCCGCGCTGGCCGCCACCGACGCGGTGATCGACGGCAGCGTCGCTAACGCGTTCTGCGCCATCCGCCCCCCCGGCCACCACGCCACGCGCGACGCCGCCATGGGTTTTTGCTTCTTCAACAACGTGGCCGTGGCGGCGCGCCACGCGCTGGACGTGCGCGGGCTGCAGCGCGTGGCCATCATCGATTTCGACGTGCACCACGGCAACGGCACCGAGGACATCGTGGCCGGTGACGAGCGCATCCTGATGTGCAGCTTCTTCCAGCACCCGCTGTACCCCTACAGCGGCGCGGTGCCCAAGGGCACGAACATGGTCAACGTGCCCGTGGCCCCGTACACGCGCGGGCCGGCCGTGCGCGAGTTGATCGAGCAGCAGTGGATGCCGGCCCTGGAGACGTTCCGGCCGCAGATGCTGTTCATCTCCGCCGGGTTCGACGCCCACCGCGAAGACGAACTCGGGCAGATGGGGCTGGTGGAGGCCGATTACGCCTGGATCACCCGCCGCCTGATGGACGTGGCCGATGCGCACGCGCAGGGCCGCATCGTGTCCTGCCTGGAGGGCGGCTACCACCTGAGCGCTCTGGCTCGCAGCGTGGCGGCGCACCTGCGGGAGCTGGCCGGGGTGGCGGCATGAGCGGCATGGGCGGTGGCCGCGCGGGCAGCGCCGCCGAAGGTCTGTCGGCCCGGCTGACCGAAGGGTGGGCGCCGACGGAGTTGGGCGCGCTGGTCAATTCCCTGGCCCGGCCTTCCGCCTTGGTGGAGGCCGGCGTGCTGGCGCTGTGCGCGGCGCTGGCCTGGCTGGTGGTTCGTGTGTTGGCGCGCCGGCAGCCGCGGCGCGGCATCTGGCTGGGCCGCCATGGCGTGGATGGCGTGCTGTTCCCCTTGCTGCTGCTGTTGCTCGCCTGGGGTGCGCGCTGGGCGCTGTCCCCCTGGGTGCCGCCGGCGCTGTTGCGTATCGCGATGCCGGTGCTGCTGAGCCTGCTGGTCATCCGGTTTGGCGTGCAGGTGCTGCACGCGGCCTTTCCCGCTTCGGCCTCGGTGCGCCTGGTGGAGCGGCTGCTGTCGTGGATGGTCTGGGGCGCGGTGGTGCTGTGGCTGACGGGCGCGCTGCCGGTGCTGGTGGCCGAACTGGAGGCGCTGCGCTGGAAGACGGGCGGGGCCGAGATCTCGGTGTGGAGCGTGATCGAGGGCGGCTTCACGGCCGGCGTGGTGCTGCTGGTGGTGCTGTGGCTGTCCTCTGCGCTGGAAGACCGCCTGCTGGCCGGCGCCGAGCAGGCCGGGGGCAGCCTGTCGCTGCGCAAGATGGCGGCCAACGCCACGCGCGCGCTGCTGGTGTTCGTGGGCCTGCTGGTGGCCTTGTCGGCCGCCGGCATTCCCCTGGGCGCGCTCAGCGTGCTGGGTGGAGCTGTGGGCGTGGGCATCGGCTTCGGCCTGCAGAAGCTGGCCTCCAACTACGTCAGCGGCTTCGTCATCCTGGCCGAGCGTTCGCTGCGCATCGGCGACGTGGTGCGGGTGGACGGCTTCGAAGGCCGCGTCACCGACATCCACACGCGCTACACCGTGATCCGGGCGCTGAACGGGCGCGAGTCCATCGTGCCCAATGAGCTGCTCATCACGCAGCGCGTGGAAAACGCCTCGCTGGCGGACCCGCGCATCCTGCTGACCACCAGCGTGCAGGTGGCGTACGGCACCGACGTGCCGGCGCTGTCGCCCCGCATCGTGCAGGCCCTGCTGGCCGTGCCCCGCGTGCTGGCCGACCCCGGCCCGGCCGTGCAACTGGCCGCCTTCGCCTCAGACGGCCTGCAGCTCAACGTGGTGTTCTGGATTGCCGACCCGCAGAACGGCCAGGGCAACGTGCTCAGCGAGGTGAACCTGGCCATCCTGCGCACGCTGGGCGAGGCGGGGGTGGATATTCCCTTCCCGCAGCGGGTGGTGCGGCAGGGGTGAAGCGGTAGCGTTGAAGGTGCAGGGCTGAACCAGCGAGGCTGAAGGCGCTCAGACCCTTCGGCAGGGGCTCAGGCCAAGGCGATGCCCGAAGTCATGTGCCCAGGCCCGACGGAACTGCAATCAGGCCAGGACCTTCAACCCATGCTTTTCCACAACCGCCAGCAACTTCAGCGCCATGCCGCTGGGCCGCTTGGTGCCGGCCTCCCACTTCTGGACCGTCGACTCACTGGTGTTCAAGTAGCGCGCGAAGACCGGCTGGCTCACATGCGCCTGCTCCCGGATGCGCTTGATGTCCGCAGCGCTGATCTCGGGAGGAACGGCCAGGCAGCTCTCATCGAACTCCCGCATGGTCGCCTTGTCGATGGCGCCGACGCGGTGCAAACCCCCAGCGGCGCTGTGGATGGCCTCGAAGGCATCGCTCTTGAACTTCGGTCTAGTGGTCATCGCTCAACTCCAGCAAGTCGCCCTCTTTCAAGGCCTGTTCAAGTTCCGAGGGGCTGATCCGCCCGTACGCCTGGGCAAGCTTGCGGAACGCCACCAATTCGTCGGGGTCGATGTTGGCGCGGTCCTTCTTGGCATGAGGAATGCGAACACCCAAAGCTTCCCGCCCTTGGCCAGCAGGATCGACCGGTGCTGGTTGTCGTTCAGCCGCTTCTTGAAGACGCCGCCGCCCAGGTCATCGGCCTGCCCGCGCATGGCCTCCCGCACGGCCTGCATCAGTGCACCGTCGCGGATGCGAGCCTTTCGGGCAGCCTTCGAAAACCAGGCCATCTTGAACGCTCTCCCGAACCGGTCATCGGTCATGGCTCAGTCTAGCACCTGGTGCTACATAATGGCCGGCCCAGGATGACCGAAGCGGGCGTGGAGATCCCCTTTCCGCAGCGCGTGGTGCGGCAGGGGTGAAGGGGCAGGGCTGAAGAGCCCAAGCCCTGCAGCAGGGCTTGCGGGCCACGGTCACCGTCACCGGCCTGTCCCGGACGTCGAGCCCGTGGTTGGATTGGGTATTCTCTGCAGCCCATCCCACCGTGACCGAGAAAGGGCACCGCCATGAAGATCCCGTCCCTGAAGGAAGTCGTCAGCGCCGAGGAATGGCAGCTGCGCGTGAACCTCGCCGCCGCCTACCGCCTCGTGGCGGCCTACGGCTGGAGCGACCTTGTGTTCACACACATCTCCGCGCGCCTCCCCGGCCCGGAGCATGCGTTCCTGATCAACCCCTACGGGCTGATGTTCGACGAGATCACCGCCAGCAGCCTGGTGCTGATCGACCAGCAGTGCAACAAGCTGCGCGAATCACCCTTCCCGGTGAACCCGGCGGGCTTCACGATCCACAGCTGCATCCACGAGGTGCGCGAGGACGCCGGCTGCGTGCTGCACACGCACAGCCGCGCCGGCGTGGCCGTGAGCGCGCAGAAGGCCGGCGTGTTGCCGCTGAGCCAGCAGAGCACGCTGATCCTCAACTCCCTGGCCTACCACGACTACGAGGGCATCGCGCTGCACGCCGAGGAGAAGCCACGCCTGCAGGCGAACCTGGGAAGCGCCCATTTCCTGATGCTGCGCAACCACGGCCTGCTGACCGTGGGGCGCACCATCCCCGAGGCCTTCCTGAACATGTACTTCTTCGAGAACACCTGCCGCATCCAGATCGACGCGCAAGCCGGCGGTGAACTCAACCTGATCGGGCCCGGCCCGATCGCGGCCAACCGCAACGTCACGCAGACCGCCACCGCGGGCCAGGGCGCGAACCTGGCGTGGCCCGCGCTGCTGCGCAAGCTGGACCGCGAGAACCCGGGCTACGACGCCTGAGAAGCTGTGAGCGGGCTCAGCGCCCGCGCTTCCTGCGCACGACCAGCGGGCAGGGCGCCTGAGCCCCTGCCGCAGGGGTTCAGGCCACCGTGACCGGAATCTTGCCGATCCTGGCCTGCCACTCTTTTGGCCCGGTCTGGTGCACGCTGGTGCCGCTGGCGTCCACGGCCACGGTCACGGGCATGTCCTTGACGTCGAACTCGTAGATGGCTTCCATGCCCAGGTCGGCAAAGCCCACCACCTTCGAGGCCTTGATGGCCTTGCTGACCAGGTAGGCCGCGCCGCCCACGGCCATGAGGTAGGCGCTCTTGTGCTGGCGGATGGCGTCGATGGCCGCCGGCCCGCGCTCGGCCTTGCCCACCATGGCGATGAGGCCGGTCTTCTCCAGCATCATGTCGGTGAACTTGTCCATGCGCGTGGCCGTGGTCGGGCCGGCCGGGCCCACCACCTCGTCGCGCACCGGGTCCACCGGGCCGACGTAGTAGATGACGCGGTTGGTGAAGTCCACAGGCAGATTCTCCCCCTTGGCCAGCATGTCCTGGATGCGCTTGTGCGCGGCGTCGCGCCCCGTGAGCATCTTGCCGTTGAGCAGCAGGGTCTGGCCCGGCTTCCAGCTCGCCACCTCGGCAGGGGTGAGGGTGTCGAGGTTCACGCGCTGGCTCTTCTGCGTGTCGGGCACCCAGTTCACCTTCGGCCACAGGTCCAGGCTGGGCGGCTCCATGAAGGCCGGGCCTGAGCCGTCCAGCACCACATGCGCGTGGCGCGTGGCGGCGCAGTTGGGAATCATCGCCACCGGCAGGCTGGCAGCGTGCGTCGGCCAGGTGGCGATCTTCACGTCCAGCACGGTGGTCAGGCCGCCCAGGCCCTGCGCGCCGATACCCAGGGCGTTGACCTTCTGGTACAGCTCGATGCGCATTTCCTCGAGCTTGTTGGACGGGCCGCGGGCCAGCAGCTCGAACATGTCGATGGGCTCCATCAGCACTTCCTTGGCCAGCAGCATCGCCTTCTCGGCCGTGCCGCCCACGCCAATGCCCAGCATGCCCGGCGGGCACCAGCCCGCACCCATGGTGGGCACGGTCTTGAGCACCCAGTCGACGATGCTGTCGCTGGGGTTCATCATGATGAACTTGCTCTTGTTCTCGCTGCCGCCGCCCTTGGCGGCCACGGTCACGTCCACGGTGTGGCCGGGCACCACGCTCATGTGCACCACGGCGGGGGTGTTGTCTTTGGTGTTCTTGCGTTCGAAGATCGGGTCGGCCAGTACCGAGGCGCGCAGTGTGTTGTCCGGGTCCAGGTAGCCACGGCGCACGCCTTCGTTGACGGCATCCTCGATGGAGCCGGGGAAACCCTCGAAGCGCACGTCCATGCCGATCTTCAGGAACACGTTGACGATGCCGGTGTCCTGGCAGATGGGCCGGTGGCCTTCGGCGCACATGCGCGAATTGGTGAGGATCTGCGCGATCGCGTCCTTGGCCGCCGGCGAGGCCTCGCCTTCATAGGCGCGGGCCAGGTGGGCGATGTAGTCGGCCGGGTGGTAGTAGCTGATGTACTGCAGCGCGGCGGCAACGGTGTCGACGAGGTCGGCGTGGCGGATGGTGGTGGTCATGATCAGGCGGTGGGCGTTGGGGTTCGCGCCCTGGCTGACGGCCTTCCGACCAAAGCACAAGGGCGACGCGGGAGTGTATCGACCGCGCTTTGGGCGAGGCTGACGGGCGATGCTGGCGGGAGATCACGGTCTGAATTCCAACTCGATGTGAAGGGATTGCGGTGGGAAGCCCGCGGGCCTGCAAGAATCCGCCCGCCCATGAATCCCCTGGCTCTCATCGTCCTGCTGCCCCTGGTGGTCGGCACCCTGCTGTGCTTTGGCATCGGCAGCGGGTCGTCTGCGCTGCGGCGGCAGCTCACGGCCTGGGCTGCGGCGGGCGTGGCGGGCGCCGCCCTGGCGGTGCTGCTGTCCCTGGCCCCCGAGGTGCTGGCCGGGCGCACCCTGTTGCACCACGCCGAGTGGATTCCCGCGATCGGCCTGAACCTCAACTTCCGCCTGGACGCCCTGGCCCTGATGTTCGCGGGCCTGATCACGGGCATCGGCCTGCTGGTCATCCTGTACG
The DNA here is from genome assembly GCA_947464185.1 of Burkholderiales bacterium. GTDB lineage: Bacteria > Pseudomonadota > Gammaproteobacteria > Burkholderiales > Burkholderiaceae_C > Rubrivivax. The sequence continues at coordinate 21,330 of CANHVY010000013.1, forward strand.
CGGCCTACTACCTGCACCCTGAGGACCCGGCAGGCAAGTTCTTCGGCACGCTGATGCTGTTCATGGCGGCGATGCTGGGCATCGTGCTGTCGGACAACCTGCTGCTGATGATGGTGTTCTGGGAGCTGACCAGCATCTCCTCGTTCCTGCTCATCGGCTACTGGGGGGGACGCGAAGAGTCCCGGGCCGGTGCGCGCATGGCGCTGGCCGTCACCGGCGGGGGCGGGCTGGTCATGCTGGCGGGCATCGTCGTGCTGGGCCAGGTGGCCGGCACCTACGATCTGTCGGCCATGCTCACGCGCGGTGCCGAGATCCAGGCGCACCCGCTGTATCCCCTGGCGCTGGGGCTCATCCTCGTGGGCTGCTTCACCAAGAGCGCGCAGTTCCCCTTCCACTTCTGGCTGCCCGAGGCCATGGCCGCGCCCACGCCGGTGTCGGCCTACCTGCACTCGGCCACCATGGTGAAGGCCGGCCTGTTCCTGATGCTGCGCCTGTACCCGGTGCTGGGGGGCACGCCGCTGTTCGAAGGCATCGTGGCCACGGCCGGCCTGGTGACCATGGTCTTTGCGGCTTTCGTGGCCGTCTTCAAGCATGACCTCAAGGGCCTGCTGGCCTACTCCACCATCAGCCACCTGGGCCTGATCACCTTCCTGATCGGGCTGTCCTCGCCCTTGTCGGCCGTGGCAGCGGTGTTCCATATCCTGAACCACGCCGCCTTCAAGGCCGCGCTGTTCATGAGCGCAGGCATCGTGGACCACGAGACCGGCACCCGCGACATGCGGCGCCTGGGCGGGTTGATGAGCGCCATGCCCGTGGTGGGTTCCCTGGTGCTCTTGGCCAGCGCGGCCATGGCCGGCCTGCCGCCGTTCAACGGCTTCATCAGCAAGGAGATGATGCTGCACGAGGCCCTGCAGGCCGGCAGCGGCGGCTTCTGGGGCGGCGCACCCTGGGCCACGTGGGTGGTGGGCCTGCTGGCCACCGTGGGCGGTCTGTGTTCTGCGGCGTACTCGCTGCGTCTGGTGCATGACACCTTCTTCGGCCGGCCGGGCGGCCCCTGGCCCCAGCCTGCGCCCCATGAGCCGCCGTGGGGCATGAAGGCACCCGTGGTGGTGTTCGTGGCGCTGTGCATCGCCCTGGGCCTGGCACCGATGACGCTGGCCGGGCCGCTGGTGGCCAGCGTGGCCACCGTGGTGCTGGGGGCGCCAGCGCCGGCGTTCGAGCTGGCGTTGTGGCACGGGCTGAACCTGCCGCTGGCGCTCAGCGCGGTGGCGCTGACAGGGGGCGCCCTGCTGTACCTGGGCTTGCGGCGGGGAGGGGCGCTGCACCGATACGTGCCGCGCGCCTGGTCGGGCCACGCGGCCTTCACAGCCTGCATGAACGGCCTGTTCGGCGTGGCCGGGCGCCTCACGGCAGCGCTGGAGAGCGGTTCGCTGCAACGCTATGCCGCCTGCACGGTGGCCAGCGCCATCGTGCTGGCCGCCTGGCCTTTCCTCACCGGGCCTGGCGCCGCGCCCGAGGCCGGCACGCGGACGCTGCTGCCTGCCTCGGCCCTGTCGGTCACGGTATGGGCGTTGTTGCTCGCCACGGGTGCGGCGGTGGTGGTGCTGCACCGCCAGCGCTTCACCGCCACGGTGCTGGTAGGCGCCGTGGGCCTGGTGGCCTCGCTCACCTTCGTGGCCTTGTCCGCGCCCGACCTGGCCATGACGCAGTTGTCGGTGGACGTGGTGTCCACGGCGCTGCTGCTCATGGGCCTGGCGCTGTTGCCGCAGTTCTCGCCCGTGGAGTCCAAACTCGGCCGGCGCGGCCGCGATGCCTTGCTCGCGCTGGCCGGGGGAGGGGGCATCGCCTGGTTGACTTGGCTGATGCTCACCTCTGACCACGACTCGATCTCCTGGTTCTTCCTTGAGCAGTCGGTGCCGGCTGGTGGCGGCACCAATTCGGTCAACGTGATCCTGGTGGATTTCCGCGGCTACGACACCTTTGGCGAGATCACCGTGCTGGGCATTGCCGCGGTGGGCGTGCTGGCGCTGCTGGACGGGATGCGCGCCCGGCGCCCCGGGCTGGACCCCCAGGGCCGCCCCTGGAGCTTCCCGCGCGAGCCGCTGATGCTGCGCGTGGGTGCGCGCCTGGTGCTGCCCATGGCCCTGGTGGCCACGGTCTACATCTTCTGGCGCGGCCACGCCCTGCCCGGGGGCGGCTTCATTGCCGGCCTGGTGACAGGCGTGGCGCTGGTCTTGCAGTACATGGCGATGGGCCAGGCCCGGGCCGAGGCCGTGCTGCACGCCCAGGCGGGGCGCCGCTTCACCCGCTGGATCGGCGTGGGCCTGACCATCGCGGGCCTGACGGGGGTGGGCGCCTTCGTGTTCGGGCGCCCCTTCCTGACCAGCGCGCACGGCAATCCAGTGCTGCCCTTGCTGGGCGAGGCGCCGCTGGCCACCGCCGCCCTGTTCGATCTGGGGGTGTATGTCACGGTGGTGGGGGCCACCATGCTGATGCTGTCCGTGCTGGGAGCGGCCAGCAAGGAGCCTGCCCCCGGCCCCTTGCCTGAACCGTCACCCGGCGACGCCGCCGCGCCCGAAGGAGCCCGCTGATGTCGATGGAGTTCCTGCTGTCCACCGGCATCGGCTGGATCGTGGCCTGCGGCATCTACCTGCTGCTGCGCGGGCGCACCTACTCCGTGGTGCTGGGCCTGAGCCTGCTGGGTTATGCGGTGAACGTGTTCATCTTCGCGATGGGGCGTCTGTGGTCGGGGGCGCCGCCCATCGTGGTGGGTGCCGGCCCCTTTGCCGACCCGCTGCCGCAGGCCCTGGTGCTGACGGCCATCGTCATCGGGTTTGCGACCACGGGCTTTGTCATCGAGCTGGCGCTGCGCAGCCGCCACGAGAACGGCAGCGATCACGTGGACGCCAGACCTGATGCGCCGGAGGCCCGGCGGTGACGGCCTGGACCAGTGCCTGGTGGTGGCAACACCTGCCGGTGTTGCCCGTGCTGCTGCCGGCCTTCACGGCCATGGCGCTGCTGATCCTGGGCGACCACGGTGGCGCGTCCAGCAGCCATGCCTCAGCGAAGCTGCGTTGGGCCCGGCGCATCGGCCTGGTGTCGGTGGCCCTGGGGCTGGGCCTGGCGGCGGTGCTGGTGGGGCAGGCGGCCGGCGGCATGCTGGCCGTGTACCGGGTGGGTGACTGGCCCGCGCCCTACGGCATCGTGCTGGTGGTGGACCGCCTGGGCGCCATGATGCTGCTGCTGACCAGCCTGGTGGCGCTGCCGGTGCTGGTGTATGCCAGCGGCGGCTGGGATGCCCATGGGCGCTATTTCCACGCCATCTTCCAGTTCCAGCTCATGGGCTTGAACGGCGCCTTCGTCACCGGCGACCTGTTCAACCTGTTTGTCTTCTTCGAGGTGCTGCTCATCGCCTCTTACGTGCTGATGGTGCACGGGCAGGGCGGGCAACGCTTCAAGGTCGGCCTGCACTACGTGGTGCTGAACCTGCTGGCCTCGGCGCTGTTCCTGATCGGGGTGTCCCTGCTGTATGCGCGCACGGGCACCTTGAACTTCGCCGATCTGGCCCTGCGCGTGCCCATGGTGCAGGGGCCGGACGCGATGGTGGTGCAGGCCGCCGGTCTGGTGCTGCTGGTTGTCTTCGGCTTCAAGGCGGCGCTGGCGCCCTTGTCCATGTGGCTGCCGGCCACGTACGCCGCCGCGGCGGCACCGGTGGCCGCCCTGTTCGCCATCATGACCAAGGTGGGGGTCTACGCCATCCTGCGCGTGCACGGTGTGGTGTTCGGGCCTGAGGCGGGAGACTCCGCGCTGGCGGCCGAGCCTCTGCTGCTGCCGCTGGCCCTGGCCACCAGCGTGCTGGGTGTGCTGGGCGCCCTGGCAGCCCACACGCTGGAACGGCTGGTGGCCTGGCTCACGGTGGCCTCGGTGGGCACCATCCTGGTGGGCATCGGCCTGTTCGGCAGCGCCGGCTGGGGGGCATCGCTCTACTACCTGGCCCACAGCACGCTGGTGGTCGCCGGGCTGTTTCTGTTGTCCGAACTGGTGGCTTCGCAGCGCGGTGACGCCGCCGACCGGCTGGTGCCTGCCGCCCCCGTGGCGCAACCGGCTTTGCTGGGCACCTTGATGCTGCTGGCGGCCGCCTCGGCTGCGGGTTTGCCGCCCTTGCCGGGCTTCATCGGCAAGCTGCTGATGCTCGAGGCCTCCAGCGCGCACGGCTGGCAAGCCGCCATCTGGGCGGTGATCCTGGGCGGCGGCTTCCTCACGCTGGTGGGTCTGGCGCGCGCTGGCAGCGTGTTGTTCTGGCATGTGCGGGCCGAGCCCGTGCAAGGGGGGGTGGCTGCGTCAGGTGGTGCGGGCGCGAGCCCGACGCTGATCTCGGCCACGCTGGCTTTGCTGGCCGCCACGGTGGCCATGAGCGTGTGGGCGGCACCGATCCAGCGCTACACCGCGCAGGCCGCCGAACAACTGCTGGACCGCGCCGCCTACGCGCGCGCCGTGCTGGGTGAGGCGGGGCTCGGGGCTCAGACGGCGCGGCCGTACAGGTTCCCGATACCGCATGCACCGGCGGCATCCCCGCCGCCCGCCCCGCCCACCCCCCAGGAGGCCAAGCCGTGAAGCCCGCACCGCACGCGCGCCCGCAGGAGCCTGGCCAGAACGCCCGCTCCCGCAAACCCGGCTGGCTGGCGCACCCTGTGCTGTCGCTGGTGCTGGCGGCGCTGTGGCTGCTGATGCAGCAGAGCCTGGCGCCTGCTCACCTGCTGAGCGCAGCCGTCCTGGCGCTGGTGGTGCCGCGCCTGGTGCACGGCTTTCTCGGCCCTGCCAGCCGGGTGCACTCGGCCCCGGCGGCGGTGCGGCTGATGGGGGTGGTGCTGTGGGACATCGTGGTGTCCAACGTGGCGGTGGCGCGCATCGTGCTCAACCCTGCGGCCAAGCCGCAGCCGGGCTGGGTGAGGGTGCCGCTGGACACCCGGCATGCCACGGCCGCGACGCTGTTCGCCTCCATCATCACTATGACGCCGGGCACCGTGTCCTGCGTCGTGGACGACGAACGCTGGGAGATCCTCGTGCACGCGCTGGACTGTGACGACCCCCAGGCCATGGCGCAGCAGATGAAGCAGCGCTACGAAAGCCCGCTGCGCGAGATCTTCGAGGGAGTGCGCACATGATCGACCTGGCGCTGGATTTCGCCTTCGGCTGCATCGGCCTGGCGCTGGTGATGTGCACCTGGCGCCTGATCAAGGGCCCTGAAGCGCCCGACCGGGTGCTGGCCCTGGACACCCTGTACGTCAACGTCGTGGCGCTCGTGATCCTGCTGGGCATGCGCCTGCAGACGGCGCTGTTGTTCGAGGCGGCGCTGCTGATCGCGCTGCTGGGCTTTGCCGGTACGGTGGCCTTGTCGCGCTACCTCAGCCGCGGCGACGTGATCGAGTGAAACGAAGGAGGACCTGCACGATGAACGAATTGCACTGGGCCTGGCAGGCCAGCATCGCGGCTCTGCTGGTGGTGGCCGGCGTCTTCGCCCTGGTGGGCGCGGTGGGCATGCTGCGCTTCCCGGATTTCTTCATGCGCCTGCACGCGCCCACCAAGGCCACCACGCTGGGCGTGGGAGGGGTGCTGCTGGCCAGCATGCTGCTGACCGCCGCACGGGGCAGCCTGGGCGTGCACGAACTGCTGATCACGCTGTTCCTGTTCGTGACGGCCCCAATTTCCGCCAACCTGATGGCCAAGGCCGCCATTCACCTGCGATCGCCCTCCAAGGCGGGGCCTGCGCCCTTGGACGGCCCGTGAGCCCTGGGTGCTGAGGTCAGTGGCTGGACTTCGACGAATGGCCGGACATCAGCTTGTCCGCATAGGCGATGGCCAGGGCCGAGAACAGGAAGGCGATGTGGATGATGGTCTGCCACAGCAGCACCTTCTCCTCGTAGTTCGCCGCGTTGATGAAGGTCTTGAGCAGGTGGATGGAGCTGATGCCGATGATGGCGGTGGCCAGCTTGACCTTCAGCACCGAGGCGTTCACATGGCTCAGCCACTCCGGCTGGTCAGGGTGGCCCTCCAGGTTCAGGCGCGAGACGAAGGTCTCGTAGCCGCCCACGATCACCATGATCAGCAGGTTGCTGATCATCACCACGTCGATCAACGCCAGCACCACCAGCATGATGATGGTCTCGTTGAGCTGCTTGATGGGCTCGTAGCCGGTGACGACACCCGCGGCGTCCTTGATCGCCACTGCTTTGTAGCCAATGCTGGTGACCAGTTGCTCCAACGCGGCCTGGCTGCCGAAGGCGGCCTCCACCAGGTGCACCAGTTCCACCCAGAAGTGGTAGACGTATACCGCCTGGGCCAGGATCAGGCCCAGGTACAGGGGCAGTTGCAGCCAGCGGCTGGCAAAGATCAGTCCGGGCAGGCCGTGCAGGCGGCGCTTGCTGGTGAGGTCGGGGGTGGTCATGGTGCGGGGGGAGGGGGGCTTCAAGCCGTCTTCAGGCCGGCCAGGGCGACCGGGTCTTGCACCCCCGGATCGGGGATGTTCCTGATGCGTGAAATTGTAGGCGCGTCAACATGAGGGGCTTTTTGCGCGACGTGGGCCGGCCGTGTTGGCCCGGCATGCGCGCCCCACCCGCAGGGATCCTGGCCGCTGACTGCCGTGGGCGGATCCACCCAGAGTAAGGCCTCAGTCAGAGCGATTCATCAGAGTTCGGCCCCGAAAACACAGGAGACTTCCCCATGTCCAGCGACCAAGCCACCGCCCCCAAGATCTACCTGCCGCCCGCAGACCTGGCCGCTGCGGCCGCCGTCTCCGGCATGGCCGGCTACCAGGCGCTGTGCGCCGAGGCCGAGGCCGACTACGAAGGCTACTGGGCGCGCCTGGCGCGCGAGTTCATCTCCTGGAAGACGCCCTTCACGAAGGTGCTCAACAGCAGCACGGCGCCCATGTTCAAGTGGTTCGAGGACGGCACGCTCAATGCTTCCTACAACTGCCTGGATCGCCACGTCGAGGCCGGCCGCGGCGACAAGACCGCGCTCATCTTCGAGGCCGACGGCGGCGAGGTCACCAAGGTGACTTACCGGGAACTGCTGGCGCGCACCTGCCAGATGGCCAACGGCCTGAAGAGCCTGGGCGTGCAGAAGGGCGACCGCGTCATCATCTACATCTCCATGTCGGTGGACGGCGTGGCGGCCATGCAGGCCTGTGCCCGCATCGGTGCCACCCACTCGGTGGTCTTCGGCGGCTTCTCGGCGCAGTCGCTGCGCGACCGCATCGAGGACACCGGTGCCGTGGTCGTGATCACCGCCGACCAGCAGGTGCGCGGCGGCAAGCACCTGCCGCTCAAGGCCATCGTCGACGAGGCCCTGACCCTGGGCGGCTGCGACAGCGTGAAGAATGTGCTGGTGGTCCGGCGCACCGGTGTCGAGCTGGCCATGACCGCCGGGCGCGACCGCTGGATGGGCGATGTGCTGGCCGGCCAGCCCAGCACCTGCGAGCCCGAATGGGTAGGGGCCGAGCACCCGCTGTTCCTGCTGTACACCTCCGGCTCCACCGGCAAGCCCAAGGGCGTGCAGCACTCCACGGGCGGCTACCTGCTGCACGCGGCGCTGACCACCAAGTGGACCTTCGACCTGAAGGACCAGGACATCTTCTGGTGCACGGCCGACATCGGCTGGGTCACCGGCCACAGCTACATCACCTACGGCCCGCTGGCCCTGGGCGGCACGGAGATCGTCTTCGAAGGCGTGCCCACTTATCCCGACGCCGGCCGCTTCTGGAAGATGATCCAGGACCACAAGGTCTCGATCTTCTACACCGCGCCCACGGCCATCCGCTCGCTGATCAAGGCGGCCGAGGCCAACGCGGCGGTGCACCCCAAGTCCTACGACCTGTCCAGCCTGCGCATCCTGGGCTCGGTGGGTGAGCCCATCAACCCGGCCGCCTGGGAGTGGTACCACGCCAACGTGGGTGGCGGCCGCTGCCCCATCGTGGACACCTTCTGGCAGACGGAGACCGGCGGCCACATGATCACGCCCATGCCCGGCGCCACGCCGCTGGTGCCGGGCTCTTGCACGCTGCCCTTCCCGGGCATCACGGCCGCCATCGTCGATGAGCTGGGCCATGACGTGCCCAACGGCCAGGCCGGCATCCTGGTCGTGAAGAAGCCCTGGCCCAGCATGATCCGCACCATCTGGGGTGACAACGAGCGCTTCAAGAAGAGCTACTACCCGCCCGAGTTGAAGGGCTACTACCTGGCCGGTGACGGCGCCATCCGCGACGCGCAGACGGGCTACTTCACCATCACCGGCCGGATCGACGACGTGCTGAACGTCTCGGGCCACCGCATGGGCACGATGGAGATCGAGTCTGCCCTGGTGAGCTGCACCGAGCTGGTGGCCGAAGCCGCGGTGGTGGGCCGCCCCGACGACACCACGGGCGAGGCCATCTGCGCCTTCGTGGTACTCAAGCGCTCCCGGCCCACGGGCGACGAGGCCAAGAAGATCGCCATGGAGCTGCGCAACTGGGTTGCCAAGGAAATCGGCCCCATCGCCAAGCCCAAGGACATCCGCTTCGGCGACAACCTGCCCAAGACCCGCTCGGGCAAGATCATGCGCCGCCTGCTGCGCTCCATCGCCAAGGGCGAGGCGATCACGCAGGACACCTCAACGCTTGAGAACCCCGCGATCCTCGATCAATTGGCTCAGACTAATTGATCGAGGCGGCGCCGCAAGGCGCCGCCCTCAGAACTCAGTCCCCGTCCAGCACCGCCCCCGTGCTGGCACTGGACGCATTGCGAGCGAACTTGGCCAGCACGCCTCGGGTGTAGCGCGGGCTGGGCTGCTTCCAGGCGACGCGGCGCGCGGCGATCTCGGCCTCGGGCACGTTCAGCTGCAGCAGCAGCTGGTGCGCGTCGATGGTGATGGAGTCGCCCTCGTGCACCAGGGCGATCAACCCGCCCGCGAAGGCCTCGGGGGCGACGTGACCGACCACCATGCCCCAGGTGCCGCCCGAGAAGCGGCCGTCCGTGATCAGGCCCACGCTCTCGCCCAGGCCCTGGCCGATCAGCGCCCCTGTAGGGGCCAGCATCTCTGGCATCCCCGGGCCGCCCTTGGGCCCCAGGTAGCGCAGCACCATCACATCGCCGGCCTTGATCTGGTTGGCCATGATGGCGGCCAGCGCCGACTGTTCGTCATCGAACACGCGCGCCGGCCCGGTGATCACCGGGTTCTTCAAGCCGGTGATCTTGGCCACGCAGCCCTCGGGCGACAGGTTGCCCTTGAGGATGGCCAGGTGGCCCTGCGTGTAGATCGCGTTTTCCACCGTATGGATCAGGTCCTGGTCGGCCCGCGGCACGTCAGGCACATCGGCCAGGTTCTCTGCCACCGTCTTGCCGGTGATGGTGATGCAGTCACCATGCAGCAGGCCGGCGTTCAGCAGCACCTTCATCACCTGCGGGATACCGCCAGCGCGGTGCAGGTCGATGGCCATGTACTTGCCGCTGGGCTTCAGGTCGCAGATCACCGGCACCCGGCGGCGCACGCGCTCGAAGTCATCGATGGTCCACTCCACGCCCGCAGCGTGCGCGATGGCCAGGAAGTGCAGCACGGCGTTCGTGGAGCCGCCGGTGGCCATGATCACGGACACGGCGTTCTCGATGGACTTCTTGGTCACGATGTCGCGCGGCTTGAGGTCGGCCTTGACGGCCTCGACCAGCACACGCGCGGCTTCCGCCGTGTAGGCCACGATGGGGTCCTCCACGTTGGCCATGGTCGACGAGAAGGGCAGGCTCATGCCCAGCGCCTCGAACGATGACGACATCGTGTTGGCGGTGTACATGCCGCCACACGAGCCGCTGCCGGGGATGGCGCGCTTTTCGATTTCGCAGAAGTCCTCCTCGCTCATCTTGCCGGCGCTGAACTGGCCCACGGCCTCGAAGACGCTGACGATGTTGAGGTCCTGCCCCTTGTACTTGCCGGGCAGGATGGTGCCGCCGTAAACGTAGATGGCCGGCACGTTGGCGCGCAGGATGCCCATCATCCCGCCAGGCATGTTCTTGTCGCAGCCGCCGATGACGACCACGCCGTCCATCCACTGGCCGCCCACGCAGGTCTCGATGCAGTCGGCAATCACCTCGCGCGAGACCAAGCTGTACTTCATGCCCTCCGTGCCCATGGACATGCCGTCGCTGATGGTGGGCACGCCAAACACCTGGGGGTTGGCGCCGGCTGCCTTCAGGCCGTCCACGGCGGCGTCGGCCAGCTTCTGCAGGCCGGAGTTGCAGGGGGTGATGGTCGAGTGCCCGTTGGCCACGCCGATCATCGGCTTGCCGAAGTCGGTTTCCTGGTAGCCCATGCCGTAGTACATGGAGCGGTTGGGCGCGCGGGCCACGCCCTCGGTGATGTTCTTCGAGCGGCGGTTGAGTGCCATGGGGGAGGTCTCCTGAAAATCGACTCAGCACTGTAGCGCGCTCGCGAATGCCGGCGCCCGCCAGAGGGCTGTTTCCGGCCACCGCGACGCTGCCGCTGCAAGTGACAATGCAGTCCAAGGAGAGTTCCCTGATGCTGGCGCACCCGCAATTCGACCCCGTGGCCCTGTCGCTTGGCCCGTTGCAGGTGCATTGGTACGGCCTGACCTACATGGTGGCGTTCGGGCTGTTCCTGTTCCTGGCCGGTCGGCGTGTGCGCCAGCCCAGCTTTGCCGGCGCCGGCTGGACGCGGCGCGACGTGGAGGATCTGCTCTTCTTCGGCGTCGTGGGCGTGGTGCTGGGCGGGCGACTGGGCTATGCGCTGTTCTACAAGCCCGGGTACTACCTGCAGAACCCCCTGGAGATGCTGATGCTGTGGAAGGGCGGCATGTCCTTCCACGGCGGCCTGCTGGGCGTGGTGCTGGCGATGGCCTTGTTTGCGAAGCTGCGTCGGCGGCCGTTCCTGCAGGTCACCGACCTCATCGCGCCTTGCGTGCCCACCGGCCTGGCCAGTGGCCGCATCGGCAACTTCATCAACGGCGAGCTCTGGGGCCGCCAGGCGGACGCCGCGCTGCCCTGGGCCATGGCGTTTCCGCAGTCGGGCAGCATGATGCCGCGCCACCCGTCGCAGCTGTACCAGTTCCTGCTGGAAGGGCTGCTGCTGTTTGCGCTGCTGTGGTGGTACAGCCGCCGCACGCGCCCGCTGGGGCAGGTGTCGGGGGCCTTCCTGGTGGGCTATGGCGTGCTGCGATTCGTCGCCGAGTACTTCCGCGAGCCGGATGCCTTCCTGGGGCTGCTGGCGCTGAACATGAGCATGGGGCAGTGGTTGTGCCTGCCGATGGTGCTGGCCGGCTTCTGGCTGATGCGTTGGTCGGCACGCGCGACGCCGCTGCGCTGACCCCTTCCTGCCCTCCACTTTGCCTGCAGCCCATGCGACAGATCTTCCTGGACACCGAAACCACCGGCCTGGATGCCGCCGCAGGCGACCGCATCGTCGAGATCGGCTGCATCGAGATGGTGGGCCGCCGGCTGACGGGCCGCCACCTCCACCTGTACTTCAACCCCGAGCGGGCGGTGCATCCGGAAGCCGTTCGGGTGCACGGCCTGACCGATGATTTCCTGGCCGACAAGCCGCGCTTCGCGGAAGGCGCAGCGCAGGTGCTGGAGTTCCTGCAGGGCGCCGAGCTCATCATCCATAACGCGGCCTTCGACACCGGCTTCCTGAACGAGGAACTCAAGCGCCTGGGGCAGCCCGCCGTCCAGACGATGGCGGCCAAGGTGACGGATTCGCTGGCGATGGCACGCGAGATGTTTCCGGGCAAGGCCAACTCGCTGGACGCGCTGTGCCGGCGCCTGGAGGTGGACAACACCCACCGCGCCTTCCACGGCGCCTTGCTGGACGCCGGCCTGCTGGCCGAGGTCTACGTGCGCTTGACGCGCGGACAGGACAGCCTGGTCATCGACATCGGTTCCGGCCACCCGGATTCCCGGGGAGATCTTGCCCGTCAGGATCTCAGCCGCATGGTGCTGCCGGTGATCGAGGCCAGCGAGGGCGAGCTTCAAGCGCACGAGGCGTGGCTTCAAGACCTGGACAAGGCCAGTGGCGGCAAGACGGTCTGGCGTCGCCTGGAGCAGGTCTCGACCGGACCTTGAACCGCTGCGGTGCAGTGCCCAGCCTTCAGCGGCCGAGGGTTTGGGTGTGCCGACGGATCAGTGCGGAAACAATAATTGCCACAGGTCGGGCGGCAGGGGTGAAGGGGTCTTTGTCCAATGCTTCAGGTCCTGGGCCTGCGCAGACCCCATGCCCAGGTCGGGGCTGCAAACGATCAGTTCCTTGCAGGGATCGGGATAGTCGAAGGGGCCGACGCCCAGCGCACGCCAATCGGGCAGCTGCACGGGTCCGAGCCAGTTCTGGATTTCCTTCAATCGCTTGTGCAGCGATCCGGGTACTGACGTGGTGCGACCCACCACCCGCGAGCGCAGCGACGGTGGGAAGGCGACTTTCAGTTGCTCGATGTCGCTGCCGGCGCCCCGGCAAGACAGCAAGACAATGTCGACAGGGGCTCCGGGTGGAGGCAATGAAGCGAATCAATCGTCACTGCATCCCCCCGGACGATGCGGGTGGCGCATGCGGTGTCGCACCCTTGTGGATGCCTGCATGCCTGCCCGTGTGCCGCACGCCATAACATGCGCGGGCGCACTGGCGCGCGCCTCGCCCCTGGCCCCATGACCATCACCGTCTATACCGCCCGCCGCATCCTCACGCTGAACCCGTCTCGGCCCGAGGCCACGCATGTGGCGGTGCGCGGCGGGCGAATCCTGGGCGTGGGTGCGCTGGAAGACTTGGCGGGCTGGGGGCCGGTGGAGGTGGACGACCGCTTTGCCGACCGGGTGCTGATGCCGGGGCTGGTGGAGGGCCACAGCCACCTGATGGCGGGCACTTTCTGGCGCTTCACCTACTGCGGTTACTTCGACGTGCGCGACCCGCAAGGCCGCACCGTTGCCGGCTCACCCTCCCTGGAGGCGGTGGTGTCGGCCTTGTCCGCACGCGCCGCCGCGATGGACGACCCGGCTGCGCCACTGGTGGGCTGGGGCTTCGATCCCATCTACTTCGGCCAACGCCGCTGCAACCGGCACGACCTGGACCGGGTCGGTGGCACGCGGCCCGTGGGTGTGATGCACGCGAGCGGCCACACCCTGAACGTCAACACGGCCGCGCTGGACAAGGCCGGGTTGCTGCGCACGGGCATCGATCACCCCGGCATTCCCCTGGGGCCTGACGGCCTGCCCACGGGCGAGCTCAAGGGCCCCGACGCCATGGGGCCGGCGCTGGGCGTGGTGGGGCTGAACCGCTCCTTCCTGGGCGGCGACGAATTCGGCATCCGCGCCTTCGGCCAACTGGCGGTGCGCGCGGGCGTCACCACCGCCACCGACCTGGCTGCCACGCTGGGCGACGGCGAGGTGGACGAACTGCTGCGGGTCACGGGCGAGGACACCTATCCGCTGCGCATCGCGCCGCTGCTGCGCCTGATCGGCATGACGCCGGCCGACGCCGTGCAGCGGGCCCTCGCCCTGCAGCCGCGCAGCACCGAGCAGTTGCGCCTGGGCCGCATCAAGGTGGTGGCCGACGGTTCCATCCAGGGCTTCTCGGCCCGGCTGCGCTGGCCCGGCTACTACAACGGGGCGCCCAACGGTCTTTGGTACACGCCGCCCGAGACCGTCCGCCAGGCCTACACCCTGGCGCTGGCGCAGGGCGTGCAGATCCACACCCACACCAACGGCGACGAGGCCACCGAGATGGTGCTCGACCAGCTCGAAGCCGCGCTGCGCACCCAGCCCGGGCCCGACCACCGCTTCATCCTGCAGCACTGCCAGTTGGCGGATGCGGCGCAGTTCCGCCGCATGAAGGCGCTGGGCATGGGCGTGAACCTGTTCGCCAACCACCACTTCTACTGGGGTGACCAGCACCGCGATGTGACCGTGGGCCCCGAGCGCGCCGAGCGCATGAACGCCTGCCGCACGGCGCTGGACACCGGCGTGCCGTTCTCCATCCACTCCGACGCGCCCATCACGCCGCTGGCGCCGCTGTTCACGGCCTGGTGCGCGGTGAACCGGCTCACCGCCTCGGGCCGGGTGCTGGGCGCCACGCAGCGCATCAGCGTGATGGACGCGCTGCGCGCCGTGACGCTGGGCGCCGCCTGGACGCTGAAGCTGGACGGCGAGATCGGCTCCATCGAGTGCGGCAAGCGCGCCGACTTCTGCGTGCTGGAGGACGACCCCACCGAGGTGGGCGCCGAGCGCCTGAAGGACGTGCGCGTGTGGGGCACGGTGCAGGGCGGGCGCGTGTTCCCGGCGGCGTGACGCGCGTGACCTCATCCATGGTCATGCACGCGCGATCCACGCCCAAGCCGCCATGCGGCGTGCGCAAGGCCGCTTCTTGAGCGCTACCGCCACCGCCTCTGCTTTCGCCGCTGCCCCCGCCATCCTCATCGGCGGCTACCTCGGCGCGGGCAAGACCACGCTGGTCAACCACCTGCTGCGCCATGCAGGGGGGCGCCGCATCGCCGTGCTGGTGAACGACTTTGGCGAGGTGTCCATCGACGCTGATCTCATCGTCGGGGCCGAAGACGGCGTGCTCAGCCTGGCCGGTGGCTGCGTCTGCTGCAGCTTCGGCAGCGACCTGGTGGGCACTCTGGCCGAGGTGCTGCGGCGTGACCCTCGGCCCGATGCGGTGCTGATCGAGACCAGTGGCGTCGGCATTCCGTCGGCCGTGGCGCGCGCTGCCCGCCTGGTGCCCGGCTTGCGTCTGGAGGCCACGGTGGTGGTGGCCGACGCGCCCACGGTGCAGGCGCGCGCGGCCGACCGCTACGTGGGCGACACCGTGCGACAGCAACTGGACGATGCCGACCTGCTGCTGCTGAACCAGACCGACCGCGTGGACGCCGCCACGCTGGCCCGGCTGCAGGCCTGGTGGACGGCCGGCCATCCGCAAACGCCGCTGTGGCCCACCGTGCGGGCCCAGGTGCCGGCGGAGGGGGTGCTGGGGTTTCAGGGCCGTCCTGCCGACGTGGCCCCGGCAGAAGAGGCACCAGGGGCTGAACGCGCCGGTGCACTGGGCCTGACGTCGGACCCGCCACGCTCATGGCCCCGGGCGCAGGCCGTCGCCCCTGCGGCCGACGTGTTCGAGTCCGGCCTGCTGCACCTGCCCGGGCCGGTGGATGTGCAGGCCCTGATCGCCGGGTGGGAGGCTGACGCGGGGCGCCTGGTGCGGGCCAAGGGCATCGTGCAGGCGCAAGAGGGCGGCCTGGTGAGCGTGCAGTGGGCGGGCCGCCAGGCCCACGTGGAACCCTGGACAGCGCCCATCGACTCCGAACGGATCGGCTGCGTGGCGTGGATCGCCTTGCGCAGCCGGCCCTGACCTGTCGTTCTGGCCGGCGAGGCCAGGGGCCATTACCATGCCCCGCGCCTAGTGCCATCCCCGCCCGGGGGCTTGCGCGGTCGCCGGGCCGCAGTTCAGGCCTGCAGCAGCCGCAGCAGGCAATCGCGCAAGGACTTGCCTGGCAGGATGCCCCACTCGCGCGCTCTGGCGTTCGCGTGCGACACCACGCCGTGCTCCCAGGTGTCCAGGCAGTCACCGATGCGGGCGCTCCGGTGCGAGACCGTGGCCGCGGCCACGCCGCAGGCCTGCAGCATGGCCAGCGCCGCGATGCCGGCCTCGTCCTTGCCCACGCCTGCATCGTTGAAGAAAGCACCTTGCAGCGGCACCTCCAGCGCGAACTCGCCCGAACTCACGCCGCCGTGCGAGGCCGATACCACCCAGGTGCCCGCGTCCTGCGCCTCCACCTGCGTGATGGACCCCATGACGAGCACGCGGCCTCCCGGGCCGTGTGCGACTTCCTGCTTCACCATGATGTTGACGCGCTGAAGGGCTGAAGGGCTGAAGGGCTGTGGGCTGAGGACTGTTCGGCAGCCGGTGCAGTCCGTGTGGCGGTGTGCGCGGTGCAGCGCCTCAGGCCGTGAACGGCGTGCGGTCCGCCATCCCCAGGCCAGCGTTCTCCCAACCCGCGGCCAGCCGCAGCAAGCCGGCCTCATCGCGCGGGCGGCCGATGAGTTGCAGGCCCAGGGGCCAGCGGCCGTTGGCGTGAAAGCCCGCCGGCACGCTGATCGCCGGCAGGCCGGCGAAGGTGGCGTACAGCGTGCACTCCATCCAGCGGTGGTAGGTGTCCATGGTGCGGCCGGCCACTTCGCGTGGCCAGGTCTGCGCCAGCGGGAAGGGCCAGCATTGCGCCACTGGCAGGGCCAGGGCATCGTGGCGTTCCAGCAGCGGCAGCAGGGCGTGCAGCAGTTCGCCGCGCACCCGGCTGGCGGCCAGGAAGTCGGCAAAGCCCAGGCCCTGGGCTTGGTCGTGTTCCCACAGCGCTTCGGGCTTGATGCGCTCGCGGGCGCCGGGCTGGGTCATCACGGCCGCCACGGACGGCGCCACCAGCGCGCGGCGCCACACCAGCCAGGCGTCCCACACGCGGTGCAGGTCCACATCCAGCCGGACGGGCTCCACGATCGCGCCCTGTCGCTCGCACGCGGCCAGGGCCTGCTCCAGCAGCGGCAGGATGCCGTGCTCCACGGCGAGGTGGCCGCCCATGTCTCCCAGCCAGCCGATCTTCAGCCCCTTGAGCGAGGCGTCGGGTGGGGGCATGAACGAGTCGAGGTTGCTTCCAGCCAAGCTGTCGGCGGACGCGCCACCGGGTCCGCCGGGTGAAGGTCCGGGCCCGCCTAGTGACAGCGGTGCCCGCGCATCGAACCCCGCCTGGGTCTGCAGCAAGCGTGCCAGGTCGCGCACGCTGCGCGCCATCGGCCCGTCCGTCCCCAACTGGCTCACCCACAACTCGGGCTTGGGGAAGGCGGGGACGCGGCCTTGGCTCGGCCGCAGGCCGTAGACATGGTTCCAGCCGGCCGGGTTGCGCAGCGAGCCCATGAAGTCCGACCCGTCGGCCACGGGCAGCAGGCGCAATGCCAGGGCCACGGCGGCGCCGCCGCTGGAGCCGCCTGCACTGACCGAAGGGTCCCAGGCGTTACCCGTGGCGCCGAACAGGGTGTTGTAGGTGTGCGAGCCCAGGCCGAACTCGGGCATGTTGGTCTTGCCCACGACGATGCAGCCGGCCGCCTTCATGCGCGCCACGTAGGTGCTGTCCTGCGCCGGCAGGGCCTGGACCAGCAGCGGCGAGCCCAAGGTGGTGGGAAAGCTCAGCGCCTGCCCCGTGTCCTTTATCGCTTGCGGCATGCCGTGCATCCAGCCGCGCGAGCGGCCGGCCGCCAGCTCGGCATCGCGCTCGTCGGCCTGGGCCAGCAGCTGCTCGGCCGGTGCCAGGTTGACGATCGCGTTGAACTGCGGGTTCAACGTGTCGATCCGGGTGAGATAGGCCTGCATCACTTCCCGGCACGACACCTCGCGCTGGTGGATCGCGGCCGACAAGGCGTGCGCGTCCTTGGCGGTGATGGGGCAGGGGGCGGGCAGGGGGGTAGAGTTGGACGGGGCGGTGATCGACATTTGTACTTGATCTTTGCTCAGGGCGCAGCTCGCACCATACGAATATCAGCCAGGATCTCCTGCTCCAATTCAGGCGTCAGCGCTTCGCCTGGTCCACGTTGCCACATGGCCCGCAGCTCTTCACCGGCCCGACGTCGGAGCTGTTCGCGCAGCATGGCCTCCATGGCCTCGGGCGACAACAGCCCGGCGATGCCCGCCCTTCGGGCCAGTTCGTCCGGCAAGGTGATGTGTACGTTGGTCATCGCGTTTCCCCGTCTAGTGATGGCCTTGAAGCGAGCGGGTACTCGGCCGATCTGACTTGCTCAGCACATGCCGAGGCCTGGGGTTTTATACCTCACCGCGAGATCTGCAAGAGCTGTCTTTCCATGACGTAAGACGCCTGTGGCCGTGTGACGATGCTGTCGAGGACCTACGGCCGCTGCAGGTCATCGCGCGAGGTGCCCCCCATCTGCTGGGGGCAAGGTTCTCCACTGAAAACTCTTTGGCAGAGGTGGTCCACGTGATGGCCGAAGTCGGCCGCTTTGACCTCGCAGAGGCCAAGGGTTTGTTGATGCAGGCCAGAGCGCTTGCCCACAATCGGTCGGCGCTTCTGTTCGAACTGCGAGCCTCCCGTGAACTGGTACGCCTCTTTGGCCAGGATGACGACGGCGCGGCTTACCGGGAGATGCTTGCTGGCGTCATCAAACAGTTCCGGGAAGGCCGCGACTACCCGGACCCATAGTCATTCGTGTGTATTGGTGTGTAAAATCTCACAAGTGAACAGCGCCGCAGTCATCAAGAAGATCAAGGCCGATGGGTGGGTTCTGGTGCACACCGTGGGCTCACACCACCAGTTCAAGCACCCCAGCAAGCCCGGCAAGGTGACGGTGCCGCATCCCAAGAAAGACCTGCCAATGCCCACCGTGCGCAGCATCTTCAAGCAAGCAGGCCTGTGAGTGCCGCCCATCCCTGGAGCCAACACCATGCTTTACCCCGTCTACGTCCACCTCGGTGATGCCAAGACCGCCCACGGTGTGACCTTTCCTGATTTCCCAGGCTGCTTCGCGGCGGCTGACGATTGGGACAGCCTGCCTGCGGCCATCCAGGAGGCCGTGCAGGCGCACTTTCTTGGCGAGGGCGCCCAGGCCGTGCCTGAGCCCACGCCGCTGGATGTGCTGGCGAGTGACCCTCAGTACGCAGAAGGCGTATGGATGCTGGCCGAGGTGGACCTGAGCCAGATCGACACCACGCCCGTGCGGCTGAACATCAGCCTGCCCGCGAACCTGGTCGAGCAGATCGATGCCTATGCGCGCCGCCATGGCGCCACCCGCAGCGGGTTTCTCGCGCAGGCGGCCCGGCAGGCGATGGCTCAGAACTGACCTGCAAGCACCCGTCAGTTGGCGTCTGGGATCCAGGGCTCCAGGGAGGCGCGTACCTCACCGCTCCATCCGCAACATCTGTCTTGCCATGGCGCAAGACGCCTCCGGCCGCGTGACATCAAACGCCACGGTCGGGATGCCCAGGCGCCGTGCACCGTCGACGTTGCGGGCTTGATCGTCGACGAAGACGGCGTCCTCGGGGGGCAGGCCCAGCGCCTGCAGGCAGCCGAGGTAAGCCTGTGGGTCCGGCTTGAGCAGGCCGGTGTAGGTGGCATCACTGATGTGCTCGAAGGCCTGCAGCAGGGGCAGGCGCTCGCGCAGGCTGCGGCCGTAGAAGAGGTCGAGCTCGTTGGACAGGATGGCCAGGCGGATGCCGGCGTTCTGGGCCTCGCGCACCAGCGCGGCGGTCTCGGGGCGGACGATGCGGTCGGGCTCGGCGCCGCGGGCGCGCTGCACCAGGGTTTCCATGGCTTCCCAGCGCTCCCCCAGAAGCGCGCCGACTTCGCGCGCGCGCTGCAGCCAGTAGTCGCGCTCGCTCAGCTCGCCGCGCTGCATGGCCTGCCACAGGGAGTCAGACGGCGGGTCGAACGGGCCGTGCCAGGTGAGGGTGCCGGCGGGCAGACCGAGCGCGCGCTCGGTCTCGTCGTGGGTCTCGAAGAGCGTGCGGCTGATGACGCCGCCGAAGTCCAGGATCAGGGCGCGTTTCACGCGGGAGCCCGGCCGGCTGAGAGGTCTTGCACGTCTTGCCCTGGATGCGCTTGTTGGTTCTGCGCCTGCGGGGATGCGATCGCAGCGACCTGCCCCGGCACCACCTTCCCCTGGGCCACCCAGCGGTCGAACACCTGCAGCGCCGCCTCGCAGAACGCGTCGTCGTTGATGTGCAGGTCCAGCGCCTGGAACTCCAGGCCCGGCGTCCCGCCCGCGCCGGCCATGCAGGTCTGCAGCTCGGTGGAGAAGGCTTCCAGGCCCTCGGGGTCGTGCAGGGGCTCGCCGGGCAGGTCCCAGGCTTCCACGCCGCGCCGGGGCAGCAGCAGGCAGGCGGGGCCTTGGGCCTGGCCCAGGCGGGCGGCGATCTCGCGGGCGATGGCCCGGCGCAGCGGCGGGGCGGAGGTGGCCGAGGCGATGAGGCGGTTGTGCACGTGCACGGCGCGGCCGGCCAGGCTGTCAGGCACGGGCTGCCAGGCCGGAAAGTCCACCATGTCCACGGCGCCCGGGGCCACGATCTGGGGCGTGGCGCTGCGGCCCGCGCCCAGCAGCCGGTCCGCCCCCGCCGTCACCACCGAGTCGCCCAGGTGGTTGGCCAGCTCCTGCAGGCTGAAGTCCATCACCGCGGCAAAGCGTCCGGCAGCGGCCAGCGCCTCGAAGGCGCGCCCGCCCATGCCGGTGGTGTGGAAGACCGCTACCTCGTAGCCGCGCGCCTCCAGCGCGGGCTTCAGGTTCACCATGTAGCGCAGGCAGCTCTTGCCCAGGGAGGTGATGCCCACCAGTGGCCGGTCGGTGCGCGGGGGCTGGGCCGCTCGCACTGCGCCCACGGCGGCGCCCGCGCCCTGGGCCAGGGCGGAGCGGCACAGGCTGTTGAGCCCGTAGAGCCCGCCGGCCCAGAGCACCATGATCAGGTCCGGCGTGATGCGCTCGGGTGGGATCAGGTGCGAGTAGGCCACCGTTGACACCACCACCTTGGGCACGCCCAGCGGCAGCGCGGCCGCGACGTCGAAGGCGAGGTCCGTCCCCATGGTGCCGCCGAGTGCCAGCAGGCCGTGGATGCGGCCTTCGGCGTGCAGCCGCGCGGCGGTCAGGGCGGCGCCCTGGGCCATGGCCTGCATGGCGGTGTTCTCGTCGCCGCTGTCCATCACGGCCTGCAGCGTGGTGCCGGCGGCCTGGGCCACCTCGGTGTGGGTGATGTCCACGCTCACGTGGCCGGCGGCCAGCACGCCCACGTCCATCAGCAGCACCTGGGCGCCCAGCGCCTGCACCCGCTCGCGCAGGTAGGCCAGTTCATCGCTCTTGGTGTCGGCTGTGCCGATCAGCAGGATGACAGGCTCAGTCACTGGTCTACCCTTCGCGCTGCGCGCCTTAGGTTGAGCTCCTGGGTGAACGCCTGGGAGCGGTCGGGCGCGCTCATGTCGCCACCGCGTCGAACGCGGCCTCCAGCGTGCTGCACAGGAAATCCAGCTCCTGCGGGCTGATCACCAGCGGGGGCGACAGGATCATCATCGAGCCGGACACCCGCGTCATCAGGCCACGGCGGTAGGCCTCGCGGGCCACGCGGGCGGGCAGGTCGCTGGTCTTGGGCAGCGGCGCCTTGGTTGCCTTGTCAGCCACCATCTCGATGCCCGCCATCAAGCCGATGCCGCGCACGTTGCCCACGTACGGCACCCGGTCGACCAGGCCGCCCAGCCGTGCCTGGAACGGGCCGCCGACTTCGCGCACCCGGGCCGGAATGTCGTCTCGCTCCAGCATATCCAGCGTGGCCAGCGCGGCGGCGGCGGCCACCGGGTGGGCGCTGTAGGTGTAGCCGTGCGTCACCTGCCCGGCGCCTGTGGTGTCGGCGTCGAAGACTTCGGCTACGCGGCGCGAGATCGCGGTCGCACCCAACGGCACGTAGCCCGAGCTGATGCCCTTGGCCAGGCACCACAGGTCCGCCTGCACGCCCCAGGTGCGGGTGCCGAACATCTGACCGGTGCGCCCGAAGCCGGTGACCACCTCGTCGGCAATGAGCAGCACGCCGTGTCGCGTGCACACCTCGCGCACCAGCGGCCAGAAGTTGGCCGGCGGCACGATCACGCCGCCCGCGCCCTGCACCGGCTCGGCAATGAACGCTGCCACCGTGTCCGGCCCCTGGAAGACCAGCTCGCGCTCCAGCGCCTGCGCCACGGCCTGGCCCAGGGCCTCGCCCTCCAGGCCCCAGGGGTTGCGGTAGGCCCAGGGGCTGTCCAGGTGGAAGCAGCCTGGCAGCAGGGGTTCATAGGCGCGGCGGAAGTTGGTGTTGCCGTTGACGCTCATGCCGCCGAAGTGCACCCCGTGGTAGCCCTGCTTGAGCGCGATGAACTTGCTGCGGTCCTTCTGGCCGCGCAGCTTGTGGAACTGGCGGGCGATCTTCAGCGCTCCCTCCACCGCGTCGGAGCCGCCATTGCTGAACATCACGGCGGCCACACCATCGGGCGCCATCATGTCCACCACGCGGGCCGAGAGTTCGATGGCGCGCGGGTGCGTGGTGCCGCGGAAGGTGTTGAAGAAGGGCAGCTCGTCGAGCTGCGCCACGATGGCATCACGCACTGGCCGGCAGCTGTGGCCGAGGTTGCTGCTCCACAGGCCCGCCACGCCGTCCAGCATCTTGTGGCCGTCCACGTCCCAGACCCAGCAGCCTTCACCGCGCGCAATGATGTCCGGCCGCCCGCCTTCGGCCTTCATGGCGCGGGGATGCGCCATGGGGTGCCAGAGGTACTGGGCGTTGTCGCGCTGGAGTTCGCTGGGCTTCATGGGGGTTCCTGGTGAGTAAGGGGCGCAAGCTGTCAGACGTGGCGGATGTAGTACTGGCGCACGCCCTCGTGGTCCAGCCCCGTGCACTTCTCGATCTCCGCACGCTTGATGAACACATGGTTGGCCACCAGTTCCGCGCCCACGGCCTGCACCAGTGCGGTGTCGGCCTCCAGCGCGTCCAGCGCGGCGCCCAGGGTGTCCGGCACGCTGACCGTGGCGTCCTGGCCGGTCAGGCCGTCGCCGGTCTCCATGGGCTGCAGCGTGTGCTGGTGCACCACGCCCAGCCGCGCGGCCTGCAGCACGGCGGCCACCAGGGCGTAAGGGTTGGCGGCGCCGTCGCCCATGCGGTGCTCGATGCGCGCAGCCGTGCCGTCCTCGGCCGACAGGCGCACGGTCACGTTACGGTGGTCGATGCCCCAGTTCAGCCAGAAGCCCGACAGGCTGGCCGGCTTGAGCCGGTCGTAGGAGTTCACGCAGGGCGCCGCCAGCCCGGCCAGGGCCTGGTGGTGGTGCAGCAAACCGGCGGTGCAGTGGCGTGTCAGCGCGTTGAGGGCGGCCGGGTCCAGCCCGCCGTTGATCGCGTTGCGCCCGGCCTGGGGCCCCTCGCGGTGGCGCAGCGAGAAGTTCACGTGCACGCCACTGCCGCCCACCGGTAGCAAGGGCTTGGGCAGGAAGGTCAGCACGATGCCGTGGCGCAAGGCCACCTCGCGCGCCATCTGGCGGAACAGCACGATCTCGTCCACCGCGTTCACGGCGTGGTCATAGGTGAGCGTGAACTCGAACTGCGGCGAGTCGTACTCCGTGTTCATGCTCTCGATGGGCAGGCCGCACGCGGCCGCCTGCGCCCAGATGGCGCCGGTGAAGCCGCGCGGGTCGGCAAAAGGCCCGGTGGCGTAGACGTGCGAGGAGGGCGTGTCGTAGGGCTTGAGGCTGCCGTCGGCCTCGATCTGGAAGGCGAAGGCCTCGAGTTCGATGCCCACCATGGGGTCGTAGCCCAGCGCGTTCCAGTCGGCCACGGCACGCTTGAGGGCCGAGCGGCCGCACATCGGCAGGGGGCTGCCGTCGTTGGCGTGCAGGTCGCACATCACCACGCGCGTGGACGTCTCCCAGCCTGGCCGGATGTCGGCGGCCTGCCAGACGGCCTCCATGTCGGGCAGACCGCCCAGCACCTCGGCCCCGGGGGCGGGGATCAGGTCCTTGTCATAGGTGACGCCGAAGGTGCCGCGGCAAAAGCGCGCTGCGCCATCGCGCGCCTTGAGCGGCACGTACTTGCCGCGGGCGATGTTGAGGTGGTCGCAGAAGAGCACGCGCAGGCGTTCTGCGGACAGGGCTTCTCGGGGCATGACGGGCTCCAGGAGGATGGGCGGGGGCAGGACGGGTGACGAGCGTTCAGCGCAGGCGCACTCGCACTGGCAGGTGCTTGATGCCGCCCACGAAGTTGCTGCGCAGGTAGGCGTGCGGTCCGGCCGGTTCAATGCCGGCCACGCGCGCAGCCAGTTCTTCCATCAGCACGCGCACTTCCAGCTTGGCCAGCCACATGCCCAGGCACACGTGCGCGCCGCCCTGGCCGAAGGCCAAGTGGCGGTTGTTGCGGCGCATCAGGTCCACCTCGAACGGCCGATCAAAGGCGGCCTCGTCGCGGTTGCCGGACACGAACCACAGCAGCACCTTGTCGCCACGCTTCACCTGCTTGCCGTGGAACTCGAAGTCGCGCATCGCTGTGCGGCGGAAGTACATGGCCGGCGAGGCCCAGCGGATGATCTCGTCCGGGGCTGTTTCCCACAGCCCCTCGGGGGGCTGCTGCATCTGCTGCAGCAGCGCCGGTCGGTGTGCCAGGGCGTGAAGCCCGGCGGCAATCGAGTAGCGCGTGGTGTCGTTGCCAGCAGCCACCAGCAGGCAGAAGAAATTGCGGAACTCGGTGTCGCTGATGACGTGGCCTTCGGCATCGGGCTGGGTGATGAGGTGCAGCACGCCCGAGTTGTCGCCATCGGCGCGCTTGCGGTCCATCAGACGCTGTGCGTAGGCGTAGAGCTCGGCGCCTGCAGGGGAGCGAAAGGGCATCAGCCGGTAGGCCTCGGTGTCGGCCTGGTCCAGCACATGGTCGGTGAACTCGGCATCGGTGTTGGCGATCAGCGCGTCGCCTTTTTCCACCAGCCATTCCAGGTCTTCCTCGGGCGTGCCGATGATGCGGCCCAGCACGCGCATGGGCAGCTGCCGGGCGATGCGCTGCACGGCATCGAACTCCGGCTCGGCCAGGGCCTGGTCCAGGATCTCCCGGCTGAGGGCGCGGATCTGATGCTCGAACAGCGCGATCATGGGCTTGCTGAAGGCCTTGGCCAGCAGCAGCCGGGTGCGCGAGTGCTCGGGCGGATCGGTCTCCTGGAAGGTGCGGCGGGCCAGCACCTCCTCCTCGGTCTGGTCCTCCATGCGGATGCCGTGGGCCGAGGACAGGGTGGCGTGGTCGCGGTTGAGCGTCAGGATGTCGGCGTGGCGCGTGACGCTCCAGAAGCCCTGGCCGCCGGCGTAGTCGCACCAGGCCATGGGGTTGTCGCGCCGCAGGCGGGCGAAGGTGGCGTGCGGTGCGCCCTGCACGAAGCTGTCGTGGCTGGACAGGTCGGCGTGACCGTCGTCGGTGGGGGTCCAGAGGGTCATGGGCTCGCCGGGGCTTGCAGGGAACGTTCGATGAACTGGGCCGCCCAGCGCATGAAGGTGTCGGCGTCCACAGGCTGCTCGATCTCGCCTGCGGCCTGGGCCACCACCGGCGCGCCGAACTTGTGGCCGAAGCTGGTCAGCAGATCGCGCATGAACGCCCGCGTGAGCTCGGGGTGGTACTGCGTGCACAGCACATGCTGGCCGATGGCGTAGGCGCCCACGGGGCAGAAGGCGCTGCCGCCCAGCACGCGCGCCCCAGGTGGTGGCTGCTGCACCTGGTCTTCGTGCGCGGCAAAGAGCGACAGGCGGGGCAGGGGTGGGTCCATCCACGGCTCCTGGGCCGCCAGCGCCGTCTCGGCCACGCCCAGGCGGAAGCCGCCCGCGTTGCGGCCCACCGCGCCGCCCAGGGCCTGCGCGATCAGCTGGTGGCCGAAGCACAGGCCCACCAGGGTGCGTCCTGCCGCGTGCCGCTGGCGCAAGGCGTCAGCGGTGCGCTCCATCCAGGGCTCGGGTTGCGTCACCGAGGCCACGCTGCCGGTGAGCACCCAGGCGTCCGCGGCCAGTGCGTCCGGCGGCAGTTCGCCGTCGCGCGCGGCCCAGGCACGGAACTCCCAGCCCGGTCGCACCGCTTGCAGGGCGGTGATGACTTTCTGGGCGTCGTCAGGGTGGCGCTGGGCGAAGGCCGAGCGGTCGGTGTTCATCAGCAGCACGTCCACGCGCATGGAGCGCGGCGGCTGCAGGGCCGCGTGCGGGGTGGGGGCAAGGGGCTCGGACATGCCGGTATTCTGAGCAGCGCAGGCTCGCGGGTACTATCGACTTCGCGCATTTCCGCAGGCAGGGCTTTCCCGCCTGCGGGCCTCCACAGACCTCTTCAGACTCTTTGCAGACGTCCTGCAGTCGCGCGCGACGATGCGGTGAATCTCATGTCCCAGGCTGCTTCTGCACAACCGGTCGGCCCCACGGGCGCCTGGCGGCTGGATGCCGCGACGGGCGACGCCCAGTCGCAGGCGGGTGCGCAGCCTGAGTGGCAGCAGGAGTACCGGCAACTGTCGGCGGGCCTCTTCCAGGGGCGGGTTCAGCACGTGCAGTTGCCGGGCATGCGCCTGGTGCGTGAGGACAGCAACCAAGCACTGCATCAGCGCGGCGACCTGGGCCGCGGCGCCTACGGTTTTGCCATGCCGCTGGCCTTGTCCGGGCCCGGCATCTTCAACGGGCAGCGCTTCGAGCTGGATTCGGTGCTGCTGGGCCGTGGCGACGAACTGGACCTGTGCACGCCCACCGAGCTGTCGCTGATGGCCGTGGTGGTGGAGGCCGATTTGCTGCAGCCGCTGTGGCAGCGGATGTACCAGAAGCCCCTGGCGGGCTGGCTGGAGCACCAGCTGGTGGTGCCCGCCCGCCCTGCGGCAGCACAGGCCTTGCGGCGGCTGCACACCGAGCTGATGGCGCGACTGCTGGACTCCGACACACCCTGGCAGGACGAAACGGCACTGCGCCAGGTGCGCGATACCCTGCTCATTGAGTGGATCGAGGTGATCCCGGAGAAGGTGGATGCGTCCTCGCTGCCCACCGTGACTGCCCGGCGTCAGCTGGTGAACCTCGCCTGTGAGTTGATGCTGGCCCAGCCCAACGAGCCCCTGTCCATGCTGGAGTTGTGCAGCCAGGTGGGCGCCAGCCGCCGCAAGCTCACCTACTGCTTCCAGGACGTGCTGGGCACCAGTCCCATGCAGTACCTGCGTGCGCTGCGACTGAACGGTGTGCGGCGCGAGCTGCGTTCAGGCGAAGCCGCCGCGGTGCAGGACGCAGCGGCACGCTGGGGTTTCTTCCACATGGGCCAGTTCTCGCTGGACTACAAGAAGCAGTTCGGCGAGCTGCCCTCGGCCACGCTGCGGGCCGGCGTGGCGCTGGGGCTCAGGCCAGCGCCATCGGCGGGGCGACGAATCCCCGGTACTCGGTTTCCAGCCAGCACGCCAGGCGCAGGCTCACGGGGTCGGCAAACGGTGCGGCGATAAGCTGTGCCCCGATGGGCAGCCCCTCGGGTGACTGGCCGATCGGCACCGTGGTGGAGGGCAGGCCGCACAGCCCGCTGTAGCCTGCCCAGAACAGCTGGGTGGTGTGCGGCTGGGGCTGGCCGTTGACCTGGATGAAGCGCTCCCAGCGGAAGCCCTTCTGGTCGTGGGGGAAGGCCGCCGTGGCGGCCACCGGCTGGATGAGCACGTCCCATTGCTCGAAGAAGGCTGCCCACTGCTGGCGCAGGGCGTGGCGCTCCTCGTCCAGACGCAGCCAGTCCCGGTGGGTCATGGTCAGGCTGCGCCAGTGCAGGCGGGGAAAGTCCGCCGGCCCGCCCGGACCGGCATCCGCGCGCTGCAGCGCATCGGCAAACTCCGCTTCGCTCAGGTGCCCGGCCAGAGCACTGCGCACCAGCGGGATGTACAGGCGCCAGGCGTCCTCGGACTTGATGGGTCGTGCATCGGTGCTTACCTGGACACCACTTCGCTGCAGGAAGTCGACCAGATCTTCCATCGCCCGCCGCACCGAGGCGTCGACGGGGGCCTGGGCGTCGTCGGTCATCACGGCCACGCGCAGTTGTCGGGCGGGCAGGCCGTGGTCGCGCCACACGGCAGGCGTGCGGCCCAACGGGCCGAAGACCGTCAGGGGCGAGGCCAGCACGTCCAGGGCCAGCGTGAGGTCGTGCGCGCTGCGCGCCAGGGGCCCGGCCACGGCGATGTCGGTGCTGTCCGGGCACACATCACCCGGAAGCTGGTGGCCTTCCAGGGGCACCACGCCCCAGGTGGGTTTGTGGCCCCACACCCCGCAGTAGTGCGCGGGGTTGCGGATGGACGATCCGATGTCGCTGCCCAGTTCCAGCGGTGTCAGGCCGGCGGCCAGGGCGGCCGAGGCGCCCCCGGAGGAACCGCCCGGCGTGCGGGTGGTGTCCCAGGGGTTGCCGCAGGTGCCGTAGATGGGGTTGAAGGACTGCCAGTCGGCCAGCGCCGCGGGCACATTGGTCTTGCCGTACACCACGGCGCCGGCGTCCAGCAGGCGCTGCACAGCCACGGCAGTGCGCGTGGGCACGTTGTCGCGGAAGGCCTCCAGGCCCCAGGTGGTGGGCAGCCCTGGGATGTCGAAGGACTCCTTCACCGTCATCGGCAGGCCATGCAGCGGGCCCCAGGTCTCACCCCGTGCCAGGGCGGCATCGGCGGCGCGGGCACGCGCCAGGGCCACCTCCGGCTGCGTGACCACCACCGCCTTGAGGGCAGGGTTGAGCCTTGCCATGCGGTCCAGATGGTGCTGCAGCAACTCCACCGCGGAGATGTTGCGGCGGCGGACACGACGTGCCAGTTCATGGGCGGGCAGCAGGCTCAGGTGTTCCATGGGGATGCTCCAAGAAAGGGGCCGACAGCGGGCTCTGGCCAGCCTTGGCAGCCCAGTCGGGTGGGCATGCTACGGGCAGACGGGGTGCGGGCGCGTACATCGTGCTGCAGACAAACCCGAGTGCCCGCTTGCACGATTTCGATAGAGGCCGGTGGTCGTCCTTGCGAGACTGTGCGGCCGGGCCAGGTGGCTGACCGGCCCAGGGACGCCAGCCTTGCAGTGACCGCGGGGGAAACGGGTGTTTGTCCCGATAGACCGCCTTGCGATGCGCCTCAGAATTTATGATGAAGTGTTTTGTTGGCCCCCAGCCGGTGCCCCACCCAAGCCTTGAGAGGATTGATCCGATGAAGTTCGCACGCCGTACCCTGATCACTGCCGCCGTCTGGGCCGCTGCTGCCGCCACCAGTGCCCCCGTGTGGGCGCAGAACAACGTGCTGCGCATCGTGCCGCACTCCAACCTGGCCGTTCTGGACCCGATCTGGACCACGGCCTACATGAGCCGCAACCACGGCTACATGATCTACGACACGCTGTTTGGCACCGATGAGAACGGCAAGGTCAAGCCCCAGATGGTCGAGAGCTGGACCGAAAGCCCTGACAAGCGGCTGTGGACTTTCAAGCTTCGCAAGGGTCTGGAATTCCACGACGGCAAGCCCGTGACGGGCGAGGACGTCATCGCCTCGCTGCAGCGCTGGGGCAAGCGCGACGCCATGGGCTCGGCGCTGATGCAGTTCGTGTTGCGCATGGACTCGCCCTCGCCAGACACCTTCCGCATCTTCCTGGGCGAGGCCAACGGCTTCATGATCGAGGCGCTGGGCAAGCCGAGCTCCAGCGTGCCCTTCATCATGCCCAAGCGCATTGCCGAAACCGATCCGTTCAAGCAGATCGAGGAACACATTGGCTCGGGCCCCTACGTCTTCAAGCGCGACGAGTTCAAGCCCGGTGACAAGGCGGTTTACACCAAGTTCGCCAAGTACGTTCCGCGCAGCGAGCCACCGTCCGGCACCACGGGCGGCAAGCGCGTGTTCGTGGACCGCGTGGAGTGGAACCTCGCGCTGCGAGATTCGCAGGCACAGGTGAATGCCCTCAAGAAGGGCGAGGTCGACATCCTGGAGCAGTTGCCCTTTGACTTCTACGAGCAGGTCAAGGCAGACACCAGCCTGCAGATTCCGAAGTACTCCAACTTCGGCCTGCAGTACATGGCGCGCTTCAACCACCTGCACAAGCCCTTTGACAACCCCAAGGTGCGCCAGGCCGTGGCGGCAGCCTTCAGCCAGGACGCCTTCCTGCGCGCCCAGGTGGGCGTGAAGGAGCTGTACAAGCCCTGCGGCTCGTTCTTCATCTGCGGCACGCCTTACGGCAGCACCGCTGGCAGCGATCTGCAGATGAAATCCAACATGAAGAAGGCGCAGGACCTCGTCAAGGCCTCCGGCTACGACGGCACGCCCATCGTGATCCTCAAGCCCACAGACCTGGCCTCCATCCAGAAGCTGCCCGACGTGGCCGCCCAGCTGCTGCGCCAGGCCGGCTTCAAGGTGGACCTGCAGGCCATGGACTGGCAGACCCTGGTGGGCCGCCGCGCCAAGCGGGACGCGCCGGACAAGGGCGGCTGGCACATGTTCCTCACCGCCTGGCAAGCCTTCGACGTGTGGAGCCCCATCGCCAATCCCACCACCGACACCCGCGGCGAGAAGAGCGTGTGGTTCGGCTGGGCCAGCGACGACAAGCTCGCCGAGTTGCGCAACCAGTTCATGCGCGCCACTGATGATGGCGTGAAGAAGAAGCTGGCCGACCAGATGCATGCCCGCATGTTCGAGATCGGCACGCACGTCAACCTGGGCGAGTTCCAGCAGCCCATGGCCGCCACGAAGAACATCAGCGGCTTCTTCGTCACCAACGGCAACATCTACTGGAACCTGAAGAAGAACTGATCCGGTCCGGAGCCCCCACACAGCCCTGGCCCCGTTCTTGCGGGGTCAGGGCGGGTCCTCCTGAGCGCAGATGCTGTCCTTCCTCTTCCGCAGACTGCTTTCCACCCTCCCGGTGCTGGGGGTGGTGGCGGTGCTCGTCTTCCTGATGTTGCGCCTGACGCCGGGTGATCCGGCGGCGGTGCTGGCCGGTGACCAGGCCACCACCGAACAGATCGCGATGATCCGCGCCAACCTGGGGCTGGACCGGTCCATCCCCGAACAGTTCCTGATCTGGTTCGGACACCTGCTCCAGGGCGATCTGGGGCAGTCGTATTACTACAAGATGCCGGTGACCGAGCTCATCGCGCAGCGCATCGAGCCCACCTTGTCGCTGGCGGTGATCACCATCACCATGGCGGTGTCTGTGGCCGTGCCCCTGGGCGTGCTGGCAGCCTGGCGCTTTGGCAGCTGGCTCGACCGCGGGGTGATGGCGTTTTCGGTGGCGGGGTTCTCGGTACCCGTGTTCGTCTCGGCCTATCTGCTGATCTGGTTGTTCTCACTGAAGCTGGGCTGGTTCCCGGTGCAGGGATACAAGCGCATGTCGGGGGGCTTCGGCCCCTGGCTGTACCACCTGCTGCTGCCGGCGTTCACGCTGTCGCTGATCTACATCGCGCTGATCGCCCGTGTCACCCGGGCTTCCGTGCTGGAGACCCTGGGCGAGGACTACATCCGCACCGCCCGTGCCAAGGGCCTGCCCGAGGCGCTGGTGCTCAAGCGCCACGCGCTGGCCAACGCGGCGGTGCCCATTGCCACCGTCATCGGCATCGGTATCGCCTTGCTCATCGGCGGGGTGGTGGTCACCGAGTCGGTCTACGCCATTCCGGGCCTGGGTCGGCTGACGGTGGACGCCGTGCTGGCGCGCGACTTCCCCACCGTGCAGGGCGTGATCCTGCTGTTCTCCTTCGTCTACGTGCTCGTCAATCTGCTGGTCGACCTGTCCTATGTCTTCTTCGACCCCCGGATCAGGTACTGATTTCGAGACGCTGTCGGTCGAGTCCGCCTCGATCGTCACGCAACGCACGGCCTGGCAGCGCGTCAAGGCCAACCTGTCCGTGCGCATCGGCGGCGGGGTGATCGCGCTGCTGGTCTTGATCTCTGTGCTGGCCCCCTGGCTGGGCACGGTGGACCCGACGCTGTTCGATCCCGCCAGTCGTGACCTGCTGCCGGGTCAGGTGGGCGAGATCACCACGCTGGAAGGCGAGACGCTCAAGCACCGCTTTCTGATGGGGTCCGACAGCTTCGGCCGCGACATCCACAGCCGGGTGATCTACGGCACGCAGGTCTCGTTGATCGTCGGCGTGTGCACGGCTGTGCTGGCGCTGGCGCTGGGCATCGTGCTGGGCCTGGTGTCGGGCTTCGTGCGCTGGCTGGATGGCTTCCTGATGCGCATCATGGACGGCCTGATGGCCATTCCCGCCATCCTGATCGCCATTGCGCTGGTGGCCATGTGGCGTGGCAGCCTGCTGACGGTGGTGGTGGCCATCGCCATCCCCGAGATTCCGCGTGTCACGCGCCTGGTGCGCTCGCTCGTCCTGAGCATCCGCGAGGAGCCCTACGTCGAGGCGGCCATCTCGCTGGGCACGCCCACCTGGAAGATCATGTGGCGGCACATCCTGCCCAACACCGTGGCGCCGCTGGTGGTGCAGGGCACCTTCATCTGCGCCTCGGGCATCCTCACCGAGGCCATCCTGTCCTTCCTGGGCGTGGGGCTGCCGCCCGACATTCCCACCTGGGGCAATGTCATGGCCGAGGGCCGCGCGCAGTTCAACCAGTACCCGCACAACATCTTCTTCCCGGGCGTCTTCCTCGCGCTCACGGTGCTGGCGGTGAACATCCTGGGCGACGGCCTGCGCGACACGCTGGACCCGAAGATGGCCAAGCGCGGGTGATGCAGTGAAGGACACCACGGCAAGCGACGCCCCCATCCTCGAGGTCAGGAACCTGAGCATTGCGCTGCCGGCGGGCGGCGACCGTGCCAGCGCCGTGCGGCACGTCAGCTTCACGGTGGGCCGCGGCGAGATCGTGTGCCTGGTGGGCGAGTCGGGCTCGGGCAAGTCGGTCATCGCCCAGGGCGTGATGGGCCTGCTGCCCAAGACCCTGCCCGTCACCTCGGGTCAGATCCTGCTGCAGGGCGAGGACATCACGCACGCGCCGCTGGCGCGCCTGCGCGAGTTGCGCGCCACGCGCATGTCCATGATCTTCCAGGAGCCCATGACCGCGCTGAACCCGGTCATGACCTGCGGCGACCAGATTGATGAGGTGTTGCGCCAGCACACGCCGATGAGCGCCGAGCAGCGCCGTGCCAAGGTGCTGGAGATCGTGCGCGAGGTGCTGCTGCCCGACCCCGAGCGCATCATCGCCAGCTACCCGCACCAACTCTCGGGCGGGCAGCGTCAGCGCATCATGATCGCCATGGCCCTGGTGCTGGACCCGGTGCTGCTGATCGCAGACGAGCCCACCACGGCCCTGGACGTCACCACGCAGGCGCAGATCCTGAAGCTGGTGCTGGACCTGCAGAAGCGCCATGGCACAGGGGTGCTGTTCATCACGCACGACTTCGGTGTCGTGGCCGAGATCGCGCACCGCGTGGCCGTGCTGCGACTGGGGGACCTGGTGGAGATGGGCCCGCGCGACGAGGTGCTGCGGCGCCCGGAGCACGCCTATACCCGCATGCTGATGTCGTCGGTGCCCACGCTGCGCGTGGACGAGCGGCCGGTGGATGCCTCGGCGCCCGTGGTGCTGAAGGTCCACGGCCTGGACAAGACCTATGACGACCGAAGCTGGTTCGGCAAGCGCCGCCAGGTCCACGCCGCCAAGGACGTGAGCTTCGAGATCCGCCGTGGCCAGACCCTGGGCATCGTGGGCGAATCCGGTTCGGGCAAGAGCACGGTGGCCCGCTGCATCGCCCGCCTGATCGACCCCAGCGCCGGCTCGGTGCTGCTGGGGGGCGCGCTGCCCGGTGAGCAGGCGGCCGAGATCGCCACCCTGTCGGCCTCCGCCCTGCGGCCGTTACGGCGGCGCGTGCAGATCGTTTTTCAGGACCCGTACCGCTCGCTCAACCCGCGCATGACCATCGCCAAGGCCATGATCGAGGGGCCGGTGAACTACGGGCTGAGTCAGTCCGCAGCCCTGGAGCGTGCCCGCGGACTGCTGGACCTGGTGCGCATGGACGCCAGTGCCCTGCCGCGCTACCCCCACCAGTTCTCCGGCGGCCAGCGTCAGCGCCTGTGCATCGCCCGCGCATTGATGATGGAGCCCGAACTGCTGATCGCCGATGAGGCTGTCTCAGCCTTGGACGTCTCGGTGCAGGCCCAGGTGCTCAAGCTCTTCGAGGAGATCCGTGAGCGCCTGAAGCTGGCCATGCTCTTCATCACCCACGACCTGCGCGTGGCCTCGCAGGTGTGCGACTTCCTGGCCGTGATGTCGCGCGGCGAGGTGGTGGAGATAGGCCCTGCGCACCAAGTGTTCGGCGCGCCGCAGCACGCCTATACCCAGGCGCTGTTCAGCGCGGCGCCGGGGCGTGATTTCAACTTCGGTGCTTGATGGACCACGCTGGCCGCTGCGTCACGGGAACAGGAAGTCCACCACCGCCGAGGCGGTGATGCTCACCGTCACGGCGACCGGACCCTGGGTGACGCCCGCCGCGGTGGCCCGGACCTCGTAAACCCCGGCCACCGCAGTCGCCGGTGCAAACGACAGCGCCGCGCCGCTGGCCGAGAAGGCCGCCACCACCGGCGCCACCACCGGCAGTCCGAAGCGGTACTCGCCCGTCTGCGCATCCACCATCATGCGAGCAATCTCGAAGGCCGGCCCACCCGGCCCGAGCGCCTGGTGCACCTGGACCAGGGCGTCCAGCCCCAGGGTCGTGGCAGGGGCGGTCACCCGGCCCTGGACGGTGCCGCAGTCGCAGGCCAGCGGCGCCAGGGGAGTGTCGGACACGTCGGTGAGGGTGTCCGGCAGCACCTTGACACCCGTGATGACGGCGGTCGTACGGCCAGGCACCGTGATCACCAGGTCGTAGGTGCCGGGTGCGACAGGTGTCAGGCGGAAGGCCCCCGTCGCGAGGTCGGGCGCCGTCGCCTTGACCACCGAGCCGCCCGTCTGCAGGGTCACCGCGGCTCCAGCCACTGCGGACAGGTCGAGGTGGCCGCGTACGCCAGACAGGTAGCGCGGCGTCACCCGCAGCACGGGCTTGAGCAGGTGACGCCCGCCCGCGCCCGCCCGCACCACCGACTGGCAGGCATCGAAGTCGATCACCACGTCGGCGATCTGATCGGCAGACACGTCGATGTTGACGTTCATCTTCAGGCCGCTCTGCAGGGCGCTCGGGGTCTCCAGAG
Organism: Burkholderiales bacterium; assembly: GCA_947464185.1. Lineage (GTDB taxonomy): Bacteria > Pseudomonadota > Gammaproteobacteria > Burkholderiales > Burkholderiaceae_C > Rubrivivax. The sequence goes on from CANHVY010000013.1 coordinate 55,995, forward strand.
CCACTGCCGTCTGGCCGGTGGGCTGCACCGCGTTGGCCTGCGGGGCGGCAGCCGTGTTCTCGGCCAGCACCAGGCGCAGCTGGGTGTAGCGCCCCGGCTCCAGCGGGATCTGGCCGAGCTCGTGCAGGGCGCCGTTGTTGAACTTCAGCAGATCGATCCTCTGCGGGCTGGGCAGGGTGATCGCAGCCCAGCCGGCATCGTCCTCGGCGGCGGTGGGGCTCTTGTGGGCGCGGACTTCGCGCACGGTCACGAACACCGCGTCGTAGCCGCAGGCCGGTGCATCGGTGAGGGCCACACGCAAGGTGCCCAGGTCGGCCGGGCTGGCAGTGGGCGAAAAGGTGGGTGAAGAAGTGGGTGAGGAAGTAGGTGAAGAAGTAGGTGAAGAAGTAGGTGAAGAAGTAGGTGAAGACCCCCCGCCGCCACACGCTGACAGCAGCCCGGCACACAGAAGAACTGCGCCGGCGGCGAACCGAGCCAAGAAACGTGAGAGCGAAGTGCTGTTCATGTGGTTTGGAGGCTCGAGGCCCGTGGTGGTGATCTTCAACCGATGCTGAGGCTGATGCGATGATCACGAGATGCGTATCCTCATCGCCGGGTTTCAGCACGAGACCAACACCTTCGCCCCCAGCCTGGCCGACTGGGCCGCCTTCACCCGGGGCGATTCCTTTCCCGCTTTTGTGCGTGGCGCCGCCATGCAGGCGCAGATGACGGGCATCAACATCCCCGTGGGCGGCTTCATCGACGCGGCCAAGAGCCACGGATGGACCCTGCTGCCTTCGTGCTGGGCCGGGGCCATCCCCTCGTCCTACGTCACGCGGGACGCCTTCGAGCGCATTGCCGGGGCGATCGTCGACGATGTGCGTGCCGCCCTGGCCGGTGGCGAGCTGGATGGCATCTACCTGGACCTGCACGGCGCCGCGGTGGCCGAGCATGCCGACGATGCCGAGGGCGAACTGCTGCAGCGCCTGCGCGACATCGTCGGCCCCAGCCTGCCCATCGTGGTGAGCCTGGACCTGCACGCCAACGTCACGCAGCGCATGTGGGCGCTGGCCGATGCGCTGGTGTCCTACCGCACCTATCCGCACGTGGACATGGCTGACACCGGCGCGCTGGCCGCGGAACTGATGGCACGACGCCTGCGGGCCGGGCGCAAGGAGCCGATGCACATGCGGCGCCTGCCCTACCTCATCGCGCTGAACTCGCAGAGCACCTTCATGGAGCCCGCCAAGTCGTTGTACGAGCGTTTGGTGGCGCTGGACCGCGAGTACGGCACCGTGCTGAGCTTCTGCCCCGGTTTCCCCGCCTCGGACTTCGACGAGTGCGGCCCCACGGTGTGGGGCCATGGCGAGCGTGCGCATGCGGCGGTGGAGGCGCTGTACGCCGCAGTGGCTGAGCCCACGCAATGGCAGGGCGAGGTGCTCTCGGCCCATGACGCCGCCCAGCGCGCCCTGGCCCTGGCGGAAACCGCCGGTCAACCGGTGGTGGTGGCCGACACGCAGGACAACCCCGGCGCCGGCGGCGACAGCAACACCACCGGCATGCTGCATGCGTTACTGGCGCAGGGGGCCGGCAAGCGCTTCCCCGGCCAGGTGGCGCTGGGGCTGCTGTTCGATCCCGAGGCCGGGCGCGCTGCGCTGGAAGCTGGCGTGGGTGCGGAGCTGGAACTGGCTCTGGGCCAATCCGTGCCCACCTTCGGCGGGACCAGCGATGCGCCCGTGCGTGGCCGCTTCAAGGTGCTGGCGGTGAGCGACGGCGTGTGCACCCTCAAGGGCCCGATGATGCGCGGCCTGACCGTGCGCCTGGGCGCGAGCGCCTGCCTCGAGATCGAGGGCATCCGCGTGGCCGTGGTCAGCGGCAAGAAGCAGCTTCTTGACCGCGAACTGCTGCGAATGGTGGGCATCCACCCCGAGCAGATGCGCGTCATCGTGGTCAAGAGCTCGGTGCACTTCCGCGCCGACTTCCAGCCCAACGCCAGCCATGTGCTGGTGGCCAAGGCCGCCGGCCCCATGGCCGCCGTGCCGGCTGACCTGCCTTGGAAGAAGCTCTCGCCGACCACGCGACGGGGGCCTTGATCGCGGGCAGTCCTCGTTCCCGCAGGTCGGCTACAGGCCGCTTCCCTGGTCATCCAGACGCGGCTGGAGGCCAAGCAAGCCGACTGATGATTCTTGCGAAAAGCTAAGGCTTGTCTTTAGACTTTCACGGAAAGAATGGCTCATGTTTCAGCTGCCGGTTCAACTTTGCAGCTCAGGAGCGGAGCCGCGATAGCGCGCGCCTTCGGCGTTTCCGAGCTGCCCTGCAGTGTCGGCGGGTGGACGCAAGCCTTTGCCAGGTGTTGCTGACCAAGGCGTCTTCGCTGGCATGGATACTGTCTTTCCCCAATTCCCGCCGTGACATCGGCATTGCACATTCAGGGATTGACCCCCACCGATCCATCCATCACCGGAGACCAGTCCATGAAAGTCAATCGCCGCCACCTCATCCAGGCCTGTGCCGCTGCGCTGCTGCCTGCCGCCGGCACCTCGCGTGCCCAGGCTGCCTTGGAGACCGTGAAGATCATCACCGGCTTTCCGCCGGGAGGCACCTCGGACACCATCTGCCGCCGCGTGGCGGCCAAGCTGGCGCCAGGCTACGGCCGAAGCGTGGTGGTGGAGAACCGCACCGGTGCCGGCGGCCAGATCGCCATCCAGGGCGTGCGCACCCTGCCGCCCGATGGCGCCACGATCCTGCAGACGCCGATGTCCATGCTCGGCGTCTACCCGCACATCTATCGCAAGCTGGCCTACGACCCGGTGGCTGACCTTTCGCCCGTCACCCTGGGCTGCACCTTCGACTTCGGGTTCGCGGTGGGCCCGGCCGTGCCGGCTTCGGTGCGCAACGTCGCGGATTTCCTCGCCTGGTGCAAGGCCAACCCGGCGCAGGCGAACTTCGGCTCGCCTGCGGCCGGCTCGGTGCCCCACTTCATCGGCGTGCTGCTGGGCCGCAGCGCCAACGTGGACCTCAAGCACGTGCCCTATCGCGGCACGCAGCCGGCCATCCTGGAGATGATCGGCGGGCAGATCCAGGCGGTGTCAGGGCCCATCGGTGAGTTCACGCAGCACGTGGCCGCGGGCAAGTGCCGCCTGCTGGCCGCCACGGGTGCGGCCCGCAGCCGCTTTGCGCCCGACACCCCCACCCTGGTGGAGCAGGGTCTGCGCGACATGGCCTTCAGCGAGTGGTTCGGCTTCTTCCTGCCCGGCAAGGCGCCGGCCGACGTGGTGCAGCGCGCCAACACGGCGCTGCGTGCGGCCCTGGCCGACAAAGAGACGGTGGACGGGCTGGCGCTGATGGGCCTGGAGGCTAAGTCCTCCACGCCCGCCGAGTTGGCCGCCATGCTGAAGGCCGACACCGACCGCTGGGGCCCCATCGTGAAATCCATCGGGTTCACGGCGGAGAGTTGAGCGGCCAGGGCGCCTGCCCGTCGCCCCGTCCCACCCTTCAGTCTTTCGGTGCGCCCTCCGCGGCCCCCGCGGCCTCGCACATCGGTACGATGTCTTTGAAGAAGTCCAAACGACTGACATGAGCCAACCATTTGCTGGTACTCAAGTCCGCTGGCCTGCGCCGGTGTCGGGAGTACAGGCCACCCGAATTGGAGCGCGACATCCCGGTGCTTGGCCTGCGTCGGCGCGCGGCTGGGCACGAGCCTGATGATCGCCGTGTCCGGCTGGGTGCTTGTGGCCGCCGAGCCGGCGCGTGCCTGATTGCCTGCAGGGTTGCAGGAGTTGTCAAACTAGCGCCTGGCGTTTCTCTTCATGGCCTTGCCTGGCCTGTTGTTCGTGCCGCTGACCCGCCTGTACCTGCCTGCGGTTCGGGCGGCCCGCGCGGCCTGATGGGGCCTGTCGCCGGCGCTGCAACCGGCCATGCAACAGCCGTTCGGCGGATCAGGTGGCGCCTTGCACGCCCGGTACCGCCGACGTGAAGGCGAGCCGGGTGGCGGCAGGCCGCGACTGGAACACCTCCAGCGGATCCGCACCCGTGTCCGGGTCGGCCAGCGGAATGCATTGCACGAACAAGGCCAGCAACTCGGCCTGGCTGGTGATGTCGAGCTTCTGGTGAATGTTGCGGCGATGAATCTTCACCGTGCCCTCGGCAATGCCGAGCCGCTCGCCAATCAGTTGGCTGCTGTAGCCCAGCAGGAGGTAGCGCAGCACCACATGCTCGCGCGCGGTGAGCACCGAGGCGCCGAAGCACTGCGTGGTGAGGTCGATCTTGCGCTGCACCAGGTCGTTCACGCGCTCGGGCTCCAGCGCCGTGGCCGACACCAGCGAGTGCTTGCGCAACAGCTCCTCGACAAACGGCAGCAGCGCTTGCAGTGCCTGGATCTCGCCGTGGGCGAAGCGGGGCCGCCCTGGCCCGCGCACCAGCATCAGCAGGAAGGCCCAGCCCTGGGCGGTGGCCACCATCAGGTCCAACTCGTCAGCGTGCCCGTGGTTGGCGATGAATCGCTGATGGAACTCGCTGCCGATGAAGCCGGCGGGCGCGATCTCCTCCAGGCGGTACAGGCCCGATGGCGCCCCAGCGACGAAGTGCTGGTGGATGGGGTCGAAGAGGTAGGGCCCAGCGCTGTAGGCCTCCCAGGTGAGCGCTCTTTGCGCGTCATCCACCTGGAGAGCGCCATCGTCACCTGCCAGGACGCGCGGGCGCTTGTCGGTGAACAACTGCAGCGCCGAATAGGCATCGATGGGCGTGGCCTGACGCAGCAGCGCGAACACCGTATCAAAGATCCCTGGCGTGCCGAGTGCGGCCAGCGCCGAGGTGCAGCTCGCCAGCAGCGGCGGCGAGGGTGGCAGGTTATCGGTGGCGGACTGCTGCGCAGGCTCCATGCCGCGGAAGTCTAGGGCAAGGGCGCTCGTTGGCCAGCGCCGCGAGATCGGCGTCGTGAGCATGCAGGCGCTAGCTGCGCAGCCGAGCGACGTGGCGCATGCGGGTGTAGGTCAGCAGCCCAGCGCGTCCACCTTCGACGCCGAACCCCGACAAGCCCACGGGCTCGCTCGAGGCGCCGCGCGCCATGGCCGGAGCGGCCTGCGGCGCGGCCATCAGCGTCACCGTGCCGGCGCGCAGGCCCCGTGCAAAGTGGTCGGCCAGGTTGTCGTCGGCCACCCACACGCTGGCCGACAGGCCGTAGCGCGTGGCGTTGGCCAGCGCCAGCGCCTCGTCGGGCGTGTCGAAGGACTGCAGCGTGGCCACGGGGCCGAAGACCTCTTCCTGCACGATCGGGAATTCGGCGCCGACGCCTTCAATGACCAGCGGCCGGAAGTGGCAGGCCGCAGCCGCGGCGGCGTCGTAGACCCCCAGCGCGCGCGCACCGCCGGCCAGTGCGTCGCGCACGAAGCCGTTCACCTTGGCCCATTGCGCGGTGCTGGCCAGCGGCCCCAGGGTGGTGGCGGGGTCCAGCGGATCGCCGGTGTGCAGTGCGTGCATGCGCTCCTCGAGCAGCCTCGCCAGACGGTCATGCAGCGACCGGTGCACCAGGATGCGCGAGCCAGCCACGCAAACCTGGCCGCTGTTCCAGGTGAAGCCCTGCACCAGCGCGTCTGCCACGGCAGGCAGGTCGCCGAAGTCGTCGAACACGATCTGCGGCGACTTGCCGCCGCATTCCAGCATCACGGCCTTGAGGTTGCTCGAACCGGCAGTCTGCATGATGCGCTGGCCGGTGAGTGTGGAGCCGGTGAAGGACAGCGCGTCCACGTCGGGGTGCGCGGCCAGCGCCTGGCCCGCCTCGGCGCCCAGGCCGGGCACGACGTTCAGCACACCTGGCGGCAGGCCGCAGGTGATGGCCAAGTCGGCCACGCGCAGCGCCGACAGCGGCGCCAGCTCCGAAGGCTTCAACACCACGGCATTGCCCGCGGCCAGCGCCGGCCCGATCTTGGCCAGCGCTGTGAAGAGCGGGAAGTTCCAGGGCGTCACCAGGCCGACCACACCGTGCGGCATGCGTCGGTTCATCGCCGTGGCACTGGGGCGGGATGGCAGCGTCTCGTCCTCGAGGGCGGGCATGGCGTCCACCGCATGCCGCAAGGTGCCGGCCGCTTCGGCCACATCGGCCAGCGCGCCGCTGATCGGCATGCCCATGCACAGGCTGTCCAGCAGCGCAAGTTCCTCTGCGTGCGCCTGTACCGCATCGGCCAGTCGCAGCAGCACGGTGGCGCGCGTGGCGTGGTCGGCCCATTCACCGGGCACCGCGCTGCGCGCCAGCGCGGTGCGTGCGGCGGCGACCGCGCTGGCGATCTCCGCCCGACCGCCGCGCGGCAGTTCAGTGACGGGCTTGCCGTCCTGTGGACTGATGCACGCGAACCGGGCAGCCCAGGCGGCACCGTCGCGCCGGCCGTCGATGAAGGGCCGGCCGTCGAGTGACAACTGGTGAGCGCGTTGCGTCCAGTCGACAAGGGAGCGAGCGATGCCGGCGCGGTCGGCGCCAGGGGTGTCGTGGGTGTCTTGCACGGCGCGACTCTAGTGTCGCAATGGCCGTCTCGGGGTACCTGCGGCCCCCCAAAGCCCTCGAACTACCACCAGAGGCATATGGGTCGATGAAGACGCGACCCATAACCTGCCCGACATGATCCATCCGGCTCCGGGTGGACACGTTCGCCTGCCCGGCGCCAACTCTTTGACGACCACTGGAGACGATGATGAAAACAAAGCCTGTCCTCAACGGTGCACCCGGTCTGAGCATGCCAACACCGACCAGCGTGGCGCTGGCTGCCAGCCTGTCCCTCATGCTGTGGGCGAGCCTGAGCCCACCGGCGCTTGCCCAATCGTCGAGTACTCGAGCTGAAGGCGCCACGCAGACCATCACGATCACCACCAGCGCGCGCAAGCGCAAGGAAGCCGTGCAGGACGTGCCGATGTCGATGGAACTGCTCGGCGGCAAGGACCTGCAGGAAGCCGGCATCCTGCGCGTTCAGGACATCCAGGCCAACGTGCCCGGGCTGGTGGTGACCACCTACGAATCGCAAGGCAACATCTCGTTGCGCGGCGTGGGCACCGGCGACGTGGGCCTGGGCACCGACCAGTCGGTGGCCATCCACATCGACGGTGTCTACCAGGCCTACGGCGGCGCCGGCCTGAGCCGGCTGTTCGACGTCTCGGCGGTGGAGGTGCTCAAGGGCCCGCAGGGCACGCTGTACGGCCGCAACTCCACGGCAGGCGTGATCAACCTGATCAGCAACGCGCCGGCCAACCGCTACGCCGCCGAGGCCGACCTGTCGCTGGGCACGTTGCGCACCGTGCAGGGCCAGGGCTTCGTCAACGTGCCGCTGAGCGCGGACACCGCCCTGCGCCTGTCGTTCGCGGCCGGTGCCGGCCGCGGCCCGATCACCAACGAGAAGGACGGTTCGCGCGCCGGTGACCGCGACGACTACTCGGCCCTGCGCCTGGGCCTGCGCAGCCAGCTGGGCAGCGTGCGTGCCGACCTGCGGCTGCAATACATCGAGGACCGCAGCCAGGTGGGCCAGGCCGCGCTGCCCATGCCCTACGACACCCCGGCTTTCGGCCCAGGCGCTGGCTGGAAGGACCGCAACTTCTACATCCGCCAGCCGGCGCAGAAGCAGTCGGACCTCAACGCCGCGCTGACGCTGACCGTGCCGCTGGCCGACGCGACGCTGACCTCGATCACCGGCGTTGGCCGCCACCGTGGCGACGCAGTCTTTCCGCTGTTCGGCGCACGCACCGAGGACGAGCGCGTGGCCATCACGCTGAATGCCCCCTACGATCAGGTTTCGCAGGAGCTGCAGGTCAACTTCAGCACCGGCCAGGCCACCGACTGGGTGGCCGGGGTGTTCGCGATGGAATCCAAGGGCCGGGACAACCGCGCCATCGACTCCGGGCCGGCCGGCTTCTTCGGGGGCTATACGGCCGACACGCGCGCCCTGGCCAGCGGCCGCACCCTTGCGGCCTTTGCCGACGTCTCGCACCCGCTGAGCTCGACCTTCAAGCTCAACGGCGGCCTGCGCTACACCTGGGAGAAGAAGGAGGCGACCTCGTTCGGCCTCGGCCCCTTCGATGTCAACCCCGCGCTCAGCGCCAGCAAGACCTGGACGGCCCTGAGCGGCCGGCTCGGCTTCGACTGGCAGCTCAGCAAGGCGAGCAAGCTGTGGGGAGGACTGTCCGAGGGCTTCAAGAGTGGTGGTGTGATCCCCTTGGCCAACAACGGCGGTGGCGGCGTGTGCGAGGGCGGCGCCTTCAACCCCTCCGGCTGCGCCATCACGATCTACAAGCCCGAGACGCTGCGCGCGCTGGAGCTGGGCCAGAAGACCACGCTGCCCGGCGGCGCGGGCTTCGTCAACGCCGCGGTGTTCCTGTACGACTACCGCGACAAGGTCGAGTACTACCAGTACGACCTGAGCAACCCGCTGTCCTTCACCTTCAACAACGCGCAGAAGGCCAAGGTCAAAGGGCTGGAGCTGAGCGGCGATTTCCGCCTTTCGCAGCACCTGCGCACCGACCTCGCGGCCCCCTTCCTCGACAGCCAGTACACCCGCTTCGTCGACGGCGCCGGCAACGACATCGCCACCGGCAAGCAACTGGCCCGTTCGCCCAAGGCCAGCGCCACCGTCGCGCTGGCCGGCGACAAGATCGCGCTGGCCGGCGGCGCGCTGCGCTTCCGGCTGGAATACGTGTGGCGCGACAAGATCTACTTCGACTTCCTCAACAACGGCGGCGGCGCACACACCTACGAGCGTGCGATCGGCCTGGCCAACGCCTCGGTCGGCTGGGCGCCGTCGGGTGGCGCCTGGTCGATCTATGCCAACGCGCGCAACCTGGCCAACACCCGCTACATCGAACTGGTGGCGCCGGGCACGAGCGACGTCATCCCCGCGCCGGGCCGCACCGTCCAGGTCGGCGCCAACCTGAGGTTCTGACCCCGTGATCGACAGCCGCCACCAAGCCCCCACGCCACCCGGCGCGAACGTCGACATCCTGTTCCGCCAGCCCGTGCCCACGCCCGACGGCTGCCGGCTGGCGGCCATGGTGTTCAGGCCGCGCGGCCAGGCGGCGCCGCTGCCGGTGATCGTGGAGATGCTGCCCTACGGCGTGGACATGCTCTATGCCGACGGCGTGGCCTTCGCCAACGAGGGCTTCGTCTTCGTCGCGGTGGACTGCCGCGGCACGGGCGATTCCGAAGGCCGCTTCGTACCCGTGGTGAACGACGCGGCCGACTACACGGCTGTCTTCGACTGGCTGGTGGCCCAGCCCTGGTGCGACGGCCAGGTGGCCACGCACGGCGGCTCGTACAGCGGCATGAACCAGTGGCTGGCGTTGGGCACCGGGCACCCGGCGCTGCGCACCATCGTGCCCTTCGTCGCGCCACTGCCGCTGGGGCTGGCCGCCGGTGGCGTGGGCCACCACTACCACCTGCGGTGGGCGGCCCTGGGCAGCAGCCGTGGCACCTACGGTGCCTGGTTCGCCGACGGCGGCTATTGGGGTCGCGTGCTGGGGGAACTCGGGTCGGGCCAGATCGACGCGATCGACGCCCCGCGGCAGGCCTTCGGCCATGCGCTGCCCTGGCACCGCGACTTCGTCGAGCACCCTGCGCCCGACGCCTTCTGGATGCGGTTCGTGCCGTCGCCCGAGGCCCTGGCGCGCACGCGCATGCCGGTGCTGCAGGTCACCGGCCAGCACGACCTGTGGCTGGTCTCCGCGCTGCAGTACCACCAGCGCCTGACGCGGTGGGGCCACGGCGACGCCGGCCGCCATGCCCATCTCGTGATCGGCCCGTGGAACCACACCGGCAGCGGTGACGCCAACCCGCAGGTGGGAAGCCTGCGCTTTGGCGAGGCAGCGCGCATCGACCTGATGGCGCTGAAGCTGGCCTGGTACCGCTGGGTGATGCAGGGCGGCGCGAAGCCCGCAATGCTGGCCCATCGCGTGCAGTGGTACGTCTGCGGCGAAGAAGCCTGGCACGGCTGTGACCGGCTGGAGGACGTGAGCGCCGGCGCGCAGGCACAGGCGCTCGCGGCCGCGCCGGGGCCCAACGACGTGTTCCATTCCGGCTGGTTTGCCACCGATGCACCCGGGACACCGACCTACCGCTTCGTCTGCGATCCAAACGACGAGGCCCTGCTCGACATCGAACGCCTGGAGCGCGCCGACGCCTCAGAGCCGGACCCTCCAGGCAGCCGCCCGGTCAACAGTCTGTTCCTTGCCCTGAGCGGCGAGGAGCCCACCTCTCAGGCCTATGCCACCCACCTGCGCGGCCAGGGGTTGGTGTACCACTCGGCGCCACTGGACGAGCCGCTCGCGCTGGCCGGCTGCCCGTCGCTGGAGCTGCGCTGCGCCGTCGACCAGCCCGATGCCGACCTGGCGATGCTGCTGTACGAGATCCGCGCCGACGGGCAGTCGATCTTCCTCAGCTCGGACCTGCTGCGCCTGCGCCATCGCCACGGGCCCGATCACCCGACGCCCGTCACGCCCGGCGAGACCATGACCGTGCGCTTCGGCGCCGCGCGCTTCTTCGCACGCACGCTGGCCCGGCACAGCCGCTTGCGGCTGGTGGTGCGCCATGCGATGGGGCTCGATTTCCAGCGCAATGGCAACTCGGGCAAACCGGTGCACGAGGAGACACTGGCCGACCGCCGCGTGGCGCAGGTCACGGTGTTCCATGACGGGTCCGAGCGCTCTCGCCTCGTGCTGCCGCTGGCCGCCAGCCATCCCACCGTCGACATGAGGGTCTGATCGCATGATCGACAGCCGCAACAGCCCGCCCAGTCCGCCCGGCCGCCAGGTCGACATCCTGTTCCGCCAGGCGGTGCCGGCACCGGGCGGCATTCAGCTGGCCGCGATGGTCTTCAAGCCGCGCGGCCAGGCGGACCCGCTGCCGGTCATCGTCGAGATGACGCCCTATGGCGCCGACTGGGGCTATGCCGATGGCGTGCGCTTTGCCAATGAAGGCTTCGTCTTCGTCAGCGTCGACTGCCGGGGTACCGGCGAGTCCGAAGGCACGTTCACCCCGGTGGTCAATGAAGCTGCAGACTTCACGGCTGTCTTTGACTGGCTGGTGGCGCAACCCTGGTGCGACGGCCAGGTGGCCACGTTCGGCGGCTCGTACAGCGGCATGAACCAGTGGCTGGCCCTGGGCACCGGGCACCCGGCCTTGCGCACCATCGTGCCCTCGGCGGCGGCGATCCTGGGGCGTAACATGCCCGGTGGCGGCATCGGCACGCTGTACAACCTGCGCTGGGCCTCGCTGAGCGCGAGCCATGGCACCCACATGGCGTGGTTCGGCGACGTGGACTACTGGCATGGCGTGTGGGAAGACGCAGCGCTTCAGGGCACACCTGCCGCGCAACTGCCCGAGCAGCTCTTCGGCCACGCGCTGCCCTGGCATCAGCAGAATCTGGCGCACACCGGATTCGACACCCACTGGAGCCGCCACCTGCCCACCCCCGAGGCCTACGCGGCCTGGCGTGCGCCGGTGCTGTCGATTACCGGCCAGTACGACAGCTGCCAGACGCCGGCGCTGGAACACCACCGCCGGCTGCTGCAATGGGGAAGCGACACGGCGCGGCGCAGCAGCCACCTGGTCATCGGCCCCTGGAACCACGCCGGCTGCAATGACGGCAATCCGCAGGTGGGCAGCGTGCGCTTTGCCGACACCTACCGCCTGGACATCATGGGCCTGAAGCTGGCCTGGTACCGCTGGGTGATGCAGGGCGGCGAGAAGCCCGCAGCACTGCAGCGCAGCGTGCTCTGGTGCGAGACCGGCACCGAGGCCTGGCATGCCTGCGACACGCTGGCCGAGGTGACGGCTGCACGGCAGCCGCAGGCGCTGGCAGCTGCTGACGGCCCCAACGACGTCTTCCACTCGGGCTGGCTGGCCAAGGATGCGCCGGCCACCCCGCCCTACCAATTCACCTGCGATCCCGACGACGAGGTGCTGCTCGACATCGAGCGCGAACCGCGCGCCGACGCGGTGCAGGGCCTGTTCGCCGGCAACAACAGCCTGTTCATGACCCTGGGCGGCGAAGAGCCGACCTCGCACGCGTACGCCACCCACCTGCGTGGCCAGGGCCTGGTCTACCACTCGGCGCCGCTGGAGGCGCCGCTGGCGCTGGCCGGCGTGCCGGTGCTGGACCTGCGCTGCACGGTGGACCAGCCCGACGCCGACCTGGTGATGTTGCTGTACGAGATCCGTGCCGACGGACAGGCCATCTTCCTGAGTTCCGACGCCCTGCGCCTGCGCTGGCGCGCAGGCTTCGGCGCCGAAAGCCCGGCGGTCCCGGGCGAGCCGATGACCGTGCGCTTCAGCGACGCGCGCTTCTTCGCCCGTACGCTGGCGCGGCATTCGCGCCTGCGGCTCGTCGTGCGCCACGGCATGAGCCTCGCACACCAGCGCAACGGCAATTCGGGCAAGCCGGTGCACGAGGAGACGCTGGCCGACCGGCGCGTGGCCACCGTCACCGTAATCCATGACGGCCCCGCGCGCTCAAGGCTCATGCTGCCGCTGGCCGGGGATCATCCACCGGTCACCCTGCAGCGCTGAGCGTTCGAGAAGGCAAGCCCCTCATGTCCACCGCTATGCCACGTCTGTCCACGGGCCTGCTGGTCCTGTTCGCGCTGCCGACGCTGCCGATGTTCCTGCTGCGCGGGCCGGCGTTCTCCATCCTGCCGGCGCTGTATGCAGAGCGCTTCGGCATCGCGCTGACGGTGATCTCGGGCGTGCTGCTGGCGGTACGGGTCGCTGACGGGCTGATCGACGTGGCCGTGGGCTGGGGCAGCGACGCCACGCGCCACCGCTGGGGCGGGCGCAAGAGCTGGTTCCTGGCCGGCTCGCTGGCCACGGTGGCCTGCATCTTCCAGCTCTACGTGCCGCCGTCCACCGCCACGTCCGCCTACTTCGGGCTGTGGTTCTTCATCGCCTACGTGGCCTGGACGCTCAACGAGATCCCCTACGGTGCCTGGGCTGCTGAGCTGACCAACGACTACCGCGAGCGCAACCGCATCGCCGCGGCGCGTCAGTACTTCAATGTCGCCAGCGCCCTGCTGCTGGGGCTGATGCCCTTCCTGCCGTTCATGAAGTCGCAGGAGATCAACTTCGAGCTGCTCGAGGTCGTCGCTTGGACCGTGGCGCTGAGCCTGCCGCCCATCAGCCTGCTGGCGGTCTGGCTCGTGCCCCATGGCGCGGCGGTGGTGCGCAGCGGAGGTGAGAGCCTCAAGGCCAGTTGGGTGGCCGTGCGCGGCAACCGCCCGGCTTTGCGCTTCCTGGGTGCGTCGGCCCTGGCTGGGCTGGCCGATGCCTGCACGGCGGGGCTGGGCTTCATGGTCATCGACTCCTACTTCGGCCTGAAGGCGGCTGCCAGCATCATGCTCATCCAGTGGGTGGTGGCCTCGATGCTGGGCGTGTGGCTGGCCACTCGGCTGCTGCGGCGCTTCGACAAGCACCACCTGTTCGTCGCGGCCGCGCTGCTCACTGCCGTGATGCTGGCCGTGAACAGCGCGCTGACGCCGCATACGCCCCACCTGATGGCGATGTACCTGAGCCTGAGCTTCCTGCTGATCATGTGTGCCGCGGTGACCGACATGCTGCCGCATTCGATGGTGGGCGACCTGGTGGACTACGACGAGTGGAAGACCCGCGCACAGCGGACCGGCCAGTACGTGGCGCTGCTGGCCTTCGTGCGCAAGGCCACCTTTGGCTTGGGCTCGGCGCTGTCGATCTTCATCGCCGGCAGCTTCGGCTTCGAGCCCGGCCGGCCGTCGTACGACACCGCCGCGGCAATGGGTCTGAAGCTGGGCATGTTCTGGCTGCCGATGGTGCTGATGTTGGCCGGCGCTGCGCTGATGTGGAGCTACCCGATCGGGGCGAAACGGCACCGGGCGATCCAGCTCCGGATCCAGCGTCGCGCGAGTGCGGCGTCACCGTCAGGATCCCCATCGACTTGAAGGCCTCCGAAGGCTGGCCGAAGCGGCCGATCAAGGCGGGCCGGCTTGCCTGGTTGTGGTCTGGATGAATGCCGCGGCGCGTTCGCCGATCATCGTGACCGGTGCATTCAGGTTTCCCGAGGTGATGACCGGCATCACCGACGCGTCGGCCACACGCAGCCCCGTCACGCCGCGCACGCGAAGCTGCGCATCGAGCACAGCCCGGTCGTCCACGCCCATGCGGCAGGTGCCATTGGCGTGGTAGCAGATGCTGGCATCGCGGCGCACCCAGGCGGCCAGCGCGTCGTCGTCCAGCACGCCGGGGCCGGGGCTGATGCGCCGCCGCACATGCGGCGCGACCGTGGGATGCGCCAGCACGCGATGTACCAGCCGCACACCGGCGACGAGCCGGCGCACGTCGTCGTCGTCACCCAGCAGGTTGGCATCGATGCGCGGTGGCGCCAGCGGGTCGCCAGACGCGAGCCGCACCGTGCCGCGCGAACGCGGCTGGCACACTGACGGCGACATCGAGAACACCGGTGCCTGGCCCTGGAAGGTGCTGGCATCGACCAGCCGTCCCCAGGGCCCGCAGAACAGCAGCAGGTCAGGCGGCATGCCGGGTGCGGGCGGACCGTCGCAGCCGCTGTGCGCGTAGCCCAGGGCATGCGTGCCGGGCGATGTGGCCGGGCCGCCGCGGTGGCGCAGGTATTGCCAGGCGGCGCTGAACATGCCCCGCAGGCCCATCTGCGCGCTGTAGGTCGGCTGGTCGATCTCGAAGTCGACGTAGAGCTCGGGGTGGTCGCTCAGGTTGGCGCCGACCTCGGGCGCATCGACGCGCACCCCGATGCCGTGGGCCTGCAGGTGCGCACCGGGGCCGATGCCCGAGTGCATCAGCAGCACTGGCGAAAGGATGGCGCCGGCGGCCAGCACAACCTCGTGCTTGGCCGCGGCGAACACGGCCTCCCCGTCACGCTCCAATTCGACCCCGCTGGCGCGGGTGCCATCGAAGCTCACCCGTGTGGCCCGGGTGTTCGTCCACACCGTCAGGTTCGGGCGCGAACGCGCAGGCCGCAGGTAGGCGGCCGCACTGCTGACTCGCCGTCCGTGGCGCTGGTTGGTCTGCACCACGCCTATCGCGGCCTCGTTGACGGCGTTGATGTCGTCCACCACACGCAAGCCCTGGTCTCGGGCGGCCTGCATCAGCGTGCCGGTGAAGGGGTGCGCCCACGGCCAGCGCTGCACCGTCACCGGTCCGCTGCGGCCGCGGCCGTCAGCCTCCACCGCCTGTGCATAGGCCTCGCAGCGCGCGAACCAGGGCTGCACCTCGCGCCACGACCATTCGGCGAGGCCCAACGCCGCCCAGCCGTCGAAGTCGCTGGGCAGGCCGTGCGCCCAGATCAGCCCGTTGATCGTGCTGCTGCCGCCCAGCAGGCGACCACGGCGCCACACGTCGGGCTGCCCGTTGCGCGAGGGATCGGGGTGCACCTCGTGCAGCCAGGCGTACCGCGACCAGTCCTTGATGAACACCTGCGCACCTGGCACCTCGAAGGGCAGTTGGCCATCGCGGCCACCGGCCTCCACCAGCAGCACGCGGCAGCGGGGGTCTTCGGACAGGCGTGCCGCAATGGCGCAGCCGGCCGAGCCGGCGCCGATGACGACGAAGTCGAAGGCGGCATCAGGGGAAGTCGGGCGGGGCATGCAGGGGCCTGCGGCGGGAGAGGGATTCGCATGGTTCACGCGGGCCGCCAGTCACGCCATCTCTCTCGGGGAGTAGCTGGCGCGCTCAGCGGGCGCTCTATGCCCCGCGGGATATGGTCTACGGCGGTCGGGCTCCCGAGCATCCGGCTCATTCCACAACCCTGGAACACTCTGCATGGACCGAATCTCCCAACTGCGCGACGAGGTACGCGAAGGCCTCGAGCGCGTCGCGGCCGCGACCTTGACTTCGCCGCTGGGTCCGCTCTGGATGTTGCACCGTACGGACCCGTTCGACGGCTCTTCGGTGATCGTCGTCGGGCCGCAGCCCGACCGCCTCGAACGTACCCTGCTGAGCACCCGTGACCTTCCGGGTCCAAGGCCCACCATCGAATGGGCGGTGCCGTCGCCCACCGGGACCCACATCGCCGTCGGGTTGTTGGTCGATGGCGCTTCGCCATCCATCACCTGCACCGGGCCTTTCGCGGCGAAACCCGTTCGATCCTGATCGACCGGCCGGGCACGGGCTGGAGCGATGCTGGTCCGTTTCCGCGCATCACTGCGCGCGAGGCCGAGGAGATCGTGCTGGCGCTCGAGCGTGCCGGCGAGCGAGGTCCCTTTGTCTGGGCTGGCCACTCGTTCGGGGGTTTGTTGGCGGCCAACATCGCGCGCCGCCGGCCTGACCTCGTGCACACCCTGGTGCTGCTGGACCCGACCCCGCAGGAGACCATCGTCTTCGGCCCGCAGTTGAGCGCCCTGAAGGACATGCGGCGCACGGCCTGGCTGGGCGGCCTGCTGCAGCTTTTTGGCATCAGCCTTCGCGAACGGACCGAAGCGAAGGCGCGCCAGAACCCGGCCTACGCCAAGGTGATGGACGCCGTTCGGGCGGTGTTGGGCCCCGAGCTGGAAGCAGCTCGCCGCATCGAGGCCCATGCCGGCCGCTGCTTCGCCGAGGCCTCGATCTTTCAGGAACTCACCCCCGAGGGCGTGGCCGCCTGCGCCTGGGACACCGTCGTCTACGACCGCGACCTGGGCGAGTTGCCGGTGTGGCTGGTGGCGCCTCAAGATAACTCGGATGCCGACATCGCGGCGTTGCCCGAATCGCAGGCTGGCAGCGCCGCCAACGCGCAACGCATGTTCCGCTTCTTCGCCGCCACGCGCGAGCGCTATCTGGCCACCTCCACCCGCTCGCGTCGCGTCGTAGCGCCGCCGGGTTCCGGGCACAACTTCGTCTATGAAGAGGCGCAGTGGACGATCGGTGTGATGCGCGAAGTCATCATCGGAATCGTCGTCCCGGCTTCTGAACCGCAGTCATGATCGATGACGAGACCCCTCGCCGCTATCGCGCACACGGCGCCGTCTTGCTGCGTGGCCTCAGGAAGACCGCTCCGTACGCCAGGGCGTTGACCAAGAGCACGCCCGCTCCCAGCACCCACTGCCACTCATGTGTCAGCCCGTCCGGGTAGATCGCTGCGGTCAGGTAGTGGTCGATGAAGCCGCCGTGCCCCGGCGTCTCGCCCGCCAGCGCGCGCAGCCGCCACTCCAGCGGCGTGAGGGGGCATGTCCCGCCGCTCCATTGGATGACGACACCCCAGAACGCACAGGGCAGGTGCAACCAGGCCAGCCGCAGCCGCAGCCTCACGGCCAGTGCGCCCAGCACCACCCACGCAATGAACAGACCGTGCACCACGAGCAAGGCATCGGCCGCCCAGGACGCCAGCAGCGGGCTCATCGAGGTTGCTGTGATGCTCATCGCCGTATGGCGACCTCAGTCCACCGTCAACTCCAATATCCAACGGCCGACGCGGCAGCTGGCCACTTCCAGTTGCAGCGTACCGCGCCCTTCGACCACCAGTGTCACGAAGCGCTCGTGGCCGTTGCCACGTGTCCAGGGGCTGAAGATGCTGGGGCCGCCGTAAAGGCCGCCCCCCCAGCCGTCCAGGTGGCCGAGTTCCACCACCTGTTCTGAGGGTGCCACCAGCGTGAGGCCTTCGGTCTTCACCGTCAGGCGCAGCGGCTCGGCGTGCGGCAGGCCCTTGGCCGAGGGCAGGCCGTGGCTGGGCAGGTAGCCGGCGTTGGCCACCCGCAGTTCTACCGTGGTGTGGGTGCCGCGGGTTTCCTGGCGCAACACGCCGAACTGCAGCCGCGGCACCAGCGCGGCCACGCGCAGGAAGGCCGCGCTTTGCGTGGCACAGGTGTCGGGCAGCCGTTCGTAGGGCGGGTTCCAGATGCCCACGCGCGGGTCAAAACCGCCCACCTCCACCTCGCCCAGCTGCGGGTGCTGCACCTTCTGCCAGGGCTTGAACATGCGGCCGGCGTTGTGCTGCTTGTCGAACGCTGCCAGGGCCGCCACGTCCTTGCGGCCGAACTTGGCGTAGTGGTCTACGAAGGGTTTCGTGCGTTCGATGCCCAGCTGCTTGAAGAGGTCCCACAGCTCCACCACGTAGCTCAGCGCGCCGCGCTGGTGGTAGGCATAGTCGCTCAGATCGCCGTGCAGCGGCTTGTCAGGCTCGTAGAGAAACTCATGGAAGCCGCTGACGCTGGCGTAACCCGTGTGTTCGGTGAACCAGGCCTCCACCTGTTCGTAGATGGCCAGGTCGCCCGGGTTCATCTTGCTGTCGGGCTTGTCGCCCAGCGGGCGGATCAGCACGCCGCCAAAGGTGTGCAGGTTCAGCCACACCATGATGTTCGGGTGCTGGGTGGCGAACTCGATCACCGCGCGCGTTTCCGGCGCGCTGCCCGGGTACGGGCCGGCGCCGGCCTGCTGCGGCTCCGGCGCCCAGAAATACGGGAAGTTGCGGTTGAAGTCGTAGCTGTTGTCGGCCACGAAGTAGGGGTCGGGGATGCGGCGACCGTCCCAGTTGGCAATGTGGCCTTCGGGGTAGAGCTTGAAGAAGGGGCCGGGGTCTTCGGGCATGCGTGCCGTCATCACGGGCGGCTGCACCACCTGGCCCTGCTCGTCGCGCAGTTCCACCAGTTCACCGTGCGGGTCCTCCTGGCGCATGTAGCCGGCGAGGCCGTCGCCGTTCACGTCGGCCGTCACCCAGTGCGCGTGGCCTTGGTTGACGCGGTCGTTCACGGGGCTGGAGCGCACGTAGCGGCCCTGCTTGAGCACGGCCTCGGCGCCGTCAGGCGAGATGCGTGGCACCACGTAGAAGAGTGTGTCCTTCAGCACCTCGGCCATGTGCGCCGGGAAGGGCTTGCCGCCCACCGTGGCGGCTCCGGCGTGCAGCTGGATCAGGTCTTCGGCAATCGCCAGGGCCACACTGGAGCCGCAGACCTCGGAGGCATGCATGTTGCCGTCCACCCAGACGGCGGGGCGGCCTTCGTCCTGGCCCTGCCCCTGGCGCCCAATGGTGAGCAGCGGGATGTCGCGGCCTTCTGCGGATTGGCCAAGGGAGCCCAGGCGCACCACGTCTGGATGCCGTGAGGCCCAGGTGTTGAGCTGCGCCATGAGCTCGGTGTGGTCCAGGTACTTGTTGCGGAACATGCGGTCTCTGGGTGCTTTGAATGGCCGGATGTTGCCTGAAGTCCCAGCGCCTCCGGCCACTGCGCAAGTGCTCGGGGACGGGCGCTCATCGTTTGTGTTCCAGGCGCCCATCGCCTCACGGTGGCCGAGAGTGCTGCATGACGGGGCGGCGCTACGAGGCTCAGACCTTCTCGATGCTGATGACCCTTCTTGTCTGGGGCATTGGCGATGGCCGGCCCGTCCCTTGCCCTCGCCAGATATTCATCAGCGACGCCCACTGCGCTCGGGCCGTGGCGAGATTCGCGAGCTTCACCGGGCCGAAGCCGCGTACCTGCTGAACCACCTCGGCCAGGCGCACGGCCAGCGCCAGGTTGTCGGCCTTGAGGGCGGGCAGCAGCAGCTTTTCGACCAGGGCTTTGTAATCATGGGCCAGCTCGCGCTCCAGTCGCCTCTCCTCGGTGTGGCCGAAAGGGTCCAGCGGCGTGCCGCGCAGGCCCTTCATCCGCGCCAGCACCCGGAAGGCCACCCGCACCCAGGGGCCGAAAGGCCTCTTGCGCGGGCGGCCATCGGGCCCGGGCCGTGACAGCAACGGTGGCGCCAGGTGGTGGACGACGCGGTCCCAGCGTCCGAACTGCTGGCGCAGCGCCGCGTCGAAGGCCGGGTCCAGGTGCAGGCGCGCCACCTCGTACTCGTCCTTCACCGCCAGCAGTCGTGCGTACTGCCGTGCCACCGCCCGAGTCAGGTCGAGCTGGCGCGCCGCCTCGCCTCCCAGCGCCTCCTCGGCCGCGCGCACCTGCTGCACCAGGGCCTCGTAACGGCTGGCCAGGGCTTCGTTCTGGTAGTCGACGAGAAAGCGCCGGCGACGCGCGATCAGGCCTTGCGGCCCGTCCAGCGCGTCCAGATCGAGGGCGGGCTTCTCTTCGCCCGCCAGGCGCTGCAGCGCCTGTGGCGCGGACAGCGCCAGCCGCCCGAGCGCCAGGGCCTGCAGGTTCTGCTTCACCGACACAGCGTTGAGCTCGATGGCGCGCTCCAGCGCTGCCAAACTGACCGGTACCAGGCCTGCCTGCCAGGCCGCACCGAGCATCACGACGTTGGCAGACAACGTGTCGCCCAACAAGGCTTCGGCGATGGCCTGAGCGTCCAGCGTGCGCACCCGGTCCGCGCCCGCGGCGTGCTGCAGCTTGGCCATGAGTCCGGGGGCCTGCACCGAGGCCTCGGGCTGGCGCACGAAGGCGGCGGTGACCAGTTCATGGCGGTTGGCGATGATCTGCGTGCGGCTGTGCTTGACCGTGCCCAGGGCGTCGGCGCTCGCTCCCACCACCAGGTCGCATGCCAGCAACAGGTCGGCCTGCTGCGTGTCGATGCGCACCTGGTTCAGCAGGTCGGCCGTGGGCGCGAGCCGCACGAAGGACAGCACCGAGCCGCCCTTCTGCGCAAAGCCCATGAAGTCCAGCACCGAGGCCTGGTGGCCCTCCAGGTGTGCGGCCATGGTGACCAGCGCCCCCACGGTCACCACGCCCGTGCCGCCCACGCCAGTGACCAGCATGTCGAAGGGCCCGCTCCAGGCCCAGGGCGCGGGAGAGGGCAGTGCGGTGACCTCGCGCGCCAGGTCCTGCTCGCTCCAGCGGCGCGCGGCCGGCCGGGCCAGTTCTGCACCCTCCAGCGTGACAAAGCTCGGGCAGAAGCCGTTGATGCAGCTGAAGTCCTTGTTGCACGAGCTCTGCTCGATGGCGCGCTTGCGGCCCCAATCGGTGTCCAGCGGCACGATGGACAGGCAGTTGCTCTGCACGCCGCAGTCGCCGCAGCCCTCGCACACCGCGGGGTTGATGAAAACGCGCCGCGGGGGGTCGGGCAGCTGCCCCTTCTTGCGCCGACGGCGCTTCTCGGCTGCGCAGGTCTGGTCGTAGATCAGCAAGGTGACGCCCTGGCACTCGCGCAATTCGCGCTGCACGGTGTCGAGCTCGGCACGGTCGTGGAAAGTGGTGCCGGCAGGGAAGTCCTGCTCCCTGGCCTGGTGGGGCGCGATGTCGTCGGAGACGATGGCCACGCGCTGGGCGCCTTCTGCCTGCACCTGGCGCGCGATCTCGGCCACCGAGAGCTGGCCGTCCACAGGCTGACCGCCCGTCATGGCTACCGCGTCGTTGTACAGGACCTTGTAGGTCATGCGCGCGCCGGCGGCGATGGCCTGGCGGATGGCCAGCAGCCCGCTGTGGAAGTAGGTGCCGTCACCCAGGTTCTGGAAGACGTGCGGCGCGTCGGTGAAGCGCGAGGCGGCCACCCAGTCCACGCCCTCGGCCCCCATCTGGATCAGGCCCTCGGTGTGGCGCTCCATCCAGCTGGCCATGAAGTGGCAGCCGATGCCGGCCAGCGCACGAGAGCCTTCGGGCACCCGGGTGCTGGTGTTGTGCGGGCAGCCCGAGCAGAAGTAGGGCTGGCGCCGCACGGCGTCAGCCGCGTTGCTCAGCAGGGTGGGCATGGTGAAGTCCACCACCCGGCCGCGCCGGTCCAGCGCCGGGTTCAGGCGCGCCAGCCAGTGGGCCACCACCGGCATGATGCGGGACGGGCGCAGCTCGCCCAGCGCCGAGAGCAGCGGCGCGCCCTCGGGCGTGGTCTTGCCCGCGATGCGGGGTCGCTGGCCGTCGGGCAGGGCGTACAGCAGCTCCTTCATCTGCCGCTCCACCACCGGTGCCTTCTCCTCGATAACGAGGATGTCCTGCAAGCCTTGGGCGAACTCCACGATGCGCGTGGGCTCCAGCGGCCACACCAGCCCGACCTTGTAGACGCGCACGCCGGCAGCGGCCAGCGCGTTGGGGTCCAGATCGAGCCGGCGCAGCACCTCCATGAAGTCGAAGTGCGCCTTGCCCACGGTGACGATGCCCAGCGTGGCGCGCGGGCTCACGACCACGTGCTTGTCGACCGCGTTGAAGCGCGCAAAGGCGCGCACCGCGTCCAGCTTCTCGGCCGCGCGTGATTCCAGTGCGAGCGAGGGCAGGTCTACGCTGCGCACATGCAGGTCCTGGGTCGGGGTGAAAGCCTCGGGCGGCACGGGCATGGCGAAGTCGATGGGCACCGCGTCCAGGTCCACCGTCATGCCCGACTCCACCACCTCGCTGATGGCCTTGAAGCCCACCCAGGCGCCGGAGTAACGCGACAGAGCCCAGCCGTACAAGCCAAACTCCAGGTACTCCGCCACATTGGCCGGGTGCAGCACCGGCATGCCGAAGTGCGCCAGCGCCAGGTCGCTCTGGTGCGGCATGGAGGAGGACACGCAGCCATGGTCGTCGCCGCAGATCGCAAGGACGCCGCCCAGCGGGCTGGAACCGAAGACGTGGCCGTGCTTGAGCGCGTCACCGGCCCGGTCTACCCCCGGGCCCTTGCCGTACCAGAGGGCAAAGACCCCGTCCACGCGCCGCGCCGGGTCCAGCGCCACGCGCTGCGTGCCCAGGCAGGCGGTGGCCGCCAGGTCCTCGTTGATGGCGGGAAGGAACTGCACGCCCGCGGCTTCCAACAGCGGCCTGGCCCTCCACATCTGCTGGTCCACCATGCCCAGCGGGCTGCCCCGGTAACCGCTGACAAACCCACCGGTGCGCAAGCCGGCGGCGGCGTCGCGCTGGCGCTGCATGAGCATGAGCCTCACCAGGGCCTGCGTGCCGGTGAGCCACACCGTGCCCGAGGTGGCGCGCAGGTTGTCGGAGAGTTCGTAGGGGCGCAGGGGTGTCGGGTCCATGCGGCGATGCTAGGTCTGGGCCGTGAGTGGGTACATCACCTTCCATCCTCGTGTTCACCCTAAGATTGAGCACATTCGTTCTACGAAATACAGATCAATGGGCTCAATCCTCCTGGACAAGACCACGCGCCGCATCATCGACTGCCTGCAGCGCGACGCCACGCTGTCGGTTCAGCAACTGGCCGAAGCCGTGGGCCTGTCGCCCACGCCCGTGTGGCGGCGGCTGAAGGCGCTGCAGGAATCCGGCGTGCTGCGCGCCCGGGTGACCCTGGTGGACCGCGAGAAACTGGGCTTGAACATCTGCGTGCTGGCCCACGTCACCCTGACGCGCCACACCGAGGGGGCGGTGGAGGCCTTCGAGCGCATGGTGGCCACCTGCCCCGAGATCATGGAGTGCGCCAGCACCACGGGCGAGAGCGACTACCTCATCAAGGTGGTCGTGGCCGACATGAAGGCCTACGACCGCTTCCTTCAGGAGCGGCTCTTCCGCCAGAGTGGGGTGGCCAGCGTGAGGAGCAGCGTGGTGCTGCGTGAGGTGAAGTACGAGACGGCACTGCCGGTGTAGGGCTGAGAACTTGCAAGCCATGCTCTGACGAGCTGATGAACGCTCGGTTACTCCTGAGCACGCCGTTGGCGACAGGCTGAACGCGGCATGGTCTCCTCCTGACAGAGACCTGCCTTTAGAGGGTCCCTGTTGTTCCTTCCCCGCGCGCTGAACGCGCCGGCGCAAGGCCGAACCTCCGCATCAGTGCCGTTGGGTCCGTGTCTCTACCCCTGAGGGCCTGGAAGGCCGCACCGGCAGGTACCGAGTGGCCGACGCTGAGCACCTGGTCGTGCCAGGCTTTCGCGGTGGGTGCGTCGTACAGCCCACCTGCCGAGTGCAGGAACTGCTCTGCCACGTCGGCGGCCATGACGTCGGACCAAAGGTACGAGTACAAACCGGCGTCGTAGGCCCCGGCGAAGCAGTGCACGCTGTGGGTGGCGTAGAGCACCAGGTCCCAGCAAGCCGGCATGCCCAGTGCTTGCAACGTGCGCTGCTCCACGGCCACCGCGTCGATGTCTCGGCCGCTGCCGTCGGCGAGCAGTTGCAGTTCCATGTCCACGATGGCCGCGCCCAGGTAGTCCAGGTTCACGCTGAAGATACGGTCGTGCTGCAGGCTGGCCTCCAGACGGTCCAGCATCGCGTCGGGCATGGGCTCGCCGGTGGCGTGGTGGCGGGCGAAGCGGTGCATCAGTTCGCGGTCGCGCAGCCAGTACTCGTTGAGCAGCGAGGGCAGTTCCACCAGGTCCCAGGCCACGGCCAGGCTGCCGAGTGAGGGATAACGGGTGCCATCCAGCAGCATGTGCAGCGCGTGCCCGAACTCGTGGAACAGCACGTTGGCGTACTCCCAGGGCAGCAGCGCAGGTTGGCCCTCCGCTGGCGCGGGAACACCGGAGACGATGCTGGAAATAGGCAGCACGCGGTGCTCGAAGTGCTCCGCCGCGCGCAGGCGGTGCTGGTGCGAGCCGTGCATCTTGCCGGGGCGCTGAAACAGGTCCAGGTATAGCACGCCGATCGCTTCGTCATCGCGGCGGACCTCGAACACCCGCACGCTCGGGTGCAGCACCGGCGCTCCTGGCAGGGCTGCGAAGGCCAGCCCGTGCACACGGCCGGCGGCCCAGAACAGCGCTTCGAGCATGCGCTCCAGCGGCAGGTACTGCATCAACTGTTCGCCGTCGACATTGAAGCGCTGGCGGCGCAGCCCCTCGGCCAGGTAGAGGCGGTCCCAGGGAGCGAGCGTGTATCGCGGCTGGCCGGCAGCGTCGGCCTCGGCATCGGCCAGGTTCTGGTAGTCGGCCACCTGGCGCTGCGTGGCTGCGAGCACCGGCTCCCAGGTCTTGTGCATCAGGGCCAGGGCTGTCTTGGGTGTGCCCGCCATGCGGTCGGCCAGCACCCAGTGCGCGTGGCTGGTGGCACCCAGCAGCCGCGCACGTTCACCCCGCAGCTGCAGCATCTCGGCGATGAGCGGCCGGTTGTCGTGGGGCCCGTCGTGGCCACCGCGACCGGCCCACAGCCGCCACACGGCCTCGCGGCTGGCGCGCCGCTTGGCGTGCTGCAGAAAGGGCCACACCGCCGGGCGCTGGTTGGGGATGGCCCAGGCGCCTTCCCGGCCGCGCGCGCGCGCCGCGGCGGCCGCCGCCTCGCGCTGCGCTTTCGACAGACCCTCGAGATCGGCCGCGTCGGTGAACCAGGTTGCCTGCTCGCTTTGTTCAGCCAGCAGGTTCTGGTTGAAGCTCGACTGCAGCACCGCGATGCGTGCGTCGATGGCCTTCAGTCGCGATTGCTCGGCGTCGCCCAGCGCTGCGCCCGCACGCAGCAGACGGCGGTGCAGCACCTCCACCAGGCGCTGCTGCTGTGCATCGAGCCCCGTTTCATGACGGACCTGCCAGACGGCTTCGACACGCGCGAACAGCGCGCGGTCGTGCGCGATCTCGAGCTCCAGCGCCGGTACCAGCGGCGCGAGGCGCTGGGCCACGGCCGGCATGTCGCCGACGCTGGCGGTGGTGGCCACGGACATCGCCAGCGCGTGCACGTCGCGCAGCGCGCGCGCGCTGCTCTCCAGTGCCACCACGGTGTTGTCGAAGGTGGGCGACGCGGCGTTGTCGGCGATGGCCCGTACCGCACGGCGGCGCTCGGCCACGGCCTGCGGCAAGGCCTCGGCTAGCGCGGCCGGCGTGGCGCGGTCGTAGGGCGGCAGGCCGCCGCAGGGGCCGGGCCAGGGCGCCAGCAGGGCCTGGGCGTCGGGCGACAGGGCAGGGCAGGGATCTTGGGCGCTCAAGGCAAGACCTCGTCGAGAAACGCGCGTACGGGCGGCACGGCCACCTCGGGCTGCATGCACAGGGCGTGGCTGTGTCCGCCGATCTCATGCACGCGCCAACCCAGGGCCAGGAGTTCACCGCGGTGCTCGCGGATGCGGGAGGCGATCGGCACCGGAATGCCGGCCTCCACCAGATCGCCCTCGCTGCCGAAGACGTTCAGGCGCGGGCAGGCGATGCGCGACACGGCCTCGCGCTCGGGCCAGCCCTCAATGCTCTGGCCGTAGTGGATCCACTGCGCGTACTGGGCCGGGCTGCGCAGCACCTTCAGCGACGAGGGCTCGGGGTTGGGCAGCTTACGCTGCGCGGCCTGCAGCAGTTCAGCATAGGGCGCACCCAGCGCCGGCCAGCCGCCCACCACCAGCGCGGTGAGCCGGTCGCTGCGCGTGGTCAGTTGCAGGCCGACGTTACCGCCCCAGGAATAGCCCCAGTATGCAAAGCGATCGAAGCCGGCGAAGCGCGCCACGCCCAGCAGGTCGGCGCAGACGCGGTCGGCCGTGAGTTCTGCGGGCGCGATGTCACGGCTCCGTCCGATGGACGGGTAGTCCACCAGCAGCACGCGGTAGCGGTCGGTCAGGCGGTCCAGGTAGCCGGTCAGTACTGGGGCGAGTTCGTCACCGAAGATCTCGCCAAAGCTCGCCATCAGCGGCAGGGTGATCATCAGAGGCCGGCCCGTGGACGGCCCGTGCATCTCGAAGAAGATGCCGGTGGCGGGGTCAAGCGGCATGGCGGTCCAGCCAGTGGTCCACCACCTCCTCCAGCACGGGCAGGGTCACGGCGCCTGCGGCCATCAGGTGGTCGTGGTAATGCCGCAGGTTGAACCGGTCGCCCAGCCGGGACTGGGCGCGCTGGCGCAACTCGCGGAACTTCAGGCCGCCGATCTGGTAGGCCAGTGCCTGGGCGGGCATGGCGATGTAGCGGTCGACCTCGGCCTCGATGGCCGTGCGCGACAGGCTCAGCCGCTCGGCCATGTAGCGCACGGCCTGGTCTCGGCTCCAGCCGCGAGCGTGCAGTCCGGTGTCCACCACCAGGCGGCAGGCGCGCCACATCTCCATGTCCAGCTGGCCGAAATGCTGGTGCGGCGTCTCGTACAGCCCCAGTTCGTGACCCAGCGTCTCGCAGTACATCGCCCACCCCTCCAGGCAGGCCCCGTACTTGGTGAAGTTGGCCCGCCGGAACATGGGCAGCGCCGTCATCTCCTGCATCAACGCG
>CANHVY010000014.1 GCA_947464185.1 Burkholderiales bacterium
CACGTGACGCTGAAGGCGGCCGGCAGCGTGCTGCTGGGCAGCGCGACGGCCACGGGCGTGGACGTGAGCACGGCCACGGGCGGCACGATCAGCATTGACGCTGAGGGTGCGGCGCTGACGATGGCCGGCGACGCCAAGGTCACGGCTGCGGGCAGCAGCGCGAGGCTGAACGCTGCCACGGACGTGACGCTGGGCAACGTGGTGGCCACGAGCGTGAGCGTGGTGGCGGACACGGGTGCGATCGTCAATGCGGCCGGCAGCACGAAGAACGTGACGGCGACGAACCTGCGTCTGCAGGCCGATGACGCGATCGGTGCGGCCGTGCGTCACCTGAGCACGAACGTGACGACGCTGACGGCGCTGAGCACGGGCACGACGACGTCGGGGATCTTCGTCAGCGAGGACAGCGCGCTGACGGTGAGCTCTGTGGCCGTGACCGTCACCGAGTTCATGGCCTCGGCCGGAACGGTCACGGTCAAGGACGAAACCCAGTCGGATCTCGTGGCGCTGGGGGGCGGGGACATCAGGCTCGCCGCTGGCGGCACGGTGACGCTGCAAGACGCCGGAGTTGGAGTTCAAGGCGACAACAAGGCTGTCGTCACGGACGGGGCCGGGCGCGTGTCCATCGAAAGCGCGACCGGCGCGCTGATCATCGACGCTGCCATCAGCACCGACAGCGGCAGTGTCGATCTGCGCAGCCAGCTCAGCATCATCTGGCAGAGCGGCACCGTCGAAAGCTCGAAGCCCATCCAAGACACCCAGTTGACGATACGGCCGGTCGATTCGAGTCAAGCATTGCTGATTGGAGGCTCGGCTGCGGATACGGGCTGGCGCTTCAGCGCCGATGATCTGATGCGACTGAAGGCGGGCTATGAGGTCGTCATCATCGGCGGCGACAACCACACGGGCGCTGTGAAGATCGATGGATCTGTCAACGCTCTTTCGTTCGCGAACCCTGTGGAGATCAAGACCGCGGTGGGTGCCTCCGTGGAGATCAAGGGGGATATCCGGGCCGATTCCCTGCGGGTGGACGGTGACGCACCCGTGAAGATCGTGAATGCCACCTTGACCCTCAGCGAATCGGCAGGCCTGAACATCCGCGGCAAGGCGGAGTTGTCCGGTGACGTGACCATCAAGGCCTCGTCCCTGTCGTTCGAGGGGGGAACTGGCTCCTTGACTGCGGCGCCCGGTGCCCGGTTGACCCTGCTGCCCGAGACCGCAGGACAGACCATCGTCATCGGCAGTGCCGCCGCCGCAGGCGGGGCATCGTTCGCCATGGGCGACCGTGAGTTGAAGGCCTTGGGTGACGGGTTTGCCAGCATCGAGATCGGCCACTCCGATCGGTCTGCGAACCTTCGCGTGGAAGGCGCCGCCAACTTCAGTGACGCCGTGACCTTGTGGGGCAAGAGCCTGTCGATGGCAGCAGGCAGTTCCCTGACCAGCACGGCCGATGTGACGGTGATGGCTGCCGGCGATGTGCGGCTGAGCCAGATCAACGCCGCCGGCCAGACGGTCACCGTGAGGGCGGAAGGCACGGGGTCGACGGTGCAGACCCTCGCCGGGCAGTCGGGGGTGAACATCGTCGCGGCCAATGTGGTCGTGGAGGGTTTCGGCCCGGTCGATGGCCAGGGCGGGGCGCTCCGCGTCAACAGCGGCCAGGTCAATCTCTTCACCCCCAATGGGATGGTCTTGCGCCAGACCCAGACCAACGGCGAGGTTCACTTCCTCGTGATGGTGGACGGCGTCAGCTATCTCCAGGTCGTGAACACCCAACGCGATGCGGTCGCATCGGGCAAGTCCGTGCTGCCCGCCGTGCAGAGCTCGCAGGGGACCGTCGCTCCTCTGGTGTTGTCCGGCGGGCGGGCATGGGCGCTGAGTGCCGACACAACGCCGACCCTGTACCGCACCGCAGCCGCCAGCGGAACCGCTGTGGCGCAGTCCGCATCAGGCTGGTCTCTTGCCCAAGCGCAGCGCTTCGATGCGCAGGTGGCCCGCCTGGCCAGTGCCGACATCACCTGGACATCCGATTCCACTGCGGCCAGCGATCAGGCCGACGACAGCCTGCACAGCGCTTTCCTGCTGGGGAGCCCGGCGGCACAACCGTTGTCCGCCGGCTTGTCCGCCGGACTTGACGCACCCTTCGACTATTGGGTTGAGACCCTGACACTGTGAGTTCAATATGCGCATGAAGCAAAGCACGCTCTCTCGTGCAGCAGTGGCCCTTGGCGCCAGCCTGCTGCTGGGTGCTCTTTTGGGCTGCGGAGGAGGCGGGGGCGGTGTCAGCCCGCCGCCCACGCTCAGCGGTGAAATCAAGGGCCTTGCGCCCGACGTGAAGCTCATTCTGTCCGTGAATGGCCAGACACAGGAGTTCTCCACGCCTCAGTATGCGCAGCAGCCGCCGCTCAGTTTCACGCGAAGCTTCATGAACGGCGAGACTTACGCTATCGATGTGGTCAAGCATCCGGCGGGGCAGATTTGTGCCGTACTGAGGGCGCGTACGGGCGCATTGACCAGCTCTGTCAGCAATGTGCTGGTCGAGTGCCACACCACGCGCCTGAACGATACCGGGATCCGTGGCAGCACTGCACAGCAGACGTCCGCTTTGGCTCCAGACAGCGGCAGCGGTCGTGATGCCGAGGCCGATCGGCTGACCAAGGTGGGTTCAGGCGCGTTCGGCTTCGACTACAGCAAGGTTTGCTCCTTGGGCGTCCTCGTGGATTCTGCAGGCCAATGCCCGACCGGCCAGACCTGGGACTGCGTGCGAGACAACGTCACGGGCCTGATGTGGCGGCGCGTGGATGTGCCCTTTGCAGGAGCCCCGCCCGTGGCCACTGAATCGTTGTGCGGCCGCGTCAACTGGCGCCTGCCGACTGTGCATGAGCTTCTGTCGATCGTGCATGCCGGCAAGGACGCTTCTCCTTACTTGGACACCGACTTCTTCAGTGCCGCCCAGCCGGCGACTCCTTTCTTGACGTCGGAGAGCTACCGGGGTGGGACGGGCGTGCAATGGGCCGTCGACTTCAACAACGGGGGTTCCTCCGGCCAGTTGGTGGTGGGCAGTGCCTCCCGGGCGAGATGGGTGTCCGGCAGTTCCGCCCTGAACGACCCGGAACCTACGCCCAGCGCGTACTCGACGACGGACATCAATGCCAACTACGTGATCGTCGACACCCAGCGGGAGCTCATGTGGCTTGTGCCCAAGGCCCTCGCGCAGAGCAATTGGGCTGGAGCACAGACGGAGCTCTCTTCGGTCAACGGTGCCAGCCTCGGAGGGTATGGAGACTGGCGATTGCCCAACCGCAGCGAACTCGATGCCCTGGCCAACCGAAACTTCAAGACGCCAGCGATGGATCCCAAGGTCAGGGACGCCATCGCCAACGCGGATGCTGCGTCAGTGGTCTACTGGAGTTCTTCGCCCTGGGTGAGGGACACGGGAAGGGCGTGGGTGGTGGATTTCGCCTATGGAGACATTTCCACAAAACTCAAGACCGAGTCCGCACGGCTCATTTTCGTCCGCAACCGGGCGTTCAACGCCGCCCAGTGAGCATGTGGCGTCCATTGGAGGTGTACAAGACAACCTCAAAGCTAGCGACAGCAGGCGCCATTTCGGCGGTCTGCTGCGCGTTTGCGGCGGGCCTGGCCGCATCACCCGCAGCGGCGCAGCAGCCTGCTGCCTCGCCTGCAGGCCCTGCAACCGTCCCGTCCGACGCCGTCGCGAAGCTGGCCATCGAAGATTTTGTCCAGCAGGCGGTGCTGCGTAACGCCACCGCGCAGGCGGTCAGGCTGCAGTCTGAGGCAGCAGGGCGGCTGGTGGAGGCCGAGCGCGCTTTGTATGACCCTACGCTGGTGGGCGGTGCACGCCGGGAACTCTCGAACAAGCCCCGCACGTTCGAGGAACAGACCAGCGGCCTGACCAATGTGGGCAAGGACAGCGCCATCGAACAGTACACCACTGCATCGGCGGGGCTGCGAGGCAAATTGCCGTCGGGAGCCACTTTCGAGATTTCCCAGGACTTGCGCCGCCGCGCCAGCAATCTGTTGGCCAACGGTGACGTGCGCGAGCACCGGGGAACCTTGACCCTGACCCTTCGTCAGCCCCTGCTGAAGGGTTCTGGCCGCGCCTCGACCGAGGCGGACCTTCGGGTTGCCGAGAAGGAGCATCAGATCGAGGCTCAGCGGTTCATCAAGCAGATGCAGGATGTGGTGACGGACGCTGGCAGCACCTACTGGCAGTCTTTTCGGGCCGAACAAACGCTGCGAATGCGCGAAAGGGCCGTTTCTGTTGCACAGGAACTCAGGGCTGAGGTGCAAAGGCGCGTGGACGGCGGCATGGCGCCCCGGGTTGAACTCATGGAGGCCGACATCGCTCTTGCGGCACGCCAGGCCGACGTGGTCCGCGCGCGCCAGCTTGCCGTGGAAGTGCAGGCGCGGGCGAGAAACCTTCTGGCGCTGGATCCCGTGACGCATCCGGCCTGGGTTCTGGTCACCGCAGTGGCCGAGGCGGCGACCGAGCCTGGCGCACCCGAGCCAGGGCCCGCTGGAGGGCCTCCGGTGGCGATGCTCGGCAACATTCCCGCCTACCAGATCGCTTCGCTTCGCCTGGAGCAGGAGCAGATCCGTCTGGATCATGCGCAGCGCCAGGAGCGGCCTGACCTCAGCCTGGAGCTCGGGCTCAACCGCAACAGCCTGACCGACGGCTGGCGAAGCGGCCTGGAAAAGTCCCTGGGCAACCGCCATCCTGGGCACTACATGGGCTTGCTGCTGGAGATGCCGATCAACAACGGTGCGGCGCGCGCACGACGCGAGGGGCAGGGCTTGCGGCGCGACGCCGCCAGACTGCAGGCGGAGGCCGAGGCGAAGAATGCCCACAACGAGTGGGCGTCGCGCCGCGGACAGTGGACAGCCAGCCTGGACGAGGTCGCCCTGTTGCGAAACGAAGTGCAGGCACGACAGACACTGTCGACCGCAGAGCGCGAAAACTATGCGGCAGGACGGACCCGGTTGCGTGGCTTGATCGAGGCGCAGGACCGGCTGGACGAGGCCCGTCTGCGCCAGATGGATGCTGCTGTACGCGCACGCGTTGCGGAGATTGCACTGCGTGCGGCGTCTGGCGAGCTTTTCAGCTTCTTCGGGCTGAAGCTGGCCGATTAGCGCAGCAGCTCAACACGTGAGCGGAACCTTCAGCGAATCCTGGCACCGGGTCGCCAACGCGCGCCTGGCGCTGCTGCCCACAGTGGCGGTGCACAAGCAGCGCTTTCGCGGCCAGGACTGGTACGTGCTGCGCGACACCTACACGCAACGCTTCTTCCGGGTCACGCCCCAGGCCTATGCCTTCCTGGCCCGGTTGGGTTTGCAGCGCACGGTGGAGGAAGTCTGGCTGTCGCTGCTTCGAGACATGCCCGCCGAGGCTCCCGGGCAGGAGGAGGTGATGCAGCTTCTCGGACAGATGCACCAGTCCAACCTGCTGTACCACGACACACCTTCGGACAGCCAGACCATCTTCACGCGATACCGCGAGTTCAAGCAGCGCGAGTTCCAGGGCAAGGTGCTCGGATTCCTGTCGATCCGCATCCCCTTGTGGGATCCGAATCGGTGGCTCGACTCCCAGCGCGCACTGTCCCACGCGCTGGTCAGCTGGTCCATGGCGGCGGCCTTGCTGGCGCTCCTGCTGGCGGGTGGTGCGACGGCCCTCTCACACAGCGAGCGTCTTTGGAGCCAGACCGAAGGCCTCTTCGTGCTGGACAACCTTGTCCTGCTGTACCTGTGCATGGCGGTGATGAAGGGCCTGCACGAGCTCGGCCATGCCCATGTCGTCAAGCGCTTCGGCGGCGAGGTACACAGCTTCGGCGTGATGCTTCTGATGCTGTTGCCTCTTCCCTACGTGGATGCCACGGGTAGCTGGTCATTCCGGGACCGCCACGCGCGCGCCCTGGTTGGAGCCGCCGGGATCATCGTGGAGCTCGCGCTGGCGGCCCTGGGCGCACTCGTCTGGGCCCACACCGGGCCGGGTCTGGTGAACAGCCTGGCCTTCAATGTCATGGTCATCGGCTCGGTGTCGAGCCTGCTGTTCAACGGCAATCCGCTGCTTCGATTCGACGCCTACTACGTGCTTTCGGACCTGCTTGACATACCCAATCTTTTCCAGCGCGCCGGACAGCAATGGTCCTACCTGGCTGACCGCTATCTGCTGGGGACACCGCGGCGGGAGTCGCCTGCGCGAGACAGCCGCGAGCGGGCCTGGCTGACGGCCTACGGGTTGCTCAGCTTCGCCTACCGAGTGGTGGTGTTCGCCACCATCTTGCTGGTGCTTGCGGACTTCTGGCTCGGACTGGCGGTGGTGTTCCTGGCGACCTTGTCGGTGATCGCCGTGTTCATGCCGGCTTCCAAGCTCTGGCGGCATCTCCGGGGCCCGGCCACGATGCGTAACCGCCGGCGCGCCGTCAGCGTGGTGGCCGCACTGGTGCTCGCGCCCGTGGTCTTCCTTGCGGCCTGGCCCTGGCCGGATGCCATACGCGCCCCGGGTGTCGTGGAGGCGATGGAGTTCACCCAGGTGCATTCTGGTGTGGCAGGTCGCCTGGACCGGATTGAGGCGCCGCACGGCAGCGAGGTGGGGGCCGGCCAGGTCCTCGCGAGACTGAGCAATCCCGAGCTTCAGTGGGAGGTCGATGCCGCGAAAGCTGCTGTGGCCGAGGCCGAGGTGATGCGAAACCAGGCGCTGCAGAAGGCTCCTGTCGATGTGGCGGCGCTGGAGCAGCGCATGGCCGCAGCCCGGGACCGCCTGGCCGATCTGCAGGCCCGACAAGCCGAGCTGACAGTTCGTGCGAGACATGCCGGTACCTGGTCGGCGGCGACGCTGCACGAGCGCCAAGGCAATTGGGTGCCACGCGGCCAGTTGCTGGGCGTGTTGGCCAACCCCGGCCGTCTGCATTTCTCGGCCGTGGTGTCGCAGGAACAGGCGGACGCCCTGTTTGCACAGCCCCTTCACGGTGCCGAACTGAGACTGAACGGTCAGTCGGGGCAGACGCTTGCGCCGCGCGAACTGGTGTTGGTGCCCTATCAGCGGGAGCGCTTGGCCTCGCCCTCGCTGGGATGGCATGCAGGGGGCACCGTTCCCGTGCGTCCCGACGACCCCGAGGGTCTGCGAGCCGTCGATTCGTTCTACGAACTGCAGGCTGTGTTGGACGCTGACGATGCACGAGTGACCGCACTGCATGGGATGACGGGATGGTTGCGTGTGCCGATGCCGCCACGCAGCCTGTTCGAACAGGGCGTTCGGGCGCTGCGCCAGTTGCTGCAAAAGCGCTACTCGCTGTGACCACCAGCCTTGACGACACCGCCGGGCCGGTACCTCCCGCCGGGTTCCGCTGGAGTGCCCCGCGTTCACGCTTGCGTTCGACTGGATCGTCCTGGGCAGACTGGACGCGCTGGGCAGGTCATGCGATGGGAACCTCCCGCAGGAGGCTGCACGCCGACGCCACGCGGGCGGATCAGCTTCGTAAGGAGTGGTCCGCATTGGACGAAGCCGAACTGAACGCCTTGCTGGCCCGATTGCGCGCGACCCTTGCGCGCTCAAGGCGCGACGGGGCCGCGTTTCGTGATGTGCGGCTGCAGGCCCTTGCAGCGGTGGCCGTGGCGGCCCAACGCTCCGTTGAGCGGGCACCGTATCCCGTCCAGATGCTGGCGGCGCTGGCCATGCACGAAGGCCTGCTGGTGCAGATGGCCGCCGGTGAAGGCAAGACGCTGGCCGTCGCGCTGGCCGGGGTGCTGCATGGGTGGGGTGGCCTTCCCTGCCATGTGGTCACATCGAACGATTACCTCGCCCATCGCGATGCAGAGCTCATGGGCCCGCTGTACAGGCGCTGTGGAGTCAGCGTGGCCTCCGTCGGGCACGGTCTTCCGCCTGAACGTTTGCGCTCTGCTTATGGCGCGGATGTGGTCTACGGCACCAGCAAGCAGTTCCTGGCCGATCACCTGATGGACCAGATCGTGCTCGAAGGCGCGATCGATCCGGTGCGCCGACGCATCCGCGAGTTGCAACCCTCAACAGGTGAGGTGCGCTCGCGTGGCCTGTATGCGGCGATCGTCGACGAAGCCGACAGCGTGCTGATCGATGAGGCCAATACACCGCTGATCATCTCTGCCCCCCAGCCGAATCCGTTGCTCGTGTCGGCGGTGCTGGCCGCACGCGAAGTGGCGGAGGAACTGCAGCCGGATCGAGATTACCGCATCGACCTCGAGTTCCGCGACATTGACTTCACGGAAGAAGGGCGATCGCGGCTGGAGGACCTGACCAGCCGCCTTCCACCGGTGTGGCACGCGCCCGAGCGTCGTGACGATCTGGTCCGCCAAGCGCTTTCGGCGCGCGAACTCTTTCTTCGGGATCGCCACTACATCGTGCACGAGGGCAAGGTGGAGATCCTGGACGAGAACACGGGTCGCGTCATGCCGGGACGCTCATGGAGTTACGGGCTCCATCAGGCCATTGAGGCGCGCGAAGGCGTGCAGCTGACGCATCCTTCACGCACGATGGCCCGCATGAGTTTCCAGGAGTTCTTCCGTCACTACAGGCTCCTCGGGGGCGCGAGCGGCACCCTGCAGGGGGTTCGACAGGAGCTGTGGTGGACCTACGGTCTGTTGACTTTCGAGGTTCCGACCCGTCTTCCCAGCAAGTTGAAGGTGCCGCCAGCACGTCACTTTTCCCACGCTGCTGCGAAGTGGGAGGCCCTGGTCGACGAGATCGAACGACTGCACCTTGACGGCCATCCCGTTCTGGTGGGCACCCGGCGCCTGGCCGACAGCGAGACGCTGCAGCAGCGACTTCAGGACCGTGACCTGGCTTGTGCCGTCCTGAACGCGAAGCAGCACGAGCAAGAGGCAGGCATCGTGGCCGAGGCCGGGCGCACAGGCCGCATCACGGTGGCCACCAACATGGCGGGGCGCGGTACCGACATCCTCGTCGATCATGAGGTCGCCCGTCAGGGGGGCCTGCACGTGCTGATGCTCGAGCCGCATGAGTCGGTGCGCGTGGACTGGCAATTGTTCGGCCGCGCAGGCCGACAGGGCCAGCCCGGATACGCGAGGGCCTACGTCGCCCTGGATGACGACCTGCTGCGCCGGCATCTGCCCATCTGGCTGGCGCCGATTCGCTTTCTCATGCAATGGGGCCCGGCATGGCGTGGTGCACTGATCCGCCCGATGATCCAGCTTGCCCAGCGTCGCGCCCAGGCGCGGGCGTTCCAGCAGCGGCGGTATCTGCAGCAGCGCGAGCGCGAGTTGCGTAAGCAGCTTTCATTCACAGGGTCCAATGCTGCATGAGCGTGACCCGTGATGCACTGGTGCCAAGCCTTTCCATGTCCTGAGGAGTTGTCCTGATGTCCGTGTTGTCTTCCCTGTTCCGTTCGGCTGTGCTGCGGACGCATGCGCTTGCAGCTTGCCTGATGGCCGCGACCGCGGTGCATGCGCAACAGGGTGGCGAGTTTGTCGGCATCGTGTATCCCGTACGCGACCTTGCGCTCAGTGTGCACGTAGCTGCAGTTGTCGACCAGGTGCCGGTGGCGGTGGGGCAGCGGGTGGTCGCCGGGCAGGTCATTCTGCGCCAGGACTCGCGTGTGCAGGAGGCCGAACGGGAGCGCCGGCGCGTGATCCTTCAAGACCGCAGCGAGCTCGACAGCACCGAGCAGCGCAGGCGCCTGATCGAAGGCTTGACGCTGGATGCCACGGCGCTGTTCGAGCGTGCAGGTACGGTCAGCCGTGACGAGGTGACGAAGCTG
Organism: Burkholderiales bacterium; assembly: GCA_947464185.1. Taxonomy (GTDB): domain Bacteria; phylum Pseudomonadota; class Gammaproteobacteria; order Burkholderiales; family Burkholderiaceae_C; genus Rubrivivax. The sequence continues at coordinate 9,771 of CANHVY010000014.1, forward strand.
AGGCTGGAGTTGGAGGCCGCCGCCGGTCGGGTGGAACAGCTGCGGCAGGCCAAGAAACGAGAGCAGGTCGAACTCGACCTCGCGGAAAGAGATCTCGCATTGAGAGAGTTGCGTGCGCCTTCGGCGGGCGTGATCACCCTCGTCAAGGTTCAGCCTGGCGAGTGGGCTGCGCCTGGCGACGCGTTGCTGCGTCTGGTCGACGAGACTGTGTGCGAGCTGCGTGTGAACGTCAGCCCCGCTGCCGCGCGGCGTCTGGCCACGGGCGCTTCGGTGGCGGTGCGCGTGGATGATCCTGCCGTGCCAACGCCCATCAATGGCCGCGTCACCTTCGTGTCGCCTGTGATCGATGCGGCAAGCACGCTGGTGGAGGTGAGGGTTCAGTTCCCCAACGCCGACCGCCGTATACGTCCTGGGGTCAAGGGGCGGCTTCGGGTCGAGGGCGCGTTGTGAGCGAGTCATCGAGGATGGACCCGCAGCAGGTCTTCGAGAGGCTGCGCTCCCTGCGCGGAGCGCCTCACGACCAGGCTTACTGGGCGCAACTCTGCACCTGCCTGGTGCTGCTGTGCCGGGCCCGCGCGGCCATCGTCGTGCGCGCTGGTGATGGCGGCGAATGGCGCGTTCTTGGAGCCGAGCCGGTTGACGAGACCTCACTGCGGGCCCAGGCTTCGGCGCGTCTGGCCGAACTGGCCCCGCGCGCGCTCGCTCAGGGGCATGCCTATGCGCCTGATGCGCAAGGGCAGCTCGTGGCCGCTGTCAGGATGGTGGACCCTGAAGGCACGACGCTGGCCCTGCTGGAGATTCCCGCTCGCGAGCGCGCGGCCATCAACGATCTCCTGGTCCGGGCTCAGCTCGTGGCTGATCTCCCGGCAGCGGGCTCGTCTTCCCCACTTACCGACACGACCGGCCTTTCACCCACGGCCACCACGGCGATCGCGCCAGCGCAGGAGCAACTCGGTCTGGTGGACCTGGTGGCCCTGGTGATGAAGGAGGCGCAGTTCGGATCGGCCGCCCTGGCACTGGTGAACCTGCTGTCGGCGGCGCTCAAGTCCGACCAGGTGGTGCTTGGGGTTGCTGAGCACGGGACGGTTCGGGTGGAGGCCATCAGCCACATCGATCGCTTCGAGCACAAGGCTGAGAACGTTCAGCTGCTCGAGGCTGCGCTGGAGGAGGCCCTGGACCAACATGGCGACCTGATCTATCCGCTTCCTTCCGGCAGTCCGAAGATCGCCCTGGCCCATGACCGGCTGGCGCGGATCATGGGGTACGGCAGCCTCGGCACCCTGGTGGTCCGCGACGACGACTCTCCTCAGCGACCCCCTATGGTGCTGTTGCTTGGGCGGCGCGATGGGGGTTTCGATCCGGCACGGCTGCAGCAGGTTTCGGTGGCGATGCACCTTCTTCATCCTTGGCTGGCGGCTTTGCGCGAGCGGTCCCACGGGTTGCTGCGCCGGTCATGGCGACAGTTCCGGCACGGTGCCCGCGATGCCCTGAGCCCGGAGAAACCCGGGCGCAAGCTGCTGGTCCTGGCGGCGCTGCTGTTTGTGGTGGGCATCAGTGTGGGCACCTGGCCCTACCGTCTCGAGGCCTCGGCGGAACTGGCCACCGACAGCGTGCAGGTGGTCAGCGCTCCCTTCGATGGGTACCTGCGCCAGGTGCAGGCGAATCTGGGTGACACCGTGCGTACCGGCGCCGTCCTGGCTCAACTGGACACCCGTGAGCTGAGCCTGCAGGCATCGGACCTTGCATCCGAGGTGGGCCGCTACGACGCCGAGGCCGACCGCGCGCGCGCGCAAGGGCAGGCGGCGGAGACGCAGATCGCGCTCGCTCGAGTCTCCCAGGCGCGCGCGAGGCTCGAGCGCATTCGCTTCCAGCTCGCGCAGGCGCAGGTGCAGGCGCCGTTCGATGGCGTCGTGGTCGAAGGGGAGCGCAAGGAATTGTCGGGCAGCCCCGTGCGTCAGGGCGACAAGCTCTTCAGGCTTGCGCGTGTGGAGGGGCTGTACGCCGTCATCCACCTGCCCGAGCGCGATGTGCGCGAACTGCCTGCGCAGGCGCAGGGCAGGCTGCGGTTGCTGAGTCAGCCCGACCGGGAAATCGGCTTCCAGGTCGAGACGCTCGTGCCGATCGTCCAGGTGCGCGGTGGGCAGGGAGGCCAGTTTCACTTGAAGGTGAAGCTCGACCAGGCTTCGGAGGATTGGTGGCGCCCTGGGATGACGGGGCTGGCCCAGATCGATGTGGGAGATCGCACCATCCTGTGGATCTGGACCCATCGCCTCATCGACACGATCCGGATGAAGTTGTGGTGGTGAGTTGCCTGGCACCCTGATGTGGATGCATCTGCGGCGGGCGGTGGCACACCGCCTGGCTGCCGGGTAGGCGGGCTGCGAGCCTTGAGAAGGTGCCTTCGGGACCTGAGTCGCTCCCTACAATCCTTCGATGCGAATCCTCATTGCGAACGACGATGGCTATCTGGCGCCAGGGCTGGCAGCATTGGTGCGGGCTTGCGAGACCTTGGGGGACGTGGATGTCATCGCCCCTGAACAGAACGCCAGCGGAACGTCCAATGCCTTGACCCTGTCGCGGCCGCTTTCGGTGTTTGAGGCGCCGGGCTTCGATCGATCCAGGCTCTTCAGGGTGGTCAACGGTACGCCCTCTGATTGCGTGCATGTGGCGCTGACCGGGTTGCTGCCCCACCGGCCTGACTTGGTGCTCTCGGGCATCAACAACGGTGCCAACATGGGCGACGACACCCTCTACTCGGGCACCGTGGCCGCCGCGATGGAAGGCTACCTGTTCGGGCTGCGGTCCATCGCTTTCTCCCAGGTGGACAAGGGTTGGGGTGAACTGGAGGCGGCTGCCGCAACGGCGCGTGCCGTGGTGGAGCAGGCCCTGGCCTGCGGCCAGGCCGGCCCCTGGCTCTTGAATGTGAACATCCCCAATCGGGCCGATGCGGCTTCGCTGCCACGAATGGTCACGCGCCTGGGCCGCCGCCACGCCAGCCAACCGGTGGTGCGGCAGTCCAATCCAAGGGGCGATCCCATCTACTGGATCGGACCGGCCGGTGACGCGCGAGATGCGGGGGAGGGCACCGACTTTCATGCCACGTCGAACGGGCGGGTGTCCATCACCCCGCTGCAGGTGGACCTGACCGATCACGCACACCTGAGCCAGTGGGCTGGCGGCCTCCAGGCGCGTTGAACGTGGCGTCCACTCCGCACAGGCCCGGGCGGTTTCCCGCTTCCCTTGCGTCGGCACAAGACCTTTCCCGGCCGAAAGCGCCCGAAGTGCTTCGGCCCCAGAGGCCTGTGCGGGAGGCGGCGGCTTCCGCTTTGCGGCGCGATGTGCCGGTGGGCCTGGGGCTTGACTCTGACGCCGTCAGGTTGCGCCTGATCGAGCGCTTGCGGCGCGGGCCCATGGCCATCGATCCCGCCGTGCTGGAGGCCATGGCTCGGGTGCCCCGCCACCTGTTCGTGGATTCGGCCCTGGCCATCCAGGCTTACGAGGACACCAGCCTGCCCATCGGTCATGGGCAGACCATATCCAAACCCACGGTGGTGGCGCGCATGATCAGCTTGCTGCTGCAGCGTCCGAGCGGGGCGCAGTCACCGCCGTTGCCGCCGCTGCGACATGTGCTGGAGATCGGCACCGGATGTGGCTACCAGGCGGCCGTGCTGTGCCTGCTGGCCCGCCGCGTGACATCCATCGAGCGTATCCACCCCCTGCATGAGCGGGCGAGATCCACCTTGAGCGATCTGGGCCTCTCGCAGGCGCGCCTGCTGTTCGGCGATGGCCGGCTGGGACACCCCCCTTCGGCCCCTTTCGACGCCATCATCGCGGCCGCGGGGGGCGAAGATGTGCCAACGCCCTGGCTGGAGCAACTGGCCGTGGGCGGGCGCCTGGTGGCCCCGACCCACAGCGTGGCTCATGGCGGGCAGGTTCTGGTGGTGGTCGACCGGGACGAGTCCGGATGGCATCGCAGCGTGCACGATGGCGTCCACTTCGTCCCCCTAGAATCAGGCACGTTGTGAAAGCCCGTGCACTCCTCCTTCGTTGCTGCGCCAGCGGGTTGTCCGTGGCTCTGGCGACGCTGCTCGTGGCTTGTTCCTCCTCGCCCGCTCGGGCGCCTGTGGAGGAACGGTCGCCTGCTGGACAGGCGTCCCGCCCCACCGCAACGCCTGCCGCTACGCGGCCTGTCGCCCAAGTCGCCGTTCCGGCGCCCTCTGCCGGATCGCCTGCCCCGGCCAGCGCCCCGATGGGGGCGCCGGCAGCAGCAGGGAGTCCCTTGGTCCCGGCTGCACCGGTGCCGCCCGGCAGTTACATGGTCAAGCCAGGCGATACCTTGATCCGCATCGGCCTGGACAACGGCCAGAACTGGCGCGACATTGCCCGGTGGAACGGCATACAGAATCCGAATGTCATCGAGGTGGGGCAGGTGCTGCGGGTGTTGCCCCCCGGCCAGGACCCATCGGCGGCCGTGGCCAGGCCGGTACAGGCGGCGGGGCGCCTGGAAAGTCGGCCGCTGGACGCTCGTGCTGTTGAGGGAACGACGGCCACTGCGGCACCGTCAACGTCGCCTGAACGCATGGCTGCGGCTCCCGTATCGGGCGCACCCGTGACAGCCCCGGCCGCGGTGGCACCCACGTCTGTTCCGGGGTCGGCGAATCCGCAGGCTGCTCCTTCTGCCCAGCCTGCTACCACTGCCGCGTCCCGAGCGGGGGATGAAGCCGTTGAATGGGCATGGCCCGCCTCAGGCACCGTGAACACACCCTTCGACGAGTCACGCGGTGTCAAGGGGCTGTCGATTGCAGGCAAGGCGGGAGACCCTGTGCTTGCGGCCGCCGATGGGCGCGTGGTGTATGCCGGCTCTGGACTTCGCGGCTACGGCAACCTGGTGATCGTCAAACACAACAACACCTACCTGACTGCTTATGCGCACAACCAGACTTTGCTGGTGAAGGAAGATCAGGCAGTGCGTCGCGGACAGAAGATCGCCGAGATGGGTTCCAGCGATGCCGATCAGGTCAAGCTGCATTTCGAGATCCGCCGTTTGGGCAAGCCCGTTGACCCGGCCCGGCTGCTGCCCACGCGCTGACCGTGGTCCTTGTGGGGGTAAATGACCCCTTGCGGTCGGGGCTCAGCGTTTTCGAGAGGGCACGTCCGCCACGGACGGCGCTAGCATGCAAGGGTTACGTCAGGGCACGTCGCCCGGCAACGATTCAAGGAGACCATTGATGAAGTCCACCCACAGGCTGGCCGCAGGGCTTGCACTGGCTGTCGCATCGACCTTCACCTGGGCACAGGCCACTCAGGGCGTGAGCAAGGGCGAGGTGTTGCTCGGCTCGATTCAGGATCTTTCCGGCCCGATCGCAGGATTTGGCAAGCAGGTGCGCAACGGGTTGTTGCTGGCTGTGGACGAGGTGAACGAGCAGGGCGGTGTGAACGGCCGCAAGCTCAAGATCGTCGTCGAGGATTCCGCCTACGACCCTCGCAAGGCGGCCCTGGCGGCCCAGAAGCTGGTGAACCAGGACAAGGTGTTCGCCGTGCTCGGCCACATCGGTACCGCACAGAACATGGCGGCGATGCCCATTCAGTTCGAGAAGAACGTCATCAACTTCTTCCCGGTGACCGCGGCGCGCGAGATGTACGACCCCTTCCATCGCCTGAAGTATTCGTTTGCGGCGACCTACTATGACCAGGTGCGCGGTGCGCTGCCCAAGCTGGTCAAGGAAAAGAATGCGAAGAAGGTCTGCACGATCTACCAGGATGATGAGTTCGGTCTGGAAGTGATGCGCGGAGGTGAAGCAGGCCTCAAGACCATCGGCATGGCTTTCGCCGAGAAGACCACCTACAAGCGCGGCGCCACCGATTTCTCCTCGCAAGTGGCGAGGATGAAGTCTTCAGGTTGCGATATGGTCGTGCTGGGTACCATCATCCGCGAGACGATCGGCACCATCGCCGAGAGCCGCAAGACGGGTTTCAGCCCGACCTTCCTGGGCACCAGTGCCGCCTACACCGACCTGATTCACAAGCTCGGGGGTAAAGCGATGGATGGTCTGTATGCCACGATGACGGTGCAGAACCCGTACCTGGACGAAGCTTCGCAGCCCCTGCGTTTCTGGGCCAACAAGTACAAGACGAAGTTCAACGAGGATCCTACGGTGTTCTCGGCCTATGGCTATGTCATCGTCAACACCTTTGTCCGCGCCATGCAGAAGGCGGGCCCGGGCTTGACGACGGACAGCTTCATCAAGGCCATGGACACGATGACGGTGCCCCCCGACATCTTTGGCAGCGCCGAGGCCAAGTTCGGCCCGCAGAAGCGTCTGGGCAGCAATGCCTTCCGCTTGTCGCAACTGCAGGACGCACGCTGGAAGGTGGTTTCTGAATACTCCGAGCCTCCCAAGGAGTGAAGCTTCAACACTGATGCGCACCCGCTGAGGGTGCGCTCTTGACAAGGCCGCCCGCAAGGCGGCCTTGCTTCTTTTCGAGTCCGATAATGAAGTGATGCAGGATATCTCTCTACCTCTGGACGTTGAATCGCTGGATCTTGAAGGGCAGGGAGTGGCCCGGCGGCCCGACGGCAAGGTGGTGTTCATCGAGGGGGCCCTGCCGTTCGAGCGGGTGACCGTGCAAGTGCATCGCCGCAAGAACCAGTGGGAACAAGGCCAGCTGGTGTCTCTTGTGAAGCAGAGCCCGCAGCGGGTGAAGCCGCCTTGCCCCCACTTCGGGCTGCATGCCGGTGCTTGTGGCGGCTGCAAGGTCCAGCATCTGCACCCTGATGCTCAGGTGGCGGTCAAGCAGCGGGTCCTGGAGGACAACCTCTGGCACCTGGGCAAGGTTCGTCCCGGCCAGATGCTTCGAGCCATTCACGGTCCGGCCTGGGGCTATCGGTACCGCGCGCGCCTGTCCGTTCGCCATGTGGTCAAGAAGGGCCAGGTGCTCATAGGATTCCACGAACGCAAGTCCCGCTATGTGGCCGACATGTCGGTCTGTCCGGTATTGCCCGCTCATGTCAGTGCCCTGCTGATGCCCCTGCGCGCCTTGATCGCGTCCATGGACCAGCGCGACCGCTTGCCCCAGATCGAGTTGGCCGCGGGCGACAGCGTGACCGCGCTGGTGCTGCGCCATCTGGAGCCGTTGTCCGTGCCGGACCTCGGACGCCTGAAGGCCTTTGGGTCGGCGCATTCAGTCCAGTGGTGGTTGCAGCCGGGAGGGCCCGATACCGTCCACCGATTGGAGGAAGAAACCGACGAACCGCAACTGGCTTATGGCTTGCCTGAGTTCGGTGTGCACATGCCCTTCAAGCCGACCGACTTCACGCAGGTCAACCCGCAGATCAACCGCGTGATGGTGGGTCGTGCCTTGCGCCTGCTGGCGCCCGCGTCCTCGGATCGGGTGATCGATTGGTTCTGTGGCCTGGGCAACTTCACGCTGCCGCTGGCACGCCTGGCACGCCAGGTGCACGGCATCGAGGGCAGCCCGGCACTGGTGGCGCGAGCCCAGGCCAATGGGGCGTTGAACGGCCTGTCTGCCAAGCTTAGCTTCGAGGCCCGGAACCTTTTCGACATGGATGCCGCCGGGCTCTTGGCGCAGGGCACGGCTGATGGCTGGTTGGTCGATCCTCCCCGTGAAGGGGCCTTCGCCCTGGTCAAGGCCTTGGCGGATGCCTTGAGCGGGCAACGCGAGGGCCTGCTGGTGGGAGCCGACGCCGCGCGATGGAAGCCACCCCGCAGGATCGTCTATGTCAGTTGCAACCCTGCGAGCTTGGCGCGCGACGCCGGCCTGCTGGTGCATCAGGCCGGCTATGCCTGCACCCATGCTGGGGTGATCAACATGTTCCCCCACACCGCGCATGTGGAGAGCATCGCCGTGTTCGAGCTAGCTGCAGGCGCGGCCACCCCATGAACGAAAAGGGCCCCTTCCGGGGCCCTGGTTTGCTAATGGCCGGCAGGCCTCGCGCGAGGGTTCAGTCCTTCTCTCCCCCGAAGATCCCCAGCAGGGCGAGCAGGCTCTGGAACACGTTGTAGATGTCCAGGTAGATGGCCAGCGTCGCGGACACGTAGTTGGTTTCGCCGCCGTCCATCACGCGCTTGATGTCGTACAGCATGAAGGCGGAGAAGATGCCCAGGCAGAGCACCAGCAGTGCCAACATCAGGGCCGAAGACTGAAGAAAGATGTTGGCCACCATGGCCACGAGCACGATCACCGCCCCAACCGTCAGGAACTTGCCCATGCCGGACAGATCGCGCTTGATCACCGTGGCCAGCGAGGCCATCGCGAAAAACACCGCCGCGGTCCCCCCGAAGGCCGTCATGACCAGCGAAGCCCCGTTGCGCAGCCCCAGCACCTGACCCACCAGCCGGGACATCATCAAGCCCATGAAGAAGGTGAACGCGAGCAGGAGGTAAACGCCCTTGGCGGAGTCCTTGTTCTTCTCGATGACGAACATAAAGCCAAAGGCGCCGGCCAGGAACAAGATGGTGGACAGCCCGGCCCCCATGGCGTTCAACATGCCCGTGGAAACCCCCACCCAGGCACCGAGAACCGTGGGGACCAACGACACGGCCAGAAGGCCGTAGGTGTTCCTCAGGACGGCGTTTCTCTGCGCCGGGGAGACCACAACGCCTGAGTCGGTCAAGTGTGTAGACAGCGGGTTCATGAGGTTCTCCTTGGTACTGACGTCCTGGACATGCAACTGTTCGGGCCGCGAAGCCCGGCAGCCCAAGTTCGCGAACGCGAGTTTAGAACGGCGCGTGTCCAGGGGCGCCAGACGGGAGCGTCCTGTCCCCCTTCGCTTTGTGGGTATGACGCGGGGAGGCAACCGCAGCCCTGAAACATGGGTCGTCACCGTCGCAGTCGCCTTCGTACGCAAGGTCTCGACGATATACTCCTGCGGTTTACCTCAACCCTGCCGCACACCAGCGAAACTCGTCCACGGTTTCCCCCTCGACGCAATGCCCGCCTGACGCCGGCGGGGCGGCTGGGTGTGAGCGAACCGGAGTTTCTCTTGCTGCCCGACCTGCCTCCCGCCGTTCTCGCACTCGCGGACGGTTCCATCTTTCGGGGCATCTCGATCGGCGCCGTCGGATCGACCACTGGCGAGGTGGTGTTCAACACCGCGCTCACCGGTTATCAGGAAATCCTGACAGACCCGAGTTACCGGCGCCAGATCGTCACCTTGACCTATCCCCACATCGGTAACTACGGCGTCAACCCGGAAGACGTCGAAGCCCGCAGCGTGCATGCAGCCGGGCTGGTGATTCGAGACTTGCCGATCCGGTCTTCCAACTTTCGACAATCGCACACCCTGGACGCGTACTTGCGTCAGGAGGGGACGGTGGCGATTGCCGAGGTGGACACCCGGCGCCTGACCCGTCATCTGCGCAGCACTGGCGCACAGAACGGCTGCATCGCGACCTTCTCGGTCGGTCACGTCGTCTCGCAAGCTGATCTGCACGCTGCGGTGGCACAGGCCAGAGCGACGCCTTCCATGGCAGGCCAGGATTTGGCCCAGGAAGTCTCGGTGGAGAGCCCCTACGTATGGACCCAGACGGAGTGGAAACTCGGCTCTGGCTACTCTGAACAGAACGCGCCTCGTTTCCATGTCGTGGCCTACGACTTCGGCGTGAAGTTCAACATCCTGCGCATGCTGGCCAGCCGAGGCTGCCGCGTGACGGTGGTGCCCGCCAAGACCACTGCGGCGGCAGTGCTCGACTTGAGCCCCGACGGTGTGTTCCTCAGCAATGGGCCTGGCGACCCGCAGCCGTGCGACTACGCCATCGAATCTGCACGCATCCTGATCGATTCGGGCGTTCCGACCTTCGGCATTTGCCTGGGCCACCAGATCATGGCGTTGGCCTCCGGTGCCCGCACCTTCAAGATGAAGTTCGGGCATCATGGCGCCAACCATCCGGTGAAGGATCTCGACACCGGGCAGGTCAGCATCACCAGCCAGAACCACGGCTTTGCGGTGGACGAGGCCAGCCTCCCGGCCCACCTGCGCGCCACGCATCGCAGCCTCTTCGACGGTACGTTGCAGGGCCTCGCGCGCACAGACCGCCCAGCCTTCTGCTTCCAGGGCCACCCCGAGGCTTCGCCTGGGCCACACGACATCGCCTACCTGTTCGACCGCTTCACGTCGCTGATGGCACAACACGCCCAGGAGCGTTCCCATGCCTAAGCGCACCGACCTCAAGAGCATCCTGATCATCGGTGCCGGCCCCATCGTCATCGGTCAGGCCTGCGAGTTCGACTACTCCGGGGCCCAGGCCTGCAAGGCGCTGCGGGAGGAGGGCTACCGCGTCATCCTCGTCAACAGCAATCCGGCCACGATCATGACCGACCCGGGCATGGCCGACGCCACTTACATCGAGCCCATCACCTGGCAGGTGGTGGAAACCATCATCGCCAAGGAGCGGCCCGATGCCGTGCTGCCCACCATGGGTGGACAGACGGCGCTGAACTGCGCGCTCGACCTGCACCGCCACGGGGTGCTGGCCAAGTACGGCGTGGAGATGATCGGCGCCAACGAACACGCCATCGAAAAGGCGGAGGACCGGCTGAAGTTCAAGGAAGCGATGACCTCCATCGGCCTGGACTCCGCCAAGAGCGGCATCGCCCACTCGCTTGAGGAGGCCTGGGCGGTGCAGAAGCACATTCAGGCCGACATTGGCGGCCCCGGCTTCCCGATGGTCATCCGGCCCAGCTTCACGCTGGGGGGCACGGGCGGCGGCATTGCCTACAACCCGCAGGAGTTCGAGGAGATCTGCAAGCGTGGCCTGGACTTGTCGCCGACCAACGAGCTCTTGATCGAGGAGAGCCTGATCGGCTGGAAGGAGTTCGAGATGGAGGTGGTCCGCGACCGTGCGGACAACTGCATCATCGTGTGCGCCATCGAGAACCTGGACCCCATGGGCATCCACACGGGCGACTCCATCACCGTGGCCCCGGCCCAGACGCTGACCGACAAGGAATACCAGCTGCTGCGCAACGCGTCGATCGCGATCCTGCGTGAGATCGGCGTGGACACCGGCGGCTCGAACGTGCAGTTCTCCATCAATCCTGCCAACGGCCGGATGACCGTGATCGAGATGAACCCGCGGGTGTCTCGCTCCTCCGCGCTGGCCTCCAAGGCCACAGGCTTCCCGATTGCGAAGGTGGCGGCCAAGCTCGCGGTGGGCTACACGCTGGATGAACTGAAGAATGACATCACCGGTGGTGCCACGCCGGCGAGCTTCGAGCCCAGCATCGACTACGTGGTCACCAAGATCCCGCGCTTCGCGTTCGAGAAGTTTCCGGCTGCCGACCCGCACCTGACCACACAGATGAAGTCCGTGGGGGAGGTCATGGCCATCGGCCGGACCTTCCAGGAGAGCTTCCAGAAGGCGCTGCGCGGCCTGGAAACGGGTATTGACGGGCTGACCGAGCGCAGCGACGACCGGGACGAAATCGTCGAGGAGATCGGCGAGCCTGGCCCGGAGCGCATCCTGTTCGTGGGCGATGCATTTCGCATCGGGATGACCCTGGATGAGGTGTACGCCGAGACGGCCATCGACCCCTGGTTCCTGGCGCAGATCGAGCACATCGTGGCCACCGAAGCGCAGGTCCGGGCCCGGGCCTTGGATTCCCTCACCCAGGCCGAGATGCGTCACCTCAAGCGCATGGGCTTTTCTGATCGGCGACTGGCGGTGCTGACCGGCACGCACCAGCATGCGGTGCGGGCGCACCGTCATGCGCTAGGTGTGCGCCCCGTCTACAAGCGTGTGGATACATGTGCGGCCGAGTTCGCCACGCAGACGGCCTACATGTACTCCACGTATGAGGAGGAGTGCGAGGCCGCTCCCAGCAGCCGCAAGAAGATCATGGTGCTCGGCGGCGGGCCCAACCGCATCGGCCAGGGCATCGAGTTCGATTACTGCTGCGTGCACGCTGCGCTCGCGATGCGCGAAGACGGCTACGAGACCATCATGGTCAACTGCAATCCCGAAACGGTATCCACCGATTACGACACCAGCGATCGCTTGTACTTCGAGCCCGTGACGCTGGAAGACGTGCTGGAGATCGTGGCGGTGGAGAAGCCGCTGGGCGTCATCGTCCAGTACGGCGGGCAGACCCCGCTAAAACTTGCGCTCGACCTGGAGCGCGCGGGCGTGCCCATCATCGGCACCTCGCCCGACAGCATCGACATCGCCGAAGACCGGGAGCGCTTCCAGAAGCTGCTGCACGAACTGGGCTTGCGTCAGCCCCCCAACCGCATCGCTCGCACCGAAGATCAGGCGTTGGCGTTGGCGCGGGAGATTGGCTATCCGCTGGTGGTGCGCCCCAGCTATGTGCTGGGTGGTCGCGCCATGGAGATCGTGCATGGCGACAAGGACCTGGAGCGCTACATGCGCGAAGCGGTTCGCGTGAGCGAGAAGTCCCCTGTGCTGCTGGACCGCTTCCTCAATGACGCCATCGAGGTCGACGTGGACTGCATTGGCGACGGCTTCGAGGTCATGATCGGCGGCATCATGGAACACGTGGAAGCTGCGGGCATCCACAGCGGCGACTCCGCCTGCTCGCTGCCCCCCTACACCTTGAGTATTGCGCTCCAAAACGAGATGCGACGCCAGACCACGCTGATGGCCCGTGCCCTGAACGTGGTGGGCCTGATGAACGTGCAGTTCGCCATACAGGGCGCGGGTGATGAGGCGGTGGTCTACGTGCTCGAGGTGAACCCTCGTGCATCGCGTACCGTGCCTTTCGTCAGCAAGGCCACCGGGCAGCCGCTGGCCAAGATCGCTGCGCGTTGCATGGCCGGGCAGAAGCTTTCAGACCAGGCCGGGGTGAAGGGCGAGGTCATTCCTCCCTACTTCAGCATCAAGGAGGCGGTCTTCCCCTTCAACAAGTTCCCGGGCGTGGATCCGGTTCTCGGGCCGGAGATGCGGTCGACGGGCGAGGTCATGGGGGTGGGCGAGACCTTCGGCGAGGCGATGCTGAAAAGCCAACTGGGCGCGGGCTCACGCCTGCCGTCCAAGGGTACGGTCGTGTTGACCGTGAAGGACTCCGACAAGTCAAGGGCCGTGCGGGTGGCGCAGGACCTGCACGCACTGGGCTTCCAGATCGTGGCCACGCGTGGCACTGCGGTGGCCATCGCTGCCGCTGGGGTGCCGGTGAGGGCGGTGAACAAGGTCAAGGACGGACGACCTCACATCGGCGACATGGTCAAGGCCGGAGAGATTCAGCTGGTCTTCACCACCGTGGACGAGACGCGCACCGCCATTGCCGATTCGCGCCATATCCGCACCGCTGCCCTGGCCAACCGGGTGACCTACTACACCACGATGGCCGGCTCGGAAGCCGCGACCGAGGCCCTCAAGCATCGCGCTGCCCTGGCCGTCAAGTCCCTCCAGGAACTGCATCTTTCGCTGCATTGAGTGAGCCTGAAGGGCTGGACTGACAACGAAGCCTGAGAGACGCGCGCAGGCCGGCCTGAACTACACTTCAGTCAGGTATCGCCGCCGCAGCAGACCGCAAGGTCCCCTGCGGCGGTTTTTCTTGAATCGAACATCGACACAGCCATGAGCACCATTCCCCTGACCCGACGCGGCGCAGACAAGCTGAAGGAGGAGCTTCACCGGCTGAAGACCGTGGAGCGGCATGCCGTGATCCAGGCCATTGCCGAGGCACGTGCTCAAGGGGACTTGTCCGAGAACGCCGAATACGATGCGGCCAAGGACAAGCAAGGCTTCATCGAAGGCCGCATCCTGGAAATCGAAGGCAAGCTTGCTGCGGCCCAGGTGATCGACCCGGCCACCCTCGACGCGGATGGTCGCGTGGTGTTCGGTGCGACGGTGGACCTGGAGGAGGAGGCCACAGGGGCCCGAGTGACCTACCAGATCGTGGGAGACGACGAAGCCGATCTCAAGCTCGGATTGATCTCGATTTCCAGCCCCATCGCGCGCGCCCTCATCGGGAAGTCGGAGGGCGACATGGCCGAGGTGAGGGCGCCGGGTGGCGTCAAGAGCTACGAGATCATGGCCGTGCGCTACGTCTGAGGGGCGCCGTATTCTCGTACTCCATGACGGCCCTCAGCCCCTGGACCCGCTTCTCCACGGTCAGCCCGCCGCCTTCTTCTTCTGGCTCACCTGGCGGACGTCCTTGCGCTTGATCGTGCCGCCGCGCGTCACCCGTTCATTGCCCAGGACCTTCACCTTCTTCACCGTGGCGCGGTGGTTACCGCTCTTGGAAAACGACACGAGCTTCACGACTCGTGGCCCCGGAAGCCGGTCGTCTCTCGCCTCTTTGGGCTTTTCCTCGATCGGGCGCCAGAGCACCAGCAGCTTCCCGATGTGCTGAACCGCGGCGGCACTCAGTTCCTCCGTCAGGCTGGAGAGCATCTGTTCACGCGTTTCCCGCACGTCGGAGAACACTCTGAGCTTGATCAGCCCATGTGCGTTCAGGGCGGCGTCGGTCTCCCGACGAACGGCCTCGGTCAGGCCTTCGGCACCGATGAGGACGACCGGGTTCAGGTGATGGGCGTCGGCGCGAAGGCTGCGACGTTCGGTGGGAGACAACTGGAGGGCAGGCATGCCCGTATTATCGACCCGGCATGAAGAGCAAGCGACTGAACAAGGCGTGGCTGCACGACCACCTCACTGACCCCTACGTCAAGATGGCGCAGCGCGAGGGCTATCGGGCGCGGGCGGCCTACAAGCTCAAGGAGATCGACGAGACGCACGGCCTCTTGCGGCCCGGGCAGGTGGTCGTGGACTTGGGTGCGGCGCCCGGGGCCTGGAGCCAGTATGTGCGGCGCAAGTTCGCGCCGGCAGGGGCGGCGGTGGGTGAACTTGCGGGGACCATCATCGCTCTGGATGTCCTGGAGTTCGAGTCCATTGAAGGCGTCACCTACCTGCGGGGGGACTTTCGCGAGGAGTCGACGATGCAAGCCCTGGAGCAGGCGCTGGCAGGTCGAAAGGTGGATGTGGTGTTGTCGGACATGGCGCCCAATCTGTCGGGCATCGAATCATCGGACGCTGCGCGCGTGGCTCACCTGGTGGAGTTGGCGGTGGATTTCTCGCTCAAGCATCTGAGGACGGATGGCCAGGGTGCCCTGGTCTGCAAGGCCTTTCATGGCAGTGGCTACAGCCAACTGGTCAAGCTGTTCAAGGACAGTTTCCGGGTGGTCAAGCCCATCAAGCCCAAGGCGTCTCGAGACCGGTCGTCTGAAACCTTTCTGTTGGGCCTGGGTCCCAAGCGAGGTTGAAGGAAGCTTGTCATTTGCGCATCCATCCTGTCGACGAGTGCTTCATCGGCACTCATGAGGGCGTAAACTAAGGTTTGACGATGGTCGAGGCTGCGAAGTGGCTCGGCTTCTTCGCATGTGCCCCCTCGGGGCCGTTGGAGTGCCCCATTGAGCACTCGCGGCTCTTCTCTTCATGAACTGGCGGTGTCGCATTGTTCGGGGGGCTTTCAGTATTCGGACGGATGGGGCCCGGTCAACCGGGACTGCAGCACAGCGGATCCTGAGGGTTCTGCCCCGGCTGTATCGGCGCTCTGTTCGCTGCTTCGGGTCACGCATTGATGAATACATCGGACGCCAAGAGGGTCCTTGAAACGGCTTTGATCTGCGCGCAGGCCCCCGTGCCCGTGCGCGAACTGCAGTTGCTCTTTGACGGCCAGTTGACCCAGCACGAGTTGACAGCGTTGCTGCACCAATTGGTGCAAGACTGGGCGGACAAGGGGGTGGAACTGGTGGCCGTTTCCTCGGGCTGGCGGTTTCAGAGCCGTCCTGAGATGCGGGTCTTTCTGGACCGTTTGCACCCGGAAAAGCCGCCGCGGTACTCCAGAGCGGTCATGGAGACCCTGGCCATCATTGCCTACCGCCAGCCCGTGACGCGGGGCGACATTGAGGACATACGCGGCGTCGTGGTGTCCAGCCAGATCGTCAAGCAGTTGGAGGAGCGGGGGTGGATCGAGGCGATCGGCTACCGCGAGTCCCCGGGCCGTCCGGCCTTGTATGGCACCACTCGGCAGTTCCTGGACGATCTGGGGCTGTCCAGCCTGAACCAGTTGCCCGAGGTGGGCGGTGACGCCAGCGCAGGTGAAGCGGCCGATGCACTGGCGCCCGTGACCGATGGTGCAGAAGTGATGGCGCAGCCATCTCCCGACGATCTACCCATCTTCAGGGCGGCCGCCGAGCCGCCGATCGAAACCCCCGAGGTGGCACCTGCGGACTCGAACCCGAGCGCAGCTTCCGCACTTCCGGCGTCCTCTCCAGACCCAGCCCTTCAAGGCGATATCGCATGAACCAGCCCGATCCTGACCAGACTGAAAGTACCAAGCGCGCCCGGCAGGAGACACCGGACCAGGCGACCGTCGACGGCCCTGCAGCGGTAGCCGCAGCGGAGTCAGCCCGTCCCGATGGAGTGCCAGGACAGCCGTCGGCCGCGGGACCGTCTGCCGAAGACGCCCAGTCTGACACCCTGAGAGGCCCGCGGCGGCGCAAGCGCAACCGTCGGCGTGGCCGCCGAGGTGATCGGGGCGGTGACCGGTCTGCCCTGGGCCTGGAGGGCGCTGAACTGGCGGAGGGCGCTTCAGCCGACACCCCAGCGGCCGCGGGCCACTTCACGGACAACCAGGCGGACGTACCTCCTGCGCTGGAGAAGTCCGACCCCGCCGAAGTCTTCGGCGCCGTCATGTCTGGAGCATTCGACGAGTCTGCCGAGGGCGAAGAACCTTCCGGCACCATCGGCCCGGTGGCAGAGGACGGCGAATCCGCCGAAGGTACTGCGCAGGGCTCCTCTGTGCCGGCAAAGCAGGCGCCTGCCCGCAGGGTGCTGGCGCCCGAAATCGACGCTCCCAAGCTGCACAAGGTGCTTGCGCAATCCGGCGTAGGTTCCAGGCGCGACCTGGAGCAGATGATTGCCGAGGGCCGGGTCACCGTGAACGGCCAGGCGGCACACACGGGGCAACGCATTTCCTACGGTGACAAGATTGCAGTGAACGGCAAGCCGGTGAAGGTGCGCATCGCGCCGCTGCCGGCACGCGTGATCGCTTATCACAAGCCTGCAGGCGAGGTGGTCACCCACGACGACCCCCAGCAACGGCCCACGGTCTTCAGGCGATTGCCCCGCCTGCCGCAGGGCAAGTGGCAGTCCGTGGGGCGTCTCGACATCAACACGGAGGGGTTGCTGCTGTTCACCAACTCAGGTGATCTTGCCAACAGGCTCATGCACCCTCGCTTTGGTGTCGAGCGCGAGTACGCGGTCCGCATCCTGGGTTCTCTGTCAGACGAGAACCGAACAAAGTTGCTCGAAGGCGTGGAGGTTGACGGGCAGGTCGCCGCCTTCAAGAGCATCGAGGACGGAGGAGGCGACGGTGCGAACCGCTGGGTTCGCGTGGTGATCACCGAAGGACGCAACCGAGAGGTCCGCAAGTTGTTCGACACCGTGGGCCATGCCGTCAGCCGACTGATCCGCATTCGCTACGGCAGCGTCGTGCTGCCCAAGGGTTTGCGCCGCGGCGTCTGGGTGGACCTGCCGGTAGAGGACGTCAAGGCCTTGCGGTCAATGACCTCAGGCGGTACGCAGCCAGCGGGTCCGGGCGGCCCGAGGCCCGCTCGTGCAGCGGCGCCGGCACCGGGTCCTCGCGGTCGCAAGAACGCAAGGCATGGCCGTCAGCGCGAAGCTGGATCAGGAGGGGGGCTTCCCCCGGGGATGTCAGAGGCCGCTGATGGGGAGTCTGGCGATACCGAGAATTTCGCTCGCATTCCCAACCCTTTGCAGCAGACCTACGACAAGCGGGCCATCCAGCAAGCTCGTCGGGTTCGAGATATCGACGAGGACGGGCCGATTCCCAACCCGCTGCAGCAGACCTATGACCGTCGCGCGGTGCAGGCTGAAGCGCGTCCACGCCGGGAGCTGGACGAGGACGGGCCTATTCCCAACCCGCTGCAGCAGACCTACGACAAGCGCTTCGTGAAGGCTGTGAAGTCCTCGGCCGGTGGTGGCGCAGGCAGGTCAAGAAAGAAGCCGACGGGCGGCAAGGAGCAGGCGGCGGGCGGCCAACCCGACCCCATGCGGACTTCCGTGGGCTACATCGGCGCAGACGCTTTTCATCAGAAGGGCAAGTCAGGCCGCTCCGGCAAGGGTGGTCGGCGTCGGTGAAGGCTTGCTGCAAGTCCCTGCCTCAAGAGTGCCTGACGCCGCAGCGTCTGGCCACGGGCTACACTGAGAGGTTTTCTCAAGTCTTGGTTTCAGGAGTTTTGGAATGGCTATCGAACGCACCTTGTCGATCATCAAGCCCGACGCAGTGGCGAAGAACGTGGTCGGGCAGATTTATGCCCGCTTCGAAGGCGCAGGATTGAAGATCGTCGCCGCGAAGATGGCGCATCTCTCGCGCGGCGAGGCAGAAGCCTTCTACGCTGTGCACAAGGCCCGACCCTTCTTCAATGATCTGGTGAGCTTCATGATTTCAGGCCCGGTGATGATCCAGGCGCTGGAAGGAGAGGGAGCCATTGCGCGCAATCGTGAGTTGATGGGCGCCACCGACCCCAAGAAGGCCGAAAAGGGCACCATCCGTGCTGACTTTGCCGATAGCATCGACGCCAATGCCGTGCACGGTTCCGACGCCCCCGAGACGGCGGCCGCCGAGGTGGCGTTCTTCTTCCCCGGCATGAACGTCTACAGCCGCTGAACGAAGGGGCCGGCGAGCAGCCGGCCTGCCTGGGTCGAGCGGTGCCTCAGAACCCCCAAGCGCTGTGAACCTTCTCGATCTCGATCACGAATCTCTCATCGCTCATGTCGAGGGACTGGGCGAGAAGCGTTTCCGGGCCACCCAGCTCTTCCGCTGGATGCATCGGCGAGGGGAGTCCGAATTCGGCAGGATGACCGACCTTGCCAGGAGCCTGCGAGAAAAGCTGGAGGGCACGCACAGAATCTCTGCGCTTCCGTTGCTTTCGGAGCATGTCTCCTCTGATGGAACGGTCAAGTGGCTGTTTGACGTGGGCAACGGCAACGCGGTCGAAACGGTCTTCATTCCGGAGGCGGATCGGGGTACCTTGTGCGTGTCTTCGCAGGCCGGTTGTGCGGTGGGGTGTCCGTTCTGCTCGACGGGGCACCAGGGCTTCAGCCGCAATCTGCGAACGGGCGAGATCCTGGGGCAGTTGTGGCACGCGGAACACCAACTCCGGGGCCGCTTTCGGCTGTCCGACAACGAGCGGGCCGTGGACAACGTCGTGATGATGGGGATGGGCGAGCCCCTTCAGAACTACGCGGCCTTGGTCCCGGCCTTGAAGGTGATGCTCGACGACCATGCCTACGGCCTGTCGCGCAGGCGGGTCACGGTGTCCACCTCGGGAGTGGTTCCGATGATGGATCGGCTGCGGCATGATTGCCCTGTGGCGCTGGCGGTTTCCCTGCATGCACCGGACGATGCGCTGCGTGACGATCTGGTGCCCCTGAACCGCAAGTACCCGCTGAGGGAACTCCTGGGCGCCTGCGTCCGGTATCTGGAATCGGCCCCGCGGGACTTCATCACTTTCGAGTACTGCATGCTCGAAGGCGTCAATGACTCTGACGTGCATGCGGCCCGGTTGGTGGACCTCGTGCGCGGCCGCTCAGAGGATTCCGCCGGCATCGAGGTGTCGTGCAAGTTCAACCTCATCCCGTTCAATCCCTTTCCTGCGTCGGGCCTGAAGCGCTCCAGCCCGCAGAGGGTCAGCGCGTTTGCAGCGCTGCTGCAAGAGGCGGGTTACGTGACCACTGTGCGCAAGACCCGAGGAGACGATATCGACGCAGCCTGCGGTCAGCTTGCAGGTGAGGTCCAGGACCGTACCGACGTGCAGGCCAGGCGTTCTGGCCGCTCGATTGCCATCCAGCCAGTGCGGATGTCGTCATGATGGTTTTTCGCGCCGCCGGATTTCGTCGCTGGCCCGTTCTTTGGTCGCTCGCAGCGCTGTGGCTCGCGGCCCTGGTGGGTTGTGCGGCGGGGCCTGGCCAGGGGATGACCGACGATGTCAAGACCTCATCAGATCAGACGGATGCTGACAGGCGAGCCCGTGTGCGGATGGAATTGGCCGCGGGCTACTTCACGCGCGGCCAGACCTCCACAGCACTGGACGAAGTCAAGCTCGCCCTGGCAGCTCGTCCCGATTTGCCCGAGGCATTCAACCTGCGGGGGTTGATCTATGCCGCCATGGGGGAGGCTCGGCTGGCCGAAGAAAGCTTCAGGCGAGCCTTGCAGTTGGCGCCACGTGATGCCGATGTGATGCACAACTTCGCCTGGTTTGTCTGTCAGTCCGGGCGATGGGCGGAGGCGGACGCCCTGTTCAGGCAGGCCCTGGCGCAGCCGCAGTACCGCGACACCGTCAGGACGCTGATGGCCCAGGGCATCTGTCTTGCGCGTGGGCAAAGGTGGCCCGAGGCCGAGGCGGCGCTGAGTCGGGCTTACGAACTGGACCCTGCCAACCCTGTGACGGGCTTCCACCTGAGCGATCTGCTGTTCCGCCGGGGGGAGTACGAGCGTGCCCGCTTCTACATTCGGCGCGTGCACCTTCGACGGGAGTTCGCCACGCCGCAGTCGCTTTGGTTGGCCGTCAGGGTGGAGCGCCGCCTGGGCGACGCGGTGGCCATGCGCACGTGGGGCCAGCAACTCCAGGAGCGCTTTCCCCAGTCGTCCGAGACCCTGATGTACGAGAGGGGGCGCTTCGATGAGTGAGCCAGGGGCTGACCAACCCTCAGGCCAGGCGTCTGCCGGTGCGCTGCTGCGAGCGGCCCGTGAACGCAGCGGCATGCACATAGGCCTGCTGTCCACGACCTTGAAGGTGCCCGTGCGCAAGCTGGAACTGCTGGAGAGCGACCGGTTTGAAGAACTGCACGATGCCACCTTCGTCCGGGCCCTGGCACTGTCCGTATGTCGGGTGTTGAAGTGTGATCCCCGGCCGATCCTGGAGGCCTTGCCACGCCTTGATGCGCGCTCGTCAACCCTGGATCAGGTCAGCCAGGGGGTGAACGAGTCCTTTTCCCAGCGCAGCAGCGCTCCTGTGGTTCTGCGCTCTGCGGCGGATCGCCGCGGCTGGTGGTGGGCCGTGGTCCTGCTGCTGGTGCTGGCCACGGCCTTGTGGTGGGTTCCTGCGTCCTGGATGCCTTGGCACAGCATCTCGCCGGGCGCAGCAGACAGCCCGTTGGCGCCCGCAGGCACTGCCGGCACGGGACCAGCGGCGCAGCCCTCTGGCACCGCCGGGTCCGAGGCCGTGCCGTCAGTGTCTCCTTCATCCACCGGCACGGTTGTCCAGACGGTGCATGGGGCCCCGGCCGAATCGGCCGCCAGTGCAGCCGCGGGCATGGACTCGGCCGTCATCGTCACGGAGCCCTCCTGGGTCGAGGCCAACGACCTCCAGGGGCGCCAGATCTGGGCGCGTACGTTGACGCCGGGTGAGGTGGTTGCCCTCGACAATGGGGTGAGCTGGAAGCTGACGATAGGCAATGCAGCCGGCACCCAGGTGCGTTGGCGTGGTCGGGTTGTCGATCTGAGCACCAGCACGCGGGACAATGTCGCCCGGGTGGAACTTAAATAGGCGCGGAGACCTCATCATGAGCGACGTATCTGAACCCGTCTTCATCGAGCCGGCCAGCCCGCGGGCCCGCAGGTCCAGGCAGGCACGTGTGCGCTGGGGGTCTCGCATCGTCACGGTGGGCGGCGATGCCCCTGTGCGCGTGCAGTCGATGACGAATACCGACACGGTCGATGTGATCGAGACGGCCATCCAGGTGAAGGAACTCGCGCAGGCGGGCTCCGAGATGGTGCGCATCACCGTCAACACGCCTGAGGCAGCACAGGCGGTGCCGCACATTCGAGAGCAGCTCGATCGCATGGGCGTGGACGTGCCGCTGGTGGGGGACTTCCACTACAACGGACACACCTTGCTCAGCCAGTACCCGGAATGCGCCGCAGCCCTGAGCAAGTACCGCATCAACCCAGGCAATGTGGGCAAGGGCCGCAAGCGCGACGTGCAGTTCGCCCAGATGATCGAGGCCGCCATGCGGCACGACAAGGTGGTGCGCATCGGAGTGAACTGGGGCAGCCTGGACCAGGAACTGCTGGCTTCGATGATGGACGACAACGCGAAGCGGGCCCAGCCCTGGAACGCCCAGCAGGTGATGTACCAGGCCCTGGTGCACTCCGCCTTGCAGTCTGCCGCAGAAGCTCGATCGCTGGGCATGGATCCCGACCAGATCATCATCAGCTGCAAGGTCAGCGGGGTGCAGGACTTGATCTCCGTCTACCGTGCGCTCGCGGCCCGCTGCGACCACGCCTTGCATCTGGGCCTGACCGAGGCCGGCATGGGCACCAAGGGCACAGTGGCCTCCAGCACGGCCCTGGGTGTGCTGCTGCAAGAGGGTATCGGTGACACGATCCGGGTGAGCCTGACCCCCCAGCCTGGGGAGGCTCGCACCCAGGAGGTGGCGGTGGCCCTGGAGATACTCCAATCGCTGGGTCTTCGCACCTTCAACCCCAGCGTGACGGCCTGCCCGGGCTGCGGCCGCACCACCAGCACCACCTTCCAGGAACTGGCCAAGCAGATCGATGACCACCTGCGCCGCATGATGCCCGTGTGGAAGTCCCGTTATCCGGGGGTGGAGACCCTGAGGGTGGCGGTGATGGGCTGCATCGTCAACGGCCCTGGGGAGAGCAAGCATGCCGACATCGGCATCAGCCTGCCCGGCACGGGCGAGGCGCCCGCGGCGCCCGTGTTCATCGATGGTGAGAAGGCGCTGACCTTGAGGGGCGACGGCATTGCCCAGGAGTTCCACCAGATCGTGGAGTCCTACATCGAGCGTCGCTTCGGTGCTGCCACGTCCGCGCATTGAGTCTGCCTGCGGCATCGCTTGACTCCCTGCTGATTCTTCCCGCCCTGCCATGGCGCCTGACCGCGCCGGACATTCCATGGTCGACAAACTGTTTGCCGTCAAAGGCATGAACGACATCCTGCCTGGCAACGTTCCCCGCAAGGAGAAGTTGCCGGACTCCGCCATCTGGCGCTGGTTCGAGCGCACGGTGGATACGGTGATGGCCCGACACGCCTATCAGCACCTTCTCACGCCCATCGTCGAGCCGACCCCGCTTTTTGTTCGTGGCATCGGCGAAGCCACTGACATCGTGGAGAAGGAGATGTACTCCTGGGTCGATGCGATGAACGGTGATGCGCTGACCCTCAGGCCGGAGATCACCGCGGGCATCGTCCGGGCGATGGTGGAGCACAACGCGCTCTACAACGGCCCGCTGCGGGTGTGGTCCATAGGCCCGGTGTTTCGCCACGAGCGCCCGCAAAAAGGCAGGTACCGACAGTTCTATCAGCTGGACGTTGAAGCCCTGGGCTTTGCCGGCCCGGATGTGGATGCAGAGCTCATCCTGATGGTCCGCAGCCTCTGGCAGGCGCTGGGTTTACGGGTAGGTGAACACGTGCGCCTCGAACTCAACAGCCTGGGGCAGCCCGCCGAGCGTGCGGCCCATCGCGCCGCGTTGGTAGCCTATTTCACCGAACACGCCGCGTCGCTGGACGAGGACAGCCGTCGCCGCCTGCACAGCAACCCGCTTCGCATCCTGGATACCAAGAACCCGGCCTTGCAGGCTTTGGCGGAAGCCGCCCCGAAGCTCGCCGAACATCTGGGCGAGGCATCCCGTGCACATCTGTCCGCCGTGTGCGCCGTGCTGGACGCCGCAGGCCTGCCCTACAGGATCAACCCCCGGCTCGTACGCGGGCTGGACTACTACAACCTCACCGTGTTCGAGTGGGTCACCGATCACCTCGGTTCGCAAGGCACGGTGTGCGGCGGCGGGCGCTATGACGGCCTGTTCGAGCAACTCGGCGGCAAACCCACACCGGCCATCGGGTTCGGCTTGGGCATGGAGCGGCTGCTGCTGCTGCTGCAGGAAATAGGGGTGCCGGTGCCCGATCCCGCGCCCGACGTCTACGCCGTACTGCCCGACGCAACCTGCCTTCCTCAGGCCATGGTGGTGCTGGACGCGCTGCGCGAGCAGGGCCTGTCGGTTCAAATGCACGCGGGCGGCGCAAGTCTGAAGGCGCAATTCAAGAAGGCCGATGCGAGTGGGGCACGTTATGCCTTGGTCTTTGGCCAGGACGAGCTCGCTGCCGGCCAGGTCTCCATCAAGCCACTTCGTGCCGAAGCACAGGCTCAGTACACCCGACCCCTGCACGACGCGGCGGGTTGGGCCCACGAACTGCGCACCGCATAATCCGCGTTCCCTTCCCGCTTCCTCCCATGGCCACACCTCTCGACCTGCAAGAGCAGGAGCAACTCGACTCGATCAAGTCGTTCTGGAAACAGTACGGCAACCTCATCACCTGGAGCTTGGTGCTGGTGCTTGGCGCGTTCGCCGCCTGGAACGGCTGGAACTGGTACCAGCGGGACCAGGGCATCAAGGCAGGCGCCATGTTCGACGAACTGGATCGTTCTGTGCAGGCGGGTGACGCCGAGCGTTCGGCCAAGATCTTTTCAGACCTCCAGGCGCGCTACCCTGCTGCCCAGTGGACCGCGCAAGGCGGGCTGATGCTGGCCCGGCTGCAGATCGAGAAGGGCCAAGGGGATGTGGCAACCCAGGTCTTGCGCTGGGTGGTGGACAAATCCAAGGATGAAGGCCTGCGCGCCCTGGCGGCGCTGCGGTGGGCAGGCATTGAACTCGACGCCAAGCGATGGGATGAAGCCTTGAAGGTGCTGGAGTCCGCGAACGTCAAGGGCTATGAGGCCTTGGTATTCGACCGCCGCGGTGACATCCTGTTGGCCCAGGGCAAGCCGCAGCAAGCCGCTGAGGCCTTGCTCTCGGCTTGGAAGGGTTTGCCTGAAAACGTGGAGTACCGCCGGGTGGTGGAGGCCAAGCTCTACACCCTGGGGGTTTCGCCCGCGTCAGCTGCTTCGGGGGTGCAGAAGTGAGCTGGAGGGTGGGCGGACGGTGTCCCGGCTGGCTGGCCGCGCTGACCTGCGCTGCCTTGCTGGCCGCCTGCAGCAGTGACAAGCCCAAGCCCACGCCCCTGGAGCCTCTGACACCCAAGATCGCAGGCCGTCAGGTCTGGCAGGCCAAGTTCACGGGCGTGCAGTTCCCTCTGTCGGTTGCTGCACGCGATGGGGCCTTCATCATCGCGGGCGACGACGGCACGGTGTTGTCCCTGGAGGCCACCACAGGGCGAGAGATCTGGCGCGCTCAGGTGGGCAGCGGGATCTCCGCGGGTGTGGGCACGGACGGTCGGTTCACTTCGGTGGTCACGCGAGGCTATGAGGTGGTGACGCTTGAACAGGGGCGTGTGCTGTGGAAGGCCAAGCTCTCCGGGCCCGTCATGTCCGCTCCTCTGGTGGCAGGCGAGCGTGTCTTCGTCATGGGGGTGGACCGTGCGGTTCATGCCTTCGACGCCATCGACGGCAAGAAGTTATGGATGCTACAGCGCCCTGGTGATGCACTGACACTGGGTCAGGCAGGAGTGGTGTCGGCCGTGCGCGATACCCTGGTCGTCGGCCAGGGCCCGCGCATGACGGGCGTGGACTCTTTGCGCGGGACCGTGCGGTGGGAGGCTTCGGTGGCCAATCCGCGCGGTACCAACGAGGTGGAACGGCTGGCAGATCTGGTGGGCCCTGCCGCACGGGTCGGCAATGTGCTTTGCGCGCGTGCCTTCCAGGCCACGGTGGGCTGTGTCGATGCCGTACGCGGCAGCCTGCTGTGGTCCCGCAATACCTCAGGCGGCCAGGCCATTGGGGCGGATGACAGGGTCGTGGTGGCCGGCGATGGCTCTGATCGGTTGTCGGGCTGGCGCCAGGGCACTGGCGAGTTGCTCTGGACCCACGAGAAGTTGCTGTTCCGAGGCCTGTCGGGCGTGCTGGTCGCAGGTCGTACCGCCGTGGTGGGAGATGCGCAGGGCTTCGTGCACTTCCTGGACCGTGAGGACGGCCAGCCCTTGCTGCGCCTGTCGACCGACGGCAGCGGCGTGGTAGGGGCACCTGTCGTCCATGGTGCCACCATGCTGGTGGTGACGCGGGCAGGCGGGCTGTATGCCTTCCGCCCCGAGTGACCGTTCGCCCATCTGAGCTTCCGCGCAACGGCCTGGGGCCTTGGCGGGGGCTTCCCCCTCAAGTATTGAGACTGCATCCTTGAAACCGGTCATTGCCATCGTCGGCCGACCCAATGTCGGCAAGAGCACCCTGTTCAATCGACTGACCAGGAGCCGGGATGCGATCGTCGCCGACTTCGCCGGCCTCACACGGGATCGTCACTATGGTGATGCGCGGCTGGGGCCGAGGGAATTCATCGTCATCGACACCGGCGGTTTCGAGCCAGACTCCTCGACCGGCATCGTGCGGGAGATGGCCCGACAGACCCGCCAGGCCGTGGCCGAGGCCGATGTCGTGGTCTTCGTCGTGGACCTGCGTGCCGGGCTGTCGGCCCAGGACCACGACATCGCCAGCTACCTTCGTGCCGAGCGCAAGAAGGTCCTGCTGGCGGCCAACAAGGCCGAGGGCATGCGCGATTCCCCGCTGCTGTCGGAGTTCTTCGAACTGGGCATTGGTGACCCGATTCCGATTTCCTCCGCCCATGGGCAAGGCATCCGCAGCCTTGTCGAAGAGGCACTGGAAGGCTTCGATTTCGACGAGGATATTCCCTCAGATGATCAGGCAGACTCACAGGATCGGCCCATCCGGCTGGCCGTGGCGGGTCGGCCGAATGTGGGCAAGTCGACCTTGATCAACACCTGGCTGGGTGAAGAGCGCCTGGTGGCCTTCGACTTGCCTGGCACCACGCGGGACGCGATCTCGGTGCCCTTCGAGCGCGATGGTCTGCGCTACGAGTTGATCGACACGGCTGGCCTGCGCCGCAAGGGCAAGGTGTTCGAGGCGGTCGAGAAGTTCTCGGTGGTCAAGACCTTGCAGGCGATCGCCGATGCGAATGTCGTCTTGCTGCTGCTGGATGCCACCCAGGGGGTGTCGGATCAGGATGCCCATATCGCCGGCTACATCCTCGAATCGGGCAGGGCGGTGGTGATCGCTGTCAACAAGTGGGACGCCATCGACGGCTACCAGCGGGAGATGCTCCTGCGCTCCATCGAGCAGCGTCTGGCATTCCTCAAGTTCGCCCCCGTTCTGCACATATCGGCGCTCAAGCGCCAGGGACTCAGCCCGGTGTGGAAGTCCATCGCTTTGGCACATGCCTCTGCCATCTGCAAGATGCCCACGCCCACGCTGAACCGCGTCCTGCAGGAAGCGGTGGCGCACCAGCAGCCGCCGCGGGCAGGGCGCTTCCGTCCCAAACTGCGTTACGCGCACCAGGGCGGGATGAATCCGCCAGTGGTGGTGGTCCACGGCACGTCGCTGGACGCGGTTCCGGACTCCTACAAGCGCTACATCGAAGGTCGCATACGGGACCACTTCAAGCTCGTCGGCACGCCGCTTCGTTTGCAGATGCGTTCGGCAGACAACCCTTTTGACAAGGCTGAATAAGCGCACGCGGATTTGTTCCTCTCCCTCGTCCCTTGCGGGCGTGAGGGACAGCCCCATGTGATAAGGTGACAAGTCTTCCATCACGGAGCATATCGTGAGCAACAAAGGCCAACTTCTTCAAGATCCGTTCCTCAACCTTTTGCGCAAGGAACACATCCCGGTCTCCATCTACCTGGTCAACGGCATCAAGCTGCAGGGTCAGATCGAGTCTTTCGACCAGTACGTCGTGTTGCTGCGCAACACGGTGACGCAGATGGTCTACAAGCACGCTATCTCGACGGTGGTGCCCGGACGTGCTGTGAACTTCCACGCCAGCGAACCCGAGCCCGTCTAAAGCGGCTCAGCAGCCTCGACCAGCCTCTTTTTGGACCCCACCCCACTTGAAGACCTCGCCTGAAACGCTCGAGGCTGTCCGCAGCCCCAGGCCGAATGCCGTGCTGGTGGGGGTGGACTTCGGTCAAGGCGGCTGGTTCGATGCCGAACTCGAGGAACTCGCCTTGCTGGCCACGTCTGCAGGTGACGAACCCGTGGCTCGCGTCACCGCACGGCGAAAGGCGCCTGATGCGGCACTGTTCGTCGGGTCTGGAAAGGCCGAGGAGATCAAGGCTCTCGTGGCGGGTACGGCGGCGCAAGGTGTGATCTTTGACCAGGCATTGAGTCCCGTGCAGCAACGCAACCTGGAGCAGTTCCTTGGCGTTCCTGTGTCCGACCGCACGGCCCTGATCCTGGACATCTTCGGTGACCGGGCACAAAGTCATGAAGGCAAGCTTCAGGTGGAGCTCGCCCGCCTGCAGTACCTGTCCACCCGCCTGGTGCGCCGCTGGTCTCACCTGGAGCGGC
Source organism: Burkholderiales bacterium (assembly GCA_947464185.1). GTDB lineage: Bacteria > Pseudomonadota > Gammaproteobacteria > Burkholderiales > Burkholderiaceae_C > Rubrivivax. The sequence goes on from CANHVY010000014.1 coordinate 38,090, forward strand.
AACGGGGCGGCATTGGTACGCGCGGGGGCCCAGGCGAAACGCAGATCGAGTTGGACCGGCGCATGATTTCCGAGCGAATCAAGAGCGTCAAGGCGCGGCTTGAGAAGGTCAAGAAGCAGCGGGCTACGCAGCGACGGGCACGCCTGAGGCGCGGCGCCTTCAAGGTGTCGCTCGTCGGTTACACCAACGCCGGCAAGTCCACGCTTTTCAACTCACTCGTCAAGGCGCGCTCGTACGCGGCAGATCAGTTGTTCGCCACACTGGACACCACCACCCGCGGCATGTGGCTCGAACAGGCGCAGACCTCAGTGTCCTTGTCGGACACGGTGGGGTTCATCCGTGATCTGCCCCACAAGTTGGTGGAGGCCTTCCAGGCCACACTCTCCGAAGCCGTGGACGCCGACCTCCTTCTCCATGTCATGGACGCTTCCAGTCCGGTTCTGCAGGAGCAAAAAGACGAGGTGGACCGTGTGCTGCAGGACATTGGTGCCGGTGCCGTACCGCAGATCCTGGTCTGCAACAAGCTGGATCGTCTTGAGCCTTCGGCGCGTCCCCGTCAACAGGTGGATGTGTACGAGGACCGTTCGGGCCGGCAGGTGACGCGTGTTTTTGTAAGCGCTCTGGAGGGCATGGGCCTTGAGGACTTGCGTGGCGCGATTGCGGCCCGAGCAGTCTCATTGCACGAACCTCAAACAGACGATGAGCCACATCCAGACGGACAGCCCTTTTTGCATGCTTTGACCGACTCATGAACCCATCCCCCTCCCAACCGGCCGGCGTTGAAGAGTCGGCCAACGCATCGCCCTTCAGGCGCGGTTTCCGCCGCGTGCGGGAAGCATTTCATCGGTGGCGGGAAGGCTTTGCTGCGCTCCTGGGGCGGCGCGGCCGATGGCTGATGGCCAATGGCCGTCAGGACGGCCCGCCTGATCTCGACGAGCTGTGGCGAGACTTCAATCGCAAGCTCAATGGACTGTTCCGGGGCAAAGGTATCGGATCCGGTCCGCAGCGCGAACCTTCGGGTGAGGGTCCCCAGTCACCACGGAACATGCGCAATGCGGGCATTGGCGGCGGCCTGATTGCCGGTGTGGCGGCGCTGGTGTGGTTGGGCAGCGGCTTCTTCATCGTCCAGGAAGGTCAGCAAGCGGTGGTGACATCCTTCGGGAAGTACAGCTACACCTCGGATGCTGGTTTCCAGTGGCGCTTCCCTTATCCGTTCCAGTCGCACGAGACCGTCAGCGTCACGCAACTCCGCTCGGTGGACGTCGGGCGCAACACGGTGGTGCCGACCACCGGCCTGCGCGATTCGTCGATGCTCACCGAGGACGAGAACATCGTCGACATACGGTTCACCGTGCAGTACCGGCTCAAGGACGCACGGGCCTACCTTTTCGAAAACTTTCGCCCGGACGAGGCGGTGGTGCAGGCGGCCGAGTCGGCTGTGCGCGAAATCGTGGGTCGCAGCAAGGTCGATCAGGTGCTCTACGAGCAGCGCGATGCCATCGCCACGGACCTGATGAAGTCCTTGCAAGCGCAGTTGGACCGCTTGAATACCGGCATCGTCGTGGCCAACGTCAACGTTCAGAACGTACAGGTCCCTGAGCAGGTGCAGGCCGCGTTCAACGACGCAGTGAAGGCCGGTGCCGATCGCGACCGGTTCAAGAACGAGGGCCAGGCCTATGCCAGCGATGTCATCCCCAAGGCAAGGGGAACTGCGGCGCGTTTGCGCGAAGAGTCTGAAGGCTACCGGTCGCGCGTCATTGCGCAGGCCGAGGGTGATGCACAACGCTTCAAGTCCGTACTGAACGAGTACCAGAAGGCTCCGGGGGTGACCCGAGACCGCCTGTATCTGGAAACCATGCAACAGGTGTACTCCAACGTGACCAAGGTCATGGTGGACAGTCGCAGCGGTTCGAACCTCCTGTACTTGCCGCTGGACAAGATACTCCAGCAGCAAGGGGTGTCTGCGGCGGGCGCCGCAAACGCCGCGCCCGCACCGGATGCGGCTGCGCCGGCGGGCATGACGAGCGCGGCGGGCACGGTGGTGCCGCCAGCCGACGTTCGTTCGCGTGATGGCGCGCGCACACGCGACCGAGAAGGCCGTTGAGGGGAGCCCGACACATGAACCGCATTGGCATTACCCTGTCTGGCCTGTTGGCCTTGGTCCTGGTCGCGTCATCGACCCTGTTCGTGGTCGATCAGCGCCAGGTGGGCGTCATCTACGCGCTGGGTGAGATCAAGGAAGTCATCACCGAACCAGGGCTGAAGTGGAAGCTCCCGCCGCCGTTCCAGAATGTCGTTTTTCTCGACAAGCGCGTGCAGACCCTGGACAGCCCGGAGACACGCCCCATCTTCACCGCTGAAAAGAAGAGCCTGGTCATTGATTGGTTGGTCAAGTGGCGCATCAGCGAGCCTCGCCAGTTCATCCGCAACAACGGGGTGGACTTCCGCAACCTGGAAAGTCGGTTGAGCCCGGTGGTTCAGGCTGCATTCAACGAGGAGGTCACCAAGCGCGACGTGCTCAGCGTGCTGTCCCGCGAGCGCGAGAAAGTCATGAACGATGTTCGAAGCCGGCTGGCGGACGAGGCCAAGTCCTTCGGCATCGAGATCATCGATGTACGGATCAAGCGTGTCGACTTCGTCGCCGACATCACGGATTCCGTCTATCGCCGGATGGAATCAGAGCGCAAGCAAGTGGCCAATGAGCTGCGATCGCAAGGTGCGGCCGAAGGCGAGAAGATCCGGGCCGATGCCGACCGGCAGCGCGAGGTCATCATCGCCGAAGCCTACCGAGACGCGCAGAAGATCAAGGGCGAGGGCGATGCGAAGGCCTCTGCTCTGTACGCGGAGTCCTTTGGACGAGACCCGCAATTCGCGCACTTCTACCGCAGCCTGGAGGCCTACCGCGCCAGCTTCCGCAGCAAGTCGGATTTGATGGTGTTGGAGCCTGGAAATGATTTCTTCAGGGCCATGCGAGGGCAGGGCGGCTCTTCGCCTGCTGCTGCGCCCAAGAAGTGATGCTGGTGCGGAGCGATTGAGTTGCCGGACTGGCTGTGGGGCGGGCTGGCACTGTTGCTGGTGGTGGAGGGTCTGCTGCCCCTGCTGAGCCCGCAGTCCTGGCGCCACGCGTTTGAGCGGGCTGTGCAACTGAAGGACGGCCAGCTTCGCTTCTTCGGTCTGCTCAGCGTGCTTGCGGGCTTGCTGATGGCCGTGCTCCTGACTCTTTAGACCTTCCGGCGCTCTGATCCTGACGGACGGGAGCCCTTCGTCAGAAGTCGTGGCTCAGTTGGCCCCGCCTACAATCGTCGCTTTTCGCCGTCATTGGATACATGTCCCGAGCTTGGCTGTTGCCTGAACACATCGCAGACGTTCTGCCGGCTCATGCGTTTCAGATCGAGGCCTTGCGCAGGCGTCTTATCGACCAGGCCGCCAGGCGCGGTTATGAACTGGTGATCCCGCCATTGCTGGAGCATCTGGAATCCCTGCTGTCCGGTACCGGCCACGAGCTCGACCTGCAGACCTTCAAGTTGGTGGACCAGCTCAGTGGGCGTATGCTTGGTCTGCGTGCGGACACCACCCCGCAGGCCGCGCGTATCGATGCTCATTTGCTGAACCGGCCAGGCGTCACGCGGCTGTGCTATTGCGGCCCCGTGCTGCATGCCCAGAAGGCAGGGCCTGGCAGTTCACGAGAGCCTTTGCAGTTTGGCGCAGAAGTTTTCGGACATGCGGGACCGGAGTCCGACCTGGAGATCCAGGATCTGGCGCTTGAGGTGCTTGCCGATGCTGGCGCCAGACGACCCAGCATTGATCTGGCCGACGCACGCATCCTCAGGGGGCTTCTGGCGTCTGTTGATCTGGATCCGCTGGCCCTGCGCGATATCGTCGAGTCGCTTTCGCGCAAGGATTCCGCGTCGCTCAGTGCCCTGGTGGCCGGCCTGCCCGAGCTGGCTCGTGAGGGCCTCCTGGCTTTGCTGGACCTTTTCGGCGGAACGCAGGTGCTGCAGCGTGCCCGGCGGCTCCTTCCGCGGCACGCCTTGATCACGGCCGCGCTCGATCAACTTGAATGGCTCTCTCAGCGGCTCGAAGCCGACCACCCCGAGTTGACCGTGAGCTTCGATCTGGCCGACATGGGGGGCTATGCGTACTACAGCGGCGTGCGCTTTGCCATCTACGCGCAGGGCTGCGCGGAGGCCCTCGCCCGCGGCGGACGTTATGACGAAGTGGGCGCGATCTTCGGGCGCAACCGCCCTGCGGTGGGTTTCAGTCTGGACCTCAAGGCGTTGTCAGCGCTGACCGATGCAGGCTCCGTTGGGGCCGCTATCCGCGCACCCTGGGGAGATGAGCCCGCTTTCAAGAATGTCGTTCGGCGCCTGCGTGACGCTGGCGAGACCGTGGTGTTTGAATTCCCGGGCACGCAGGCGCAGGAATGCGGCCGCTCGTTCGACCGGGAACTTGTGAAGATTGCCGGGCAATGGGTCATTCGGCCCGTCTGACCGAAGTTTGCCTTTTGCATGGGACCGTTAGAAGTGAATACATCTGCCGCTGGGCGTAATGTGGTCGTCGTCGGCACCCAATGGGGTGACGAGGGCAAGGGCAAGGTGGTGGATTGGCTGACTGACCACGCCCAGGGGGTGGTCCGCTTTCAGGGTGGGCACAACGCGGGGCATACCTTGGTCATCAACGGCCGAAAGACCGCGCTTCAACTCATCCCCTCCGGCGTCATGCGCGAGGGTGTGGCCTGCTACATCGGCAATGGCGTGGTGGTCGACCCGGTGCACCTGCTGTCGGAAATCGAGCGGCTGGAAGCTATTGGCGTGGAGGTGCGCTCCCGGTTGTTCATCAGCGAGTCCTGCCCTCTGATACTGCCTTTCCACGTCGAGGTGGATCGGGCGCGCGAAACGCTGCGCGAATCCAGTGGATCGGGCAAGATCGGCACGACAGGCAAGGGCATTGGGCCGGCCTACGAGGACAAGGTTGCCCGCCGGGCCCTGCGCATACAGGACCTGAAGCATCCGCAACGATTCGAGCGCAAGCTGGCCGAGTTGCTGGCCTTGCACAACGTGGCCCTTTCGGGATACCTGGGTTCGAAGGCCCTGGAGTTCCAGCCGATCTACGATCAGGCCATGCAGGTGGCCGAGCAGCTTTCTCCCATGTTCGCTGACGTTGGCTACGCGCTGCATCAGAGCCACCTCAGGGGGGATCGGCTGCTGTTCGAAGGTGCGCAAGGTACCTTGCTGGACATTGACCACGGCACCTATCCGTATGTGACGTCGAGCAACTGCGTGGCCGGGAACGCTGCGGCAGGCGCCGGTGTGGGCCCGCAGTTGCTGCACTACCGCCTGGGCATCACCAAGGCTTACACCACCCGCGTGGGAGGTGGGCCGTTCCCGACCGAACTGCCCATCGACCAATCAGGAACGGTAGGCCACCACCTGTCGACGGTGGGGCAGGAGCGCGGCACCGTGACCGGACGCGCACGCAGGTGCGGCTGGTTGGATGCGGCGGCCCTCAGACGCGCCATGATCATCAACGGCATCTCCGGACTGTGCATCACCAAGCTGGATGTGCTGGACGGCCTGCAGGAGGTTCTGGTGTGCACGGGCTACCACCTGGACGGCCGCACATTAGACATCCTGCCGCTGGACGCGGACGACATCACCCGTTGTGAGCCGGTCTATGAAGCTTTCCAAGGGTGGTCCGAGACAACGGCCGGCGTGACGCGTTGGGATGATCTGCCCGCCAGGGCCCGCCAGTACCTGATGCGTGTGCAGGAGTTGATTGGCGTGCCCATCGACATGGTTTCGACCGGGCCCGACCGTGACCACACCATCGTGATTCGGTACCCTTTCCAGCATTGACAAGGAGATTTCATGCTCACCGATGACGGCAAGCATCTTTATGTGTCCTGGGACGAATACCACCGGCACATTGAACGGTTGGCCCTGAAGGTCGCAAACAGCGGCTGGGAGTTCGACCAGATCCTGTGCCTGGCACGTGGGGGCATGCGCCCCGGGGATGTGCTGTCACGGATCTTCGACAAGCCTCTGGCCATCATGTCGACGAGTTCCTACCGCGCCGACGCGGGCACCATACAGGGACGGCTGGACCTGGCGAAGTACATCACCTTGCCCAAGGGCGAACTGGCGGGTCGCGTGCTGCTGGTGGACGATCTCGCCGATTCCGGCGTCACCCTCAGGGCGGTGGTGGAGCGGCTTCGGTCCATGCCGGCCATCTCGGAGTTGCGCACGGCGGTGATCTGGGTCAAGGGCGTGTCCTCCTACGTCCCGGAGTATTTCGTTGAAACCTTGCCCACGAGCCCATGGATCCACCAGCCCTTCGAGGAGTACGACGGTCTGCGTCCTGCGGAACTGGCCAAGCGGTACGCGGTCTGAACCAGGCTTGCTGCGGCCAAGAAAAAAGCCGGTCGATGACCGGCTTGTGTACTCAGCGCGAAGGCGCTGTCGTGTATGGTGCCCAGGAGAGGACTCGAACCTCCACGGAGTTACCCGCTAGTACCTGAAACTAGTGCGTCTACCAATTCCGCCACCTGGGCATTTCAGGAAAACCAAGAGTCTATCATCAAGAATTCAAAAAGCAACCTCCCTTCGAGCACGGCGCCTGTGGGGGCCTCCTCTTCCGATCTGTTGGGTGACGTCCGGGGAAGGGTGGAGGGACACCGGGACGGGCATGGCTTCGTCGCTCGTCATGACGGCGAAGGCTTGATCTTCTTGCCGCCAGCTGAAATGCGCGGTGTCCTGCATGGTGACGAAGTCAGCGTACGTATCGTTCGGCAAGACCGCAAGGGCCGGCCCGAGGGTCGAGTGCTCGACATCCTCGTCAGGCCCCGGACGCCGATCATCGGGCGCCTGTTGCTGGAAAGCGGTGGATGGATCGTCGCCCCGGAAGATCGCCGCTTCGGTCAGGACATCCTGATACCGAAGGGCGGGGTGGGCAGTGCCCAGGCCGGTCAGGTGGTTTCCGTGGAATTGACCGAGGCGCCGTCTCTTCATGCCAAGCCCGTGGGTCGCGTCGTGGAGGTGCTGGGTGATATCGATGACCCCGGCATGGAAATCGAGATTGCCGTGCGCAAGTACGGGGTGCCCCATGAGTTCCCGGCTGCAGTGGTACTGGAGGCTGAATCGCTGCCGTCCGTGATTCGCGCCGTCGATCGCCGGCATCGCGTGGACCTCACCGATGTGCCGCTGGTGACGATCGATGGTGAAGATGCCCGGGACTTCGATGACGCGGTCTACTGCGAGCCTGTGCCGATGGCCAAGGGCAAGGGGGCCCGGCCCCAATGGCGCCTGATCGTGGCCATTGCCGACGTGAGCCATTACGTGAAGCCAGGTTCGGCGCTCGATGCCGAGGCCTACGAGCGCGCCACCTCGGTCTACTTTCCGCGCCGGGTGATTCCCATGCTGCCGGAGCGCCTGTCGAACGGGCTGTGTTCGCTGAACCCCGAGGCGGACCGACTGTCCATGGTGTGCGACATGCTGGTGGACGACACCGGCGAGGTGCAGGCCTACCAGTTCTTCCCTGCCGTGATGCGCTCGCATGCCAGGTTCACCTATGCAGAGGTGGCAGCGATTCTTGGAAACACCCGTGGGCCGGAGGCGGCCCGCCGCGCGCCGCTGGTGTCCCACCTGGTCCACCTGCACGAGGTCTACAGGGCTTTGCTCAAGCAACGCGCGCGACGCGGAGCCGTGGACTTCGATACCACCGAAACGCAGATCGTCTGCGATGAGTCGGGACGTATCGAGAAGATCGTGCCCCGGGTCCGGACCGAGGCGCACCGGCTCATCGAGGAAGCGATGCTGGCGGCCAACGTATGCGCAGCGGACTTCATCGAGCAGGGTGGCCACGCGTCGCTTTACCGTGTGCACGAGGGGCCGACGCCAGAAAAGCGGGTGGTCCTCCAGAACTACCTTCGCGCCTTGGGTATCGGGCTGTCCATCAGCGACGATCCGCGCCCCTCGGAGATGCAATCTGTGGCCGAGGCCACGCGTGACCGGCCCGATGCGGCACAGATCCACCAAATGCTGCTGCGCTCCATGCAGCAGGCGATCTACACCCCCGTCAACAGCGGGCACTTCGGCTTGTCGTTTGACGCATACACCCATTTCACAAGCCCCATCCGCCGGTATCCCGACCTGTTGGTCCACCGCGTGATCAAGGCCTTGCTGGGGCAGAAGACCTACCGCTTCGTGCCTTCCGGGCTGCGCATGCCACCGCAGCCACGCCGAGCGCTGTCGGCGGAGGCACCACCCGCCGCAGCGCGGCCCCAGGACAAGCAGTCACTGGCCTGGCAGGCTGCCGGCCTGCACACCAGTGCCAGCGAGCGCCGTGCAGACGAAGCCTCGCGGGACGTGGAGGCCTGGCTGAAATGCCGCTTCATGAAGGGGCGCCTGGGCGAGGAATTCCAGGGCACGGTGACCTCCGTTGTGGGCTTTGGCCTGTTCGTCACCTTGGACGAGTTGCACGTGGAGGGCTTGGTGCACGTGACGGAATTGGGTGGCGAGTACTTCCGCTTCGACGAGCTTCGACAGGAACTCCGGGGTGACCGCAGTGGCATGCGCTACGGAGTGGGCACGCGGGTGCGGGTGCAGGTCAGCCGGGTGGACCTCGACGGTCGTCGCATCGATTTCAGGATGGTCAAGGGTGCCGCGGCGGCCTGGTCTGCCAGCCGCTCCCGAACGCCGGGGGTGGAACGCCCACCACCGTCCACTTCTTCGGACCTGCTGGCGGCGACACTGGCCGAGGATCGAGAGCTCAAATCCAAGGCGCGCAAGACCAAGGCGGCGTCGTCGCCCTCCAGGAAGATGGCCAACCGCGCCAAGGGGTCGGGCAAACCGAAGTCGGCGGCCTCCAGCAAGCGTGCTCGACGTCAAGGTTGAGGCTTGCCTTGGGTGGCGCAGCCTGCCATGCGCCGCATCAACTCACCAGACTGCGCATACGTTCCACCAGGTCCGCGGCGCGCAATGAGTTGGCCGAGCCGTACAGATCCGCCGCCTGTCCGTGAACGCGCACGGCCTCGCATGCGATGTGATGCGCCCACAGGCGCTCCTCGTCAAGCGGGCGGCTTGAGCCTGTGTCGGGCCCGGATCGGGCTCGACAGATCATCTGTGTCGCGCTGGACCATCGGCCCGCCAGCCATCCGGCCAGGACATCACCCGTTCCGCCAGTGGCGAGGGCACCGTTGCCGGTGATGTTGACCTCGGGCAATTCGCCGGGCGTCGCGATGACGGTCCCTGAGCCCTTGAGCACCGCAGTGGCCAAGCAGCGATCGCTGAGCCTCCTGGCAGCGCCAAGGCGGTCGGCCTGGATGTCCCGCACAGTGCAGTCCAGCAGGCGCGCCGCCTCCAAGGGGTGCGGAGTGATGACGCTCGCCAGGCCTGTGCTGCGGCGCTCTCGCAGTGCCCGCTGTAACGCGGGTTGCTGCGCAACGACGTTCAACGCGTCCGCATCGAGCACCAGCCGTCCGGCCCGCTGCAGGACGGCCGGCAGCCAGGCGCTGATCATCGCTGCGCCGCCGCATCCGCAGACCACGGTGGCCTGTTCGAGCGGATAGTCCGACAGACCTTCAGGTCGCATCCACATGCATTCTGGCCGTGTCTCATCCCCCATGACGGTTGCCTCGTCCAGGGGGACCGCGATCACCCGACCCGCACCGGCCGCAAGGGCCGCGTGCGAGGCCAGGCGCAGGGCGCCGGTCATGCCAGGGGCTCCTCCCAGCACGATGACGTCGCCGAACCGGCCCTTGTGACTGGCATGGGGGCGGCCTTGTGACGGTTGCGCCCAGGGGGCGTGACCTACCGTGATGGCCGTGGGTTCGATCGATCTTGTCACGGGCGTGTCGTCAAGCGGATCGAACCAGATCCTGCCTGCCGCGTCACGTCCATGACCCATGAAGAGCCCCGGCTTGAGCGTCAGCAGGCTCAGGGTGGCCTGAGCCCTGATGCAGTCGCCGCCCAGTAGCTGTCCCGTGTCGGCATTCAAACCGGTGGGCAGGTCGATCGACAGACACGGACTTGATTGATCGTTGATCGCCCTGACGGCGGCTGCAATGCTCATGTCCAGCGGACGGCTTGCGCCCAGCCCCAGCAAGGCATCGATCACCAAGTCTGCCCAGCCCTGAGGTGGAAGCTGCTGCACCAGCTCGCAGCCCGCAGCCAACGCAAGCCTGAGGGCTGCTTCCGTGTCAGGCCTCAGTTCCCGATGCGCAGCGTGCTGCGTGATGAGCACCTGTCTTCCCTGTTCCGCGAGGTGCCTGGCAGCATGCAGTCCATCACCGCCATTTCCGCCCGGGCCCGCCGCCACCCAGACGCGCTGGGCGTGTGGCGCTTGCGAAAGCGCCCAGCGGGCGGCGCAACGCCCAGCCCAGGCCATGAGACGGCCGTGCGGCCATTGCAACAGCCGTTGCGCTTCGATCTGGCGGGTGCTGAGGGTGTCATGCAGAGGCCAGGCGGACGTACCCCCCGGCACCTCCAGTGTCCGGGCGGAAGTGGCCACTGCGGCGGTCATGCTGCCTGGGAGTGCCTGCGAGCGCGTTGGTTTCAAGTCCATGGTGCTTCAGTGCTTGCGGTGAGTGCCGAGAGATGCCACGCCCCTGAAGCCGGCCGAGGGGGATAGTGCTGGCGACCAAGGCAGATGCTAAACTCCTTGGGTTTTTCTACCGTAGACCAGCGCGTCAAAACGCCTTTCCATTGATTGTCGGAGGGGGCGTCAAGAGGCGGGGCTCGAACGGAGAAAAACGAATCGCGGACCGAGGCCACGGAAGGTGTCCGGTGCGGTGTCAGGGGCGACCTTGGGCATTCGCACGGATGCAGGCCCGGTTCAAGACCCAACCTTCGGAGAGATCATGACCATTTCCATGCGCGACATGCTCGAGGCGGGCGTTCATTTCGGACACCAGACCCGCTTCTGGAATCCCAAGATGGCCCCCTACATCTACGGCCATCGCAACAAGATCCACATCATCAACCTCGAGAAGACGCAGCCGCTCTTCAACGACGCGATGAAGTTCATCCGCCAGCTGTCCGGCCGCCGCGGCACGATCCTCATGATCGGCACCAAGCGCCAAGCCCGCGAGGTGATCGCCCAGGAAGCACATCGTGCCGGCATGCCCTTCGTGGACCAGCGCTGGCTGGGCGGCATGCTGACCAACTTCAAGACGGTCAAGGGTTCGCTGAAGAAGCTCAAGGACATGCAGGCCTCCAAGGAGGCCGGCACCGAGCCCTTGATCAAGAAGGAAGCGCTGATGTTCGACCGCGAGCTGGCCAAGCTCGAGAAGGACATCGGGGGTATCCAGGACATGAACGCCTTGCCTGACGCCATGTTCGTGATCGACGTCGGATATCACAAGATCGCGGTGGCTGAGGCCAACAAGCTGGGTATTCCCGTCATCGGGATCGTCGACACCAACCACTCGCCTGAGGGAGTGCAGTACGTCATTCCTGGCAACGATGACTCTGCCAAGGCCGTGGCCCTGTACGCCCGCGCTGTGGCAGACGCTGTGCTGGAAGGCAAGGCCAACGCCACCGCCGAGGTGGTGCAGGCCGTGAGCGAAGGCGACGAATTCGTCGAAGTCAGCGAAGACGCCTGACCCCCATGATCCGGGCGGCTGGTGCGAGGGTCGCACCGCCGCCCGCTTTTCATTCGAAACGGAGAACACACCAATGGCAGCAATCACTGCAAGCATGGTCGCGGAACTGCGCGCCAAGACCGACGCCCCGATGATGGAATGCAAGAAGGCCCTGACCGAGGCCGATGGGGACATGGGCCGGGCCGAGGAAATCCTGCGCGTCAAGCTGGGCAACAAGGCGGGCAAGGCGGCATCGCGCATCACGGCCGAAGGCGTGGTGGCAGCTTCCGTCCAGGGGAGCACGGGCGCCCTGATCGAGGTCAACTGCGAGACCGACTTCGTGTCCAAGAACGAGTCTTTCCTCGCCTTCGTGAAGAGCTGCGCGGATCTCGTGGCCACTCACAACCCCGCGGATATCGCGGCGCTGTCCGCGCTGCCCTTGTCCCAGGACGGGTTTGGCCCCACGGTGGAAGACGTCCGCAAGGGCCTGATCGGCAAGATCGGCGAGAACATGGCCGTCCGCCGGTTCCGCCGTTACGCCGGCGGCGGCTCACTGGCCCATTACCTCCACGGCACGCGCATCGGCGTGATGGTGGAGTTTGAGGGCTCGGAGGTGGCGGCCAAGGACGTGGCCATGCACGTCGCCGCCATGAAGCCGGTGAGCCTGTCTTCCGCCGAAGTGCCTGCCGACCTGGTGGAGCGTGAACGTCGGGTCGCGGCGGAGAAGGCTGCCGAGTCCGGCAAGCCTGCCGAGATCGTGGCGAAGATGGTCGAAGGTTCGGTCCAGAAGTTCCTCAAGGAGGTCTCGCTGTTCAATCAGACCTTCGTCAAGAACGACAAGCAGACGGTCGAGCAGATGCTCAAGGCTGCCTCCACCACGGTCAAGGGCTTCACCCTGTATGTGGTGGGTGAGGGTATTGAGAAGAAGGTGGATGACTTTGCCGCAGAGGTGGCCGCTCAGGTGGCAGCTGCCAAGGCCCAGTGAGGCCCAGGACATGAGAAGGCTGGTCGGTGGCCCGCCTTACACTTCTGACGACCGAGACATTTGAAAAGAGTTCTGCATGGCGAGGTACCGGCGCATCCTGCTGAAGTTGTCTGGTGAAGCGCTGATGGGCGACGATGCCTTCGGTATCAACCGGGCCACCATCGTGCGCATGGTCAGGGAGGTCCAGGAAGTGACCCAGCTGGGCTGCGAGGTGGCGGTGGTCATCGGCGGCGGCAACATCTTCCGTGGAGTGGCGGGTGGGTCGGTCGGCATGGACCGCGCCACGGCCGACTACATGGGCATGCTCGCCACGGTGATGAACTCCCTGGCCCTGGCTGACACCATGCGTCAGGAGGGCATGACCGCACGCGTCATGTCCGCCATTTCCATTGAGCAGGTGGTTGAGCCCTACGTCAGGCCCAAGGCCTTGCAGTACCTGGAAGAGGGCAAGGTGGTGATCTTTGCCGCCGGTACGGGCAACCCGTTCTTCACCACCGACACGGCTGCGGCCCTTAGAGGCGCCGAGATCGGAGCCGAGATCGTGTTGAAGGCGACCAAGGTGGATGGGGTGTATTCGGCAGACCCGAAGAAAGATTCCCTGGCCACACGCTACAGCACCATTTCCTTTGACGAGGCGATATCTCGCAACCTCCAGGTTATGGACGCCACGGCCTTTGCCTTGTGCCGCGACCAGAATCTGCCGATCAAGGTGTTCTCCATCTTCAAGGCAGGCGCCTTGAAGCGGGTGGTGCAAGGTGAGGACGAGGGAACCCTCGTACACGTGTGACAGGTGAATGCACATGACGATTGCCGACATCAAGAAGAACGCCGAGACCAAGATGGGAAAGTCCATCGAGGCGCTCAAGGCTGAATTGCAGAAGATCCGTACCGGTCGGGCCCATCCTGGCATCCTGGACCAGGTCCATGTCGATTACTACGGTTCACCTGTGCCCATCAGTCAAGTTGCCAATGTGTCTCTGCTGGATGCTCGCACCATCAGCGTTCAGCCCTGGGAGAAGGGCATGGGACCCAAGATCGAGAAGGCCATACGGGAATCCGACCTGGGACTGAACCCTTCTGCGCAGGGCGACTTGCTGCGCGTTCCGATGCCAGCGCTGACCGAGGAACGGCGGCGTGACCTCACCAAGGTGGTTCGCAGCGCCGGTGAAGATGCCAAGGTGGCTGTGCGCAACCTGCGCCGCGAGGCCAACGAGCAGCTCAAGCGACTGCTGAAGGACAAAGCAGTTTCAGAAGATGATGAGCGTCGGGGCCAGGATGACGTGCAGCGCCTGACCGACCGCGTGGTCGCAGAGATTGACCGTCTGGTGCAGTCCAAGGAAGCCGAAGTGCTGGCCGTCTGAGAACCCGCAGGCGGCTTGATTGATGGAGCGCAGCCCCAGGATTCCCAGGCATGTGGCCGTTGTCATGGACGGCAATGGCCGTTGGGCGAAGAACCGGTACATGCCCAGGTTTTTCGGGCACAAGGCTGGTGTGGACACGCTGATCCGTGCCATTGATCTCTTTGCGGACAGGGGAGTCGAGTACCTGACGGTCTTTGCGTTTTCCTCCGAGAACTGGAAGCGTCCGGCCGACGAGGTGTCCGGGCTCTTCGGTCTGGTGCTCGTGGCAGCCTCCAAGTACCTGGAGGCGATGGTTTCCAAGGGGGTGCGCATCCGCGTCATCGGCAACCGCGAAGGGGTCTCCGAGCAACTGCAAGACGCTTGGATGCGTGCTGAACAGGCCACCGCACACAACGATCGCATCACCGTGCTGGTCGCCTTCAACTTCGGTGGCCGTTGGGACGTTGTGCAGGCTTGCCGGCATGCTCTGGCCTCTGGGTGTTCTCCCGAGGACATCACGGAGGAGTCCTTTGCCCGCACGCTCACCTTGAGCGAAGTGCCCGATCCGGATCTGTTCATCCGAACGGGTGGGGAGATGCGGCTGAGCAATTTCCTGTTGTGGCAGGCGGCCTATGCCGAGTTGTATTTCACCAACTGCCTGTGGCCTGACTTTGGCGCCGAGGAGATCGATCTCGCGCTGGCGTCATTCGCAGCGCGAGACCGGCGGTTCGGTGGTGCAGAGTCCTGGTCGCACGGGCCGGACGCCACGGGCTGAACCGCATGCTGGGCCAGCGCATCGTCACCGCGGTCGTGCTGCTGGCCCTTCTGGTGCCCGCGATGCTGTCCTCTGCCGGGTGGCCTTTCCCACTCTTGACCATGGTGCTGGTGGCGGCCGCCGGGTGGGAGTGGGCCCGATTGAACGGGGCTGGCTCGGTCATGGCGCTGGGTTTCGGCGCGGTGTTGTTCGTGGCCTGTCTGGGATCGGCCCCACTGGCAGTTCAGGGCCAGGTGCCTGCCGGGCTTTGGGTGGGCTTGGCGGGCGTCTGGATCCTGGGTGGTGCGTGGGCGCTGCGCCAAGGTGTGGAGGGTTGGCGCCGCAGTTCCCGTTGGCTGACATGGCCGGTCGGGCTGCTGACACTCTGGGTGGCCTGGCTGGCCTTGGCCTCGGCGCGGGCGCAGGGGCTCGCGTTCCTGCTGTCCGTGCTGTGCCTGGTATGGGTGGCAGACATTGCCGCGTACTTTGGTGGCCGCGCCTTCGGGCGGCGAAAGCTCGCACCCTCCATCAGTCCCGGCAAGTCATGGGAAGGCGTTTGCTCGGGCATGGCAGGGGTACTGCTGCTTTCCTGGGTCTGGGCGGCGCTGGAGGGCCATGGTGCGCCGCAGCCCAGCGTCAGCGGCGATGGTTCCAGCTCGGTCGCTGGCGCAGCGGGGGCATGGGGATCAAGCGTCTTCTCACAGTTGTTCGGCCGCTTCGGCCTTGCCTGGGGAGTATTCCTGTTGATCTTGCTGACCGCCATGAGCGTGGTGGGTGATCTGTTCGAATCCCTGGTGAAGCGCGCCGCCGGCGCAAAGGACTCCAGCCGTCTGCTGCCAGGTCACGGGGGGGTGCTGGATCGCATCGACGCTTTGCTTCCCGTTTTTCCTCTGGCCCTGGCCCTGACAAGCTCATGAGCAACACCGCATCGGGGCGCCGCCAGCGTCTGGCCATTCTCGGATCCACAGGGTCTGTGGGGTCGAACACGCTTGACGTGGCGCAGCGTCACCCGGAGGCGATCGAGGTGGTGGGGCTTTCGGCCTTTAGGCGCATGGACGATCTTGCGGCGCAATGCGAGCGCTTTGCGCCTCGCTGGGCGGTGGTGCCTGACGAGAACGCCGCCAAGTGCCTGCGCGGCCTGCTGTCCACAAACGCGGAGCGTGTGGAAATCCTCGTCGGAACCGATGGGCTGTGCGAGCTTGCGGCACACCCGGAGGTGGACAGTGTCATGGCCTCGATCGTCGGCGCGGCAGGGCTTGCACCCTGCATGGCAGCGGCGCGCGCCGGCA
The DNA here is from genome assembly GCA_947464185.1 of Burkholderiales bacterium. GTDB lineage: Bacteria > Pseudomonadota > Gammaproteobacteria > Burkholderiales > Burkholderiaceae_C > Rubrivivax. The sequence continues at coordinate 54,036 of CANHVY010000014.1, forward strand.
AGCGCCTGCTGCTGGCCAACAAGGAGGCCCTGGTGGTCGGCGGCGCCTTGTTCATCCAGGCGGTGAGGGAAGGTGGTGCCACGCTCCTGCCCATCGACAGCGAGCACTCCGCCATCTTCCAGTGCCTGCCTCTGGACCGCCTAGCCTGGCCGGCTTTCATCGACCATATCGTGCTGACCGCCTCCGGCGGCCCGTTCAGGCAAGCCGATCCGGCCGGCTTCCATGCCATCACCCCGGCGCAGGCGGTGGCTCATCCGAACTGGGTCATGGGACGCAAGATCTCAGTGGACTCGGCCACCATGATGAACAAGGCGCTGGAGGTGATCGAGGCGCGATGGCTGTTTGACTTGCCTGCGCAAGACATCCGTGTCGTCATCCATCCCCAGAGCATCATCCACTCCATGGTGGTCTGCCGGGATGCTTCCGTTCTGGCCCAGTTGGGAACGCCGGACATGCGAGTGCCCATCGCCTACGGCCTGTCGTTTCCCTCGCGCATCGCTTCCGGCGCTTCACGACTGGACTTGCTGTCCGTGTCATCGCTCACCTTCGAGGCGCCAGACGATGCGAGGTTTCCCGGCTTGAAACTGGCCTACGACGTGTTGGCTGAGCCCGAAGGCTCCAGTGTGGTGCTCAATGCCGCCAACGAAGTAGCGGTACAGGCCTTTCTGGACGAGCGGGTGCGCTTTACCGACATCCATCGGATCAACCAGTCCACGCTCGATGCCTTGTCCGGACGCTTCGAACGCCCCAGATCCCTGGAGGATCTGCTCGAACTGGATGCGCGTGCCCGCTCGCACGCCACCACCGCAGCAGGCAGGACCTTGGCCCCATGATCACGGCGCTTGCCTTCGTGCTGACCTTGGGCGTGCTCGTGGTGATCCACGAGTACGGCCACTACCGAGCAGCCCTGGCCTGCAACGTCAAGGTCCTGAGGTTCTCGGTGGGCTTTGGCCGCGTGTTGTGGAGTCGCCGCATGGGGGCAGACGGCACCGAGTTCGTCGTCTGCGCGCTGCCCTTGGGTGGCTATGTGCGGATGCTGGACGAACGTGAAGGCCCCGTCGATTCAAGCTTGGTGCACCGCGCCTTCAACCGCAAACGCCTGTGGCAGAGGGCCTTCGTGGTGATCGCCGGACCTGCGGCCAACCTGCTGCTGGCGGTGCTGCTGTACAGCGGTGTGCAGTGGATGGGCGTGATGGAACCCAAGGCCATCCTGAGCGCGCCGCCAGCCTCCAGCGTCGCGGCCCGGGCGGGGCTGAAGTCTGGCGACTGGGTCAGGGCGCGGTCTGCCGACGGGACGAACTGGCAGGACATCCGCTCGATGGCGGACCTTCGTTGGCACGTCCTCGAGGCCCAGATGGAGCGAGAGCCTCTGTACCTCATGCTGTCGGACAGCCAGGGGCGTGGCAGTCGCAATGTGCGCCTGGATTTTGGCGCTGTCAGTGCAGACCCGCAGTCATCCGATGCGCTGCGCAGCGTGGGCTTGGGAGTCCCGTGGTCGCAGGCGCTGCTTGGCGAAATCAAGGCTGGGGGACCTGCGGATCAGGCCGGACTGCGCAGAGGCGATACCGTCACGGCAGTTGACGGAGTGGCCATCCTTGATGCGCAGATGCTGCGTGAAGCCATTCAAGCCCGCGTTGAGCAGCCCATGGCCTGGACAGTCGACCGTGCCGGCCAGTCGATTCAGCTCACGGTCCGCCCGCGAGCCGACAGGTCGGGAGCTGGCGCGGTGGGGCGGATCGACGCCTTCGTCGGTCTTGCGCCCCAGAGCGTCCTGGTTTCTTCGGGTGCACTGGAGGGACTCATGGAGGGCGCACGCAAGACCTGGGACGTCTCAGCGCTGACGGTTTCCATGATCGGGCGGATGATCGTCGGAGAAGCCTCCATCAAGAATCTCAGCGGGCCTCTGACGATCGCGGATTTTGCAGGCCAGTCCGCGCAGAGGGGGTGGACCAGTTACCTGGCCTTCCTGGCGCTGGTGAGTGTGAGTCTGGGCATCTTGAACCTGCTGCCACTGCCCATGCTCGATGGCGGACACCTGATGTATTATCTTTTCGAAGGGTTGACTGGCCGGCCGGTCCCCGACGCTTGGCTCGATCGGTTGCAGCGCGGTGGTCTTGCGATACTGCTGGCGCTGATGTGCGTGGCACTCTTCAACGACGTCGCCCGACTTGTCGGTTTCCACTGAGCCTTACCTGATGCTTCTTCATAATTCATTGGTGCCTTGGCGTCCGAGCGCAGCTTTGGTAGCCGCAGTGGTCGTCAGCGCTTATGTGCCGGTGGCCGGTGCTGTCGAGCCCTTCAAGCTCAAGGACATCCGCATCCAGGGCTTGCAGCGTACAGACCCTGGTACGGTGTTCGCCGCGCTCCCATTTCGCATTGGCGACACCTACAACGATGACAAGGGTTCCGCAGCCTTGCGGGCCCTGTTCGCGACAGGCTTGTTCAAGGACGTCCGCATCGAGATCGAGGGTGATGTGGCCGTGGTGGTGATCGAAGAGCGCGCCATCATTGCAGCCGTGTCCTTTGTGGGACTCAAGGAGTTTGACAAGGACACGCTGACCAAATCTCTCAAGGACGCTGGCATTGGTGAAGGGCTGCCCTTCGACCGCGCCGTGGTGGACCGCGCCGAGCAGGAGATCAAGCGGCAGTACCTGTCGCGCAGCCTCTACGGTGCCGAGGTGGTCACTACCGTCACGCCGTTGGAACGCAACCGGGTGAACGTGACCTTCACGATGACCGAAGGCGATACGGCCAAGATCAAGGAGGTGCGGATCACTGGGGTATCAGCGTTTACTGAATCCCAGTTGCTTTCTTTGTTGGACCTGACGCCTAGTGGCTGGATGACCTGGTACACGAAGTCCGACAGGTACTCGAGATCCAAGTTGAATTCGGATCTGGAAACTTTGCGTGCCTACTACGTGAATCGAGGCTATCTCGAGTTTGCTGTCGAATCCACCCAGGTCACCATTTCGCCGGACAAACAGCACATCTCGATTGCTATTGCCCTCCGTGAGGGTCAACCCTACGTCGTGACGGCAGTGAGCCTCGAGGGCCAGTTCTTTGGCAAGGAAGACGAGTTCCGATCCTTGGTGCGCATACGCCCGGGGCAGTCTTACCGGGGCGAGGATGTCGTCAGCACGACGCGTGCTTTCTCAGACTTGTTTGGTCGCCTCGGCTACGCCTTTGCCCGTGTGGAGGCGCGACCCGAGATCGACCGTGCCACAGGCCAGGTCTCGGTTGTTCTGGTCGCCGACCCGCAGCGGCGCATCTACGTCCGCCGCATCGACGTGGCGGGCAACACCCGTACCCGCGACGAAGTCATTCGACGGGAGTTCCGTCAACTGGAATCTTCCTGGTACGACGGACAGAAGATCAAGCTCTCTCGAGACCGGGTGGATCGCCTCGGCTACTTCAAGGAAGTCAACGTTGAGACCAATGAGGTCCCCGGCAGTCCTGATCAGGCAGACCTGCTGGTAACCGTGGAGGAGCGCCCCTCGGGCAACCTGATGGTTGGGGCCGGGTACTCCCAGGTGGACAAACTCACGCTGTCAGCCTCCATCAAACAGGACAATGTGCTGGGTTCAGGTCAGTATCTGGCAGTTGAGGTGAATACCAGCAATTCGAATCGAAATCTGGCGTTCAGCACTGTGGATCCGTACTTCACGATAGACGGTATCTCCCGAGGCTTTGACGTCTATCACCGGACCAGTCGACCCCTGAACAGTCTGGACAGTAAGTACCAATTGGCAACCTCCGGAACGGCGTTGAGGTTCGGCGTACCCTTCACGGAATTCGATACGGTGTTCTTGGGATTGGGCGTTGAGCGCACGCTGATCAAGGACACCCCCTCGTTACCGAGCAGCTATCTGCAGTACAGGCAGGCGTTTGGTGCAGTCAGTTATGCGCTTCCTCTGAGCCTTGGATGGCAACGTGACCAGCGCGACAGTGTGCTGACACCGTCGGCAGGTCGGTACCAGCGTGTCAATCTGGAGTGGAGCATCGGGGGTGATGTCCGTTATCTGAGATCAAATCTCCAGTATCAGGAGTACTGGGCGTTACCCGCAAGACTCACTTTCGGATTGAACGCTGAGGTGGGTCTGGGAAAGGGCTTGGGAGGCAAGGCCTTTCCGCTCTTCAAGAACTTCTATGGTGGCGGGCTCGGGTCCGTGCGCGGGTTTGAGCAGGGCTCACTTGGAGTGGTGGATGCGAACGGTTCTTTCCTAGGCGGCACCAAGCGCTTGAACGTCAATGGTGAACTCTACTTCCCCGTGCCAGGTTTGGGCAACGACAGGTCGTTACGCATCTTCGCTTTCGCCGATTTGGGCAATGTGTGGGGCGAGGCTGAGCGTGTCGATTTCTCGAGTCTGCGATCGTCAGCGGGCCTGGGCTTGAGTTGGATTTCACCCGTAGGTCCGCTGAAGCTGAGTTGGGGGGTTCCTGTCAAGTCGGTCGCCAAGGATAGAATCCAAAAGTTTCAATTTCAGATCGGGACCGGCTTCTGATGTCAACCATTGGCAAGATCGTGGGCGTGGCCTTGTGGACCCTTGCGTTGGCGGTCACACCTGCCATGGCGCAGGAACTCAAGCTCGGCTACGTGAACAGCGAGCGGGTGCTGCGCGACTCCGCGCCGGCCAAGGCGGCGCAAGCGAAGCTGGAGGCTGAATTCGGACGGCGTGAGCGTGAGTTGAACGACATCCGCAACCGGCTGAAGGCTGCCGCGGACAAGTTCGAGAAGGACGCGCCGACGTTGCCCGAATCGGAGAAGACCCGTCGCCAGCGCGAACTGGTGGATCAGGAGCGCGATCTGCAGCGCAAGCAGCGCGAGTTCCAGGAAGACCTCAACCAGCGCAAGAACGAGGAACTGGCTGCGGTGGTCGAGCGTGCCAACCGGGTGATCCGTCAGATCTTCGAGACGGAGAAGTACGACGCCATCTTGCAGGAGGTGGTGTTCGCAGGGCCGCGTGTCGACATCACCGACAAGGTGATCCGCGCCCTGAACGCACCGGCCAAGTGACGGTCTGCCCGACGTGCCGAAGGTTCGGGTTGCGGACCTGAGCGCGCAGCTCGGCGGAGAGTTGATCGGCGCGGCGGACCTTATCGTCGATCGCATCGGGCCCCTTCAGAGCGCCGACGACACCACGGTGTCGTTTCTTGCCAATCCCCGTTACGCGGCGCAATTGGAGTCCACGCGCGCAGGGTGCGTGATCGTCAGCCCGGCGCACCGGTCCAAGGTGTCGCATCTGCGCAGTGCCATCGTCTGTGCGGATCCCTATCTGGCTTATGCCCGCCTGACTCAGTGGTGGGCACGCGAGCATGCGCCCAAGCAGCCAGCGGCCGGGCGGCATCCGTCGGCTGTGGTGGACGATTCCGCCGACGTGGATCCGACCGCACGCGTTGAAGCCCTTGCCGTGATCGGACGCGGCGCCCGGGTGGGCCCTGGTGCGTGGGTGGGGCCCCATGCTGTGATCGAGGATAAGGCAGTGCTGGGGGCGCACAGCCGCCTGGGGCCGCGCGTTGTGCTCGGTCGGGGCTGCACCGTCGGTGAGCGATGCATCCTGCACCCTGGGGTCGTGATCGGTGCTGATGGATTCGGTTTCGCCGCCCATCAGGGTCAATGGGAGAAGATCGAGCAGCTGGGCGCCGTGCGCATTAGCGATGATGTGGAGATTGGCGCGAACACCTGCGTGGACCGCGGTGCCCTGGAAGACACCGTGATCGAGCAGGGCGTGAAGCTGGACAACCTCATTCAGATCGGCCACAACGTCCGAATTGGCGCCCACACGGCCATGGCGGGCTGTGTGGGCGTGGCAGGCAGCGCCCGCATCGGGGCGCATTGCACTGTGGGCGGAGGGGCCATCATCCTGGGCCACCTGGAAGTGGTGGACCACGTGCACGTGTCGGCCGCCACCGTGGTCACCCGGTCCATCGTCAAGCCGGGACAGTACAGCGGCGTGTACCCCTTCGAAGAGAATGCCTCCTGGGAGAAGAATGCGGCCACGCTGCGACAGCTGCATGGTTTGCGAGACCGCCTGCGGGCACTGGAAAAGGCGAGAACATGAGGATGGACATCCACGGCGTGCTGAAGAAGCTGCCTCACCGCTACCCGATCCTGCTGGTGGACCGGGTGCTGGAAATCGAGAGTGGCGTCCGCATCAAGGCGATCAAGAACGTCTCCATCAACGAGCCCTACTTCCAGGGCCACTTCCCCCACCGGCCGGTGATGCCGGGGGTGTTGATGCTGGAAGCCCTGGCGCAGGCTGCAGCCTTGCTGTCCTTCGAGTCTGCAGGCAAGGATGCGGACGAGAACTCGGTCTACTACTTTGCCGGTATTGATGGTGCACGTTTCAAGCGTCCGGTGGAACCGGGGGACCAACTCCTGCTCGAAGTGACGTTGACCCGAGCCAAGTCGGGCATCTTCAAGTTCGCCGCGCGCGCGAGTGTGGACGGTGAGCTGGCCGTGGAAGCCGAGCTGATGTGCACCATGCGCCAGGTCGGCTGAAAGCCGGGTGCGGCATGACACGGATACATCCGACAGCCCTCGTTGATGCGCAGGCCGAGCTGGACGCCTCTGTCGAAGTGGGGCCTTATGCGCTGATCGGCCCCGGCGTGACGATTGGCGCAGGGTCTCACATTGGCGGGCACTGCGTCATCGAGGGCCCCACGGTCATCGGGCGCGACAACCGCATCCATGCCCATTCCGTGCTGGGCGGTGCGCCGCAGGACATGAAGTACCGCGGGGAGCCTACGGCACTGCACATCGGCGACCGCAACACCATCCGGGAGTTCTGCACCTTCAACCGCGGCACCGTGCAGGACGCCGGGGTCACGCGGCTGGGCCACGACAACTGGGTCATGGCCTATGTGCACCTGGCGCACGATGTCCAGGTGGGCTCGCACACCATCCTGGCCAACAACGCCACGCTGGCCGGTCATGTTCACGTGGGCGACTGGGTCATCGTCGGGGGATTGACGGGGATCCATCAGTTCTGCCACGTGGGTGCTCACGCCATGACGGGATTCCAGAGCCATGTGTCGCAGGATGTCCCGCCTTTCATGATGGTGTCAGGCAACCCGCTGGCGGTGCACGGTTTCAATGTCGAAGGCCTTCGGCGCCGTGGCTTTTCCCGGGAGCGCATTTCCTTGGTCAAGCAGGTCCACCGCCTGTTGTACCGGGACGGACTGACGCTCGAGCAGGCACGGCTGCGAATCGAGTCTTTGGCTGCTGAGCACTCGGCCGATGCGCTGGCGCTGGCCGATCTGCGGTTGATGCTGGACTTTCTGTCAGCATCGACCCGCGGCATCGCTCGCTGAGCGTGCAGCCCGGGGGTTCTGGCGCCTCCCGGGTTTGCGCACGGCGTCAGGAATCCTGCACCTCCAATGGATGTTGTGGCGACCCCCATGAACCTGGCGATGGTGGCCGGCGAAGCCTCTGGCGACATGCTGGGCTTTTTGCTGCTCAAGGCCATGCAAAAGCGGTGGCCCCACGTAGAGGCGGCCGGTATCGGCGGCCCACAACTGACCAGCGCAGGTTTCCAGGCCTGGTGGCCCAGCGACCGCCTGGCCGTCAGGGGCTATGTGGAAGTCCTACGGCACTACCGCGGTATCTCGCGCATCCGCGAGGCACTGGCTGAGCGGCTTCTGGCACAGCCCCCGCGCGCATTCATCGGCATCGATGCACCAGACTTCAACCTGGGCCTGGAGGAGCGCCTCAAGCAGCGGGGCATTCCCAGCATCCAGTTCGTCTGTCCTTCCATCTGGGCCTGGCGCGGCGGCCGGGCCAAGCGCATCGCGCGCAGCGTCGATCATGTGCTGTGCCTATTCCCGTTCGAGCCGGAACTGCTTCAGGCGCACGGGGTGTCCGCCACCTACGTGGGTCATCCGCTGGCCGATGTCATTCCCCTGGCGCCCGACCGACTCGCGGCGCGAAGGGCCCTCGGGTTGCCCGCCGAGGCCACGGTGGTGGCCTTGTTGCCGGGCAGCCGGCGCTCCGAGATCCAGTACATCGCGCCCGCGCTGCTGCAGGCAGCCTGTCTCTTGCAGCGGTCCGTACCCGGTGTTCGCTTCGTGTTGCCTGTGGCGCCGGGGCTGGACAGCGTCTTGCGTCCCCTGGTGTCAGCGCACGGTCCGCAAGATCTGCAGTTGCTGTCTGGGCAGTCCCATGAGGCGCTGGCCGCCTGCGACCTGACCTTGATCGCCAGTGGCACCGCCACGCTGGAAGCGGCCCTCTTCAAGCGACCCATGGTGATTGCCTATCGAATGCACCCCTTGAGCTGGCAGTTGATGAAGCGCATGGCCTACCAGCCGTGGGTAGGCCTGCCCAACATACTGTGCCGCGACTTTGTGGTGCCTGAACTCATCCAGGAGGATTGCACCCCCGAGCTACTGGCCCAGGAGGCCTTGCGCTGGCTGGATCAGGCCGGACGGCGTGATCAGGTGCAGGAGCGTTTCCTGCAGATGCACCACCAACTGCGTTGCGATACGGCCACGCGTGCCACCGATGCCATCGCGCAAGTCATCAAGGCCTGAGCAGCTGGCGCTTGCTTGGGAGGTGGAGGGCCTCCTCGCTGGGGTCGATGAGGCGGGACGCGGGCCTTTGGCGGGGCCGGTGGCCGCTGCCGCGGTCATCCTTGACGACACCCGACCGATTGCCGGCTTGACGGATTCCAAGGCACTGAGCGCCCGCGCAAGGCAACGGCTGCACGACGAGATCTGTGCCCAGGCCTTGTGCGTCGAAGTGGCTTGGGCGTCACCGCAGGAGATTGATGAACTGAACATCCTGCAAGCCACCTTGCAGGCGATGGGCCAGGCGGTGCGCAGCCTGAGGTTGACGCCTGCGCAAGTGCTCATCGATGGCAACCGCCTGCCGAAATTGTCGGTCCCGGCCCAGGCCATCGTCAAGGGTGACCTGCTGGTCCCGGCCATCTCTGCGGCTTCCATCGTCGCCAAGGTCCGGCGCGATGCCTGGTGCCTGGAGGCCGACCAGCAGTACCCGCAATACGGCTTCGCGGTGCACAAGGGCTACCCGACACAGGCGCATCTCGAGGCCTTGCGGCGCCACGGGCCAAGCCCGGTGCACCGGCGCAGTTTTGCGCCCGTGCGCCACTTGCTGGGATAGGCATGATGCCGCAACAACGCCCGGCCATCACCTCGCGCGACAACCCGCTGCTGCGACGCCTTCGCCATCTGTTGTCGAACCCGACGTCGTATCGCCAGGAAGGCGAGCTCTGCATCGAAGGCGAGCATTTGTGCTCGGCTTACCTGGCCCGTGGCCACCGGCCGAGCCTGGCGGTGTTCTCTGAGTCCGCCTGGCAGCAATTGCCGCTGCGCGAACTGGCCGCCGAAGCGGGCGAGGTGCAGTTGGTGGCGGACCGCCTGTTGGCCCAGATCAGCACCCTTCCATCACCCGCGGGGGTGGTCTTCGTGGCGGCGGTGCCGGTCAATGCCACGCCCGACCCCTTCGCTTCGGCCGTGTTGCTGGACCGCGTTCAAGACCCTGGCAACGTGGGCAGCATCCTGCGCAGCGCCAGCGCGTTGGGTGTCAGGCAGCTGTGGACCACACCGGGGACAGCGGCATTGTGGTCTCCCAAGGTCCTGCGTGCCGGCATGGGGGCGCACTTCGGTCTGGCCCTGTGTGAGGGGGTGGATGTGGCGGCCCTGATGGCAGGGCCGCATTGGGCAGATGCAGGCGGGTCCGTATCCGGGGGGCCATGGGCGGCAGGTGCGTCGGGCTCTTTGCCGCCAAGCAGTGAGCAGGCCCCCTGGGTGGCCACCAGTCCGCATGCAAGCGCTGTGCTGGGGCAGGTGGACCTGCCTGCCCCCTGTGTCTGGGTGCTGGGTCACGAAGGGCAGGGCGTGGCACCGGCCATCATGCAGCGCTGCCAGTTGACGGTACGCATCCCCCAGCCTGGCGGCGAAGAATCGCTGAACGTGGCAGCCGCGGCGGCGATCTGCTTGTACGAGTCCGCCCGGCAGCGCGGTGCTTGAAGTGAGGCAGCCGTTGACGGGCTCAAAGCGCCGCGCAGCGTCTGGCGCAACAACTCAATAGATCAACCTGTCGGGTCGGATGTCCCGCAGGATGGTGGTGGCGATCTCCTCGATCGACTTGTGGGTCGATGACAGCCAACCGATGCCCTCGCGCCGCATCATGGCTTCGGCCGCACGCACTTCCTGCCGGCAGTTGCTGAGGGATGCGTAGGCACTGCCTGGGCGGCGCTCATGACGCACCTGGGCCAATCGGTCGGGGTCTATCGTCAGCCCGAAGCATTTGGCCCGGTAAGGCAGCACGGGCGCAGGCAAGCGCCCGCGGTCGAAGTCCTCCGGTATCAAGGGATAGTTGGCCGCCTTGATGCCGTGCTGCATGGCCAGGTACAGGCTGGTGGGCGTCTTGCCGCAGCGGCTCACGCCCACCAGGATGACGTCGGCCTCGGCCAGGTTGCGGGCCGACTGACCGTCATCGTGCGCCAGTGAAAAGTTGATGGCCTCGATGCGGTTGTTGTACTCCTGGCTTTTGGCGGCGTCTGAGAACCGTCCCACACGATGGTTGCTCTTGACCCCGAACTCCACCTCCAGGGGTTCGACAAAGGTCCTGAACATGTCCAGCACCAGGCCCTTGGAGTCCGGGCGGGCGATCACCTCACGGACCTCATCGTTCACCAAGGTGATGAAGACGATGGGCCTCTTGCCCTCGCGCTCGGCGGTTTCCTCGATCTCGCGCTGGACATCCCGGGCCTTGTCAACACTGTCGATGAAGGGCCGTCTCACATGCCGGGGTGTGGCCGGAAACTGCGCCAGGATGGAGTTTCCGAAGGTCTCGGCCGTGATGCCGGTGCCGTCGGAGACAAAGAAGACAGTGCGTGTGGGCATGGCTCAATCCTGACAGTCGGCAACGTCCGGAATCATAGGCATTACTCCCTACAATCAACCCAGGATTCGCGCCCTTTCGCACATTCCCATGCCCGCCGGCCGCCATCTACAACAACAGCCAGAACACTGGCGGCCCGCTTTGATGCTGCGCGCGAGAGCCCCCGATTTTTGTCATCACGGAGCTTTCCCATGTCACTCGCGAATCTGGCGACCGCCCTGGTCGTGCCGTTTGAACATCTGAGGATGACCGACGTCGAGTCGGTCGGCGGTAAGAACGCCTCCCTCGGCGAAATGATCAGCCAGTTGGCGGCGTCGGGCGTGCGTGTGCCCGGTGGCTTTGCCACCACGGCGCTGGCCTTCAGGCGGTTCCTGCAAGAAAGCGGGCTTTCAGAGCGCATCTCCGCGCGCCTGGCCTCTCTCGACACCGAGGATGTGCGCGCCCTCGCGCAAGCGGGAGAGGAGATCCGCGGATGGGTCAGTGCCGCGCCCTTTCCGGACGACCTGGAGGCGGCCATCCGCGCCGAGTTCGCACGACTGGATGCTGACGGCTCGGGCAGTTTCGCGGTGCGGTCCTCCGCCACCGCGGAAGATCTTCCGGACGCCTCCTTCGCCGGGCAGCAGGAGACCTTCCTGAACGTGGTGGGCATCGACGACGTGCTCCATCGCATGAAGGAGGTGTTCGCCTCGCTCTACAACGATCGTGCCATCAGCTACCGCGTGCACAAGGGCTTCGCGCATGACGGCGTGGCCCTCTCGGCCGGGGTGCAGCGCATGGTGCGCTCTGACCTGGGCTCGGCGGGCGTGATATTCACCATCGACACCGAAAGCGGGTTCGAGGATGTGGTGTTCATCACCTCCAGCTACGGCCTGGGTGAGACAGTCGTGCAAGGGGCCGTCAATCCTGATGAGTTCTACGTCCACAAGCCCGCCCTGCGCAACGGCAAGTACCCCATCATCCGTCGGGTACTGGGCTCCAAGCTGGTGCGCATGGAGTTCGTGGATGCGGCCGAGCGCGTGCCCGGCGGCCGGCTGGTCAAGACGGTGGACACCACAACCGAATGGCGCAACCGGTACTCGTTGACCGATGACGACATCATCGAGCTTGCGCGCTATGCGCTGATCATCGAGAAGCACTACGGCCGCCCCATGGACATCGAGTGGGGCAAGGACGGCGTGGACGGCAAGCTCTACATCCTGCAGGCGCGGCCTGAGACGGTGAAGAGCCAGTCTGCGGGGCAGGTGGAGCACCGCTACAGCCTCAAGGGCACGGGAACCATCCTGGCCGAAGGCCGGGCCATCGGCCAGAAGATCGGCACCGGGCCGGTGCGCATCGTGCAGTCTGTCGCCGAGATGGACCGGGTGCAGCCGGGCGACGTGCTGGTCACCGACATGACGGACCCGAACTGGGAGCCGGTGATGAAGCGGGCCAGCGCCATCGTCACGAACCGTGGCGGGCGTACCTGCCACGCAGCCATCATCGCGCGCGAGTTGGGCATTCCCGCGGTGGTGGGCTGCGGCGATGCCACCGACAAGGTGCAGGAGGGCCTGCTGGTCACGGTCGCGTGCTCCGAGGGCGACACTGGCTATGTCTTTGACGGACTGCTCGAAACCGAGGTGCGCGAGGTGCGTCGGGGCGACATGCCGTACTGCCCCATCAAGATCATGATGAATGTGGGCAACCCGCAGCTCGCCTTCGACTTCGCGCAGATGCCCAACTCCGGGGTGGGGCTGGCACGGCTGGAATTCATCATCAACAACAACATCGGGGTGCATCCCAAGGCCATCCTGGACTATCCGAATGTCGATGCGGACCTGAAGAAGGCGGTGGAGTCCGTGGCGCGTGGTCATGCCTCGCCCCGCGCCTTCTACGTGGACAAGCTCACCGAGGGCGTGGCCACCATCGCAGCAGCGTTCTGGCCCAAGCCCGTGATCGTGCGCCTGTCTGACTTCAAGAGCAACGAGTACCGCAAGCTCATTGGGGGCACCCGTTACGAGCCTGACGAAGAGAACCCGATGCTCGGCTTCCGAGGTGCCAGCCGCTACATCAGCGGCGAGTTCAGCGACGCCTTCGGCATGGAGTGCGAGGCCATCAAGCGCGTACGCAGCGACATGGGCCTGACCAACGTGGAACTGATGGTGCCCTTCGTGCGCACCGTGCGCCAGGCCGAGAGGGTGGGCGAGATGCTTGCAGAGCGGGGTCTCAAGCGCGGTCAGAACGGCTTGCGCCTGATCATGATGTGCGAGGTGCCGAGCAACGCGATTCTGGCCGACCAGTTCCTGCAGCATTTCGATGGGATGTCCATCGGCTCGAACGATCTGACGCAGCTCACGCTGGGTCTGGACCGTGACTCGGGCCTGGAGTTGCTGGCCAACGACTTCGATGAGCGCGACCCGGCCGTCAAGGCCCTGATTTCCCGGGCCATCGCGGCCTGCCGCGCCACCGGCAAGTACGTCGGCATCTGCGGCCAGGGGCCGAGCGACCACCCTGACTTTGCCGACTGGCTGGCCCAGGAAGGCATTGGGTCGATCTCGCTCAATCCCGATACTGTCCTAGACACTTGGCATCGTCTGTCGGGCTTGTCGCCCTGAAATTCCCACAGTGCTGTCGGGGCCTTTACCTAGGGGAAGCCCTCTCAGGGTTGACGTGGATCAAAGACCCTAAAGTCAGTCGGCCGTAAGCCGGGGGCCAAAAAGTGGCCTTCGGTATGTTGACTGTCCTGAACATCATTCAGTTGGTGCTCTACATCGCCTTGTTGGCGCTGGTAGGGCAGGGCGCCTTGTACATCCTGGCGGGTGCCCGGCGGGACACCAATTTTTTCTACCGCCTGCTGCAGGTCGTTTCCAAGCCGTTCACCGTGCCTGTGCGTTGGATCACGCCCAAACAGGTGGACGACCGGCATGTCCCGGTGGTGACTTTCCTCCTTCTGCTGATCGTCTACGGGGTGGTCACCTTCGAGAAGATCAATCTGTGCATGGCAGCCAACATGGCGGGGTGTCGATGATGCGTCTGGAGTACCTGAGCCTCAAGTGGCAGGCCATCGGCTGGTTGGTGCTGGGGCGTCATGCCCAGGCGTTGACTGTGTTCGACAAGCTGCTGCAGCGTTGGCCCGACGATGCCTACGGGCTTTCAAGCCGAGCCCACCTGCATGCGCAGGCCGGCAGGTTTGAGCAAGCGCTGGCCGACAACGAGCGGTGGGTCAAGGTTTCGGCGGACAACGCCAACGCGTGGTTCAACCGAGGGTATCTGCTGGAGTCTTTGGAGCGGTACGAAGAAGCCCTGGGCAGCTTTGTGTGCGCCACCGAATTGGCGCCCAAGCTCGACCGGGCCTGGTACGGCCAGGGGCTGGTGCTGATACGCCTGCAGCGCTACGACGAGGCGGTGGCTGCGTTGAAGCGCAATACCGAATTGCAACCGATGAGCCCGTACGGCTGGTACCAGCTGGCCCGGGTTCATGTCGATCGTCACAACCCGGAAGAGGCGGTGAAGATCATTCGCCATCTCAAGGGGTTCGAGCCCAAGGTCGCCGCGCAACTGGAGCGTGAGACCGGGCTGCTGGTCGGTGCAGCCACCCCTTGACGGGTGGCCAGGCTTGTGGCCTCAAGGGCCGAAAAGGTGCGGTTCGCGCGGTGACGCGCGGGGTCCGTGGTGGGCCGGTTCGTCAGGGGCCGGATGTTTCAGTCCTCATGAAAGGGGTGTTGATATGCAGGTGAGTGAGAACCACCAGCGCTACTGGCAGAAGAACCTGCGGATCACGGCGATCCTGCTGGCCATCTGGTTTGTGGTGACTTTCGTCGTCGGGTTCTATGCCCGCGACCTGAACTTCAATTTCTTCGGCTGGCCGTTCAGTTTCTGGGTGGGTGCGCAGGGTTCGTTGGTGGTCTATCTGGTCATCATCGGCTACTACTCCTACTACATGAACAAGCTGGACCAAGAACACGGCGTTGCCGAGGAGGAGTGACATGGCTGGCTTGTCGTTCGATACACAAGAAGGGGTCTCCAACAAGGAGGCCAATGCGGCCTTCAAGAAGGGCCTTAACAAGATCTACGGCTGGTACACCGGCGGCTTCCTGGCCTTCGTGGTCGTGCTGGCGATTGCCGAGCAGATGGGCTTGAGCCGCGGTGCCATCGGCATCGTGTTCCTGCTGGCCACCGTGGCCCTCTATGCCGGCATCGGCATCATGAGCCGCACCAACGATGCGGCCGAGTACTACGTGGCCGGCCGCCGCGTGCCTGCTGTCTACAACGGCATGGCCACCGGCGCCGACTGGATGAGCGCGGCGTCCTTCATCGGCATGGCCGGCACGCTGTACCTCACCGGCTACGGCGGTCTGGCCTTCATCATGGGCTGGACGGGGGGCTACTGCCTGGTGGCGCTGTTCCTGGCACCGTACCTGCGCAAGTTCGGCCAGTTCACGATCCCCGACTTCCTCGGTGCCCGCTATGAGGGCAACGCGGCTCGTTTCGTGGGCATCCTGATCGCCATCTTGGTGTCGTTCGTGTACGTGGTGGCCCAGATCTACGGTGTGGGTCTGATCACCACGCGCCTGACGGGCCTGGCCTTCGAGATCGGCGTGTTCGTCGGCCTGGGCGGCATCCTGGTGTGCTCGTTCCTGGGCGGCATGCGCGCAGTGACCTGGACGCAGGTGGCGCAGTACATCATCCTGATCATTGCCTACATGATCCCGGTGGTGTGGCTGTCGGTGAAGCAGACGGGCGTGCCCATTCCGCAAGCCATCTACGGCTCCCAACTGGCCAAGGTGACCGAGCGTGAGAAGCAGCTCATCGCCGACCCCAAGGAGCAGGAAGTCCGTGCCATCTTCAAGGCGCAGTCTGACGCGCTGGCCGCCAAGCTGAAGGATGTGCCGGCTGCCCTGGCTGCCGACCGTGCAGCTGCCCAGAAGAAGGTGGAAGACCTGAAGGCTGCCAGCGCCCCGCTGGCCGAGGTGCAGGCCGCCGAGAAGGCACTGGCCGCCGTGCCCGCCAACGACGAGGCCGCCAAGAAGGCCTGGACGGCCGCCAAGGCCGGCGCCGACGCGCGTACCGGCCCGCTGGCAGGCATGCCGCGTCACGCACAGCAGTTCGCGGGTGACCCGAACGGTGACGAGAAGGCCCAGGCCGCTTTCGACACCTCGCGTCGCAACTTCCTGGGTCTGGTGTTCTGCCTGATGGTGGGTACCGCCGCGTTGCCGCACATCCTGATGCGCTACTACACCACGCCGTCGGTGAAGGAAGCACGCCAGTCGGTGACCTGGTCGTTGTTCTTCATCTTCTTGCTGTATTTCACGGCGCCTGCGCTGGCGGTACTGGTCAAGTACGAGGTGTTCAACGTCCTGGTGGGCACGCCGTTCGACAAGCTGCCAGCCTGGGTGGGCGCCTGGGCGAAGGTGGATCCGGCCCTGCTGTCCATATCGGACATCAACAAGGACGGTATCTTCCAGTTGGGTGAGATGCGCATCGGCGGCGACATCATCGTGCTGGCCACGCCAGAGATCGCCGGCTTGCCCTACGTGATCTCGGGCATGGTGGCTGCCGGTGGCCTGGCAGCCGCGCTGTCCACGGCCGACGGCCTGTTGCTGACGATCGCCAACGCGCTCAGCCACGACCTGTACTACAAGATGATCGATCCCAACGCGTCCACGGCGCGCCGGGTGATGATCTCCAAGCTCTTGTTGTTGGTGGTGGCCCTGGCTGCAGCCTACGTGGCCTCGCTGAAGGTGGCGGACATCCTCTTCCTGGTGTCTGCGGCCTTCTCGCTGGCTGCGGCGGGCTTCTTCCCGGCGCTGGTGCTCGGCATCTTCTGGAAGCGGGCCACCAAGTGGGGTGCGGTGCTGGGCATGATCTCCGGCACGGTGATCACGTTCTACTACATGGCTACCACCCAGCCTTGGATGCGCGGCCTGTTCAACGTGACCTCGCCGATCGCCGACAACACCTGGTGGGGCATGCAGCCCATCGCGGCTGGCGTGTTCGGCGTGCCGCTGGGCTTTGCGGTGATCATCATCGTGAGCCTGCTGACCCCGGCTCCCAAGGCCGACATCCAGGAACTGGTGGAGCACGTGCGCTACCCGAACCTGAAGCCTTCGAAGGCTTGATGGTGGCCTGACCACCGCTTGCGCGTGCCGGTTCGCCCCCAGGGCGGACGGCACTTCGCGCAGTCTCTCCAACGCCCTCCGGTTCGCTTAGGAGGGCGTTGTGCTTTTGCGCCTACAATCGTAGGCTTTTCGCCTTGCTGCACCCGTGTGATTCGACGCGTTCGGGGCAGCTTCCTTTCACGGAATCCACAAGGAGTGTTCATGCGTCACTATGAGATCGTTCTGTTGATCCACCCGGATCAGAGCGAGCAGGTTCCAGCGATGCTGGAGCGTTACAAGACCCTCATCACCAACGCCGGCGGCAAGGTGCACAGGGTCGAGGACTGGGGTCGGCGCCAGCTGGCCTATTTGATCCAGAAGCTCGCCAAGGCTCACTACCTCTGCCTCAACATCGAGTGCGGCCATGAGACCTTGACGGAGTTGGAAACGGGCTTCCGCTTCAACGACGCCGTGTTGCGCCACCTGACCGTGGCCAAGGCCAAGGCCGAAACCGCTCCTTCCGTCATGATGAAGGTGGTGGAGCGCGAAGAGTCCCGCAAGGCTGTCCAGGAGGCTCAGGCCTGAGGGCCTGGAGGGCGCAGACCACAGCTTCATCCCGGCTGGCGATGGCATCTTGAACCGTCTGGTTCTGCAGGCATCGTTGGCTGAGCGGGGCTCGCTTCGCTACACACCCGCCGGTCTGCCGGCGCTCGATCTGCAACTGCAGCATGAGTCCGAGGTGTCGCACGAAGGGCAGGCTCGCAAGGTGAAGCTGGAGTTGCGTGCCGTGGTGATCGGGTCGCTGGTGTCCAAAGTGGCGGCTCTGTCACTGGGTTCACCTCTCACGGCTTCGGGATTCCTGGCACCGGCCCGAAACGGCAAAGGCATTCTGTTTCACATCACGGACCTGGCCCTGTGAGTTGGCCGGTCCGGCACAGTTCAACGTTTCAGTATCAAGGAGTTCACCATGCCCCCACCACGCGGTAAAGGCAAGTTTTCCAAGGACAAGCGCCCCAAGCGCAACCAGCAGTCGCTGCTGTTCCGGCGCAAGCGGTTCTGCCGCTTCACGGTTGCCGGCGTCGAAGAGATCGACTACAAGGACGTCGACATCCTGCGTGACTTCATCGGTGAGAACGGCAAGATCACGCCCGCTCGCCTGACCGGCACGCGCGCCATCTACCAGCGGCAACTGACCACCGCCATCAAGCGCGCGCGCTTCCTGGCCCTGGTGCCGTACTCTGATCTCCACAAGGTCTGAGGAGACTGACATGCAAGTGATTCTTCTGGACAAGGTGGCCAACCTGGGCAACCTGGGTGATGTTGTAAAGGTCAAGGACGGCTACGCCCGCAACTTCCTGATTCCCACACGCCGTGCGCGCCGCGCCACGGATGCGGCACTCAAGGAATTTGAGGCGCGCCGGGTCGAACTGGAAAAGGTGGCCGCCGAGAAGCTGGCCGCCGCTCAGGCACTGGGTGCGCAGATCTCTGGCAAGGTGGTGCGCATTGCCCAAAAGGCGGGCGTGGATGGACGTCTTTTTGGCTCGGTGACCAACCATGACATCGCCGAAGCCCTGACCAAGATGGGTCTGGGTGTGGCCAAGGCGCAAGTGCGCATGCCGGCGGGCCCTTTGAAGACGGTGGGTGAGTTCACCGTGGCCGTGGCCGCGCACACGGACGTCGTGGTCGACGTCTCCGTGCAGGTGGTTGCTCAAGCCGATTGAGCCTGCGCGCTGAACGGCCGCAAGCCCTTTGGCGCTTTGCGGCCCCTCGGACTGAAGGCCGGCGCGAGCCGGCCTTTTTTTCGCTTCGCTGCCGCTGGGCGGCTTCTAGAATCCAGCGAAGGTCTGCACCGGGAGAAACGCACCATGGCCCCACAACGACGTGCTGCGGCTTCGGCTGCGGCAACCCCGCCGCCTGCGGGGCCACGGGTGCTGAAGAAGTACCCCAACCGCCGGCTCTACGACACGCAGTCCAGCAGTTACATCACACTGGCTGACGTGAAGCGCATGGTGATGCAGGGCGATCCCTTCGAGGTGCGGGACGCCAAGACAGGGGAAGACCTGACCCGCAGCATCCTGCTGCAGATCATCCTGGAAGAGGAGACGGAGGGCATGCCCATCTTCTCCACCCAGATGTTGGCGCAGCTGATCCGCTTCTATGGCCACGCCATGCAGGGCATGATGGGGGCCTACCTGGAGAAAAACCTGCAGACTTTCGTGGAACTGCAGGCCCGTTTCGCCCCGCCGGCCAAGGGCCTGTACGACCCTGCAGCCTTCACCCCCGAGGCCTGGACCCACTGGCTGCAGGGTCAGTCGCCCACGATGATGCAGAACCTCATGAACCAGTACCTGGAGCAATCCGGTTCGTTGTTTGCGCAGATGCAGGAACAACTGCAGCGCAACTCTGCGGGTTTGTTTGCAGGCATGCCCGGATTTCCGGGAAAGCCCCCCGCTCAGCCTTGAGCAACGTGGCCCTTTGCCGGCTCGCAGCTGAGGCCCCTGAAACAAGCAGATGACCGACCCACAACCTCTTCAGCCGCCACGCCCGGCACCGAGCATCGGCTTTGTTTCGCTGGGCTGCCCGAAGGCGCTGACGGATTCCGAACTGATCCTGACCCAACTGCGCGCCGAGGGCTACGAGACCCGCAAGACCTTCGCGGGAGCCGACCTGGTCATCGTCAACACCTGCGGGTTCATTGACGATGCGGTCAAGGAGAGCCTGGACACCATTGGCGAAGCCTTGGCGGAGAACGGGCGTGTCATCGTCACGGGCTGCCTGGGCGCCAAAGCCGGGCACAGTGGCGGCAACCTGATTCGTGAAGTGCACCCCAAGGTGCTGGCCGTCACCGGCCCGCACGCCACCCAGGAGGTGATGGACGCGGTGCATCTGCACGTGCCCAAGCCCCACGATCCTTTCATCGATCTGGTGCCCGAGGCGCGAGGTGTGGCCGGCATCAAGCTCACTCCGCGGCACTACGCGTACCTCAAGATCAGCGAAGGCTGCAACCACCGTTGCACCTTCTGCATCATCCCCAGCATGCGTGGCGACCTCGTGTCGCGCCCCATTGGGGATGTGCTCAACGAGGCGCGAGCGCTGTTCGAGTCCGGCGTCAAGGAGTTGCTCGTCATCAGCCAGGACACCAGCGCCTACGGGGTTGACGTCAAGTACCGCACCGGCTTCTGGGATGGCCAACCCGTGAAGACGCGGCTGGTGGACCTGTGCGAGAAGCTGGCCTTGCTGGCCGAACCTCACGGGGCCTGGGTCCGCTTGCATTACGTCTACCCCTATCCGCACGTGGACGATGTGCTGCCGCTGATGGCCGAGGGGCGCATCCTTCCGTACCTGGACGTTCCGTTCCAGCATGCCCATCCTGATGTCCTCAAGCGCATGAAGCGTCCGGCCAGCGGGGAGCGCAACCTGGAGCGTCTGGAGCGGTGGCGCGAGATCTGCCCGCAACTGGTGGTTCGCTCTACCTTCATTGCCGGCTTTCCGGGTGAGACCGAGGCAGAGTTCGAAACCCTGCTCGACTTCATGCAGCAAGCCCGCATCGACCGAGCGGGGTGCTTTGCCTATTCCGCCGTGGAGGGTGCTGCAGCCAACCAGTTGTCCGGTCTGCTGCCATTGGTCGAACGCGAGCAGCGGCGTGCGCGCTTCATGGCGGTGGCCGAGCAGGTCTCGGCTGCCAAGTTGCTGGAGCGCGTGGGGGCCACCATGCAGGTGCTGGTGGACTCCGCGCCGGCCTTGGGGCGTAAGGGCGGAGCAGGGCGTTCCTATGCCGATGCACCCGAGATTGACGGTACCGTCCACCTGCTGCCGCCCGAGAAGGCCTCCAAGACCTTGAAGGTGGGCGAGTTCACCAAAGCCCGTGTGGTGGCCACGCAGGGCCACGATCTTGTGGCACAGCCGATCTGACAGCCCGCACGAGGCGGTGGCGACCCCTGAAGTCCAGTGCTGGAGACAAGCAAGACATGACGCAGAAACTGCAAGAACAGGCTGGCATCGCCGGTCAGGGCCTGATTGCTCAGGACCCCATCACCCAGCAGATCCACCATCCGTACAGCCCGCCGTCGGGGTTCGAGGCCTTTCCTCCTGCCGTGCACAAGGCGTCCACGGTCATGTTCAAAGACGTGGCTGCACTGCGTTCGCGCACCTTGCAGGGCAAGAAGGGTTACACCTACGGGCTGCACGGCACGCCCACCACCTACACCCTGGAGCAGCGCATCGCCAGCCTGGAAGGCGGGCTGCACTGCGAGTTGGCGCCCAGCGGGCTCGCTGCGATCACCATCGTCAACATGGCCTTTCTTAAGGCGGGGGATGAGGTGCTGTTGCCGGCCAACGTCTACGGCCCGTCCAAGGAGCAGGCGCGGGCCTTGCTGAGCGGCTGGGGCATCTCCTGGCGCCTGTACGACCCGATGGACCCTGCCGGGCTGGCGGCCATGCTGCGCCCGAACACCCGGCTGGTGTGGGTGGAGGCCCCGGGCTCGGTGACCATGGAGTTTCCTGACCTCACGGCGCTGGTGCCGGCGACCAAGTCACAAGGTGCGGTGTGTGCCTTGGACAACACCTGGGGGGCAGGTCTGGCCTTCAACGCCTTTGATGTCGGCGTGGACGTTTCGATGCACGCGCTGACCAAGTACCCCTCAGGCGGGGCAGACGTGCTCATGGGCTCGGTGGTGACGCGCGATGAAGCGCTGCACCAGCAGATTCACCAGGCGCACGCCACCTTGGGCATTGGCGTGGCCGCGAACGACTGTGAGCTGGTGCTGCGCTCGCTGCCCAGCATCCGGGTGCGCTATGACGCTCATGACCAGTCCGCGCGCGCATTGGCGGGTTGGCTTGGCGACCAGCCGCAGATCACGCAGGTGCTGCACCCCGCGATTCCTGGCTCTCCGGGTCACGAGCACTGGAAGCGCCATTGCCAGGCCGCCGCCGGGTTGTTTTCGGTCATGTTCGATGCGCGTTTGGAGGCGCGGCAGGTGGATGCCTTCGTCGATGCCCTCCAACTGTTCCATCTGGGCTACTCCTGGGGCGGGCCGATGAGCCTGGCCGTGCCCTACGACCTGCCGGCCATGCGGGACCCCGCCCACTGCCTGCCTGGACACCTGGTGCGTTTCTCGATCGGCTTGGAGGCAGTCGAAGATCTGCGGGCTGACCTTCAGCAGGCGATGTCTCGCACGTTTTGAGCGCCTGACCCCAGGTCGCAGCTCACCGCCAAGGGTGGGGGGCTGCTGCTCGGGACGTCTGCTGCGCGGCCTCAACCTGCGGCGGGCGACGAGACCTTGTGGCGCATCAGGCGCTGCTTTTCGCGGTCCCAGTCGCGCTTCTTCTCGGTGTCACGCTTGTCGTGCTGTGCCTTGCCCTTGGCCAGGGCGATTTCCACCTTCACCCGGCCGGCTTTGTAGTGCAGGTTCAGCGGCACCAGGGTGAATCCGCGCTGCTCCACCTTGCCCACCAGGCGGCGAATCTGTTCCTTGTGCATGAGCAGCTTGCGGATGCGGTCGGCCATCGGGTTGACGTGCGTGGAGGCCTCGCGCAGCGCATTGATGCGGCAGCCGATCAGGAAGAGCTCGCCGTCGCGGATCAGCACATAGCCATCGGTCAGTTGCACCTGTCCGGCGCGGACAGCCTTGACCTCCCAGCCCTCCAGCACCAAGCCCGCCTCGTAGGCCTCGTCGATGTGGTATTCGAACCGTGCGCGGCGGTTTTCCGCAATGTGGGGGACTGGCTGTGACATCGGATGAGCGGACCCTGTGATGGATCCCTCGGACCCCTTGCCTACAATGGCTTGATTGTATGAAGCACGTCAAACGGTCGGTCCTCCTGTGGTACTCACCCAGGGAGATGTACGACCTGGTGACGGGCATCGAGCGCTATCCGGAGTTTCTGCCCTGGTGCAGCCGCGCGGAATTGCTTGAGCGCAGCGAAGGGGCCGTGACGGCCCGTCTCAGCCTGTCCTATGCCGGGGTGCGTCACACCTTCACCACGCGCAACGAACACCTTGCGGACGAGGCGGTGCACATGCGTCTGGTGGACGGCCCGTTCTCGGAGCTGGACGGGGTCTGGTCCTTCCGGCCCATCACCCCTGCGGGTACGGACCGCCCGGCCTGCCGGGTGGAACTGGACCTGCGGTACGCATTTTCAAGCCGCGCGTTGGAGCTGGTGGTCAGCCCGGTGTTCGACAAGGTGGCCAACACCTTCGTCGATTCCTTCGTCAGCCGTGCTGAGCAGGTGTACGGCGCCCGATGATCCGTATTGACTTGGTGTGGAGCCCTGAGCCGCGGCGGATCGTCAGTTTGGAGCTCGAACTGCCGGAAGGGGCCACCCTTTTGGACGCCTTGCGGGCTGCGGCAGCCCATCCTGAGGCGGGGTTTCTCCAGCAGAGAGAAATCGATGTCGGGCTCTGGGGGAGGCGCCAGCCTCTGACCACCCGGCTGACCGATGGCGATCGCGTGGAGGCGTACCGGGCGCTGCGTTGCGATCCAAAGGAGGCTCGGCGTCTGCGCTACCGCCAGTCCCCGGCGTCAGCCCGTCGGCCCACACGCTCCGACCCGGGCTGATGGTGCCGACCGGTCCGCCGTGCACGATCCCCCAAGGCCCGGTTTCTATAATCCCTCTTTGTCCTGGAGCTGAAGCCTCATGCGCCTTCTCGGCAAAGCGCTCACCTTCGACGATGTGTTGCTGGTGCCCGCCTACTCCCAGGTGTTGCCCCGTGACACCGATCTCTCCACCCGCTTGTCCCGCAACATCCGCCTGAACCTGCCGCTGGTGTCCGCGGCCATGGACACGGTGACCGAAGCCCGTCTCGCAATCGCCATTGCGCAAGAAGGCGGCGTGGGCATCGTCCACAAGAACCTCAGCCCGCGCCAGCAGGCGGCCGAGGTGGCGCGAGTGAAACGCTACGAATCGGGTGTGCTGCGCGACCCGATCACGATCACCCCCGACGCGACAGTGCAGCAGGTCATCGCGCTGTCCCGCCAGCACGGTTTCTCGGGCTTCCCCGTGCTCGAAGGCAAGACAGTGGTGGGCATCGTCACCAATCGTGACTTGCGCTTTGAGAGCCGTCTGGACATCCCGGTGCGAGAGGTGATGACACCCCGTGAACGATTGATCTGGGTTCACGAGGGCGCCACCATTGACGAGGGCAAGGCCCTGATGCACCGTCACCGCCTGGAGCGCGTACTGGTGGTGAACGAGGCCTTCGAGCTGCGCGGGCTGATGACGGTCAAGGACATCACCAAGCAGACCGACTTTCCCAACGCCGCGCGAGATGCCCGCGGCCAATTGCGCGTGGGCGCCGCGGTGGGCGTGGGGGAGGGCACCGAAGAGCGGGTGGAACTGCTGGTGCGTGCGGGGGTGGATGCCATCGTGGTGGACACCGCACACGGCCACAGCCAGGGCGTGATCGAGCGCGTCCGCTGGGTCAAGCGCAACTTCCCGCAGGTGGACGTGATTGGCGGCAACATCGCCACAGGGGCCGCTGCCACGGCTCTGGTGGAGGCGGGCGCCGACGCTGTCAAGGTCGGCATCGGGCCCGGCTCGATCTGCACCACACGCATCGTGGCGGGCGTTGGCGTGCCGCAGATCACTGCCATCGACAACGTGGCCACCGCCCTGCGTGGCAGCGGTGTGCCCTTGATTGCCGATGGCGGCATCCGGTATTCCGGCGACATCGCCAAGGCGGTGGCGGCAGGCGCCAGCACGGTGATGATGGGGGGCATGTTCGCAGGCACCGAAGAGGCGCCGGGCGAGGTCATCCTCTACCAGGGGCGCAGCTACAAGAGCTACCGCGGCATGGGCTCCATTGGGGCCATGAAGGCCGGCTCGGCCGATCGCTACTTCCAGGAAGCCGACGAGACGGTCAACCCCAACGCCGACAAGCTGGTGCCCGAGGGCATCGAGGGCCGCGTGCCCTACAAGGGCTCGATGGTGGCCATCATCTACCAGATGGCGGGCGGCTTGAGAGCTTCCATGGGCTATTGCGGCTGCGCCAGCATCGAACAGATGCACGGCAAGTCCGAGTTCGTCGAGATCACCTCGGCAGGCATCCGCGAGAGCCACGTCCACGACGTGCAGATCACCAAGGAAGCCCCCAATTACCGCAGCGAATGAGACCCCGCCGGTGACCGAAAGCGACCCCGCACCGGTCGACGACCGCCGCCGTCAGGCGGCCATGCCCTTCATCCTCATCACGGTGCTGATCGACATGGTGTCGATCGGCATCATCGTGCCGGTGCTGCCTGCGCTCATTGGTACCTTCAGCGTCTCGCAGTCGGATCAGGCGTTCTGGGTGGGAGTGGTCAGCTTCGCCTTCGGCATCGCCAACTTCTTCGGAGCGCCGCTGCTGGGGGCCCTGTCGGACGCCTGGGGCCGGCGCCGGGTGCTGCTGCTGGGCTTCTGCGGGCTGGCGCTGAACTTCTTCGCCACGGCGTTGGCCACCAGCCTGTGGATGCTGATCGCGGTGCGCCTGGTGGGCGGGGCCATGCAGGCCAATGCCGCGGTGGCCAACGCCTACGTGGCCGACATCACGGCGCCCGAGGGCCGTGCCAAGCGCTTTGGCATGCTGGGGGCCATGTTCGGTCTCGGCTTCATCATCGGCCCCGCAGCCGGCGGTCTGCTGGGTGCCATCGACATCCATCTGCCCTTCTTCGTCGCGGGCGGGTTGTCGCTGCTGAACCTGGCTTATGGCTGGTGGGTGCTGCCGGAGTCGCTGCCCCCTGAGAAGCGCCGTCCGTTCGAGTGGAAGGCGGCCAACCCCCTGAAGGCCTTCACGGCACTGGTGGGCCTGCCGGGCATCGGCAAGGTGGTGGGCGTCATCGCCTGCACGGGCCTGGCCCAGGGGGTGCTCTACAACGTCTGGGTGTTGCACAACACCTTCAAGTTCGGCTGGGATACGCAGGCCAACGGCTGGTCCCTGGCGGCAGTGGGTGTGGTGTCGGTCATCGTCCAGGGCTTTCTCCTGGGCAAGCTTCTCAAACGCTTCCCACCGCGACGTCTGGTGGTGATGGGGCTGGTGTCCTCCACCTGCGCCTACTTCCTATGGGGCTTGGCTTCGCAGGGCTGGATGATGTACGCCATCATCTTTGCCAACCTCTTGGGCTTTACCGTAACGGCGTCGGTTCAAAGCCTGGTGTCGTCCGCCGCAGACGCGAAGACCCAGGGTCAGACCATGGGGTCGGTCAGCTCGCTCAACAGCCTGACGGCGGTGGTGGCGCCTGTGTTGGCCTCCCCCGTGCTGATGGCGGTGTCGCATCTGCCCCAGGGCGATTGGCGCATCGGTGCACCGCTGTACTTTGGCGCGGCATTGCAGTTCACGGCCCTGCTGCTGGCCTGGCTCCACTTCAGGTCCACAAGATGACCCTGCACGACAAGATCCTCATCCTCGACTTCGGCTCCCAGGTCACGCAGCTGATTGCGCGCCGCGTGCGCGAGGCGCACGTCTACTGCGAGATCCATCCCAACGACGTCTCGGACGACTTCATCCGGGCTTTCGCGCCCAGGGGTGTGATCCTCTCCGGCAGCCACGCCAGCACCTACGAAGACCATCAGCTGCGCGCGCCGCAGGCGGTGTGGGACCTCGGTGTTCCCGTGCTCGGCATCTGCTACGGCATGCAGACCATGGCGGTGCAGCTGGGGGGCCAGGTGGCGTGGAGTGCTCACCGCGAATTCGGTTATGCCGAAGTGCGTGCCCGGGGCCACACCCGCATGTTCGATGGCATCGAGGACTTCCGCACGGCCGAGGGCCACGGCATGCTCAAGGTGTGGATGAGCCATGGCGACAAGGTCACCGAGTTGCCCCCAGGCTTCAAGCTGATGGCCAGCACGCCCAGTTGCCCCATCGCCGGCATGGCCGACGAGGCGCGCGGTTACTACGCCGTGCAGTTCCACCCCGAGGTAACGCACACGTTGCAGGGCAGGGCGATGCTGGAGCGCTTTGTGCTGGGCATCTGTGGTGCCCGACCGGACTGGGTGATGAAGGATCACGTCGCCGAGGCGGTAGCCGCCATCCGCGAGCAGGTGGGTGACGAGGAGGTGATTCTCGGCCTGTCAGGCGGGGTCGATTCCAGCGTCGCGGCGGCATTGATCCACCGTGCCATTGGCGACCAGCTCACCTGCGTCTTCGTCGATCATGGCCTCTTGCGCCTGAACGAAGGCGACATGGTGATGGACATGTTTGCGGGAAAGCTGCACGCCAAGGTGGTGCGCGTGGATGCCAGCGAGCTGTTCCTGCGCGAATTGGCCGGCGTGAGCGACCCCGAAGCCAAGCGCAAGATCATCGGGCGCCTGTTCGTCGATGTGTTCAAGGCCGAGGCCGCCAAGCTCAAGGCGGGGGATGGTGGTCACAAGGGCGGGGACGTGAGTCGCACCGTCAAAGGCGCGACGTTCCTGGCGCAGGGCACCATCTACCCCGACGTCATCGAGTCAGGCGGCGCCAAGACCAAGAAGGCCACCACCATCAAGAGCCACCACAACGTGGGCGGCCTGCCTGAGCAGTTGGGCCTGAAGCTGCTGGAGCCGCTGCGCGACCTGTTCAAGGACGAAGTGCGCGAACTCGGCGTGGCCCTGGGCCTGCCGCACGAGATGGTCTACCGCCACCCCTTCCCTGGCCCGGGGTTGGGCGTGCGCATCCTGGGCGAAGTCAAGAAGGATTACGCCGACCTGCTGCGTCGGGCTGACGCCATCTTCATCGAAGAATTGCGCCGCACCATCGACCCCGCCACGAGCAACAGCTGGTACGACCTGACCAGCCAGGCCTTCACCGTGTTCCTGCCGGTCAAGAGCGTGGGCGTGATGGGTGACGGCCGCACCTACGACTACGTGGTGGCCCTGCGCGCTGTGCAAACCAGCGACTTCATGACCGCCGACTGGGCGGAGCTGCCGTACGCGCTGCTGAAGAAGGTGTCCAGCCGCATCATCAACGAAGTCCGGGGGATTAATCGGGTCACGTATGACGTGAGCTCGAAGCCACCGGCGACGATTGAGTGGGAATGATTCGGCGTCTTTCGGGGACTATCGAAG
>CANHVY010000015.1 GCA_947464185.1 Burkholderiales bacterium
GGGCGGGCACCTGGAGGAAATCCGTCACTGGGCCGCCAGCTTGCGCAGCCAAGGACTCAGGACAGTTGACGCATTGCGAGCGCCCGCCTACTCCCCACGGGTGTTCTTCCTGATCAACGCGACCGAAATGCTCCGCCGGAGGGCGCAAGAGCTGCATCGCCACTGGGGCCCTCTGCTCACGTGGCACCCGGATCCAGACTGAATGTGACCTCTCCAAGGCCTCGGCCAGGCCACACCCCTTACGCACAGGGACAGAAGCGATGCACCCGCAGCCGCCACGCCGGCCCGGGCGCGGGGCCCGTGGAGGGCGGCGAGAAGCGCAGGCGCGGGGTCGGCGCGCGCAGCGCGCATCGTGGACATGCTCGCGGCCGTTGTCTGAGCACAGCGAACCGCAGGTGAGCGCAGCGAGTTCGGCGGCGCGGCCCCGTGGCGAGCATCGCAGCGGCGTCGGCCCGCAGGGCCGACCGCCCAATCGGGTCCGGCGCCTGGGCTGGCGTGGCGGCGCAGCGAACACAAGACCAGTCAGCCGTCCCCGACCCGCCCCCGCATCGCCTTCACTGCGCCCCTTCGCGCCTTGCCCTCGATGCGGCGCTGCACCGAGGCACGGGTGGGGCGGGTGGGTTTGCGCGGAATGGGCGGGTGGGCCACCTGGTCCACCAGGGCCTGCAAGCGGGCCAGGGCGGCCTCGCGGTTCATCGCCAGGCTACGGTGTTCTTGCGCCTTGATGACCACCACGCCCTCGGCCGTCAATCGGTGGTCCTGCAGGGCCAGCAAACGCTGCTTCACGTCTTCAGGCAGCGACGACACCCGAACATCGAATCGCAGATGCGCCGCACTGGACACCTTGTTGACGTTCTGGCCGCCGGCCCCTTGCGCTCGCACGGCGGCGAACTCGACCTCTTGCGGATCGACACGGGGGTGACGCACCAGCGTCATGCCGCATCCACCACCCGCACCGGCACACGCTGCGCCAGCGCGCACATCAGCTCGTAGCCGATGGTGCCCGCGGCCTGTGCCACCTCGTCGATGGGCAGCCGGCGGCCGTTCGGGCCCTCGCCCCACAAGGTGACCTCGCTGCCGTGGCCGGCACCCGGCACGGGGCTCAGGTCCACCGCCAGCATGTCCATCGACACCCGTCCTACCGTGGTGCAGCGCACACCGTCCACCAGCACCGGGCTGCCCGTTGCGGCATGGCGTGGGTAGCCATCGGCATAGCCACAGGCGGCGATGCCGATGCGCATGGGGCGCTGCGCCCGGTAGGTGCTGCCGTAGCCCACGGTGTCGCCGGGGCTCAGTGACTGCACGCCGATGAGCCGGGTGCGCAGCGTCATGGCCGGACGCAAGCCCCAGTCGTCGATGCTGCGCTCCGGGAAATCGGGCGCCGAGCCGTAGGAGAGGATGCCCGCGCGTACCCAGTCGTTGCGCAGCGGGGGCTGCGGCTCCTGCCCGGGCTGCGCGCCGTAGCGCAAGGTGGCCGCGGAATTCGACAAGCTGCGCTCCCCCGGCAGGTCGCGCGTAGCGGCCTGGAACTCCGTCACCTGGTGCGCGATGCCACGGGGGCCATCGGCATCGGAGAAGTGCGTCATCAGCGAAATCTCGTCCACCTGGGGCAGGGCGTTCAGCCGCACCCAGGCGCTGCGAAACGCCTCCGGCGTGAACCCGAGACGGTTCATGCCACTGTTCATCTTCAGGAACACGCGGTGCGGCTGCTGCGTCTTGTGTGACGCCAGCCAGTCGATCTGCTCGGCACAGTGCACGGCATGCCACAGCCCGAGGCGCGAGCACCGCTCCAGGTCACGCGGCTCGAACACACCCTCCAGCAGCAGAATGGGCGCGCGCCAGCCCAGGGCGCGCACGCGCTCGGCTTCGGCCAGGTCCAGCAACGCGAAACCGTCGGCGCTGCGCAGGCCGTCAAAGACCCGCTCGATGCCATGGCCGTAAGCGTTGGCCTTGACCACCGCCCACACGCGGGCATCCGGAGCCGCCGCCTGGGCGCGGGCCAGGTTGTGCCTCAGGGCATCAACATGAATGAAGGCTTCAATAGGGCGGGGCATGGTCAGGGCATCCTATCCCGGCGCAATGCCAATGCTATAAACCCGCTCCGGTCGGCACGCCGTGCGGCCCTACACCGCTGCGGTTCCGCATGGAAGTCTTCAATTTTCTGATGCCCATCTTCACCGAATACGGCTACATCGCCGTGTTCGTGATGTTGTTGATCTGCGGCTTCGGTGTGCCCGTGCCCGAGGATGTGACCCTGGTGACGGGCGGTGTGATCGCAGGCCTGGGCTACGCCGACCCTCACCTCATGTTTGCGGTGGGCATGGCCGGGGTGATGATCGGCGACGGGCTGATGTTCACCCTGGGGCGGGTCTACGGTCAGCGTATGCAGACCTTGCCGGGCTTTCGCAGGGTCTTGACGCCCGAACGCTTCGAAAAGGCGCAGCAGGCCTTCCAGAAGTACGGCAAGTGGGTGATGTTCGTGGCGCGTTTCCTGCCCGGTTTGCGCACGCCTGTGTTCTTCTCGGCCGGCATGTCCCGCCGGGTATCGTTCACGACCTGGTTCGTGATGGACGGCCTGGCCGCGCTGGTGAGCGTGCCCATCTGGGTCTACCTGGGCTACTTCGGCGCCCTGAACCGCGACTGGATGTTCAAGGTGCTGCACCAGTTCCAGATCGGCATCTTCGTCTTGCTGGGTGTCGGAGCCCTGGCCCTGGGATGGGTATGGTGGCGCCGCAGGCGGGCCTCGCAGCGCTTGCCCTGACCTTCAACGCCTTCACCTGGGGCGTTTCCTGGTGGCCCTTCCGCTGGCTGCAGGAGCGGGGTCTGCACGCGCTGTGGGCCACCGTGCTGGTGTACACCGTGGCGGTGGTGCTCATCAGCCTGTGGCGCCCTCAGGCCTGGGGCCAGTTGTGGCGCACACGCTCGTTGTGGTGGCTGGTGCTGGCGGCCGGTGCCACCAACGCCTCGTTCAACACGGCGGTCACCATCGGAGACGTGGTGCGCGTAGTGCTGCTGTTCTACCTGATGCCGCTGTGGGCTGTGTTGCTGGCGCGGGTGTTGCTGGGCGAACGCCTGACGGCGCTGGCTGCCGTGCGGGTGGCGCTGGCGCTGTGCGGAGCGGCCATCGTGCTGTGGCCATCCGACGGGTCGGCCTGGCCCATGTCCGCCTCCACCGCCGAGGCTTTGGCCCTGCTGGGCGGCTTCACCTTTGCCTTGAACAACGTGATGCTGCGCCGGGAAGCCCACCGACCCGAAGGTGCCCGGGCGCTGGCGATGTTTGCCGGCGGCGCGCTGGTGTCCTTGGTGGCCGCGCTGTGGCTGGCAGGGGCGGGGGCTGTGGCCTGGCCGCCTGCACCGGCACCGGGCTGGGTGGCCGGAGTCCTCGCGCTGGCTGGGCTGTTTCTGGTGGGCAACCTGGCCCTTCAATACGGTACCGCCCGTTTGCCGGCAAATGCCACTGCGGTGATCATGGTCAGCGAGGTGCTGTTCGCCTCGGGCTCGGCCGTGGCACTGGGCGCCGGCGTCATGAGCTGGCCCCTGGCACTGGGAGGCACACTCATCATCGGTGCCTCGCTGCTCGCGGCCTGGCGGCGCTGAAGCGCCCAGATCGCTGCACCAGACTTCACCCCCTCCAGCGGCAGGGGCTCAGCCGCGTTTCAAGACCTGCGGTCGGCGCGCCCCGGTTGTGGCGCGGCGCCCAAGGCATCGCCCTGGCGGCGGCCCAGGGCTTCGGAAGGCACGGGCAGGCCACCCGCGCACAGCACCCGCCTGGCGGGCAGCGGCCAGCCTGTGAGGGTCGTCATGCGGGTCAGTTCGTCAGCCTTCTCGGGCACGGTGCGCGCAGCCATCAGATCCAGCTCCTGCAGGACACGTGCCGCATCCAAGGGGCGCATCAGCCAGGAACGCGCCCCTGCCGGCGCCTGGGCACCCACGAAGACGGCATCCTGAAGCTTGCGTCCCTTGCTGACGGCGTCGAAGGCCTCGGGGCCATCCGCGTCCACGACCGCGAAGCGGCTGTCTTCCAGCCGGTCCACGAGGCGATAACCCAGCTCGCGCAGCATCGACATCTGGAACGCCGAAGACAGCGCGCTGCGCTCAAAGGAGCCGAATCCCAGCAGGGCTACAGAGTGTGAAACTGTCATGAATGATCGCGTAACCGCCAGAGACCGCCACAGACCGCCTGGACTGCCCTGACTCAGGGCCTGCAGACCGCTTGCATCGTCCCTCTTCTGTACAGGCCCACCATGTCCTGAAGTTCTGCACAGAAAAACAAAGCCCAGCTTACGCGTTTTCGGCCGAACTCACGGAAACTGAATGTGAACATTGCCACAGCTACGATGTTGGCCTGGCCGTTTCCGGCTCAGGGTCTCCCCCAAGTTGCCGGTACACCTCCCCCTTCAACCTCATCCGACCATGTTCCAGCACCTTGAGCCCTACGCGGGCGACCCGATCCTGAGCCTGAACGAAGCCTTCCAGAAGGACCCCCGCAAGGACAAGATCAACCTGTCCATCGGCATCTACTTTGACGACGCCGGACGCATCCCGGTGCTGGACTGCGTGCGCCAGGCCGAGGCGCAGATGCTGGCCAACAGCGCGCCGAAGTCCTATCTGCCCATCGAGGGTGCGGCGGCGGCACGCTCGGCCGTGCAGGATCTGCTGTTTGGCGCCGGCCACGAGGCCGTCACCAGCGGCCGGGTGGCCACGCTGCAGACCGTGGGTTCCAGCGGCGGCCTGAAGGTAGGCGCCGACTTCCTCAAACGCTGGTTCCCCGACAGCGCCTTGTGGGTGAGCGACCCCACCTGGGACAACCACCGCGCCATGTTCGAAGGTGCCGGCGTCACGGTACACACCTACCCGTACTACGACGCCGCCACGGGCGGGCTGAGGTTCGAGGCCATGCTGCAGACGCTGCGGGGCCTGCCCGCCCGCAGCATCGTGCTGCTGCACGCCTGCTGCCACAACCCCACGGGCGTGGACCTGACCCGCGCGCAATGGGAGACGCTGATCCCGGTGCTGCGCGAACGCCAACTGCTGCCCTACCTGGACCTGGCCTACCAGGGCTATGGTGACGGCATCGAGGAAGACGCCTTCGCCGTGCGGGCCCTGGCCTCGGCAGGCCTGAGCTTCTTTGTGGCGAACTCGTTTTCCAAGAGCATGAGCGTGTATGGCGAACGGGCCGGCGCCCTGAGCGTGGTCTGCGCCGATGCGGCCCAGGCCGAACTGGTGCTGGGACAGATGAAGGCCACGGTGCGTCGCAACTACTCCAGCCCTGCCATCCACGCCGCCGGCATCATCAGCCGCGTGTTGACGGACCCGGCGCTGCGCACGTCCTGGGAAGCGGACGTGGCCGCCATGCGCGAGCGCATCCTGGCGATGCGCCGGTCCCTGCATGGCGTGCTCAGCGCGCGCCTGCCC
Source organism: Burkholderiales bacterium (assembly GCA_947464185.1). Lineage (GTDB taxonomy): Bacteria > Pseudomonadota > Gammaproteobacteria > Burkholderiales > Burkholderiaceae_C > Rubrivivax. The sequence goes on from CANHVY010000015.1 coordinate 5,416, forward strand.
GGACGCGACTTCGGCTACTTCCTCACGCAGCGGGGCATGTTCAGCTACACCGGCTTGAGCGCGGCGCAGGTGGACCGCCTGCGCGAGCAGTTCGGCGTGTACCTGGTGCGCTCGGGCCGCATGTGCGTGGCCGGGCTGAACACCGGCAACGTGGAGCGCACGGCGCAGGCCATGGCTGCGGTGCTCGACTGAAGTCCGGTCAGTTGCGCAGGTGGGCGGCGAAGGCGTCGGCCGGCAGTGGCCGGCCCAGCAGAAAGCCCTGAGCGTCATCGCAGCCCAGTTCCTTGAGCGTCTGCAGTTGCGCAGCTGACTCCACACCCTCGGCCACCGCGCGCATGCCCAGCCCGTGCGCCAGGGCTATGGCACCGCGGGTCACGCTCATCGCATCGTCGTCGGGCAGTCGGCCGACGAAGGAACGGTCCACCTTCAGCGCCTGTGCGGGCAACCGGTGCAGCATCGACAGCGAGGAGGTACCCGTGCCGAAGTCATCGATGGCCATGTGCACGCCCAGCGCCCGCAGACGCAGCAGCAGGGCATCGGCGCGGCCATGCTGGGCGGTGATCACGGCCTCGGTGAGTTCCAGTTCGATGGCAGCGCCTTCGAGTCCATGCCGCTCCAGCGCGTGGCACATGTCGTCGAACAAGGCATCACTGACCAGTTGATGCGCCGACAGGTTGATGGCGCAGCGCGGCGGCCGCAGGCCGGCATCGCGCCAGCGCCTGATCTGCCGGCAGGCAGCGTCCAGCACCCAGCGGCCCAACTGCACGATGAGGCCGCGCTCCTCGGCCAGCAACACGAACTCCGCAGGGGGCACCGGCCCGCGCTGGGGGTGCTCCCAGCGCACCAGCGCCTCCACCCCTGACATGCGGCCGGTGGCAAGCTCGATGCGGGGCTGGAAGTGAAGCTCCAGGCCCCCGACCGAGAAACTCTGGCGCAGATCCAACTCCATGGCGAACTGGCGGGCCACGTTGCGGGCCAGCGTGCCGGTGTAGAAGCGCACCTGGTTCTTGCCCTCCTGCTTGGCCAGGTACATGGCGGCATCGGCCTGCTCCACCAGGTGGCGGGCTTCTGTGCTGTCTTCAGGGTACAGCGCAATACCGATGCTGCCCTGGATGGTCAACTGCCGGTCCTGATAGGCAATGGGCTGTGCAATGGCCTGCAGCATCTTCTCACCCGCCCGCGCCAACCCCGCCGGGGTGACCTTGCCCGGCAGCAGCACCACGAACTCATCCCCGCCCAGGCGGGCCACGAAGTCGCTTTGCCGCAGTTCCTCGAGCAGACGCGCTGCCGTGGCCCGCAACACTTCGTCACCTGCGGCGTGGCCATGCAGGTCGTTGACCTGCTTGAAGCCGTCCAGGTCAATGAAGCACAGACCGAACTGGCCCTCGGCACGGCGGGCGCGGGCGACGGCACGATCCAGTTCCTCGATGAACTGGGCCCGGTTGGGAAGCCCCGTGAGCAGGTCAAACCGCGCCATCAGGGTCAGCTGCCGCGAGGCCAGCGTGGCCGCCGTGACATCGGTGCCCACGCCCCGATAGCCCACGAAGACGCCCTTCGCATCAAACACCGGCTCGCCGCTCAGGCTGACGTAGCAAGTACTGCCGTCACCGGAGCGAAGGGCATGCACCAGGTCGCGGAAAGGCTGCCGTCCGGCCCAGGCGTGGACGTAGGCCTGGATACTGCGCTCGTCGCATTCAAAGCCGTCAATCTGCTGCACCCGGCGGCCCAGGAGCTCCCCCAGGGGCTTCTTGGCGGTGATCGCCGCGCCTTCGGACAGGTAGCTCAGATAACCACGCTCATCCTTCTCCCAGACCCAATCGGAGGACAGCGAGACCAGACTCGCCAGCCTGTCCTCGCTCTTGCGCAGTGCCTCGGTTCGCTCGGCAATGCGGCTTTCCAGCAAGTCGCGCTCATGCCGCAGGGCTTGGTTGAGTGTGGCCATTTCTTCCGAGGCCAGGGACTGCGACCGCTCCATGAGGTAGCGGTCCTGATCGGCTTCGCCATAGGCTCGCGACACGCGGTCGACGAAAGCTTTCCAGCCTGGCAGGTCAGGCACAGCCTGAGGGTCCAGCCCCAGACGCCGAAGCTGTCTGCGCAGCAAGGGGTGCGCAGCCTCGGCGCCCTCAGACATTCAGCGCTCTCCGCGCGGCACTGCGCGAGACTTCCATTCTGTTCTCCCTTCGGGCCTGGTTCCAGAGGCTGGCCCGTTCAGTCCGGCCGTTCCCACAGCACGGACACCGTCATGGTTTGATTGTGCAGCCGGCTGCGTCGGCCGCCGGCTGGCGATATCTCGCCGTAGGAATAGAAGCCCACTTGCGCGCTGCCCGGCGGCAGCCGTTGAGACAATAGTTCCAGTTCCTCCTCGGTGTGCTCGCCGAGCACCAGACGGCGCCCGACGCAGCTGACAGACAGGCAAAGGGCAGGCCCCTGGGGGCTTGCTGCCTGAGCCGCAGCAGCAAGGGCCAGCCCGCCGCTTTCGATGAGGTTCAGGTGGTTGACACGCATCAGCCGGGCCGTGCCACCTTGCGGAATGTCACCCGCGAAAATCAGCGCGCGACTCACTTCGTCCACGCCCAGGATGGTGCGCACCACCGCTTCACCGTCAGCGGCGTCGCGCCGCACTGACAGCGGAAAACGCAAGGCAGCGGCGGGAAGGCTCGCGGCAAGGTCGCCAAGGTAGTCCTTGTAGAGGTCCAGCGCGGGCCGGCCGTCCAGTTCGTAGAGCACCTGGCCCTGGGCCCGGGTGATGCGGCGCTCAGGCCCGAAGTCGGCCCAGCCGCCCTCGCTGCCCAACCCCACCTGGATACGGTCGCCGCACAAGCCCACCGCCACGATGCTGCGGTCCAGGGCCGTTCGGCCATCCCAGACCCAGGTGCTGCCGAAGCGGTCACCGTCACCCGCAAGGCCACCGAACAAGGCCACATCCGGCGGCAGGTGGCGGGTCAGTGCGTCCACCAGCGCAGTGCCATTGACCTGCACGCCCTCGCTGAACAACAGTACCGCCCGCAGTCCGGGGCGGTAGAGCTGGGCAGCCAACCGCTGCCCGGCAGCGGCGGAGTCCTCGCGGTCGGCCACGGGGGTGACGGCCCGCACCAGTTCGGTGGATGCGAACCGGGTCACAGCCACGCTCAAGGTGCCGTCACGCACCTCGCCTTCGAAGATCTCACCAGCCGTGGAGCAGCCCGTCTGCACGGCCTGCGGCAAGGCCGCCCGCAGGGCCTGCAAGGCCGCGGGGGCCTGTGCGTAGGCGGGCGCGCCGAACACCAGAACCAGGGTCTGCGGGCCGTCCAGTTCAGCCGGTAGCGGCCGACTCCATCCGGCGGCCGGGCTGTGAGAAAGAGTGACGAGTTGCATGGAGCCGCCTCCGGCAAGCGTTCTGTCGCTGCTCACCGGTTCCTCAGTCGTGCTTCACGGCCACGGTCTTGAGCACCGAGAAACCGTACAGCGCCTCGAAGCCCTTCTCGCGTCCGTGGCCGGAATGCTTGACGCCGCCAAAGGGCAGCTCGATACCGCCACCCGCGCCATAGTTGTTGACGAAGACCTGGCCGCACTGCAGCTTGCGCGCCATGCGCAGGGCGCGGCTGCCGTCGCGCGTCCAGACGCCGGCCACCAGGCCGAAGGGCGTGCCGTTGGCGATCGCCAGCGCTTCGCGCTCGCCGTCGAAGGGGATGACGGCCTGCACCGGGCCGAAGATCTCTTCCTGCGCGATGCGGTGGCCGGGGTTCACGTCGGCCACCAGGGTGGGCGTCACCCAGCAGCCTCCGGCGGGCAGCGTGGCTGGCAGCGGGGCCTGCGCGGCGATGCGCAGGCCACTGTCGCGCACCACGTCTAGGTAGCCCTGCACGATCTCGCGCTGGCGCACCGAGATGACCGGGCCGATGTCCAGGTCGTCCAGGGCCGGGCCCACGCGCAGCGCGCGGTAGCGCTCGGCCATGCGCGCCACCACCTCGTCGAACACGGCGCGCTCCACCAGGATGCGGCTGGCCGCCGAGCAGGTCTGGCCGGCGTTCTGGATGCCGGCGTTCACCAGGAACGGCAGCGCGGCGTCGAGGTCGGCATCGGCGAACACGATCTGCGGGCTCTTGCCGCCGAGTTCCAGCGTGACGGGAATGGCGTTCTTCGCCGCGGCGGTCTGGATCAACGTGCCCACCGCCACCGAGCCGGTGAAAGAGATGTGGCGCACATCGCGGTGCGCCGACAGCGCCGCGCCGGCCTCCTCGCCCAGGCCGGGCACCACGTTCAGCGCGCCGGCAGGCAGGCCGGCGGCGTCGGCGATGCGGGCAAAGGCCAGGGCGGTGAGGCAGGCTTCCTCCGCCGGCTTGAGCACGCAGGCGTTGCCCATGGCCAGGGCCGCACCGACGCTGCGGCCGATGATCTGCATGGGGTAGTTCCAGGGCACGATGTGCGCCGTCACGCCATGGGGCTCGCGCAAGGTGAACGCGGTGTAGCCGTTGGCGAACGGAATCGTGTCGCCGTGCACCTTGTCCGCCGCGCCGCCGTAGAACTCCAGGTAGCGCGCCAGCGCCACGGCATCAGCCCGGCCCTGCTTGAGCGGCTTGCCCACGTCCAGCGCCTCCAGACGGGCGAGCTCATCGGCCTGCTCCAGCACCAGCGCGCTCATCTTCAGCAAGATGCGGCCGCGCTCGGTGGCGGTGAGCCGGCCCCACACACCTGCGCGGTCGCCTTCCACACCCCCCTCACCCTCCAAGGCCACCTGCGCGGCCTGCACCGCAGCCTCGATGTCGGCGGCGTTGCCGCGGGCGATGCGGGTGAGTTCGCTGCCGTCCGAAGGATTGATCAGCGGCAGGGTCTGGCCGCTGTCACCGGCACGCCAGCGGCCGGCGATGAAGACCAGGGAGGCGTCGAAAGGCACGGCATTCATGAGGAGCAGGGCATCGGGCGGCTGTAACAGGTTGAGGCATGATAGTTCTCGATGGGTGTGTTTCTTCTCAAGCGGTTCGCCACTTTCCTGGTCACCTTGGCCGTGGCCTCGGTGCTGGTGTTTGGCGTGCTGGAACTGCTGCCGGGCAATGCGGCCGAGGTCATCCTGGGCGACACGGCCACGCCCGAATCCCTGGCCTCGCTGCAGGCCAAGCTCGGCCTGGACCGCCCGCCCGTGCAGCGCTACACCGACTGGGTGGGCGGGCTGCTGCAGGGCCGCACGGCCCAGAGCATCAGCTACGACACGCCCACGGCCGAGCTGATCGCCGAGCGCATGCGCGTGACGCTGCCGCTGGCCGTGCTGTCCATGGCGCTGACCGTGGTGCTCGCGCTGGCCCTGGGCATCTACGCCGCCTCGCGCCACAACCGGCTGGGCGACGTGGGCGTGATGGCGGCCAGCCAGGTGGGCATTGCCATCCCGAACTTCTGGTTCGCCATCCTCCTGATCCTGCTGTTCGCGGTGAAGCTGCAGTGGGTCAGTGCCGGCGGGTTTCCGGGTTGGACGGAAGACGATGGCGGCGGCCTGTGGGAGGGGCTGCAGGCGCTGATCCTGCCCTCCATCGCCCTGGCCCTGGTGCAGGCGGCCATCCTGGCGCGGGTCACCCGCTCGGCCGTGCTGGAGGTGATGCGCGAGGACTTCGTGCGCACCGCGCGCGCCAAGGGCCTGACGCGGCGCCAGGCGCTGTGGCGTCACGTGCTGCGCAACGCCATGATCCCGGTGCTGACCGTGATGGGCCTGCAGTTCGCCAACCTCATCACCGGCACCATCGTGGTGGAGAACGTCTTCGTGCTGCCGGGCGTGGGGCGGCTGATCTTCCAGGCCATCAGCAACCGCGACCTGGTGGTCGTGCGTGACGTGGTGATGCTGCTGGCCGGCGTCGTGGTGGTCGTCAACTTCGTCGTCGACGTGCTGTACGCACTGATCGACCCGCGCCTGCGCGGCAGCTGAAGGCCATGCAAGGATTCTGGCACCGCGCACTGCGGCACAAGAGCTTCGTGGCCGGCGGCGTGCTCACCGCGCTGCTGGCCGCGATGGCGCTGCTGTCGCTGGTGTGGACACCCTACCCAGTGGCCGAGATCGACATCCCCGGCAAGCTGCAGCCGCCTTCGGCTGCGCACTGGCTGGGCACCGACAGCCTGGGTCGGGACATCGCCTCGCAGCTCCTGGTGGGTGCGCAGAACTCCATCGTCGTGGGCGTGATCGCCGTGGGCATTGGCATGGGCTTCGGCGTGCTGCTGGGCTGCATCGCCTCGGCGCGGCGCGGCTGGGTGGAGGAGCTCATCATGCGCGGCAGCGACTTCGCTTTCGCCTTCCCCGCGCTGCTGCTGGCCATCATGCTCACCGCCATCTACGGCCCGGGTCTGGTGATGAGCATCGTGGCCATCGGCATCTTCAACATCCCGGTGTTCGCCCGCATCACGCGCGGCAGCGCCAACGCCGTGTGGGCGCGCGAGTTCGTGCTGGCCGCGCGCACGGCCGGCAAGGGCCCCGTGCGCATCACGCTGGACCACGTGCTGCCCAACATCGCCAGCGTGCTGATCGTGCAGGCCACCATCTCGTTTGCCACCGCCATCCTGGCCGAAGCGGCGCTGAGCTACCTGGGCCTGGGCACGCAGCCGCCGCAGCCGAGCTGGGGCCGCATGCTCAACGAGGCACAGACGCTGATGTTCCAGGCCCCGCTGCTGGCGGTGTACCCCGGCGTGGCCATCGTGCTGAGCGTGCTGGGGCTGAACCTGCTGGGAGACGGGCTGCGCGACCTGATGGACCCGAAGCTGGCGAGGAAGCGGTGAGGCCGGTGGTCACACCTCAAGTGAGCAGGCCCACCTCCGTGTGAGCACCGGGACTCTCACCTCCCACACGCTGGCGCTGACCGGCGTGGCGATGCTGGCCTTTGCCGGCAACTCACTGCTGTGCCGGCTGGCGCTGCAGCACTCAGGCATCGACCCCGCGAGCTTCACCACTGTGCGGCTGCTGTCGGGCGCCGTGGTGCTCTGGGCCCTGGTGCGGTGGCGGGGCCAGCGCCCCGCAGGGGACTGGGGCTCGGCCGCCGCCCTGTTCGTTTACGCCGCAGCCTTCTCCTTTGCCTACCTCAGTCTGTCCGCCGGCACGGGCGCGCTGCTGCTGTTCGGCGCCGTGCAGGCCACGATGCTGGGCTGGGGCCTGTGGCACGGCCAGCGCCTGGGCCGCGGCCAGACGGCCGGGCTGGTGCTGGCAATGGGCGGGCTGGTGGCCCTGTTGCTGCCGGGGGTGACGGCGCCGCCGGCTGGCGGTGCGTTGCTGATGACGGCCGCGGGCGTGGCCTGGGGCGTGTACTCGCTGCGCGGGCGGGGCGCCGGCGACCCCACCGCTGTGACCGCAGGCAACTTCGTGCGGGCCTCCGCCCTGGCCGTGCCCTTGGCCCTGGCGGCCCTGCCCTGGGCCCGCGTGGACGTGGCCGGCCTGCTATGGGCGCTGTGCTCCGGCGCCGTGACCTCCGGTCTGGGCTATGCCATCTGGTACACCGCCCTGAAGGGCCTGCAGCCCACCAGCAGCGCCTCGGTGCAACTCAGCGTGCCCGTCCTCACCGCCCTGGGCGGTGTGGCCGTGTTGGGCGAACCCGTGACCCTGCGCCTGGCCCTGTGTTCGCTGGCCATCCTGGGCGGGATTGCGTGGGTGATTGCGGGGCAGCGCGCGGGCAAGTAGCGCGGTCCGCCTACAGCTTGTCCAGACCGTCATCTCCCACACAGGAAGGAGCGGCACCAGCAACTTCTCATCTTCCACCTGAAAGGGCGGGTGGAGCGACCCACGCAACGAACGAGTGGGTTCCCCTTGCTGCCTCCGATGCCGGAAAGTCTCCAGTAAGCCAGCCTCGCCGAGGATGCAAGGTATGGCGCTTCCACTGTCATGAGCGTATTCGTAACGCCCAGTGCCTGCGCAGCAGCGGCAATCCAGTCCGCGTCAACCGCCAAGCGCCCATGAGCGAAAAGCCAAGGAGATCCACATGCTCAAAGTCATTCCTCGCGCCCTCTGCGGGCTGTTCGCAGCCACTTCGCTGACCGCTGCACAAGCCAAGGACGATGCGTGGTACGCCACGTTCGACGCAGGCATCACAAGCGCCAGCGACCCCACGTTCGCGGGAGGACGTCTGACAACTCGACAGGGCTCTGCCTACGGCGGCGCCATTGGTCGCCACTTCGGACCCAACTGGCGCGTCGAAGCGGCCGTGATGTACCGCAACAATCCCGTCCGCCAAGTCTCCAGCCCTGGATTCGATCAGAAGCCCAGGGATGCAGATTGGGCCTCTCTCTTCATGACTGTCAATGCGCTGTACGACTTTGACGGATTCCGGCTAGGCAAAGCGAATGTCCGGCCCTATGTGGGTTTGGGACTGGGCCGCGCTCAGGAAGTCGATACAGACCTCAGCGTCGGAGGAAATGCGCGCGAGTACTCGGGCTCCGGCAGTGCACGCCAGTTCATGGCGGGCCTGCGATGGGACTACGGCAGCCCCTGGGTCGCTGACATCGGAATCGCGACGGTGGACGCCGGAACCGTGCGCTTGAAGGCCAGCGGAAGTTCCGCGAACGTCGACGCCAAGTACCGGGCCACGACTGTGATGGCGCGCCTGGGCTATCGCTTCTGACATTCCTTACCGGCCAAGGCATGATCCTCAGCCCGCACCCACGATGAACACATCCGACCTCCCCAGCCCCCCCGTTGCCAGCCCCTTGATCGGGCTTGTCACCGCATCACTGGTCTTGCTGACCGGACACTGCCATGCACAAGTCAAGCCGTCGGACGACGACCGCACGCGCTACAGCATCGGCGCCGCCGTGTTGTTCGACAAGGACGGCTATCGGGGTGTCGGCACAGAGACGCTGGTACTCCCAGGCGTGTCGATCCAGAACAAATGGGTCAACCTGTTCGGCCCGCAACTCGACCTCCGCCTGATCGGTAACGAGGATCGCAGCTGGTGGATCGGACCTCGCATCGAGTATCGGTTCGACGGCTACGAGCAGAACGACGGCGCCATCTTCAGCGGCATGGCCAGCCGCAAGGGTGGCCTGTTCTACGGACTGAGCGGCAGTATCGAGCTCGGCGGCGACTTCGAACTGGAGGCCGACTACGTGAAGGCCGCGAGCCGGGAGGCCGGCTTCGACCGTGGGGCGGTCGCGTCGTTGCAGTTGAGCCGAACCTATCGCAGCGGCTCATGGTCCTTCGCTCCGCGCATCGGCCTGGAATACCAGAGCAGCCGCTACGTCGACTACTACTACGGCGTGCGCTTGGGCGAAGCCACCGCAGCCCGACCCGCCTACACCGGCAAGAGCACGTGGAGTTCGGAGCTCGGCCTGCTCGTCCGTTGGCAGGCGGGTCCGCGGCAGTTCCTCTTCGCCAACCTCAACTACGAGCGCTACGCCCGGGAGATCCGCAAGAGCCCCTTGATCGATGCCAGTGGCATTCCGCAATTGGTGCTGGGCTATCAGTTCGTCCTGAAATGAGGCCCTGGAGCAGGGTCGAAGTCGAGCACCGGGCTGCGCTACGCTGTTGTCCATGAATCGCATCCTTCTGGTCGAGGACCATGCGGCCATGCGCGAATTGGTGGTGCGCGAGCTTCAGCACGCAGGCATTGCCGCCGACGCCGTAGGGCGGGTCCGCGAGGCCGAGGCCTGCCTGGCGCAAGTTCGATACGCTGCGCTGGTGCTGGATCGCGGGCTGCCTGATGGCGATGCGTTGCCGTGGCTGCAGCGCCTGCGCGAGCGGCAGGTCCTCATACCCTGCCTGCTACTCACCGCCCGCGACGCACTGCACGACCGCGTCGATGGCTTGGAAGCCGGCGCGGACGACTACCTGGCCAAGCCTTTCGAGCGCGACGAGCTGGTGGCCCGGGTGCGCGCCTTGCTGCGCCGGCAGAGCGCCTGGGTCGCCAGCGCGCCACAGTGGGCGGGGCTTGTCGTCGACCCTGTCGGTGCACGCCTGAGCCACGGGCGGTCGAGCGTGAACCTAGCGCCCAGCGAGCTGCAGTTGATGCTCACGCTGGTGCGTGCCGAAGGCAAGGTGGTGCGCCGCGCAGCGCTGGAATCAGCGGCCTGGGGTCTGACCGAGCCGGTGACGCCCAACGCCCTCGATGTGGCGTTACACCGCCTGCGGCGAAAACTAGAGGTGCTGGGCAGCACCGTGCGTCTGGTGAACACCAAGGCCGTAGGCTACGCGCTCGAGCAAGCGAGCGGCGGCACCGCCGGAGAGCTGGGTGATCAAGCCGGGTAGGCCGGCGCAGGGCCGGCAAGCCGGTCCCGCCGGCCGCACACCGAGCCTTGCGCTGCGCCTGGCGCTGGGCTTCGCCCTGGCGTTCGCCTCGACGGCCATCCTGGTGGTCGGTGTGCAGACCATGCTGGCAGATCGCTTCGGCAACCTGGCCACACGCATGAGCATGGAGGGTCAGACCGAGGACATCTTCGACGGCTTCGTGCTTGATGCCGAGCAGCGTGTTGTCGGCGTGAACCTGCCGCCCGGTGACAGGGTGGGGTTCGACGATTTCTTCGCCAACCTCAAGTTCCGCGTGCTCGACGAGTCGGGTCAGGTCGTGGCCAGCAGCGAGCCGGACCGGCGGTCGCTGTTGCCGGGTCGCGGGGTTGCCGAGCAATCGGGCTTCTTCGGTGTCGTGCCCTTCGACGGGCGCGATTTCTTCGTCGGAGCCTGGCAGCGCGAGGTGCAGGGACGGCCCTATGTGCTGCAACTCGCGCGCAGCGACCGGTTCGAGTTGCTGGCCCGCGAAGCGGTGACGCCGGCCATCACCGACACGGTCGTGCTGCTGGGCGCTCTGTCAGCGCTGATCTTCTCGCTGGCCGGAGCTTTGGCTGTGCGATCAGTGCTGCGGCCCATTCGCGCTGCCGAAGCGGCGGCGCGCAGCGTCGGCGGACGCAACCTTGCGGCCCGCCTGCCTGAAGAAGGTATGCCGGCCGAGATCCGGCCGCTGGTCCACGCATTCAACGGCGTGCTGGAGCGGCTGGAGGAGTCCTTCCAGCAGCAGGAGCGCTTCATCGCAAACGCGGCGCACGAGTTGAAGACGCCGCTGGCGCTGGCGCGCGCACGCATCGAAGCCGGTCTGGAGGACGAGAGCACCCGTGCCAGGCTCCTGCAGGATCTGGACACCATGAGCCGCCAGGTCCAGCAGTTGCTGCAACTGGCCCAGGTGGCCGATCCGCAGGCCATGCGGCTGGGAACGGTGCGGCCGCTGGACGTGGCGCGGGCGGTACTGGACCACCTCGCATTCAAGGCCCAACGTGCCGACGTCACCCTGCACCTGCAGGAACCGGACTGCGAAGTGCAGATCGAGGCGGATGCTGGGGCGCTGTTCATCCTGATCAAGAACCTGGTCGAGAACGCGCTCGACTTCTCGCCCCAAGGCTCGGACGTCAGGGTACAGATGAAGGGCGCCGAGCTGACCGTGGACGACCACGGGCCTGGCGTACCCGCCGAGTACCGCACGCAGGTGTTCGAACGCTTTTGGCGTGCACCGGGTCAAGCCCGGACGGGTTCGGGCCTCGGCCTGGCACTGGTGCGCGATATCGCCATCGCCCATGGCTGGACAGTAAGCTGCGGCGCAGCTCCTGATGGAGGCGCCTCGTTCACCCTACGCTGGCAGCCATGAAAGCCTGCGCTCACCTCCTGGAAGTGCACTGATGAAGCTCGACGTCTTCAAGTCGGCGACCACCTGACACCTGCGTGTTCCCTTGCTCCTGTTGGGTGCTGTGCTGCTGGCGCTCGCTCCTTTCCTGGTCTTGGCGGCTGGCCTGAACGAGGGTGCCTTGCTCATGCTTGCACCCGGTGGCCCTGGAACTGTTCGCGCAGCTTGTTCTTCTGCATCTTGCCCGTTGCTCCCATCGGGATGGTGTCGGCGAACACCACGTCGTCAGGGGTCCACCATTTCGCGATCTTGCCCTCGTACAAGGCGAGCAGCTCCTCGCGCGACACCTCCATACCCTGCTTCTTCACGACAACCAAAAGGGGTCGCTCGCCCCACTTGGGGTGCGGTGTCGCAACGCAGGCCGCCATGGCCACGGCAGGGTGCGCCATCGCGATGTTCTCGAGGTCGATGGAGCCAATCCACTCGCCGCCGCTCTTGATCACGTCCTTGCTGCGGTCGGTGATGACCATGTATCCCTCGGGCGTGATCTTCGCCACGTCTCCGGTCGGGAACCAGCCGTTGCGATCGGCGTCTATCGCCAGCGGGTCGCCACCCTCGCCCATGAAGTAGGTTTCGAGGATCCAGGGGCCGCGGACCATCAGGTCGCCCGAGGCCTGGCCATCCCAGGGCAGCTCGGCACCGTCCTCGCCGACGATCTTCATGTCCACGCCGTAGACGGCGCGGCCCTGGGTGCTCATCACCGCAAGCCTGCCCCCGTCGTTCAGGCGCGAATGCTGCTCCTTGAAGGCCGCGACGGTGCCGATGGGGCTCATCTCGGTCATGCCCCAGGCATGGATCACGTGGACGTCGTATGTGTCGCGAAACTTGCGGATCATGGCGGGCGGGCAGGCCGAGCCACCAATGCCGCTCCTGCGCATGGTGGTGAAGGTCAGGCCGTTCGCCTCGACGTGCGCGAGCAGCGCCTGCCACACCGTCGGCACGCCAGCGCTGATGGTGACGCGTTCGCTCTCCAGCAGCTCGTACAGGCTCTTTCCGTCGAGGCACGGGCCGGGAAGGACGAGCTTGGCGCCCGTCATCGGCGCCAGGTACACGATGCCCCAGCTGTTGACATGGAACATCGGCACCACGGGCAGGATAGCATCAGTCGCACTGCAGCCCAGGCAGTCGGGCAGCGCCGCGGCCATGGTGTGCAGCACAGTGCTGCGGTGGCTGTAGACCACTCCCTTGGGGTTGCCTGTGGTGCCGCTGGTGTAGCAGAGGCTGCTCGCGGCGTTCTCGTCGAGCACGGGCCAGGCGTATCGGTCGTGGGTGCGGGCGAGCAGCTCCTCACAGCACAACAGATTGGGCACCTTGGCCGCCTGCTCGACGGGCGGCATGTGCGCGCGATCGGTCATCGCAACCCAGTGCCTCACCGTCCTGGTGAGGCCCGCGACGGCCTGGATCAGCGGCCAGAAGGTCATGTCGAAGAACATCACGCGGTCTTCAGCGTGATTGACGATGTAGACGATCTGGTCGGGGTGCAGCCGCGGGTTCACCGTGTGCAGCACGCGGCCGCTTCCGCTGACCCCGTAGTACAGCTCCATATGCCTGTGCGTGTTCCAGGCCAGCGTGGCGGCGCGCTCGCCTGGCTGCACGCCCAGGGCCTGCATCGCATTGGCCACGCGCCGCGCGCGCTCAGCCACCTCGCGATAGCTGATGCGGTGGATGTCGCCCTCGACGCGGCGCGACACCACGAGCTGGTCGCCGTGGTGGCGTTCAGCATGAACGATGAGAGACGAGATCAGCAGCGGCAGCTGCATCATTTGTCCGAGCATGGGCTTGATCTCCAGGTCGTGGCGCACCGCCATCGGCGCACAGGATTGCGTGGTCGTCCCGGTCGTCACTCCGCAGCCATCGGCAGCCGCAGCGTGGCGCCGCCCAGGCGCACGGTGCCGGCCAGCGCCGGCAGATCCGACCGGTAGGCCGGCAGCGACGCCCCGGCCACCACCAGCCCCGGCGCGCTGCCGGCCTCGAACCCATAGGCCAGCGGCGCGAAGCTCACGCGCAGCGTGCCCGCCCCGGCCAGCGCGACCACCGTCTCGCGCAGCAGGCGCACCTCGCCGCCGGGCCGCCGATCGACCAGCTTGACCACGATGTCGCCCGTGCCGGCCTCCAGCACCGCCAGCTCCGCCTCGGCCGAGCCCAGCATCAGCGCAGCCGCGGACAGCGCGCCGCCCTGCAGCTCCACCACGTCGGCGCGCTCCAGCAGCGGCGTCTGATCCTGCATCCCCGAGCTGACCGTCAGGTGGCTGCCGCCCAGGGTGGGAGCCGGTGCAGCCGGGTCGATCGCCAGCGCACGCTGCGGCGGACTCAGCGTCGATGCCGTCGATGCGGTGCCAGCCGGCGGCCACACCGGCGAGCTGCGCAGCGGCCCTTCGGGCTGCCCGGCCAGCACGTACTGCACCGTGGGCCAGGCGTTGGCGCCATTGGCTTCACCCTTGAGCCAGTGGTCGAACCACGCGAACATGGGCTTCGTCGGCCACAGCTCGGGGTCGTCAATGTCGTAGTGCGTGCCATCCAGCACGATCAGCTTCTGGTCGCCGCGTGCAGCCTGCAGCCGCCCGAAGGCCTTGAACGCACTGGCCTGGAAGAAGTCGTGCCACATCGACACGTGCAGGACCGGCGCGCGGATGCGGTCGGTCACGTCCAGCGCGGCCCGCGCGGACGGGTTGCGCCCGGTGGCAAGGAACTCTCCCCAGCGCGGATACAACTGGCTGACAATCGGAAAGTCCGGCGTGATCGCACGGGTCCACCAGCTCGACTGCGCCGGATCACCGGCCTCGACCGCGCCGAACATCTCCTGCAGCGCCTCGCCGGCCTGGTCCTTCAGCGCCGCGACCTGCGCGGCCGGCAGCCCCAGCCTGGCGTCGTGGTCCTGGCCGTTGTCGGCAGCCTGGCTCAGCACGAAGGGCAGCAGTGCCTCCCACTTGACACGGCCCTCGGGGAAGATCACTCCGCCGACGAAGTCCGGCGAGGTGGCCTGCGCGTACACCGCCTTGATCGACGGGCGCCCAGAAGCCGCCGCCTGCAGCGAGGCCACGCCGCTGGCCGAGTCGCCGAAGATGCCGATTCGCCCGTTCGACCAGGGCTGCCGCTCCACCCAACGGATCAGCGCCTCGCCGTCGCCCACCTCGTCTGCGAGGAAGAGGCTGAAGACGCCCTCGGACTTCAGCCGACCTCGCATCACCTGAACCACCAGCGCGTAGCCGCGGTCGGTAGCCTCGGTCCAGCCCACGTCCTCTGCGCGAGCCTCGGTGTCGGCATTGACAGCCTCTTCGGGGAAGCCGCTCACCGGGGTGATCGGCAGGTCGTAGGGCGTTCGCATGACCAACGTAGGGAACGGCCCGTCGCCCTGGGCCGGAAGGTAGACATACGTCGCCAGACGCGCGCCGTCGGCGCCGGATACCGCGACCTCGACCACCCGGTGGCCAGCCACCGCACGCCGGAACTCGCTCAGGGCGACGACGCCAGGGTCGGGGCCGGTGTCGCCGCCACCGCAGGCGGCGAGCAAGGCCGTGAAAAGCAACAGCAGCCAGTTCAGAACCTTCATGATTTGACTCCTCGGAAGCAGCAAGGCATGGATAACTTTCGGTTTGGGCGCTCGACGGATACGTTGCCTTCGAGCGTTGTGGAATACAGGCCGGAACGGCCTCGCTCGGCGCCGCGGTGACCGCGAGAAGCGGTGTGGCCCGACGCCTTGGCAGGCATCGTCAATGCCCTGGTCTTACCCGCGACTTACTTGTCGGCCGCTCCAGGAGACCGCACTGAAAGAGGTCCTGAGGTCTTTCACCGGGGTTGCTCAACCTCGCTGGACGGCGTGGGTGATTGCTGGCAGTCGGAAGCGTTGAGACGCGCGTCCAACTGAAAGACAAGCCTTTCGCCTCAAGCCCGCTGCGAGGTTGCTTCCTGGGCTGTGCTCAACACCGGCATGTCGTTCATCACGGTCTTCCAGCAGGTGGTTGGATCGACATTGAAGGCGGCATGGACGATCCGGTGCCGCATTCCAAGGGGCGCGGGCCAGGCAGGGTAGGCAGCAGCGAGCGCCCGTCATCGGACACATGGTTTGCCGCCTCGCTCAATACCTCGATCGTCGGGGCAACAGCGAACATCAGCATGCGATCGTTGTCCAGGTCTGCACGTGAGCGTCCCGCCATGAGCCCTGTCGCAGCCTCAGCCGCCTCCAAGCAGACTGGGAACGCACCCGGGCTTGACCTCCACCAGGAGGTTGATGTCGCTGCCGGGTCCGTGGGTGGCTCTCAGCCGGGAGCCGAACAGCGCCAATCCACAGAACACGTACAGCGGCAGGTAGCACTGGTTGTCGTAGTGGGCGTTGAAGTGCGCGCGCTCCTGCTGCCCGTGCAGCGGCACGTGCGTGGCGTCCACGTCCAGCACCAGCACTGCCGGCGCCGCCTTGCGGCTGGCCACGAACTGGTCCAACAGTACGCCGTGCAACGCCCAGGCCTGGCGCGCGCCAGCCGCGTTCTCGAGCCGGCTCAGCGTAGGGGCGCTGCCCAGGCTGCGGTCCCGACCCACGGCTGTCTGCCAGACCAGATCGTGCCGTAGCGTGTTGTGGTCGGTCACGTCCTGCCAGCCACAGCACAGCCCGTAGATGCGCTGCGCCAGCAGCTCCCGCATGCCGTGCTCGACGCTGGCTGCACGCCGTGAATCGCCCATCGCACGTGCAGCCGCACGGCTCAGACCCAGCCGTTCATCCACCTGCCTGAGCAGCACCACCCCGCCGTCGGTGGCGATGTCCCCGCCATCGAAGGCCGCCTCGACCACGCGCCTGCCCACGCGGCCAAGCTCCATCCTGCGATCCGTACACTCTGACATTGGGTGACCTCCCTCGTTGGTTCGGTTCCATAGAGGTCGAATACCTATGAAAACGCACAACGAGGGCAGGTCGCCTACTTGATGCCGCGCGAAAGATCCAGGCTAGCGCTGGCCCCGGACGCAGCGCACGGGGTTGAGGATGCGAACGTCGTCGCCCTGCGGGCCGAAGCCCTGCGGATAGGCTGCCGGGTCGCCGTCCTTGGGATCGGCCCGCTGGCTGCCGGCCCCGTGCACGTCGAGAAGTCGGCGTGTCCCGCTGCCGGGAGGCATCTCCATCCAGCCCAGCGCACGGCCGAAGGCGAAGTACGCGGCGCGCGTGTACATGACCTCGGGCGGACCATCGAGCACCGTGGTGCTGGTCCAGTAGTACGACTCGGCCGCGCTGGCCTGCAAGGGCGGCGCCAGCGCGGCGCTCTGCGTGGCCGCCGGTGCGCGCGTGTAGTCAACGATGCTGTGGAGCTCCTTGGCGTCGGGCAGACGCCAGTCCGCATGACCGCCCAGCCGCAGCGCCGCGCAGTAGGCGAGGGCGTCGCGCCAGCGGCGCGGCTGGCCGTCGTCGCGTTGCTGCCAGGTCAGGCCCGATCCGCGGTCGGTCACGGTGCCGTCCGCGTTGTCGCGGTAGTCGTTCGCGCCGTACGCCGGGCCGCGCACGAAGCGCACCCGCATGCGCTGCGCAACGGCGCCACCGCTGCCCGGCCGGTAGCGCGGATAGCCCTTGATGCGGCCGTCGGCGAAGTTGACGCCGAAGATGGTGGCGTCGTCGTTCATCGTGGTGGCGACGTAGGCGGTCGACGACCAGAGCTGCACGTCGAAGAAGCGGTCGCCCTCGGCGTAGGCGAACTCGAACGCGCCCGCGTCGATGAAGGGCCGCGACTGCGCGGCGGTCGGTGCGAACCAGCCGCGGAAGTCGATCAGCGTGTACAGCTCCTTGATGGTGGGCACGCGCCAGTCGGTGTGGCCGCCGGTGCGCAGGGCCGTGACGGCGGCGCGCGCCTCGTCCCACGACATCGGCCCGGCGAGGGCGCGCGTCCAGGTCAGGCCGGTCACCGGGTCGGTGACGGTGCCGTCGGTGTTGAGCTGGAATGGCGGGCGCGGACCGGGTCGCTGCCCGTCCTGGCCGAAGAACGGGGCGCCCGCGCGCGGGCAGTCGATGCGTGCGTCGTCGGAGAAGCACCCTTCCTGCGCCGTGCCGGGCACGCGCCAGGCGGCCGCGTCCGCGGTTGGCGCCGGGGTGCTGGCGCTGGCGTCCTCGCCGGTGGCACTGCAGGCGGCCAGCAGCAGCGAGACGAGGGCGAGAGTGAGTGCTGGGACTTTCATGCGGGCTCCTGTTTTGTCGTTGCGGTCGTGGCATTCGTCGCCGTCGGAGTCGTCTCCGACGTCGGGGTCGTCGGCTAGCGGCACAAGGCATCCGAGCCAGAGCTCGGCGGCAGGACGGCGACGGCGCCGAGCCTCAGCGCGCGATCGAGAGGCGCCGCCTGGGGTGGACCGGCGGCGGCGGCGGCGGCGTGGCGGGTGCATCGGGGTTCTCCTCGGGGAAACCTGCAAAGCGCGGATCGGCTCCGCCCAGCCCGTCGCGCAGGCCTTCGAGCAGCAGGCGCAGGCGCGTGCGTTCGGGGTCCGGCAGCGCCTGCGCGGCGACACGGCCGCGCGACGTGAGCGTGAGGCTCACGCGGCGCGTGTCCTCCGCGTCGACCCAGCGCTCCAGCAGCCCGGCCGACCGCATGCGCTGCGCCATCACGGTGGCCGTGGGCTGCGCGACGTGCAGCCCGGCGGCGAGCTCGCCCACCGTCATCGGCCCATGGCGCAGCAGGGCGTCGAGCACGCGGCCCTGGCCGTGGTGCACGCCGACCTTGCGCCAGCGGTGCGCGCAGGCGCTCCTCCAGCAGGCGGCCGATGTGCCGGAACAGATGCAGCAGCGGCCTGGACGATGGAGCAATGGTGGTCACGCGATAAGTACAGCCAGCTATGGTTCAACTCGTCAAGTCGGATAGCTGCCGTGCTGTCGTGCGCATAGTGATTCAGTTGCTGGTCGTGCATGCTTTCAGTCTCGTCTGGGCCGCGCCCGTTCCGAGGGCGCGGTGATCAGTGGTTGCCGCCCATGGGCTGGGTGATGCGGCAGGCTGAGCGACATGGCCCCGCTGCCAGGGGCCAGTATTCCGCCGCAGTTTGGAGCCTGTGTCGGGAAATGCTCACCCTGTGCTCACAATGTGGCCGCTCCCGCAGGAGCTGCCGCTGTCCGAGGGGGCAGTGCACGCATGCAAGCTGACGCATGCCGGGTCCGTCAGGGGGGCTCCGGGGCGCAAGAAAGCTGGGGCGGCGCGGCGTTTTCTTGAGAGAGTTCCCTGCCGGCAGCGCAGCGCTAGCGGTGAACTCTGCCGCCCTCATCGGCAGCCTAGGCAGAGGCGGTCTGCTGCTCTGCGTACGTCATGCGCTCCAAGGCGCTGACCGTCCCGTCCTCGTTGGCGTCGGCAGGGTCGAGGGTGGTGTCGGCCGTTGCCAAGCCGTCTGGCCTGCCGGCGTCGGATTTGTCGGGGCGGCCCGGGCCAGAACTCGGACCCGGTCCGCCAGCACCACCAGGGCCGCCGGGACCGCCTGGGCCCCGAGCTCCGCCACCGTCCGTGCGCCCGGAGGTCTTGTCGGCCGCCGCCATGAACTCGCTCTCATTGACCGATCCGTCGCCATCGCTGTCCATCCTGGTGAACAGCTGCTTGGCTGCCGTCTTGGCCTCGGCTTCCGAAAGCCGGGAACCCTCGGGCGACAGCGTGACGATCACCGAGGCCAGTTGCGACTGGCTGACCTGGCCCTTGCCTGCCGACACCTTGTCCCAGGAGTCGGCCTTCAGCGCCGGGGGTTCAGCGGTGCGCTGGACGCCTGAGGGCCCGGCAGCTGTGTACTGGGACGACAGGTATGGGCGCAAGCTGGTTCTGGGACCAGAAAGGGGTGACATCATGATGGACTCCAATGGCTTGGTTGTGATTGACGATGCGCGAGAGAGGCCGCAGACCAGGAGAAGCTGCTGCAGTTCTCACGACCATTGCTTCGGCGGCTCGCACAGGATGTTGAGGGAGAAACTGTGAGGTTTCAGGCCATCTCCCGAATCTGGTGCGGCACCGTGGAGCAAAGATGAAAGCCCCCTCACAAAGCACTCACAATCTGCTGGCCCAATCCGATGCAGTCTGTCCCGCACGCCATGCGATTGCGTCTCGCCCACACCCTGTCTCTGGCGCTGCTGGCCTTTGCCGCCGCGGCCGCGCTGGTGCTGGGCGGGCTGACCGCCTGGAACCTGCGCGACGGCTTCGGAAACTACCTCGCCGAAAGAGAGGTTCAACACCTGGAGCGCCTGGTCGCCCTGATCCAGGCCACCGCCTTGCGCGAGGGCGGCCTGGACGCCCTGCAACAAGGCAGGCTGGACTTGCGCAGCCTGTTCCGGGAGCTGGATGGGCGCGAGCCTGGAACCCTGCCCCCATCAGATCCGCTGCGCCCCCGCCTGCTGGCAGGGCCCCTGCCGTTTCCTGAACGCGTGCAGGTATTGGGGCTGGACGGGCGGCTGCTGCTGGGACGTCCCGGGGCGCTGCACGACGTGGACGCAGCGGTGCAGCGGCCGGTGGTCGTCCAGGGCCGAGTGGTGGCGAGGGCGCACCTGCACCAGGCCGACATCCAGCGCGATCGGGGAGAGACGCGCTTTCTGCTGGACCAGTACCGCGTGTTGACCATCACTGCCGGCGGGCTGATGGCGCTCGCTCTGCTGACCGCCACCGTGCTGGCCCGGCGGTGGACCAGGCCACTGGCGGCCGTGCAGGACGCCACACAGCGCCTGGCCCAAGGCGAATTGACCGTGCGGGTGCCCGAAGGCCCGCAACTGACCGGGCGCAGCGACGAGATCGGCGACGTGGTTCGCAATGTCAACCGCATGGCCGAAGGGCTGGAGCGGCTGGAAGGTGCACGCCGGCGCTGGCTGGCCGACATCTCCCACGAACTGCGCACACCCTTGACCGTGCTGCGTGGCCAGATCGAGGCCTTGCACGACGGCGTCAGGCCGCTCGCCCCCGATGCCATCGTCACACTGCACAAGGAGGTGCTGCGCATCGGCAAGCTGGTGGACGACCTGCACCTGCTGGCCGTTTCCGATCTCAAGGCCCTGCCCTGTCACCCCGGCCCGGCCGATGCCGTGGCCCTGCTCGGCCAACTGGCCCACCGCTTCGAGCCGCGCGCCACAGCGGCGGGCCTGCGGCTGACGCTGTCCCTGCCCGCGGCGTTGCCAACCTTGCCGGTGTACTGGGACGCAGACCGGGTGGAACAGTTGCTGGGCAACCTCGTGGACAACAGCCTGCGCTACACCGACCCACCCGGTGAGATCCTGATCGGGCTGCGGATCCAGGGATCACGGATCCAGATGACAGTCGACGACAGTGCGCCTGGTGTGCCTGCGCAACAACTGGGGCAGGTGTTCGAACCCCTGTTCCGGGGTGATCTGGCCCGCAACCGACGCCTGGGCGGCAGCGGGTTGGGGCTTGCGATCTGCCAGGCCATCGCGCAGTCCCACGACGGGCGCATCGACGCCTGCGCTTCGAACCTGGGCGGTCTGCGCATCACGCTGGACCTGCCGCGGCAGGCCGCTGAGTCGTCACCGCAGGAAAGCGCCCGCACATGACAGCCCAGCGCCGCATCCTGGTGGTGGAAGACGACCCCGGCATCGCCGAGCTGCTGGTGGACTACCTGCGCCACGACGGGTACTTTGCAACCCGGCTGGCTGACGGCCAGCTGGCCTTGTCGGAGATCCGCTACGCCCCGCCCGACCTGCTGATCCTGGACCTGATGCTGCCGGGGCTCGACGGCGTGAGCCTGTGCAAGGCGGTGCGCGAGTTCAGCGACCTGCCCATCCTGATGCTGACCGCGCGGGTGCACGAGCTCGACCGTCTGCTGGGTCTGAACAGCGGTGCCGACGACTACGTGTGCAAGCCCTTCAGCCCGCGCGAAGTCATGGCCCGGGTGCAGGCGCTGCTGCGGCGCGCCGAAGGCCGGGTGTCGCAGGGGGCCAGGCCGTGGCAGGTCGATGACGCAGGCCTGCGTATCGCCTGGCACGGCCAGTGGCTGACGCTCACGCCCTTGGAGTTCCGGATGTTCAGGCAGTTGCTCAGCCAGCCCGGACGTGTGTTCTCCCGGGCCCAGTTGCTGGATAGCGGCCACGCCGAGACCCGGGATGTGGGCGATCGCGTCATCGACACCCACATCAAGAACCTGCGCCGCAAGCTGCATGCGGTGCGTGGTGACGGGGATTGCATCGCCTCGGTGTACGGCGTCGGGTACCGCTTCGACATTCCCGACGGCAACAGCAGACCATGAAAGCGCGCCGTGCTAGCTGGTTCCAAATGCCGCTGCCGGGTCCGTGAGTGCCTCTCAACGGGAGCCGAACAGTGTCGATCTGCGGATGTCCCGCTCGACACAGATGCGCGCGACGGCCGGCCTTTACAGATGCGGAGGCGTGGTGGCTGCGAGCAGTGCTGGCGTGGGGGCCATGGTAGCCGGGCTTGCAGGATGCGGAGCCGCTTGCAACGGCGCAGCGGATGGTTAACCCGCCACCCCCCAATCCCCCGACTTCCCGCCGCGCTTTTCCAGCAGGCGGATGTCGCCCATGACCATGCCGCGGTCCACGGCCTTGCACATGTCGTAGACGGTGAGCAGGCCGACCTGCACGGCGGTCAGCGCCTCCATCTCCACGCCGGTGCGGCCCAGCGTCTCCACCTGCGCGCTGCAGCGCAGCAGCGACTGCGCCGGATCGAGCTCGAAGTCCACGGCCACGCGGGTGATGGGCAGGGGGTGGCACAGCGGCACCAGGTCCGCCGTGCGCTTGGCGCCCTGGATGGCTGCGATACGGGCAATGCCGATGACGTCACCCTTCTTGGCCCGCCCCTGGGCCACCAGGGCAAAGGTCTCGGGCTTCATGCGGATGGTACCGCTGGCGCGCGCCACGCGGTGGGTGACGTCCTTGCCCGCCACGTCCACCATGTGGGCCTGGCCCTGGGCGTCGAAATGGGTCAATGGAGAAGCCGGCGATGAGGCCTGCGACGGTGCGGCCGGTGGTGCTGACACCTGGGCGGGCTGGTGGTCGTTCATGGCGGCGGGGCCTAAAGCAGAGGAGCGTTGGTGCGGTGAAGCTGGGCACAGGACCAGGGCTTGGGACCGGAAGGGCACCTGCGCAACAAGCGGGCAATGTCTCGGTGTCATCATAGGGTGGTGAAGAAAGCCCTCGCCACCCTGCTCAGCGCGAGCCTTGCGCTGTCCACGCCCTGGGCGCAGGCCCAGGTGCGCCTGCCCGCGCTAGGCGACTCGGCGTCCGAAGACCTGCCCGTGGGTGCCGAGCGCCGCCTGGGCGAGCAGATCATGCGGGAAGTCAAGCGCGATCCAGCCTACCTGGACGATCCGGTGCTGCTGGACTACGTGCGTTCGCTGTGGGGGCCGCTGCTGCAGGCGGCGCGCGGGCGTGGCGACATCGGACCGGAGCTCGAACAGGCCTTTGCCTGGAATCTCTTCCTGGTGCTGGACCGCAGCGTGAACGCCTTCGCCCTGCCCGGGGGTCATGTGGGGGTGCACCTGGGGCTGATCGCGGTGACCGCCACACGCGACGAGTTGGCTTCCGTGCTGGCGCACGAGCTGTCGCACGTGACCCAGCGCCACATCGCCCGCGGCATGGGCAGCGCCAGCCGCCAGGGCGCGCTGGGCGTGGCCGCCATGCTGCTGGGGGTGCTGATCGCCGCCCGCAGCAGCAATCCTGATGCTGCGCAGGCGGCCATTGCGGGCGGGCAGGCCGCGATCATCCAGGGCCAGCTCAACTTCTCGCGCGACATGGAGCGGGAAGCCGACCGCATCGGCTACGGCGTGTTCCGGGATGCCGGCTTTGCGGCCCCCGGCATGGCGACGATGTTCGACAAGCTCGATCAGGCCGGCCGCCTGAACGACAGCGGTGGCTTCCCCTATCTGCGCAGCCACCCGCTGACCAGCGAGCGCCTGGCCGAAGCCCGTTCACGACTGAGCGATCAGGCCGTGGGGGCGGTGGTCGGCCGCGACACCCTGCACGAGCTGATGCAGGCGCGGGCCCGCGCTCTGATGGACCCCACGGTGGACAACTGGCGCCGGCTGGTCGCGCAGGCGCAGCGGTCTCCCGGTGCGGCTTCGGCCGGCACCGCACCAACGGCCTCTGGCACCTCGGCGGGCCGGTCCGGCACCCTGTACGCCGGTGCGCTGGCCGCCGCCCGGCTCGGCGACCACCGCACGGCCGCCGCGCTCGCCGAAGACCTCGCGCAGGCCCTGAACGCGGACGCGGCGGACGCCCGGATGCCCCCGCCAGGGGACGCCCCCGCAGCAGCGCTGAATACCGTGCGCAGCCAACGGGTCAGCCGCATGCTCAAGGCGGAGCTCGCCCTGTCGCGGGGGGAAGCACAAACCGCAGCGACCGCCATGACCGCACTGCCCCCGCTGCCTCCGGCACCCACGCTGGGCGGTCCGACACCCACGGCAGGCGAGGGAGGCACCTGGGCGACCCTCCCAAGGGAGCGCGCCCCGCTGCTGCTGCGAAGCCAGGCCGCCCTGGCCGGGGCCACCCAAGGGCGGTCGCGGGGTGACCGCAGCGACGACGGCTCGCTGCGCGAGGTCCTGGAAGCCTTGCAGACCTGGGTCTCGGAGCACCGCGACGATGCGGCCGCCTGGCTGCTCCTGGCGCAGGCCAGCGACGAGTTGGGTCTGCAGCTGCGCGCCCTGCGCGCCCAGGCCGAAGCCCGTGCCGCGGTAGGCGACCTGGGCGCCGCTATCGACCGCCTGCGCGCGGCCCAGACCCGCTCGCGCACGGCCAGCGGCAGCGCAGACTTCATCGAGGCCTCGATCATCGACACGAGGTTGCGCGAGTTGCAGGTACTGCGCCGACAGGAGATGGACGAGATGAGATCACAGCGAGGCGGCTCCGGGCCCCGTGAGCCGTTGATCGAAGACGCCCCCGGACCGGCGCGAAAAGCGACCTACGGGTTACCTCGGTAGCTCAGGACCCTTCCCAGCGGCCCTGCGGGGCATTACCATCCGCGCCAGCGCCAATAAAGGGCCTTTAACCCAGGCGTTCAACCCCCACACATCACCCTCAAGACATCCGGAGAAACCGATGGCAACTGCAAAGAAGGTCGCTGCCAAGAAGCCCGCAGCCAAGGCACCAGCCAAGAAGGCCGCCGCAAAGCCCGCAGCCAAGGCTGCACCGGCCAAGAAGGCGGCCGCCCCTGCCAAGAAGGCTGCTGCGAAGACGGCTCCGGCCAAGAAGCGCACCCCCAGCGCCGCTTTCATGAAGCCGATGACCCCGAGCGCCGCCCTTGGCGCCGTGATCGGCGCCAAGGCCCTGCCACGCACCGAAGTGACGCGCAAGGTCTGGGAATACATCAAGAAGAACGGCCTGCAGGACAAGAACGCCAAGACCATGATCAACCCCGACGCCAAGCTCAAGGCCGTGCTGGGCAAGGATCAGGTCTCGATGTTCGAGATGACCAAGATCATCAGCGGCCACCTGAAGTGAGCGCCGTCGGTGCCGGGCTCCCGCCCGGTGCCGCTCACCACACGGCCTGAAAGTCGGTGGATGCACCCCCAAGACCCGCGCTGGTCGTGCCAGCCGCGGGTCTTGTGCTTTGCGGAGTTGTCAGCCTTTCAGGCGCGCACTTCAGACGCGCACCTCAGGCACGTTCCTCAAGCACGCAGCCGGCGCTCCAGGAAATCCAGCCGGTCCTGGCCCCAGAAGAGCTCGCCGTCCACCACGTAGCTGGGCGCGCCGAAGACGCCGGCCTCCACCGCCCGCTGCGTGTCGGCCTCATAGCGCAGTTGCGCGGCCTGGCTGTGGCCGTCCTCGATGCGCTGCGTCGGCAGGCCACAACGCTCCAGCAGGCGGGCCAGCGTGGCTTCATCGGAGATGTTCAGTTCCTCCGCCCAGCAGGCCGAGAGCACCGCGCCAGCCAGCGCCATGGCGGCATCAGCACCGTCGTGCTGGTCCACGGCGATGATGAGGCGCGCCGCGTCGTCGCCCTGCACCGGGAAGAAGCGCGGCTGCAGGTGGATGGGCACTTGCAGCCAACGCGCAAAGCGTTCCAGTTCCAGCAAGCGGTAGGCCTGCCGCTGCGGGGCGCGCTTGGCCAGCGGCAGGCCGCCCGACACCGGGAAGACACGGCCGCCCAGATCGATGGGCATGACGCGCACCTGCGCCCCAGCCTCGCGGGCAATGCGCTGGAAGCGGGCGTGGCCCAGGTACGCCCAGGGCGACTGGGGCGCGATGTAATAGTCAACGATCAGGGACAAGAGAACTCCTCCTCGGGTGGTGGACACCGCCGTGAAGATGTCGTGCCCTTCACGTTCGGCGAATGCGCAGATGAGTCTAGGCCAGACGAGGGGAAGGCGTCGAACGCGCTGAACGCGCAGAACGCGCCGGCACAACCCCCGTCAACCGGCCACGCCCGCAAGCTCCAGCAGCAACGGCGCCAGGAAGCGCCCGGTGTGGCTGGCGGCACAGGCCGCCACGGCCTCGGGCGGGCCTTCCACCAGCACCTGCCCGCCACCGGCCCCGCCTTCCGGGCCCATGTCGATCAGCCAGTCCGACGTCTTGATGACGTCCAGGTTGTGCTCGATGACGACGATGGTGTTGCCGGCGTCACGCAACTGGTGCAGCACCTTCAACAGCAGGCCGATGTCGTGGAAGTGCAGACCGGTGGTGGGCTCGTCCAGAATGTAGAGCGTACGGCCCGTGTCGCGCTTGCCCAGCTCGAGCCCCAGCTTGACGCGCTGCGCCTCGCCGCCGGACAGCGTGGTGGCGCTTTGCCCCAGGCGGATGTAGCCCAGGCCCACGTCCAGCAAGGCCTGGAGCTTGCGCGCAATCGCCGGCACGGCGCTGAAGAAGCCGTGCGCGTCCTCCACCGTCATGTCCAGGACCTCGTGGATGTTGCGGCCCTTGTAGAGGATCTCCAGCGTCTCGCGGTTGTAGCGCTGGCCGGCGCAGGTGTCGCAGGGCACGTAGACGTCGGGCAGGAAGTGCATCTCCACCTTCAACACGCCATCGCCCTCGCAGGCCTCGCAGCGCCCGCCGCCGGAAGAAGCCGCCACGTTGAAGCTGAAGCGGCCCGCGCCATAGCCGCGCTCGCGCGCGGCGGGCACCTCGGCAAACAGTTCGCGGATGGGCGTGAACAGCCCGGTGTACGTGGCCGGGTTGCTGCGCGGCGTGCGGCCGATGGGGCTCTGGTCCACGTTGATGACCTTGTCGAAGGCCTCCAGGCCCTCGATGGCGTCGTGCGGCGCGGGCTCCACGTGGCTGCCGTAGAGCTTGCGGGCCACGGCGGCATAGAGCGTGTCGTTGACCAGCGTGCTCTTGCCCGAGCCCGACACGCCCGTCACGCAGGTGAACAGGCCCACCGGGACCTCCACGGTGACGTTCTTCAGGTTGTGGCCGCGTGCGCCTTCGATGCGCAGAGCCTGCACGCCGTGGCCGGCTGCAGGCCCGCGCCGCGCCGCCGGCACCTCGATGCGCAGGCGCCGGCCGAGGTAGGCGCCCGTGAGCGAGGCCTCGTCAGCAGCCACCTCGTCGGGCGTACCCTGGGCCATCACCCGGCCACCATGCACGCCCGCACCGGGGCCCATGTCCACCACATGGTCGGCGGCGCGGATCATGTCCTCGTCGTGCTCCACCACCAGCACGGAGTTGCCCAGGTCGCGCAGGCGCTGCAGGGTGCCGATCAGGCGCTCGTTGTCGCGCTGGTGCAGCCCGATGCTGGGCTCGTCCAGCACGTACATCACGCCCGAAAGTCCCGAGCCGATCTGGCTGGCCAGCCGGATGCGCTGGGCCTCGCCTCCCGACAACGTGTCGGCGCTGCGGTCCAGGCTCAGGTAGGTCAGGCCCACGTCGTTGAGGAACTTCAGGCGCGAGCGGATCTCGCGCACGATCTTGTCGGCGATCTGCGCCTTGGCGCCGGCCAGCTGCAGGCTTTCGAAGTAGGCCAGGCAGTCGGCCAGCGTCGCATGCTCCACCTCGAAGATGGGCTTGCCGGGGGACGGCGGCGCGCCCTTGAGGCCCGGCGGCGCGGGCTGCAGGAACACATGCCGGGCCTCGCGCCGCAACCGCGTGCCGTGGCAGGCGGTGCAAGGCTTGGCGGCCTGGTAGCGGGCGAGGTCTTCGCGCACTGCGGCGGAGTCGGTCTCGCGCAGGCGGCGCTGGAAGTTGGGGATGATGCCTTCGAAGGGGTGCGAGCGCTTGACCGAGCGCGTCTTGCCGCGCGCGCCCTGGGCCTCGTAGGTGAACTCGATGTCCTCCTGACCCGAGCCGTGGAGAAGGATCTGGCTCGCGCGCTCGGGCAGGCTTTCGAACGGCTGCTCCAGGTCCACGCCGAGGTGCCGGCCGACGCTCTCCAGCATGGCGTAGGTGTAGGGGTTGCGCCGGTCCCAGCCCTTCACCGCCCCCGAGGCCAGGCTGAGCGACGGAAAGGCCACCACGCGCTCCGGGTCCATCACCGTCATCTGGCCCAGGCCGTCGCAGGTCGGGCAGGCGCCCACCGGCGAGTTGAAGGAGAACAGGCGCGGCTCCAGCTCCGGCAGCGAGTAACTGCACACCGGACAGCCGAACTTGCTGCTGAACAGGTGTTCGGGCGCCTGCGTCGCCGTGCGCGCGGCCGCATCGTCGTCGGCAGGTGCCCCCATCTCCAGCGCGATGGCACGGCCGTCGGCGATGCGCAGCGCCGCCTCGAAGCTCTCGGCCAGGCGCTGCGCCACGGCCGGCGAGGTCTTGAGCCGGTCGATCACCACGTCGATGTCGTGCTTGTCGTTCTTTTTCAGCGCGGGCAGGGCCTCGGCCTCGACGATCTGGCCGTCGATGCGAAAGCGCACGTAGCCCTGCGCCTGCCAGCGCTCCAGCTCCTGCGCGAACTCGCCCTTGCGGTCGCGCGCCACGGGGGCCAGCACCATGAGCCGCGTGCCCTCGGGCAGGGCCAGGCAGGCGTCCACCATCTGGCTCACGCTCTGCGCCTGCAGCGCCAGGCCGTGGTCGGGGCAGAACGGCGTGCCGGCGCGGGCGTAGAGCAGGCGCAGGTAGTCGTGGATCTCGGTGACGGTGCCGACCGTGGAGCGCGGGTTGTGCGAAGTGGCCTTCTGCTCGATGCTGATGGCCGGCGACAAGCCCTCGATCACGTCCACATCGGGCTTGTCCATCAACTGCAGGAACTGGCGCGCGTAGGCCGACAGGCTTTCCACGTAGCGGCGCTGGCCCTCGGCATACAGCGTGTCGAAGGCCAGGCTGGACTTGCCGGACCCCGACAGCCCGGTGATCACCACGAGCGCATGCTTGGGGATGTCCAGGTCGACGTTCTTCAGGTTGTGCGTGCGCGCTCCGCGCACCCGCAGCATGGGGCGCTCGTCGTTCAGGACGCGATCGTCGAAGTTCTGGGGCATGGGCGGGGGTCAGGACGAGCGGGAAAGGCCTGCGAGAGGAGGCATGCGGGGGGTGGGTCAGCGCGCGAGCGACACGCCCCGGCGTGGCCAAGGCAACCGGGCATCATAGTCATCTGGCGGTGAATGCGCAGGGTGTCCCGGCGGCACCCGCTTCAGCGCTGCCCGAGGGGTCTCAGAGCTTGTGAATGACGCTCAAGGGCTCTCAGACCATCAGCTCGATCAGGAACGGTCCATCACGGCGGAAGCTGGTCGCCATCAGGTCTGCACAGGCTTCGAGCGTCTGGGCGCGCGCGGCTTCCACGCCCAGGCCACCGGCCAGGCGCACCCAGTCAATGTCGGGGCGGCCCAGGTCCAGCATGCCCATCGCGGTGGGGCCTGGGGTGGCACCCACGTTCTGATACTCGCCCAGCAGGATCTTGTAGCTGCGGTTGTTCAGCAGCACGGTGGTCACCGGCAGGCGCTCGCGGGCCTGGGTCCACAGCGCCTGCAGCGTGTACATGGCCGAGCCGTCGGCCTGCAGGTTGATGACGCGGCGCTGCCCGGCCGTAGCCAGCGCCGCGCCCGTGGCCATGGGCATGCCGCTGCCGATGGCGCCGCCCAGCAGGTGCAGCCAGTCGTGCGGCGCGGCCGCCACGGTGTGAGGGTAGAAGCCGCGCCCGTAGGACACGCTCTCGTCGCAGACGATGGCCTGCTCGGGCATCAGGGCTGCCACCGTGCGCGCCAGGCCCTCGGGCGTGGGTGCGCCATGCCCGGGTTCGGGCGCGGGGCCGGCCTCGGGCAGTGGCGTTTCAGGCGCCCCGAGCTCGTCGACCAAGGACTGCAGCGCGGCCAGCGCGTCCTGCTCGGGCCGGCTGAGCACATGAAACACCGCGTCTGGCCGGGTCTGGCGCGAAGGCTTGCCGGGGTAGCCGAAGAAGCCCACGGGCGGCTTGGCGTTCACCAGCACCACCTCGTCGTACGGCGCCAGGGCCTGCACCGCCTGATCGGTGTTGTAGGGCACGCGCCGCAGCGGCAAGCGGCCCTGGCCGCGGGCCACGCGGGCGGCCGCGTAGTCCGCCATCAACTGCACGCCCGTGGCCTGGGCCACGCGCCAGGCCAGCGCCTGCCCAGGTGCCAGCAGGGCGGCGCCTGCCAGCAGGAGCAGCACGCGCCGGCCGCTGCGCAGCGCACGAGCCACCGCCTGCACCGCGTGCGGGTCGGGGGCACCGGGCGGTACGGGGGGCAGCGGGTCCGCCACCTGCCCACCCTCGTCCCAGCAGGTGTCAGACGGCAGGATCAGCGTGGCCACCTGGCCGTTGGCGCTGCGGGCGGCCTGGACCGCTGCGACCCCGTCGCGGCCCACCTCTGCCGCGCGGGTGCTGGTGCGTACCCAGGCCGACACCGCACGGGCCAGGCCCTCGGTGTCGGCGGTCAAGGGCGCGTCATGCGGGCGGTGCCAGGTGGCCTGGTCACCCACCAGGTTGACGATGCCGCTGCCGGCACGGCGGGCGTTGTGCAGGTTGGCCCAGCCATTGGCCAGGCCCGGGCCGCAGTGCAGCAGCGTGCAGGCGGGCTTGCCGCTCATGCGGAAGTGGCCGTCGGCCATGCCGGTGACCACGTTTTCCTGCAGGCCCAGCACGCAGCGCATGCCCGGCGTGGTGTCCAGCGCCGCTACGAAGTGCATCTCGCTGGTGCCGGGGTTGGCGTAGCAGGTGTCCACGCCGGCCGCGAGCAGCGTGCGCACCAGGCTCTGGGCGCCATTCATGGGTAAATCACGCCGGGTCCAGGAAGCGCTCGGCCAGCCGCGTCCAGTAGGCGGCGCCGACCGTCAGCAGCTCGTCGTTGAAGTCATAGCGCGGGTTGTGCAGTGACGGGCTGTCGGCGCCATTGCCCAGGCGCAGAAAGCAGCCGGGCTTCTTCTCCAGGTAGTAGGCGAAGTCCTCGCTGCCGGTCACGGGCGGGAAGGGCGAGATCACGCGCTCGGGGCCCACCAGTTCCTCGGCCACCTGGCGCGCGAACTCGGTCTCGGCGGCGGTGTTGACCACCACTGGGTAGCCACGCTCGTAATCGATGGTCGCCTCGCCGCCATAACCCGCCACATGGGCGGTGACCAGGGCGCGGATGCGCTGCTCGAGCTGGTTCCTCACCTCGGCGTCGAAGGAGCGGATGCTCAGGCCCAGGGTGGCGCTGTCCGGGATGACGTTGTAGGCCGAGCCGGCATGCAGCGAGCCGATGGTGACGATGGCGGTGTGGCGCGGGTCGATGTTGCGCGCCACCACGCTTTGCAGCGCCACCACCAGACTGCCCGCGATCAGGATGGGGTCCACCGTCTGGTGCGGGCGGGCCGCGTGGCCGCCGCGACCGTGGACGGTGATGCGGCAGGTGTCCGAGGCCGCCATCGAGGCACCATGCATGAAGCCGAAGGTGCCTGTGGGCACGCCGGGCGAGTTGTGCAGGCCGAAGATGGCGTCGCACGGGAAGCGCTCGAACAGCCCGTCTTCGATCATGCGCTGCGCCCCGCTGCCCTTGCCGGCTTCTTCCGCCGGCTGGAACACCAGGTGCACCGTGCCGGAAAAGCGGCGTGTCTGCGCCAGGTGCTGCGCGGCGCCGAGCAGGATGGTGGTGTGGCCGTCATGCCCGCAGGCGTGCATCACGCCGTCGTGCACGCTCTGCCAGGGCTTGCCGGTGGCCTCCTGGATGGGCAGCGCGTCCATGTCGGCACGCAGCGCGATGGACTTCCGGCCACTGCCCAGGGTCATGGTGCCCACCACGCCATGCCCGCCCACGCCCGTGGTCACCTGCCAGCCCCAGGCCTGCAGCCGCTCGGCCACCAGCGCGGCGGTGTCGGCCTCCTGGAAGGAGAGCTCGGGGTGGCGGTGCAAACGGCGCCGGGTCTCGGTCAGCCATCCGGCAGCTCCGGTCAGGTCTTGGGCTTCACAGAAGCAGCGCAGGCGGTCGTTCATGGCGGTAAGTTCCAGGCACGTTGCGGGCCGAAGGCCGCGGGACCTATGGATTCTGGATCACCCGCAGGATCTCCTGGCCATAGGCTTCCAGCTTCTTCGCGCCCACGCCGCTGATGCCCGCCAGCTCGTCCAGGCTGGCCGGGCGCTCGCGCGCCATCTCGGCCAGCGTGGCGTCGTGAAAGATCACATAGGCCGGCAGACTGTGCTCGCGCGCCACCTCGGCACGCCAGGCCTTGAGTTCGGCGAACAGCGCCAGGCCGGTGCCATCCAGCGGCAGCGGAGGCGGGCGCTCGGCGCCGCCGCGCGCGCCCCGGCCGGTGCGCGCGGCAGCGCCCGCCTTGCCGCGCCGCACCGGCTCGGCCGGCACGCGCAGCAGCAATTCCACCTCGCCGCGCAGCACTCGGCGCGCGCTGGGCGTCATGCCCAGGGTGCCGTACTCGCCCTCGGCGCGCAGGTGGCCCAGCGCGATGAGCTGGCGCAGCACGCCGCGCCACTGGGCTTCACTCACCTCCGCGCCGATGCCGAAGGTGGAGAGCTGCTCGTGGCCGCGTTGCTTCACCTTGTCGGTGACCTTGCCGCGCAGCACGTCGATGAGGTGGCCGGCGCCGTAGCTGCTGCCGCCTTGCTGGCCGAAGCGGTAGATGCAGCTCAGCGCCTTGCGGGCGGCCTCGGTGGCATTCCAGGTGGCGGGGGGCTGGAGGCAGTTGTCGCAGTTGCCGCAGCGGTAGGCGTGGTGGGAGGGGTTGCGCTCAGGGCTGGCGCCCGCGGCCGGCTCACGCGCCTCGCCGAAGTACGCCAGCAGTCGCACGCGGCGGCAGTCATGGGCCTCGGCCAGCGCCAGCAGGGCCTCCAGCTTGGTGCGCTGCAGGCGCTTGAACTCCTCGTCGGCCTCGCCCTCGTCGATCATGCGGCGCTGGTTCACCACGTCGGCCAGGCCGTAGGCCATCCACGCGTCGGCGGCGGCGCCGTCGCGCCCGGCGCGCCCTGTCTCCTGGTAGTAGCTCTCGATGTTCTTGGGCAGGTCCAGGTGGGCGACGAAGCGCACATCGGGCTTGTCGATGCCCATGCCGAAGGCGATGGTGGCGGCCATCACCAGGCCGTCCTCGCGCAGGAAGCGGTCCTGGTGGCGGCGGCGCATGTCGGGCTCCAAGCCCGCGTGGTACGGCAGCGCCGGGATGCCTTCCTCGCTCAGCCAGGCGGCCGTCTCCTCCACCTTGCGCCGGCTCTGGCAGTAGACGATGCCGGCCTCGCCCTCGTGCTCGTCGCGCAGGAAGCGCAGCAGCTGGGCCCGCGCGTTGTCCTTCTCGACGATGGTGTAGCGGATGTTCGGGCGGTCGAAGCTCGCCACGAAGCGGCGCGCACTGGCCAGCGACAGCCGCTCGACGATGTCCTGCCGCGTGTGCTCGTCGGCGGTGGCGGTGAGTGCCACGCGCGGCACGCCGGGGTAGCGCTCGTGCAGCGCTGACAAACCCAGGTAATCGACGCGGAAATCGTGACCCCACTGGCTAACGCAATGCGCCTCGTCGATGGCGAACAGGCTCAGCCGGCCGCGCTCGTGCAGCGAGTCGAGCATGGCCAGGAAGCGCGGGTTCAGCACACGCTCGGGAGCGGCGTACAGCAGCACCAGGCGGCCGGAGAGCAGTTCGCGCTCGATGCGCCGCGCCTCGTCACCGTCGAGCGTGCTGTTGAGGAAGGCTGCGTGGACGCCGGCCTCTTCCAGCGCGCCCACCTGGTCGTGCATCAGCGCGATCAAGGGGCTGACCACGACGGTCACGCCGTGGCCGCCGCGGTGGCGCACGATGGCCGGCACCTGGTAACACAGGCTCTTGCCGCCGCCCGTGGGCATCAGCACCAGGGCGTCACCACCGGCGCCCACGTGCTCCACGATCTCGGCCTGGCCGCCGCGGAAGGCGCCATAGCCAAACACGTCGCGCAGCACCTGCAGGGCCTCGCCCGGTGCCGGCGCACGCGGGGCGGGAGGCGCGCTCAGGGTGTAGGCCTGGGCATCGTCTTCCTGCAGAAAGGAAGAGATCTCGTCCAGGGGCGGCGCGTCATCGGTCATGGGCGGCGGGCATCGTAAGGCACGGGGGCCCCACAAGACTTTCTGCGTTACCTTGATCTGACGCAAATGGGAATGATTCGCATTCGATGGTAGAGTTCGAGCATCACGTCTTCACCCGAATTCCCTCATCCTCCATCACCCCGGCCACCTGCCCCCTGCCCCTTCTTCTGTCACCGCATCCAGCGCACCCCGCATGACAAGCCCACGCCGCCTGACCTCCCGCACGCCCGCCCCGCGCCGCTCTGCGGCCACCCGTGGGTTCGCCGCCTTCTTGCTGGCGGCCGCCATCCTGGGCGGGGCTCCAGCACGTGCCCAGGAGGCCGTGTTGAACCTCTACTCCGCCCGCCACTACCCCACCGACGAAGCCCTGTACAGCGGCTTCACCAAGGCCACGGGCATCCGCATCCAGCGGGTAGATGCCGACGACGCCGGCATCCTGGCGCGCCTGCGCGCCGAGGGCGCGGCCTCGCCCGCCGACGTGATCCTGCTGGTGGACGCAGCGCGGCTGTGGCGCGCCGAGGTAGACGGCCTGTTCCGGCCCATCAAGTCGGCCGTGCTGGAGAAGGCTATCCCCGCGCACCTGCGCGCCAAGCCCGGCGACGACGGCACGGCCTGGTTCGGCCTGTCCACCCGGGCCCGCGTGGTGGTGTACGACAAGGCCCGTGTCAAGCGAGAGGACGTTGACACCTACGAGGAGCTGGCAGCGCCCGTCAACAAGGGCCGGATGTGCACCCGCTCCGGGGCCCATCCTTACAACCTGAGTCTGTTCGGCGCCATGGTGGAGCACATCGGGGCGCCAAAGACCGAGGCCTGGCTCAAGGGGATGGTGGACAACATGGCGCGCGCACCCAAAGGCGGCGACACCGACCAGATCCGGGCCGTGGCCTCGGGCGAGTGCGGCGTGGCCCTGACCAACACCTACTACCTGGCGCGCTTGATGCGCTCGGCCAAGCCCGAGGACAAGGACGTGGCCGAGCGCGTGGGCGTGGTGTTTCCGAACCAGACCAGCTGGGGCACGCACCTGAACATCGCCGGGGGCGCCGTCGCGCGGCACGCGAAGAACGCGCCGGCGGCCGTGAAGTTCCTGGAGTACCTGGCCAGCCCTGAGGCCCAGAACCACTTCGCCAACGGCAACAACGAATGGCCGGCGGCCGTGGGCGTGAGCTTCGACAACCCCGCGCTCAAGGCCATGTCGGGCGGCAGCTTCAAGAGCGAGCTGGTGCCCATCAGCCGCGTAGGGATGAACCAGGTGGCGGTGCAGCAGATGCTGGACCGGGTGGGGTTCAGGTAAGGCGGGCGGGGCGCCTCGCCGTGCGCACAGAGGACACCTCTTGTGC
The DNA here is from genome assembly GCA_947464185.1 of Burkholderiales bacterium. Taxonomy (GTDB): domain Bacteria; phylum Pseudomonadota; class Gammaproteobacteria; order Burkholderiales; family Burkholderiaceae_C; genus Rubrivivax. The sequence goes on from CANHVY010000015.1 coordinate 40,640, forward strand.
ACGGAACGGCCCGCCCCTTAGGTGGGCCCTCTGGCGGGGGATGGCCGGCGTCCTGTGCGTCGGTATCATGCCCCCGCACTCCCCGCACCGAGGCCTCGTGGCTGGCGCGGGAGCCCGATACCCTCCCCCCAACATCCCACCCAGGAGAGCGCCCATGGCCTCGGTCAACAAAGTCATCCTCATCGGCAACTGCGGGCGCGACCCGGAAGTGCGCTACGCCCCTAGCGGCGCGGCCATCTGCAACGTCTCCATCGCCACCTCCAGCCGGCGCAAGGACAAGGCCTCAGGCGAGACCATCGAGGACACGCAGTGGCACCGCGTCACCTTCTACGACCGCCTGGCCGAGATCGCCGGCGAGTTCCTGAAGAAGGGTCGCCCGGTGTACGTCGAAGGGCGTCTGAAGTACGGCAAGTACACCGACAAGGACGGCATCGAGCGCAACACCGTGGACATCGTGGCCACCGAGATGCAGTTGCTGGGCGGGCGTGAAGGCGGCATGGGCGGCGGAGACGACATGGGCGGGGGTGCTCCGGCTCGCTCGGCGCCGCCGCAGCGCAGCGCCCCGGCCGCCAAGCCCGCGCCGGCCAAGTCGGCCACCAGCTTCGACGACATGGACGACGACATTCCGTTCTAGCACCGACCCCCGGACACGCCCTCTGACCAGCGATGGCCTGCGCGCACGTGTGGCGCGGCACCTGGCTGAAGCGGAGTGCAGCCGCAGGGGCCACCAATATCGCTTTGGATGCCGGTCTGCTGGATCGAGCAGTCACCGTTCAGTGGCGAGCCTACGACCAAGGCTGCCGTAACGCTCGCCCTGAAGGGATTCATCGCACTGCGCGGGGTCAGCACCCTGTGCCAGGCGTAGGGCCCAGCGGCGCTGTCGACGACGAAGGCACGGCCCCGTCTACGTCACTCCTGCGGCCGGATGCCCAGTTCCAGCCCCCGCCGGCGCCAGCGCTCGCGATCGTCGGCGTTCATCTGCGCGAAGGCGACCGGCGTGAGCGCCTGAACGCGCCCGCCCGCGTCCTCGACCAGCTTCACGTAGTCGGGGGTATGCATCGCGCGCGCGGCCGCGGCGTTCAGCGCCTCGACCACCGCGGTTGGCGTGCCGGCAGGCGCGTAGAAGCCAGCGAAGGCGAACAGCTCCATGCCCGGCAGGCCCAGCTCGCGGAAGGTCGGTACCGCCGGTAGCGGCACGGCGCGACGCTCGGCGAAGCTCGCCAGCGGCACGATACGGCCGGCGGCGACGAGGCCCATCAGCTCGCTCGGGAAGCCCGTAGTAAGCGTCAGCTGCCCGCCTGCGGCCTCCTGCAGCGCAGCCGACGATCCCTTGTAAGGCACCATCAGCAGCTCCACGCCGAGCGAGCGCGCCAGCATCGCGCAGGCAAAGTGGCCGTAGCTGCCATGCCCGCCGGTACCGCAGGACAGGGACTCGCGCGCGGCGACACGGGCCTTCAGATCGGCGAAGCTGCGGATGCCCGAGCCCGCACCGGCCACCAACACCGGGTAGGCGTTGGGGCCCAGCGCCACCGGCGTGAAGTCGCGCTGCGGGTCGTAGCGAACCGCTCCGCCGATGGCCGGGTAGGTGACGACCGGGCTCTGGCCGGTGTACAGCAACGTGTAGCCGTCGGGCGCCGCGCGCGCAACCGCCTCCGCGCCCAGAGTGCCCGACGCGCCGGGGCGGTTGTCGATGACGAAGGGCTGGCCCAGCGCGTGCTCCATCGGCCGCGCCAGGCGCCGCGCCCAGGCGTCGGCAATGCTGCCCGCCGACTCCGGCACGACGAGACGGATCGGGCGCGCGGGGTAGGTCTCGGCCCAGGCCGGTAGGCAGGCTGCCAGCAAGGCAAACAGCGCCAGCAAGCGCAGGGCTGCGGACAGACAGCGCAAGGCGCTCCGTATCCAATGCCGTGTCGACAGAGGTGCCAGGCTCGGCGCCTCGGTCGGTATCAGGGTGGGCATCGGGGTGGTGATCGAAGCAAGATGGGGGCTACAACAACGACCTCGTCAGGGAGAAGGCTTCCCGAACAAGTCCGTCGGCGAGGCTGGCCTGGATATCTCATGAGAAATAGGTCGGAGGCCTCGTGCCGAAGCGCGATTTCATAGGCAGCTGAAGCCAATGAAAACCGAGCAGCGCCGATGCCAAAGTGTAGCAATGAGACCGTTGAATTTGGGCGCGTTGGAAGGCGCGTTGTAGAGGCCGCATTCGATGGCGGCGACATCGTCGGCGACGGCGGGGTGCTGCTGCTCAAGCAGGTCGATGACCGCCTCGGTCTGACCCATGTGGCTGCCCTGGCGTTAGGCGATGAGTGCCGTAGCGCCAGCGTGCACAACCTGCTTGCCCAGCGCATTTACGGCCTGTGCCTGGGCTGGTCGGACGTGTGCGACCAACAGCGTGCTGCGCCCGAGCGACCGGCACCCTGCCAGCGTGGTCAGTGCGCTGATCAAGCGGCTGCTGGTGCTGCTGCGCCGGGCCTGGCCCAAGACCAAGGCCAAGGCCAAGATCATCGTGCGGGCGACTCGGCTTTTTTTGCCGCCCGCGCGTGCTGCAGCGCCTGGAGCCCTGGGGCGTGAGCTACATCATCGGTCTGAAGAAGAACGAACGGCTGATGCAGCAGGTGAAACTGGCGCCGATGGCCCTGGCCGAGCAGTACACGGCCAAGAAGACCAAGCAACTCATGTTCGGCCAGTTCCAATACGCGGCCGGTACCTGGGACAAGGAGCGCCGCGTGATCGCTCGGCTGGAGCACGGCGAGCAAGGCGCCAACCCGCGCTTCATCGTCACCGATCTACCGGGCTCGGCCAAGGCCTCGTACGAGCGGCGGTACTGCGCACGCGGCAAGGCCGAGAATCGGATCAAGGAAGCTCAACTCGACTTGTTCGACCGACGCGCGAGCTGCCACCGCTACCAGGCCAACCAGCTTCGCCTGCTGCTGGCAGCGCTGGCCTACACACTGATGATCAACCTGCGTCGTCTGGGTCTGAAGGGCACCGAGCTTGCGCAGGCCTGTACCGCCACGATCCGCACCAAGCAGTTGAAGACCGGCGCGGCCATCGTGCGCAACACACGCCGCGTACGTGTGTTGCAGGCATCAGCGCACCCGATGAAGCATGTCTTCATCACTGCGGCACGCGCACTCAGCCCATAGAACGCCATCCAGCGCCTGGCCCGCGCGTTCACACCAAACCGGCCCGCATCCCAAGCCGGGGAAGGGGCAAGCACGCCCGAATGCGCGGCCCCACCCCCATGCAGCGCATCAATTGCCAAATTGACGGGCACGCGCCCCACAAAGGCCAGCCAAATCGCGCCTGCGAACCCTCCAGGGCTCCACTCGTGAAATATCCGGGCTAGACCCGTCCCAGCCGCGCGACTTCAGGCAACAGGTCGGTGCGATCGACGCAGAAGCGTGCGAACAGCCGCGCCAGCATCGGGGCACCGCGTGCGAGGTGCACGACTCCAAATTCCTCTTCCAGGGCCGGCCCCGGGGACTTCAATGCAACCAGTCGCCCGCTGGCCAGCTCGCTCTGGATGCTCCAGTCCGGCAACAGCGCGATACCCATCCCGACCTCGACCATGGCGCGTATCAGGTGCGTGTCGTTGGTCTCCAGCACCACGTTGGGAGCGGTGCCAATCTCGCGGAAGTAGTGATCGGCCATGCGCCTGAAGTTCATCCGATCCTCGTACAGGATGAAGCGGGCCTCGCTCAGGTCCTTCACGCGCAGGCGACGCCGCCGCACCAGCGGATGGTCGCGCGCGGCCACCAGCAAGGCCTGGTGCCGGCCCAGCACGTGGCCATTCAGGCGCCCATGGCTCAGCGGAAACGGCATGAAGCCCACGTCCAGTGCCCCGCCGACGATGGCGTCGGCGGTGTCGAGCGTGCGCGAGGTCGCACGCACGTCCAGGTCGATCTCGGGGTAGGCGACCGTGAAGGCTTGGTAGGTGGTGGCCCACAAGTAGGCTGTCGCTGCAGAGATGGTACCCACGCGCAGACGTCCGGACGGCGCTGCGCGGCTCGGGCTAGCGTGTTCGACGAGAGCCCTTCTAGCGTTCAGCACCTCAGCCGCGGCCGATAGAAGCCGCAGACCGGCCTGCGTCGGTTCGACGCGGCCGCCGTGCCGGAGGAACAACGTTTCTCCAAGCTCGTCCTCGAGTCGGGCCACCAACTGGCTCACCGCCGACTGCGTCAAGTGCAACTGGCCAGCCGCGCGCGTGAAGCTGCCGCGGTCGGCCACGGCAACGAAGGCTTCAATGTGGCGGAACTCCATCAGCGGCTCCTCTCCTTGCCATCCATAAGAATCAGTCCAACTACTGACTAGTATGAATATAAGTCGTTTGACTAATCCGAGACCCACCGCGAGCATGTCGTTGCTTTCCTCAACGACTTCCGCAAGGAGACAAGGATGTTCAAAGCCGCCCTGGCCGCACTGACGGCCGCATTGACCCTCTCACTGCCTGGCCAGGCGCTGGCCCAGGCCGCGCGCAGCTTCAAGGTGGCGCACGTGTTCGCCATCGACCACCCGGTACACCAGGGGCTTCTCAAAGCCAACGAACAGCTCAAACAGAAGTCTGGCGGCAGACTCGAGCTGACGATCTTTCCGGCGGGCACCTTTGCGAATTACCAGGGCGCGCTGCAGGCTGTGCGACTGGGCACCCTGGACATGGCGCCCCTCGACACGGCCATCGAGCAGTATCCCGAGTCGGGCGCACTGCTTGCGCCCTACGCCTTCCGCGACTACGACCACTGGAAGAAGTTCAAAGCCAGCGCACCGTACCAAGAACTGCTCGCCAACATCAGCGAGAAGGTGGGGGTCAAGCAACTGGCGATGTACACGTTCGGTTTTCGCCATGTCACCACTGGCAAGGTCAAGGCGACCACGCCGGCCGACTTCCAGAAGCTCAAGCTTCGCGTTGTCAACTTCGCGCCTTATCCCGAGGTGGCCACTGTGCTCGGCGCCAACGGCATGCCGCTGCCTATCGGCGACCTGTACCTCGCGCTGGCCAACGGTGTGGTCGACGGGCAAGAAAATCCGTTCACACAGATCCAGACGATGAAGTTCAACGAGGTTCAGAAGTACCTGATCCTCACCAGCCACATCCTCGCCACCTCGGGCACGGTGATGTCGCGCCGCGCGTGGGGCTCGCTGAGCGATCAAGACAAGGCAATCTTCGAGGAGGTGTTTCGCGCGCAGGCCGATTGGATCGATGCAGAGGTGGTAACCAACGAGGCCCGACTGCTGGCCGACCTGAAGGCCAAGGGTATGGAGGTCGTGGAGGTCGACAAAGCGCCGTTCCAGGCGCGCGTCCCGCTGGTGCTGGCCAAGTACCCGGCCTTCGGCAAGCTCTACGGGCAGATCCAGGCGATCAAGTAGCCCAATGTCCTTCGATCGTCACCTCGTGCGCGCCGAGGCCGCACTGGGCAGCGCTTGTCTGGGGCTGCTGTTCGCCTTGCTGCTACTGAACGTGCTGCTGCGCTATCTGTTCGACACCTCGCTGTTCTGGGCCGAGGAAGTAGCGGTCATCCTCTTCGTCTGGATGGGCTTCCTCGCGGCCGCCACCACTGAAGCCGACAACGGCCACGTCCGCTTGACCTTGCTGGTCGAGCGCCTGTCGCCGCGGTTGCGCCGGATCAACGAGACGCTGGTGGAAGGTGTGCTGCTGGTGATGTTGGTGCTGCTGGTGGCCACAGCGCCTTCCGGCCTTGCCACTCTGCAGACCACGGTTGCGCTGCGCCTGCCGGAGAAGGTGCTGTATGCCATCGTGCCGGTGACGATGGCGCTGTGCGCGCTGCACATCGCGCTGCGCTTGCTGCGCCGGCTGCGCAGCCTGCCGAACTTGGGGGCCTGACCCTATGGAACTCGGCATCTTCCTCGCTGTGTTCGCAATCGCCATGCTGCTGGGCATGCCGATTGCGTTCGCGATGATCATCGGCACCGTGGCCTACGCGGTGCTCGCACAGATCGACCTCGGCTTCCTCACACTGCAGATGTTTGCCGGGCTCGACTCGTTTCTGCTGCTAGCGATCCCGCTCTTCATCCTCACCTCCGAGGTGATGGACCGATCAGGCGTGGCGACGCGCATCTATGACTTCGCCCACGTGCTGGTGGGCCGCCTGCCCGGCGGCATGGCACACGTGGACGTGGTCAACAGCGTAATCTTCTCGGGCATGTCAGGTTCGGCCCTGGCTGACGTGGGCGGCATCGGGCGCATGGGCTACATGTCTATGGTCAAGAATGGCTACGCCGCGCCCTTCAGCGCCGCGGTAGTTGTGTCTTCCAGCGTGATTGGGCCGTTGATCCCGCCCAGTATCCCGATGGTGGTGCTGGCTATGGTCTCAGGCATCTCGATCCAGCGGCTGTTCTTCGGCGGCGCCGTGCCGGGACTGCTGGTGGCGGTGGCGATGTTCGTCTACATCCACTTGCGCTTCCGCCGTACGCACGTCCCCAGCGGCGAGTCGGTCTGGTCCTTCCCGGCGCTGGCCGCAGCCGTCGCGAACGCCTTCCTGCCGCTGCTGACACCGGTCGTATTGCTCGGTGGCATCTGGTTTGGCGTGGTCACCATCACCGAGGCAGCAGGCTTGGCCGTCAGCTATGCGCTGCTGCTCGGTCTGGTGGTGTACCGCACACTGGGACCGGCCGAAATGTGGGCCAGTCTGAAGAGCGTGTTTCACGCCTGCGGGCCGATCCTCATCCTGCTGCCTGCGGCCAAGGTCTTCGGCTTCGTGCTCACCCTCGAGCAGGTGCCCGACCTGTTCACGCAAACAGTGCTGGCGATCACCGACAACCCGTGGCTGATACTCCTCGCCGTGAACCTGCTGTTCCTGGTAGCGGGCCTGTTTTCGGACCCAACGGTGAACATCATGCTATTCGTTCCCATTGTGCTGCCGCTCGCGCAAAGCATCGGCATGGACCCCGTACAGTTCGGGGTGATGGTGGTCTTCAACTGCATGATTGGCCTCGTGACGCCACCAGTCGGCGCGGCGCTGTTCGCCATCATCGGGCTGGACCGCAAGCGGCTATCCCTCGAATCACTGGTGCGTGCGATGCTGCCGTTCTACGCGATGCTGCTAGGTCTGCTGGTGCTGATTGCGCTGGTACCGGCCCTGAGCACGGCACTGCCCAACGCCTTGTTCGACAAGTAGGAGGCCGCACCATGCACGACACCATCCGCCGCGCGGCGCTGGCCGGCCGCTTCCTGGCCGGCACCTGGCTGAGCCTGGGTCATGCCGACGCTGCTGAGATGGCGGCGCTGGCCGGCTTCGACTGGCTGCTGTTCGACCACGAACACGGCGCCAGCGATTGGCGTGACCTGCAGCACCAGCTGCACGCCGCCGCCGCAGGCGGCAGTGCCGCGGCGGTGCTGCGTGTGGGCGCCACCGACGCCGCAGTCTTCAAGCGTGCGCTCGATCTCGGCGTCCACGGATTGATGGTGCCGGACGTTCGCGACGCGCAAGCCGCGCAGCAACTGGTCGACCTGGCCCGCGTGCCGCCGCTGGGCCGGCGCGGCGCCGCCACCTCCACCCGCAACTGCGCCTACGGCCGCGACTACGCGGAGTACGTCGCCACCATCAACGAGCGGCTGTGGCTGATGGCGCAGATCGAATCGGGCGATGGCCTGGCACAGGCCGAGGCGATTGCGGCCGTCGACGGCATCGACGTGCTGTTCGTCGGGCCCACCGACCTGGGCATTGCGCTGGGCCTGGGGGCGGGAACGCCGTCCGACCCGGCGTTCCGCGACGTGCTGGCGCGCGTGGCACAAGCTGCCGCGGCGCATGGCAAGGCAGCCGGCGTGCTGGCGCGCGACGCTGCGCAGGCGCGCGACTATCGGGCGCTGGGCTACAACGTCATCGCCATGGGGTCGGATCGCGGCCTGCTGGCGCAGGGCATGCGCCAGTGCGCAAGCCAACTGCGCGACCTGGCGTCATGAGCATGGCGGGCCCCGGCGCCGAACTGCTGGCCGTCGATCTGGGCACGCAAAGCCTGCGTCTTGCCGCCTACGACAGTGCCGGCCGCAGGTGCTGGGCCTGGTCGGCGCCAGTGGATTCGCACATCGAAGGCGATGTCTTCGAGCAGTCACCTGAACAGTGGGAATCGCTGCTGCTGCAGGGCCTGGGCGAGGCGCAGCGTGCGGGCGTGCGGCCGGTGGCGCTGGCAGCCGCCGGTCCGCTGGCGGGCTACGTGGCGCTGGGTGCCGACGGCCGGCCGCTGGGTGCGGCCACCATGTACCCCGACCGGCGTGCGACAGGCCAGGTGGGCCGCGTTGCAGCGGCGCTGCGTACGGCGGGCAACGACCACGGCCTGCGCGTGCACGCGGCGGACCCGCTGCCGCAATGGCTGGACTTCGCTGCGCGCTCGCCCGAGATGGCACGCTGCACGCGCCACTTCCTGGACGCCACCGGCTGGCTGAACCACCTGCTTTGCGGGGAACCCAGCCTCAACGCCTTCACCGGACTTCGGCTCTACGACGCCGCGCTGCGCCATGCGTTGTCCGCCGATGACGCGCCTTTCGGGCGTGTCGTCGATGTAGGCCAGGACCTCGGCGAACTGCGGCCCGCGCTGGCCGCGCGTTTCGGCTTTGGCCGCGTGCGCGTGATCGCCGCCGCGTTCGACAGCAAGAGCGCCTACCTTGGCGCGGGCCTGTCAGCCCATGGCGAGGCTGCCGACATCTCGGGAACCGTCAGCTCGATGGGTGTCTTGTGGCCGGGGCCTGTCGACGACCCTGCGCGACGCATCTACAGCGTTCCCTTCGCAGGCCAGCACCTTGTGCGCGGGTCAACCGCTGCTGCCGGCAGCTCGCTGGAGTGGGTGTGCCGCAGCCTGCTGCGCGAAGACCCGGCGACGCTGGAGCGGCAGGCTGCCGAGGCGCCGCCAGGGGCCAACGGCCTGACCTTCCTGCCCTACCTGTCAGGCGAGCGCACGCCCCTCTGGAACCCCTGGGCGAGCGGTGCCATGCTCGGGCTGCGCCTGAGCAGCAGCCCCGCCGACTTGGCGCGTGCGGTCTTCGAGGGACTGGCCTTCTCGGTCGGCCACGTGGCCGAGGTGATGCGCGAGCACGGCGTTGAGCTGCGCAGCGTGCGCCTGGCAGGCGGCCTGGCACGCAGCTCCCTTCTGGGACAGATCAAGGCCGACGTGCTGGGCGTGCCGGTGGCACCACTTGCTGACCATGAACTCACCTCACGGGGCCTGGCCGCCATCCTGTCCGTGGCCACCGGGCAGGCATCTGACCTGGTCGAAGCGAGCCGGCGCTTCACGGCCGTCGAGCGCTGGATCGAGCCGCAAGAGCGCACACGTGCAGCCCATCTCGCGGCTTTCGAGCGATACCGGGCCGCGTCGGCAGCGCTGGAGCCCCTCTTCGCCGCTGCTGCCGACCGCCCTGGCCTCTAGCGGGTCAGCATCCCGCCCGCAAGCCTCGCCCCAGACCGTTACCCGCATTGGAGAACCCTGTCATGCCCCTGAGCAGATTCACCTTCATCGTCAAGGCACCGGGATACGCCGCGCACCAGCACCGCGCGGCGCTGACCTCGGATGAGTTCAGCACCCAGGTGATCGGGGTGTCGGACCTGGCAGCGGCCATCGAAGCCGCCCGCCAGCAGGCCGAGCAAGGCACCCAGCTCATCGAGCTGTGCGGCGGGTTCACGCCGCAGGAAGCTGCCGAGCTGCGGCGCCATCTGCCGCCCACGGTGCCGGTAGGCGTCGTCAGCTACGACGCGCAGCAGCAAGCCGAACTTGAGCGCCTGTTCGCCTGAAACAGTCACGGGCCCGGGCCCGGAAGGACACCGTGGTGCTGAACCTGCAGAACGGGAACTCCGACCTGCTGCTCAAGTGGTCGTCCTGCTGCGCTCGGTCAGTTGCGGGCCACCCCGGCGCGAAAGTGTGGCAAGGACTCGAATGCGACGGCGTCGAAAGCCTCGCTTCGGAAAAGCTTCGGGTAGTAGAACTCGCGCAGTTCAGCATGGAAGGCACGCACCCGGGCCTCATAGGCCAGGGTGGCCTGCACATCAGTCCCCGCCAGCGCCTGCAGCGAGCGCTCCATCAGCACGGGGGGTGCGATGACGGCAAGCCAAGCGGCCAGCCGGTCGCGCTTCATGCGGCCGGCGGTGTAGGCCCGCGAAAGCGCCTGGGCCTGTTGGTCACCCACCTGCTGGAAGGCGTAGTACCACTTCCACTCGAACGGCCGCTCGACCGCGGCGTGATCCGCCCACTGCGGATGGCGCTTGACGAAGGCCTCCATCGTGGTGGCCTTGGGCAGGTCCCAGGCATCGTTCACGGCCTCGCGCTGGGTCATGATGATGTCCGCGCCCGAGGGCACGGGCACGGCGCGGTCGATGGCCACGCGGCCGGCGGCGGGAACGACGACGCCCAGCAGGATCCACAGCGCCACCAGCGTGGCCAGGATGACTTCCCCCGGCCTTTGCCAGGCAGCCACGGCGGCGCACAGCCCGGTCCAGAACAACAAGTAGGCCAGGAGCAGTGCGCAGGCCGCCAGCAGCGTGGACAGGGCGGTGCCGGCCAGGTTGCCTGCCACTGCCAGTGGAACCGCGGCGCAGACGAACACGCCGGCGGCCTTCAGAACTGCACGCCACAGCCACAGCCGCGCCGCCTGCCCTGCGGTGGCCACCAGCAGGTCGTGACGTCCGGCCACGCGCTCGCTGGCGCGCAGGTCGTGCAGCAACACGATCAGCACGAGCGGCAGTACGAAGGTCGCCAGGAACGAGAAGTCGAACCGGCCAATGAGGGCCAGGACCGGATGACCGGCATCGCGTTCATGGATCTGGCCTTCCAATGCCAGCATCCTCACGCGGTGCTTCCACGCCGCGTCGTCGCGCCGACCCAGGGCCGCGAACGCGAAGTCCGATGGCGGGTCGAAGGTGAGGTGGAAGCTGTGGTACGCGGCGCTGCCCCAGTCCTTCTGCGCCTTCAGCACGTTCAAACGCTCGGTGCGGTCGGCCTCGACCATCCGCGCGATCAAGGCCTTCTGCTGGCGGATCTCGGACATCCCCGCCGACACGGCCAGCACCGACAAGCACAGCACGACCAGCCACCAGGCCCACACCGAACGGTCGCGAGCCAGCAGGGCGGCTTCGCGGCGGACTTCGAGCCACGCGCGCGCCAAAGAGGACAGCGCTCTCATGGCTGGAGTCTTGCACCAGCCCATGACCCTGCGACGATCAGGAGGACGCACCAGACGCCCAGCATCAGCCACTGCGAGCCCGCCCGGGCGATGCGGGTGCCCGACGCGTCCGGTTCGAAGCGAAAGCGCTCCAGAAGCCGCCAGGTCGTGGCGTCCACGCGCGTGCGCTGCTGGGCCAGCGCATCGCTGCTGCGACGGACGTCGTCGATGTAGGCCAGCTTCTCGGCGTGGACCTTGTTCAGGCCCTGCACGAAGGCGTAGCGAAGAACCTCGGCCTCCTGCAGGAAGCGGTGGTGGTGCGCCAGGTCGGTGCCGGCCACGGCGCGCGACGCCTCAGCCACCGCGAGCAGCGGTGTGAACCAGCCGTGGCCGGCCAGCACTGCAGCTTGCCGGGTTTGCGCCGCCATCTGTGCGCGAGCGTAGCGGTTCAGCGTCTCGGTGAGCCTTTGCTCGCTGACCTGTGCGACGACGCCGCGCAGATTCACAGGCAGGTCTTCGACACGTTGCACTCCATGCCGGGCCAGGAGATCGGCGCGCAACTGGGCGAAGGCCGGGTCGCTGGCGTTGTAGCCATCGCCCAGCTGGCGCAGGTCGGACCACATCGCCAGGTCGGTCTCGATCTTGCCGGCCACCGGCACTGCGTTCGAGGCCCAACTGGCGGCCAGGGCTGGCAGCACCAGGGTCAGCGCGACCCACAGCGTCGCCAGGCTTGCCAGCACGGCCGAACGGCGCCTGAGCAGCGCCGACGCCAGCAAGACCAGGCCGGACCAGATGACCAGGTACAGCAGGTAGGCGCCGAACAAGGCCCATGCAGCCGGCCCCTGCTCGCCCGCACGGACGGCCAGGGCTGCACTGATCGCCAGTGGCACCAGCAGCAGCAGCACGAAGGACAGCAGCGCCAGGGCCTTGCCCGCCAGCAGCACCCGGCCCGATGTGCCTTGCGCGAGCAGGGTCGCCAGCGTCGCGGCCTCGCGTTCGCGCGTGATCAGGCCATGCCCCAGCAGGATCACCAGCAGCGGGGCGAGCAGCTGGTAGACCATCGCCGGGCTCAGCCAGCTGAAGGCACCCAGATCGGCGCTCGCACCCGCCGCTGCGAACATGGCCGTGTTCTGCCGGTGACCTTCGAGAAAGATCGACTGGCCCGTCACGGGGTCGAGCCCGGGGTCGAACTGGGCCAGTGGTGCCGGGGTACGGAAGACGTAGTGCCCGTAGTGCACCATGCGGTGCGGGTGGCGGGCGGGTTGCGAGAGGAAGGCCGCCTCGGCCTCGGCTTGGTGGTGGGCGCGTTCGGCCGCTTCGCCCTGCATACGCAGCGCGGTCAGCACCGTGGTCGCCACCAGCAGCCCGACCAGGAGCACCGCCCCGGCGAGCGCCAAGCGTGAGCGCATCCAGTAGCGCCACTCGGCGCCGGCGATGGCGAGCAGGTGTGTCACGCCGTCGCCTGGGCCGAGAAAGCGCGGTGCACGGTCTCGGTGTCGATGCGGCCCCCGGCGGGCGCTTCGAACTGGTCCACCAGGCGCCCGCCGCGCAGCAGGCCGATGCGGTCGGCCACCTGGCAGGCGCCGTACACGTCGTGCGTCACCATCAGGATGGCCTTGCCAGCGTCGGCCAGCCCGCGCACCAGCTCATGGAACTCGTCGATGGCCGAGGGATCGAGCCCGGATGTCGGCTCGTCGAGCAGCAGGATGTCCGTGTCACGCAGGAGGGCCAGGGCAATGGCCACTTTCTGGCGCATGCCCTTGGAGTACCCACGAAGCTTGAGGCTGCGCGCGTCGGTGCCCAGCAAGACGCGGTCCAGCGCCGCATCGATGTCGGCTTCACTGCAGCGTGCATCCGCCAGTTGCAGAAAGTAGCGCAGGTTTTCGCGTGCATCCAGGTGTTCGTACAGCGACGCAGCCTCGGGCAGGTAGGCCATGGCGCGGCGGGCGGCCAACAGGTCGGTGCTGACGTCCTGGCCATTGACGAGCACGCGGCCGCTGGCGGCGGGCAGGAAGCCGAGAAACGTGGTCAGCGTCGTCGACTTGCCGGCACCATTGCCGCCCAACAGGCCGTAAACCTCGCCGCGGGCCACGGCAAAGCTGACGCCCGCGAGCACTTCCTTGCCGCCGCGCTGCAGGCGCAGTTGGTCTGCCTGCAGCCTGAAGCCGGCCCCCATGTCAGAACTTGAACGCAGCCGACACGCGCGCACTGCGCGGTGCGCCTGGTTGCACCCACAGCGCCGAGAACGAGTTGGTGTAGTAGGTTTCGTTGAACAGGTTGTCGACATCCAGGCGCAGGGTCGTCGACTTCGTCACCTCATAGGCGGCGAAGGCCCGTGCCACCGTGTAGGCCGGCAGCTTGAATGCGGTAGTGAACTCGCCGGAGCGCTGACCGACGTGGACCAGGCCACCGCCAAACTGCAGGCCGCGTCCGGCCATGTGCAGGGACTTCACGAGCTGCAGGCTCAGGGTGTGCCTGGGCACGTTGAGCAACGGCGTGCCCGCGGGTACCGGAACGCCGAAGTTGGCGTCGTTGAAGGTGTTGGAGGTCTTGGCGTCCACATGGGCGTACGAGGCCCACAGGCTGAATCCCTGACCGAGCTCACCCTGCAGGTCGACCTCGAGACCCCGGCTCCTGGCCTTGCCGATGGCCAGTTGCGTCGCAGCGCTGGCGTCGGCGGCGACCAGGATGTTCGTCTGCTTGACCTGGAACACGGCCACCGTGGCGTCGATGCCCCCCAGCGAAAGCTTCGCGCCGGCCTCGACCGACTTCGACTGGTTGGGCTCGAAGCCCTTGCCCTGGGCATCCGCACCCGACAACGGGCGGAAGTTCTCACCGAACGTGGCATAGAGCGAGAGTGCATCGCGTGCCCGGTAAACGAGGCCGAGCTGGGGGCTGACGCGCGTCTGCTTCTGCGTCGACACCCGGCTGGCTGCCCGGTCCTGGAGGGTCTGCCGGTAGTCGTCGAAGCGCGCCCCCAGGCGCAGTTGCAGACGCTCGCTCAGGGTGATCTGGTCCTGAGCGAACACGCCCACTGACTTCTGCGTCTCCACCCGGTTGGTCAGCGGTGTGGGGGTGGGCAGGTTGTAGCTGCCGTAGGCCGGGTTGAAGATGTCGATTGCCTGCTGCTGGGCAGGCGTCGGATTGCTGGCCAGCGTGGGCGCACGGGCGCGCAGGAAAACCTGATCGTTCTCGAACCGGTCGGCATCTACGCCGAAGATCAGCCGATGCTGAAGCCCGGCCAGCTGGAAACGGCCGTTGATCTCGGCGCGGATCACCTGGTAGGACGCATCGTAGTCACGAAAGCGACGTTGCCGGGTCAGCGTCTGGCCATCCACCAGCCGCCGCTGGCGGTTCGTGGCCAGTTCCGCCTCGGTCGAGAAGCCTTCCAACGAGGTCTTGCGCGTGGTGAAGCCCACGAGGGCGCTCCAGTCCTTGCTGAAGTCGTGCTGGAACTCCAGCTGGTGGCCCTGCACATCGGCCTTCAACGGGCCGTCGCCCGGCTCACCCAGGAAGCGGCTGGCCGGGATGCGGCCCAGTTGGCCATTGACGGCCAGGACTCCGCGATCGAAAGGGATGGCCTGATGGCTGAGTTCCAGTTCGTAGACCAGCCTGCTTTGCGGGCTGAGGCGCCAAGCCAATGACGGGCTCATGCCGTACTTGCGGGTTTCAACCGTGTCGCGAAAGCTGCCGGCGTCCTCGGCGAAGCCGATCAGGCGCACGGCGATCGCATCGGACAGCGGGGTCGTCCAGTCGGCATCGGCGCGGTAGGTCTCGAAACTGCCAGCGGACAAGCGAAACTCGCCGGCCGTCTTGAACGTCGGGCGCTTGGTCACAAGGTTCACCGTGCCGCCGGGCTCACCGCGCCCGAACAGCGCGGCCCGTGGGCCCTTCAGCACCTCGACCGACTCGATGCCCGACAGATCCCTGGGCCCGCCAAAGCCCCGACCCGCATTGAAGCCGTTGACCAGGTAGTTGCTGGGCAGGTTCTCGTCACCTACGAAGCCCCGCAAGGCGAAGGCATTCCACAGCCCGCCGAAGTTGTTCTGCCGCGCCACCGATGCCGACAGATCGAGCGCCTGCGTCAGGTCGTTCGCGCCGGATGCACGCAGGGTTTCAGCGTCAATGGTTTGTTCGGCCTGGGGCGTTTCCATGCGCTTGAAATCGCCCTGGTAAGCCTGCCGGGTACCGGTGATGGTGACGGCCTCCATTCGCGCACCTGGGTTCGCCTCCTGGGAGAGTGCGGGAAAGGCCAATGGGACTGCTGCGCCAAGCATCAGTGCGGCGCGTTGGGGGCGTTTCACGGGGGGACCTCGACGAAGCGAACAGTTCAGGA
Source organism: Burkholderiales bacterium (assembly GCA_947464185.1). GTDB lineage: Bacteria > Pseudomonadota > Gammaproteobacteria > Burkholderiales > Burkholderiaceae_C > Rubrivivax. Next base: position 56,080 of record CANHVY010000015.1, read on the forward strand.
GACCGGACCAGGGCAAGAACTGCTCCCTGCCCGATCTAATGATAACGCTTTCGCATATGCAGGAAAGCCCATGAGGTCATGGGGCGTCGGCGGAGGGATCCTTGGCAGACGAGGCCGCTGGGCAACTGCGGGTTCCTGGGACTTCCCGGCTTACTTCGCCACCGGCATCGCAAACTCCGCGCCCTTGCCGATGCTGTCGGGCCAGCGCTGCATCACGCTCTTTTGCTTGGTGTAGAAACGCACGCCCTCCTCGCCGTAGGCGTGCATGTCGCCGAACAGGCTGCGTTTCCAGCCGCCGAAGCCGTGCCAGGCCATGGGCACGGGGATGGGCACGTTGATGCCCACCATGCCCACCTGGATGCGGCGCGCGAACTCGCGCGCCACACCGCCGTCGCTGGTGAAGCAGGACACGCCGTTGCCGAACTCGTGGTCGTTGATCAGCTGCACCGCTTCGGCGAAGTCCTTGGCCCGCACACAGGCCAGCACGGGGCCGAAGATCTCTTCCTTGTAGATGCGCATGGCCGGCGTGACGTGGTCGAACAAGGTGCCGCCCGTGAAGAAGCCGCCCTCATGGCCGGGCACCTGGCAGCCGCGGCCGTCCACCACCAGCGTGGCGCCCTCCTGCACGCCGAGTGCGATGTAGCCCTCGATGCGGTCGCGCGCCTCGCGCGTGACGATGGGGCCCATCTCGGCGTCGAGCTCCATGCCGTTCTTCACCTTCAGCGATTTCGCCCGTTCGGCCAGCATCGGCACGATGCGCTCGCCCACATCGCCCACCAGCACGGCCACGCTGATGGCCATGCAGCGCTCGCCAGCCGAGCCGTAACCCGCGCCGATGAGCGCGTCCACGGCCTGGTCCAGATCGGCATCGGGCATCACCACCATGTGGTTCTTGGCGCCGCCCAGGGCCTGCACGCGCTTGCCGTGGTGCGCGCCGGTCTCGTAGATGTACTGGGCGATGGGCGTGGAGCCCACGAAGGACACGGCCTTCACATCCGGGTGGGTGAGCAGCGCGTCCACGACCACCTTGTCGCCCTGCACCACGCTGAAGAGCCCGTCAGGCAGGCCGGCGCGCTTGAGCAGCTCGGCCATGAAGAGGGCCGGGCTGGGGTCGCGCTCGCTGGGCTTCAGGATGAAGGCATTGCCGCAGGCCAGCGCCACCGGGAACATCCAGCACGGCACCATGCACGGGAAGTTGAAGGGCGTGATGCCCGCCACCACGCCCAGGGGCTGGCGCAGCGTCCAGTTGTCGATGCCGGTGGAGACCTGGTCGGTGAAGTCGCCCTTGAGCAACTGCGGAATGCCGCAGGCGAACTCCACGATGTCGATGCCGCGCATGACCTCGCCCTGCGCGTCGGTGAAGACCTTGCCGTGCTCGGCGGTGATCATGGCGGCGAGCTCGTCCCGGTGCTGGTTCAGCAGCGCCAGAAAGGCATTGATCACACGCGCGCGCCGGATGGGCGGCGTGTCGGCCCAGGCCGGCTGAGCAGCCTTGGCCGCGGCGACGGCGGCGGTCACGTCGGCCTCGCTGCCCAGCAGCACGCGCCGTGCGGCCTGGCCCGTGGCCGGGTTCCACACCGTCTGCGTGCGGCCGCCGGCGCCGGCCGCACCCTCTGAACGGGCGCCGGCAATCCAATGGCCGATGTCGGCGGTCGAGGTGAAGGGTTGAGGCGCGCCCATGAGGGGTCTCCTTGTGTGCGAGGTGTGAAGGCGTGGTTGCCGAGGAAAGCCCCAGAGTCTAGTCAAGACGCGGCCCGCGGGATTGCGCCGCAGAATGCGGCCATGAACACTGCAGCCCCCCTGTCCGACGCCGAGCTCACCGAACTGGAGCAGCTGCTTGACAGCCTGCCCGCGCCGCTGGAGCCGCTGGACATCAGCGCGCTGGACGGCTACCTGTGCGGCGTGTTGCTGCAGCCCCAGCCCGTGCCCGCATCGCAATGGCTGCGCTGGGCGGGCGACGTGGAAGGCCAGGCGCTGCCCCCAGGCCCGCAGGCGCAGCGCCTGGCCACCCTGGCGCAGCGCCGGCATGCCGAACTGGAGCAGGCGATCGCGCAGCGGCAATGGTTCGACCCCTGGGTCTTCGAGGTGGACGTCGAGGCCGAAGCACAGGACCTGTCAGCTTCGGACCTCACGCTGCCCTGGGTGGCAGGCTTTGCCGCGGCCATGGACCGCTTCAGCGGGCTGATGGCGATGGACCATCCCGGCCTGCTGGAACCGCTGGCCATCCTCTACGCGGGCTTTGACCCAGACGACCTGGAGGACGCCGACGAGCTGCTGGCCGTGATCGAGACGCTGGAGCCGCCCGCCAGCCTGGGCGAAGCCGTGGAAGATCTGGTGCGCAGCGTGCTGCTGCTGGCCGACATCTCACGGCCGCGCTCGGGCGGGCCGGCACGACGCCCCCGCCGACCTGTTGCGAGCGCGCGACAGATCCGTCGGTGACGTGATTTGCAACACCAAAACGGTCAAATTCCCGTCATGGTCGCCAGCACATGATGTCAGCATTGGATCCAAAGCCAAGTTGACAGGGAACACACCATGAAGCCAGGGACCTTTGCATCTCGCCTGATGGAACGTCTGCGGCCCGAGCCGGCCCCGACGACGCCGGACTTCGCGGATTACGGCACCGCGTTCGCCCTGGACCTCTCGATCGAGGCCGCCCCCGCGGCGTCGGCCGGGCCGGGCGGATCCGCTGGCGATCCCACCGCATGGTGGTCGGAACTGGCCTCGCAACGCCCCGGCCCGGGGCTGTGACGCAGGCGGGCTGGCGCAGGCACGACTTTCCAGTTCAGAGCAAGACCCTGAAGTCGCCTTTGTGGCCCGGCGGCCTAGAATCCGCCACATGGCACGAGGCTCCTTTCGCGATCAAGTCCTGAGGGTTCGCGAAGACGCGATCATCTCGTCGGTCAACCGCCTGCTGGCCGAAAAGGGCTTCGAGCAGATGACGGTGGACGAAGTGGCGGCCGACGTCGGTATCGCCAAGGCCAGCCTGTACAAGCACTTCACCTCCAAGGAGGCCCTGGCGGCCGCTGCCATGGTGCGGGTACTGGAGCACACCATGGAGGTGCTGGATCAGCAAGCGGCGCGGGAGGTCAGCGCCGTGGAGCGGCTGCGTGAAGTCACGCGCTGGGCGTTGCGGGTGCAACTGGCCGGTGAGATGCCGATCCTTCCCTCGCAGAATTCCACCCTGCGCGCCGAACTGCTGGGCCACAAGGCCTACCTGGAGTTGCTCATGCAGGTGAGTGACCGCCTAGGGGAATGGATCGTGCAAGCCCAGGCCGACGGCGACCTGGACCGCTCACTGCCGCCTGAACTGGTGCTCTACACCCTGTTCGCCCGCGCCTGTGACCCGGTGCCCGGTGCATTGAAGGCCTCCGGCCGGCACAGCGACGAGCAAGTCATCGAATGGGTGCTGGCCACCTGCTTCAGCGGCATTGGCGTACGGCCCAGTTGAGGGGCGCCCGCCGGCGGCATCGGCGGCGGGCTTCAGCGAACCAGCAGCACCGGCGTCTTGCAGTGGGCCAGCACCTTGGTGGCCACCGAGCCCATCACCAGGTTGCCCAACGTGCTGTGGCCGTGCGAGCCCATGATGACCATGTCGTAATCGCCCTTGGTCGCGGCGGCGACGATGTTGTCGGCTGCAGGCCCGGCCTTGACCAGGAAGTCCACCTTCAGCTCACGCTTCCTGCTGAAGAAGGTGCGGATGGGCTTGATCACCTTCTCGCCCTCGTCTTCGTAGTAGGCCTTGAGCGTGGCCTTGTCGATCACTGCGGCGGCCCGTGGGGGCACGGCCGGCACGGAGTGCAACACGGTGTACTGGTGCGCGCCACCCAGCCATTCGTCATGCGCAGCCAGGTATCCGAGCATGCGCTTGGTGTAGGAGCTGCCGTCCACGGCGACAAGAATCTTCATTGAGGTGTTCTCCGAAAAGTGATTGCGTGATCGCCCAGCGGCACGAGCCCTTTCGGGGCCTGCGCGCCGCCTGTGCCACGGTGTCCAGTATCTCGCGCCGGCCCGGCGCGGCCTTGTGGCAAGTCAAGTGCCCGCATGCCGTTTGTGGCAAGCCCGCCCGGCCTACACCTCGAACAGCCGGCACGGGTCAAAGCCTGCCGCCTCGCCCTTCTTCACCAGGCCGCGGGCCTGGCACACCACGCGCGCCGGGGCCCGGCCGGGCCGGTCCAGCGCGTAATCGTGGCGGCAGTGCAGATGGCCGTGGATCCACAGGTCGGCGCGCGGAATCAGGTCGTCGTCGGCGTTGCAGAAGCTGGCGGTACCCGGCTGACGGCCATAGCGCGGATCTGCGCTGCGCAGGCTGGGCGCGAAGTGCGTGATGACCACCGTCACGGCGCCAGCCCCGCGCACCGGCGGGGGCGAAAGGGGTGGCAGGGGCGTCGAAACCTGCGACGCCAGCCATGTCGAAGGGGGTTGCGTCAACGCCCGCTCCAACCAGGCCCGGCAGGCCTGGCCTTCCGCCCGCAAGGCCTGTGGGTCCAAGGGCTTGCCATGCAAGGTGGCACCCATCTTCTTCAGGTAGTACGCGGCCGCGCGCTCGGCCTTGGGGCGGCCGCGCTCGCCGAACAGATCAAAGTCGCTCCAGCGCGTGGCCCCCAGGAAGCGCACGCTGCGCCCGGCCGCGTCGCTCAACACGGCCTCCTCGCGCTGCAGCAGGCGGATGCCGGCGCGGTCGCAGGCCTCACGCAGCGGCTCCCAGGCCTGGTGCAGGTCCCGCCCGTCGAACTCGTGGTTGCCCGGCACCATCAGCATGGGCACCGGCCAGCCGGCGAAGCGCTGCAGGCCGGCCCAGGTGCTGTCGATGTCGCCGGCCAGCACCAGGAGCTCGGCGCCCGCGGCTGGTTCGGGGTCGAAGGCTTCGGTCTCCAGGTGGAGATCGGACAGGATCTGGAGCTTCACCGGCGGGCCAGACCCTGCGTTTCCGGTGCCCGGGCGCCCAGGATCTCAGGCCGCCAGGCGCTGCTCGATGCGGGCCTTGGTGGCCGGCAGCTCCGGCGGCAGGCCGTGCGCCAGTTGAGTGAACAACTCCTGGTGCAGTGCAAGCTCCTGCTGCCAGGCCGCGGGCTCGATGCCGATCACGCTGTCGAACTGCGCGCGCGAGAAGGCCAGCCCGTCCCAGCGCAGGTCTTCGTAGCGCGGGCTGGTGCCGAAGGCGTTCTCCACGCCGCCCGCCGTGCCGTCGATGCGGCCCAGCATCCAGGCCAGCACGCGCATGTTCTCGCCGTAGCCCGGCCAGACGAACTTGCCATCCGCGCCCTTGCGGAACCAGTTGACGCAGAAGATCGCCGGCAGCTTCACGCCGTGGCCGTTGAGCTTGTCGCCCAGGTGCAGCCAGTGGCCGAAATGCTCGGCCATGTTGTAGCCGCAGAAGGGCAGCATGGCGAAGGGGTCGCGCCGCACCACGCCCTGCGCACCCGCGGCGGCGGCCGTGGTCTCACTGCCCATGGTGGCGGCCATGTAGACGCCCTCGGTCCAGTCGCGCGCCTCGGCCACCAGCGGCACGGTGGTGGAGCGGCGGCCGCCGAAGATGAAGGCGTCGATGGCCACGCCCGTGGTGGAGTCCCACTCGGCGTCCAGCACCGGGTTGTTGGTGGAGGCCACGGTGAAGCGGGCGTTCGGATGCGCGGCCGGGCGCGGCTTGCCGTTGTCGGCATTCGCGCGGGCGATCTCGGGCGTCCAGTCACGGCCCTGCCAGTCGATGAGGTGCGCCGGCAGCTCATCCGTCATGCCTTCCCACCACACGTCACCGTCGTCGGTGAGCGCCACGTTGGTGAACACCACGTCGCGCGTCAGCGAGGCCATGCAGTTGGGGTTGGTCTTGTCGTTGGTGCCGGGGGCCACGCCGAAGTAGCCGGCCTCAGGATTGATGGCGTGCAGTCGGCCATCGGCGCCCGGCTTGATCCAGGCGATGTCGTCGCCGATGGTCGTGACCTTCCAGCCCTCGAAGCCTGCCGGGGGCACCAGCATGGCGAAGTTGGTCTTCCCGCAGGCGCTGGGGAAGGCGGCGGCCACGTGGTACTTCTTGCCCGCCGGGGAGGTGACCCCCAGCACCAGCATGTGCTCGGCCAGCCAGCCTTGCTCGCGCCCCATGGTGGAGGCGATGCGCAGCGCGAAGCACTTCTTGCCCAGCAGCGCATTGCCGCCATAGCCCGAGCCGTAGCTCCAGATCTCGCGCGTTTCGGGGTAGTGGACGATGTACTTGGTCTTGTTGCAGGGCCAGGCCACATCCTGCTGGCCAGGCTGCAGCGGCGCGCCCACGGTGTGCACGCAAGGCACGAAGGCGCCGTCCTCGCCCAGCAGGTCATAGACCGCGCGGCCCATGCGCGTCATGGTGCGCATGCTGATGACCACGTACGGGCTGTCGGTCAACTCCACCCCGATGTGCGAGATGTGCGAGCCCAGCGGCCCCATCGAGAACGGCACCACATACAAGGTGCGGCCCTGCATCGCGCCCTTGAACAAGGCCTGGTCGCCGGTCTGCAGCAGGGTGCGCATCTCGGCGGGATCCATCCAGTTGTTCGTGGGGCCGGCATCTTCCTGGCGCTGGCTGCAGATGTAGGTGCGGTCTTCCACGCGGGCGACGTCGCTCGGGTCGCTCCAGGCCAGGAAGCTGTTGGGGCGCTTGACCGGGTTCAGCCGGCGCATGGTGCCGGCGGCCACCAGTTGATCGCACAGGCGCTCGTACTCTTCGGGGCTGCCATCGCACCAGACGACATCGGCCGCCTGCGTCAACGCAGCGATCTCGGCCACCCAGGCGGTGAGCCGGGCGTGCTTCACATGGGAAGGAGCATTCAGGCGCAGGCCTGACATCAGCGGGTGGTTCATGGGAAAGACTTCAGGAGGTTGGAAATTCGGTTTCGGGCCAGTTTCCTGAGAGCCCTGATGCGGCGGCCTCTGGAAACTCGCCCGAGACCGCCTGTCCATTCACTTGAACCGGCCCGTGCTTGCGGGGGGACGAATTGTCGGCGCAATGTAATCAGCCGGTAACTTGTCGGATCAATCAAACTATGCAAGACATGCATATTGTCATGAGTTCAGCCTGGGGCCAGGCGACGTTGCTCATCGCTTGCTTGGCTCCAGCCCGCTCCTTGATGCCTATCGTGGCCGGTTCAAGGTCTCAGGTATGAATCCCTCATTGGAGAGGGCGCGGATCACACCGCGAATCAAGAAGTTATCGGCAAAGCTGACCGTGTACTGCCGAGCACCTTCGCGAATGGGGGCCAGCATGCCGCGCTCCACCAGCTTGCTGATTTGGTAGGTGCGCTGGCGCTCGGTCAATGCCGGCATGACGGCCTTCAGGTCGCTGGCCTTGGCCACACCCCTGCGTGCTGTCTCGAGCAGCATGCGCTCTTCCATCAAGGTGACCCACTCGCGCTCGCGGGCGTCGTGCAGTGCCGGTACCAGGACGCGCTCAATGAGGAAAGTGGCGTCGGTCAGCCGGTCTACCTTGCGCAGTTCGTCCAGCATGCCGCTGAGCACGTACACGCACCATTCTTCGCGGCCCTCGGGCGTGCCGGTATCGGCCTTGCCGAGCATGGCGTAGTACCTGTCCCGGTCGTTGCAGAACACGGCCGTGGGGTTGAGCACACGGCCGCCCGCCTTCACATTGAAGCCGTACTTGAGCAGGAGGGCGTAGGTCAGCAAGCGCACCACACGCCCATTGCCATTGCCGAAGGGGTGAATCCAGGCAAAGCGATGGTGGGCCAGGGCCACCTTGATCAGGTCGTATTTCGCCGGATCGGGCCGATTGATGAACTGCACCAGCTCGGCCATGTACTGCGGCACGCTCACGGCCTCGGGTGGCAGATGCTCCGACTGCGAAATCTGCACCGCCTGGCGCCGGTAGGCGCCTGGTGTGTCGTCGCCCTCACGTTCCAGGCCCTGCACCGTCATGGCGTGGAGCTCGCGCACAAGGTGTTCGGTGAGCTCCTGGCCAGGCGCGAAGTGCTCTTCGATGAAGCTCATCGCCTCTTCGATGTTGGCCATCTCGCGCAGCTGGTCGGTCAGCCTGACAGGCTTGGCCTCCAGCCGGCTCTCCACGTAGTCTGCCAGCGTGGTGTGGTTCCCCTCTATGCGGGCCGACCCCAAGCTCTCCAGCATATGGAAGATGTGCTTGAGCTGGTGGAAGACGGGTGCTGGGGTGCTGCCACCCAGCCGCAAGCGCCGCAGGTGCTCGAGTTCGGTCACCACATCGACCAGCGAGGAGTCGAACGCCGGATTCAGCAGGCCAAGGTCGTGGTGGTGGAAAGCAGGCATGTGAGGGCTTTCAGGAATCACCACCAGTCTGCCACATCATCTTCAAATCTCACACCGCTTATCTTCAAATCAATGAGCAAATAACATTACACAACAAAGACTTAGATTCATAAAACTCCGAGATCTCTAACATCATGCGTCCGTGACTATCTACAAAGACTGGGATGGACAACTTCAACGTGCGCGTCGGGCGAAGGCCGCGGTGTCCTGGGCGATAGCAAAGCCGCGTGGGGGAACCGGTACGTCGGTCTCCCACTGTCCACGCACGGTCCCAATCCGCGCCGAAAAGTACAGGCTTGAATGACTGTCTGGTTCAGAGATTCCTGCGCGGAAGGCATATGAGTCTTTGATTGCCATGACACTGGAACTCAAGATGGAACCGTATTCGACAGCTGACTGGGAGTCTCGAGCATGAAGGGGTCGGGCGCGATGAAGATCGTGAGCGTGAACACCGGCCGCGCGCAGCCGCGGCAGATCAACGGCCGGCGTGTGCTGACGGCCATCGCCAAGCAGGCGCAGTCCGGGCCGGTGGACGTGGGCCCGATGGGCCTGGCCGGTGACGAGCAGGCGGACCTGAGCGTGCATGGCGGACTGTCCAAGGCGGTCTACGCCTACAGCGCCGGGCACTACGCCTTCTGGCAGACCGTGCGTGCCCAGGCGCGCGTGTCGCTGTGGGACGAGCCTCTGCCCCCGGGCCTGCTGGGTGAGAACCTGACGGTGGAGGGCCTGGACGAAGCGCTGCTGTGGATCGGCGACCGCCTGGTGTTGCCGGGCTGCGTGCTGGCGGTAAGCGAGCCACGCATGCCCTGCTTCAAGTTCGGTGCCGCCCTGGGCTTTGCGCAGGCCGTGAAGCTGATGAACCAGAGCGGCTATTGCGGCGCCTACCTGGCGGTGATCGAGCCCGGCACGGTGCAGGCCGAGGACAGCGTCCGGCTGCAGCCCGGCCCGCGCGAGGTGAACCTGCGGGAGCTGTTCAAGGCCCGGGCACGCGGAACCTGAGGCGGAACCTGAGGCGGAACCTGAGGCGGAACCGGAGGCGGGACTTGAGGCGCGCGCTCCTGGTTGCACCCCACCACATCCCACGACAACGCCACCCGTGGCGCCCGACGCGCCGCAGCCGGCGTTCATTCCAGCCGTCGCGCCTCCCAGCGCCACAACCGCTCGGTGAGCATCAGCACCACCACGTAGCGGGTGACGTGCAAGGCCGTGACCGTGGGCACGCCCAGTTGCAGCACCTTGGCGGTGATGCACATCTCGGCAATGCCGCCGGGCGAGGTGCCCAGCACCAGGGTGGCCGGGTTGAGCCCCGTCAGCCCGGCCAGGGCCGCGGCGAAGAGAGCACTGGCAACGATCATGCCGACGGTGCCCAGCGCCACGGCGGCCAGCCAGCGGGGCGCGGCGCGCACGAAGTCGGGCGTGAACCGCACGCCCAACGCCACCCCGATGAAGAGCTGGCCCGCGCTGGACAAGGGTTTGGGGAACGCCGTGAGCTGCACGTCAAAGGCCGTGAGCGCGATGGACACCAGCAGCGAACCCAGCACCCAGGGGTTGGGGCCGCCCAGGGCACGCACCCCGGCCATGCCCACGGCCGTCAGCGCCATGAGTTGCAGCAAGCCCTCGAGCCGGAACTCCGAAGCCCCGGGCAGGCTTGGGTCGGTGCCGTGCACGCCCGACCATTGCAAGGCGAACGGAATGATCATCACCACCAGCATGAGCCGCAACGAGTGGCTGGCCGCCACCAGGTCGACACGGGCGCCGCGGCGATCGGCCATCAAGGCCATCTCCGAGGCCCCGCCAATGGCCGCGGCAAAGAAGGCGGTCTCCCGCTTCATGCCCGGTTGCGCGCCCTGGGCCCACCACAGCCAGCGGTAGAAGCCGTAGCCCAACAACAACGCCCAGACCACGGCCCCCAGGATCACCGGCGCCAGCCCGGGCAGCAGGGCCACCACCTGGGGCGTGAAGTACAGGCCCAGCGCGGTGCCGATGGTCCACTGGCCCACGTTGCGCAGCAACGGGGCCGAGCGCACGGGCAGGCCGGCCAGGGCCGCGACGGCCGTGGCCATCAGGGGGCCGATCATCCAGGGCAGCGGGGTGCCCAGGGCTTCACAGGCCCGCGCCGCACCCCAGGCCAGCGCCAGGGTGGCCAGCAGCCAGGCGGCGCCCGTCCAGGCGTCGCGCCGGAAGAACAGCCGCACCGTCAAGCCGGTGCCGCCGCCCCGCCAGGGCTGCCCGCTCCACCCTCGGCGCCGTGGCGCTCGGGCGCCTCAAAGCCGGCGTAGTCGGTGTAGCCCGCGGCGCCGCCGCCGTAGTAAGTCTTGCGGTCTGACGGGGCCCAGGGCAGGTCTTCGCGCAGGCGCTGGCCGAGGTCCGGGTTGCCGATGAAGGGCCTGCCGAAGGCCACCAGGTCCGCCGCTCCACTGGCCACGGCCTGCAGGGCCATGGCCCGGTCGTAGCCGTTGTTCACCATCCAGGGGCCGCCGAACGTGCGGCGCAGGGCGGCGTAGTCGAACGGCGCGATGTCGCGCACACCCCCCGTCTGACCCTCCACCACGTGCAGGAACGCCAGCCGCTGCGGCGCCAGGCGCTGCACCAGGCGCTCCACCGCCCGGCCGTAGGTGGCCTGCGGCTGGCTGTCCTGGCCGGAATCGTTCACCGGGCTCACCGGCGACAGGCGCACCCCCGTGCGGCCGGCCCCGGCCTCGGCGGCCACGGCAGCCACCACCTCGGCCAGCAGCCGGGTGCGGTTCTCCAGCGAGCCGCCCCATTCGTCGCTGCGGTCGTTCACGCTGTCGCGCAGGAACTGGTCGAGCAGGTAGCCGTTGGCCGCATGGATCTCCACGCCGTCAAAGCCGGCGTCGATGGCGCAGCGCGCGGCGTGGGCATAGTCGGCCGGCAAGGCGGCCACCTCTTCCGCGCGCAGTGCCCGAGGGGCCGAGCAGGGGTGGAGTTCCCCCGCCATCCAGGTACGCACCTGGGCAGGCCGGGCCGTGGAGGACACCGGCGCGCCGCGGTCCGGCTGCAGGCTCGTGTGGGAGATGCGGCCCACGTGCCAGAGCTGGCACACGATGCGCCCGCCGCGGGCGTGCACGGCGTCGGTCACCAGGCGCCAGCCGTCCACCTGGGCACGGTTGTGGATGCCGGGCGTGTCGCCATAGCCCTGGGCCTGGGGGCTGATCTGCGCGGCTTCGCTGATGAGCAGGCCTGCCCCGGTGCGGGGGTCGGCGCGCTGGCCGTAGTAGGTGGCCATCAAGGCGTTGGGCACGCCGCCAGGGGCGCGGTTGCGGGTCAGCGGCGCCATGACGACGCGACTGGCCAGGTCGATGTCGCCCAGGCGAATGGGATCGAAGAGGGAGGGCATGAAGCATGCGCCACGCTGGGGGGCGACGGCGAAGGGAGCAGCGGATCTGCACATTCTCGGGCCGTGCGCCAGCGGCACCACAGCGCGTACAGTCCACCCCCCATGCTCGCCTACCGCCACGCCTTCCACGCCGGCAACCACGGCGATGTGCTCAAGCACATCGCGCTGATGCTCGTGCTGCGCTACATGAACCAGAAGGACAAGGGCTGGCGCTATGTCGACACCCACGCCGGCGCGGGCGGCTACTCGCTGCAGAGCACTTACGCGCAGAAGAACGCCGAGTACACGCAAGGCGTGGGCCGGCTGTGGGGCCGCACCGACGTGCCGCCCGCAGTGGCCGACTACCTGGAATTGATCCGCCAGTTCAACGGTGGCAACAGCCTCAAGCAGTACCCCGGTTCACCGGCCGTGGCCCACGCGATGGGCCGGGCGCAGGACCAGTGGCGGCTGTTCGAGATGCACCCCACCGACCACCGGGTGCTGGCCTCGTACCTGGCCACCGAGCCGGGCGTGGAAGTCAAGATGAGCGACGGCTTCGACGGCCTGAAGGGTGCGCTGCCGCCGCCCACGCGGCGCGGCGTGGTGCTGATGGACCCGAGCTACGAACTTGACCGCGACTACAGCCGCGTGGTCACCGCCCTGCGCGACGGGCTGCAACGCTTTGCCGAAGGCACCTTCATCGTCTGGTACCCGGTGGTGAGCAAGCTGCCGGCGGTGCAACTGCCCAAGCGCCTGAAGGCGCTGGCCACCAAGCGCTGGCTGCATGCGCGGCTGACGGTGCAGGCCCTGGATGCCCGCGGCTTCGGCATGGGCGGCAGCGGGGTGTTCATCATCAACCCGCCGCACACCCTGCACGCCGAACTCAACACCCTGCTGCCCTGGCTGCACGAGGCGCTCAAACAGTTCGACGGCGGCGGCTGGGTGCTGGAGCAGAAGGCGGACTGAGCGCAACGGTCCGGGGCGGCCAGGGGCGGCTACAAGGCCAGGGCCGACCGGTCAGCCCGGCCAGGCTCAACCCACACCGCGCGCCCGGTCTTCCTTGAACTGCTGACGGAAGGCTTCGAAGCGGCCCTCGTCCAGCGCCTGCCGCACCTCGCTCATCAGGTTCACGTAGTAGTGCAGGTTGTGGATGCTGGCCAGCATGGGGCCCAGCATCTCGCCGCAGCGGTCCAGGTGGTGCAGGTAGGCGCGGCTGAAGCCGCCGCTGACCGTACCGTCAGCGCGCGTGGCCCCCTTGCAGGCATAGCAGCTGCAGGTGGGGTCCAGCGGGCGCTCGTCGCTCTTGTGGCGGGCGTTGCGGATCTTCAGGTCGCCAAAGCGCGTGAACAGGTGGCCGTTGCGGGCGTTGCGCGTGGGCATCACGCAGTCGAACATGTCCACGCCGCAGGCCACGCCGTCCACCAGGTCTTCAGGCGTGCCCACGCCCATCAGGTAGCGCGGCTTGTGCGCCGGCAGGCGGTGCGGCGTGTGCGCCATGATGCGCAGCATCTCGTCCTTGGGCTCACCCACGCTCACGCCGCCGATCGCGTAGCCGGGGAAGTGCAGTTCGGTCAGCGCGTGCAGCGACTCCTCACGCAGGTTTTCGAACATACCGCCCTGGACGATGCCGAACAGGGCGTTGGGGTTCTCCAGGCGGGCGAACTCGGCTTGGCTGCGCCGGGCCCAGCGCAGGCTGAGTTCCATCGACGCGCGGGCTTCCTTCTCGGTGGTGAGGTGACCCTTGGTTTTGTCCCCTTGAAAGTAGGGCGTGCACTCGTCGAACTGCATGACGATGTCGGAGTTCAGCACCGTCTGGATCTGCATGCTCACCTCGGGCGTGAGGAAGAGCTTGTCGCCGTTGACGGGCGAGGCGAACTTCACGCCTTCCTCGCTGATCTTGCGCATCTCGCCCAGGCTCCAGACTTGGAAGCCCCCGCTGTCGGTGAGGATGGGCTTGTGCCAGTTCTCGAAGCCGTGCAGCCCGCCCAGGTGCTTCATGACGTCCAGCCCCGGGCGCATCCACAGGTGGAAGGTGTTGCCCAGGATGATCTGCGCGCCCATCTCCTCCAGCGAGCGCGGCATCACACCCTTGATCGTGCCGTAAGTGCCCACGGGCATGAAGATGGGTGTCTGCACCACGCCGTGGTTCAGGGTCAGCCGCCCGCGCCGGGCCAGGCCCTCGGTCTTGAGGAGTTCGAAGTTCAGCATGGGGATGATTGTCGGGGCGGCCTGAGGTGCAGAGCGCTTGACTTGACGAATAGCTCTTTACTTCGTCAGAAATCGCTTTACCATGACGTCTCAATTCAAGCGGAGAACGTCATGGTCGCGGAAGCACTCCCCGTAGCGAAGGCCCACACCCCCCTGCGGGCCCAGGCGGTGGTGTCCAGCAAGGGCCAGGTCACGCTGCCTGCCGCCATGCGGGCCCAACTGGGCCTGGAGGCGGGCTCGCGCATCCGCTTCGAACTGCGGGACCGGCAACTGGTGATCACGCCGGAACTGCCCATCAGCGCCTACTACGGCATCCTCAAGGGTTACGACCTGGGCGACATCGAGCCAGAAAAGGAACCCGACCGTGAGTTCGACTGAGGTGGCTTCAACCCGCGCTGCGGGCCTGAACGTCGTCGACTCCTCGGGCTGGATCGAGTTCTTCACGGCCGGGCCCAATGGACCCCGCTTTCGGGAGGTCATCGCAGCGCAGGAGCACCTGATCGTGCCCACCATCGCGCTTTATGAGGTCTGCAAGGTCCTGTCTCGCAAGCTGGAGCCCTCTCTGGTGGCGGCCTGCCTGGACATCATGCGCATGGGCCAGGTCGTCGACCTGACCGATGTCCGCGCCATCGCCGCCGCCAGAGCCAGCCGCGACCACGGCCTGGCCCTGGCAGACGCCGCCACGTACAGCATCGCCCAGGAGCATGGCGCCACCTTCTGGACGCAGGATGTGGACTATCGGGGCTTGCCCGGCGTGGAGTACCTGGCCAAAGCCTGAGCCGGCCAGGAACGCCCGCGCGTCAGGCCGGGCGGCGCCTCAGGTCCGCTCCAGCAGCATCGAGTCACCGTAGCTGAAGAAGCGGTAGCGCTGCGCGATGGCGTGGCGGTACAGCGCCATGATGTGGGCGTGGCCGGCGAAGGCGCTGACCAGCATCATCAGCGTGCTCTTGGGCAGGTGGAAGTTGGTGATCAGGCGGTCGACCACGCGGAACTGAAAGCCTGGGGTGATGAAGATGTCGGTCTCGCCCGTGGTGGGCTGCAGCACGCCGCTGCGGGCGGCGGATTCCAGCGAGCGCACCGTCGTCGTGCCCACGGCCACGATGCGGCCACCCGCCGCACGCGTGGCCTCAATGGCCTCCACGGTCTGCGCGCCCACCTCGTACCACTCGCTGTGCATGCGGTGGTCTTCGATGCGCTCGGCGCGCACGGGCTGGAAGGTGCCCGCGCCCACGTGCAGCGTCACGCGCGCCGTGCCGACGCCGCGCGCCTGCAAGGCGGCCAGCACGCCCTCGTCGAAGTGCAGCGAGGCCGTGGGCGCCGCCACCGCGCCCGGCCGCGCAGCGAAGATGGTCTGGTAGCGGCGCTCGTCTTCGGGCGCGTCCTCGTGCGTGATGTACGGGGGCAGGGGCACGTGGCCGAAGGCTTCGAGCAAGGCGAAGGGGTCGGAAGGCAGCGCCAGGTGAAACAGCTCCCCGTCGGGCCCGCAGCGCCCCAGCACCTCGGCATCGAAGCCTTGTTCGAAGGCGTCCTGCGCCCCGGCGCCACGGCGCCCGAAGCGCAGCACGCTGCCCGGCTTGGGCGACTTGCTGGCCCGCAGGTGCGCCCAGACCGCGTGCGGCACGCCGGGCGTTCCACTTGCGCCTTCCGAGGAAAGCAACACGCGTTCCACCAGCGCCTCCACCGCGCCACCGCTGGCCTTGCGGCCGAACAGGCGCGCCTTGATGACGCGGGTGTCGTTGAACACCAGCAGGTCGCCCGGGGCCAGCACGGCCGGCAGGTCGCGGAACACCCGGTCCTGGGCTTGCGGCCCGGTGCCGTCCAGCAGGCGCGAGGCGCTGCGCTCGGGCGTGGGGTGCTGGGCGATCAGCTCGGGCGGCAGGTCGAAGTCGTAGTCGGCGAGAGCAACGGTCATGGTCGGGTGGGGGAGACAGGCGCGGAGGCGGAGCCGGGCGCGGGAAAGATCGCGGGGACACCCGTGGGGACGATCCTGGGGCCGACGGCGCCGGCCGGGCCCAGCCCGTTCAGCCTATCGGCTTCTGCCGGCAGGCGCTGCAGCCAGCCGCCAAGGGCCCACTCGTCGTAGACCCAGTCCTGGTCCACCTTCAGCACGCCAGCCGGGGGCTCCAGCGGCACCTCGGGCACGCCCTTGAGGGCGGTGGCCATGTAGTCGATCCAGATCGGCAGGGCCAGGCCGCCGCCGGACTCGCGCTCGCCCAGGCTGCGCGGCTCGCTGTAGCCCACCCAGGCGACGGCCGCCACGCTGGGGTGGAAGCCCGCGAACCAGGCGTCCACCGCGTCGTCGGTGGTGCCGGTCTTGCCGTAGACGTCGCTGCGGCCGAGCGTGGCCTGCGCACGGGCGGCCGTGCCCACGCGCGTGACGTCCTGCAACAGGCTGGTGGTGACGAAGACATTGCGCGCCGGCAGCACGCGCGCTTCCTCGGCCAGCGGCGCAGGCGGCGGGGCCTCGAAGAGCACGCGGCCCTGGGCATCGGTGATGCGCTCCACCAGCACCGGGTCCACCCGCCAGCCGCCATTGGCGAAGGTGGCGTAGGCGCGCGCCATCTGCAGCGGCGTGACGCTGCCCGTGCCCAGCGCCAGGGTCAGGTTGTCGGGCTGGCGCGCCGCATCCAGCCCCAGGCGGCCGGCCCACTCGCGCACCGGGCCCACGCCCACCTGCTGCGCCACGCGCACGCTCACCAGGTTCTTGGACTTCGCCAGCGCCTGGCGCACCGTCATCGGGCCGTCAAAGCGACCGTCGCTGTTCTGCGGGCTCCAGCCGTTGGCGGCTGTGAAGGGCAGATCGTCCACCACGGTGGCCGGCATCACACCCTGTTCCAACGCCGCCGAATACAGCAGCGGCTTGAAGCTGGACCCGGGCTGGCGCCAGGCCTGGGTGACGTGGTTGAAGGGCTGGCGCCCGAAATCAAAGCCGCCCACCAGCGCGCGGATGCGGCCGCTGGCCGGGTCGAGTGCGACGAAGGCAGCCTGCGCTTCAGGCCACTGCACCAGGGCCCAGGGGGCGCCTGCACGCGGCGAGGCTGCGCTGGCGCTGGTCGACCCACCGGCGCCAGTCTGCATCACCCTCACCACGGCGCCACGCCGCAGCGCCAGCGCAGCCGGGGCCTTGGGCGCGAGCCCGGGCGCGGCGCGGCGCAGGGCCTCGCCCGTGAGCGTGAGGCGCTCGCCGGTTGCCAGCTGCACCCGCACCTCGCGCGGCGTGGCCTGCAGCACGATGGCCACGCGCAACTGCTCGTCGTCGCGGTGCGCCTTCAAGGCCTGGGCCGCAGCCTGCTCCAGCGCCGGCCCGTCGCCTGGCGGCAACTCCTCCACGTCCTCCGGTCCGCGCCAGGGCGTGCGGCGGTCGTGCTCCAGCACGGCGCGGCGCACGGCCTCGCGCGCGGCGCGCTGCTCAGCCGCACGCAAGGAGGTCACCACGCGCAGGCCCTGGGTGTAGGCCTCGGTGCCGAAGCGCTCCACCACGGCCTGACGCGCCATCTCGGCCACATGTCCCGCAGGGACGGCCACGTCCAGCGGAGACCGGATGTCCAGCTTCTCGGCCCGCGCGGCGGCCCATTCCGCCTGGGTGATGACGCCCGTGACCCGCATGCGCTCCAGCACCACCTGCTGCCGCGCCACGGCGCGCTGGCGGTTGACCACCGGGTTGGCGTAATGCGGGTTCTGCGGCAGGCCGGCGAGCAGGGCGGTCTCTGCGATGCTCAAGCGCTCCAGCGGCTTGCCGAAGTAGGTCTGTGCCGCCGCGGCAAAGCCGTAGGCGCGCTGGCCCAGGAAGATCTCGTTGAGGTAGATCTCCAGGATGCGGTCCTTGGACAGGGCCTTCTCCACCTGCAGCGCCAGCAGGATCTCCTTGGCCTTGCGCTCGGGCGTGAAGCGCTGGGTCAGCAGCATCGTGCGCACCAGCTGCTGCGTGAGGGTGGAGGCGCCCTGCTTCATGCCGCCCGTCATCATGGACAGCACGGCGCGTGCCATGCCCTTGGGGTCGATGCCGCTGTGCTCCCGAAAGCGGGTGTCCTCCACTGCCAGCACCGCATCCTGCAGGCGCTTGGGGATGCGCGCCAGCGGCACGTAGATGCGCCGCTCGGCACCGAACTGGGCGATCTCCACGCCGTCAGCCGTCACCACCTGCAGCGGCAGCCGCGGCTGGTACTGCACGATGCGGTCGATGGGCGGCAACTCGAAGGCGGCATCGGCCTGGGGCGGAGCGGCCCACAGGCACAGGGTCAAACTCGCCAGACGGGAGGCGCGGGAAAGAGGCATTGGACGGATTATCGAGACCGGGGTCTGAGGCCCCGCGCGGGCAGGCGTTTCAGCGGTGAGCGGTTCAGTGGCTTGGGGTCCCGGGGATAGGCGCCGGCCAGGTGTCGCGGCGCTTCCTCAGGGTTTTCACCGCAAATGGCCTCCGACAGGCCCGAATCAAGCCCCTGGGTTTGACCTTCTGCTGGTGCGCAGCCAAGAATCGCCGTTGAACATGCGGGCCACAGGTCGGCGCGCTCCTGGTTGTGCCGTCTTACCGGTGCCTGGATGCGCCTCATGCGCCGATACAAAGACCGTAACCCAAGAACCCCCTTCTGGAGACCTCCCATGCCCTCACACCACAACGTCCGCCGCCGCCAACTCGGCCTTGCCGCACTCTCGGGCCTTGCCCTGGGCGCCTTCGGGTTGGCCCGAGCCCAGACGCCCGCGTGGCCGGCGGCCAAGCCCATCCGGATGATCGTGAACTTCCCGGCCGGTGGCTCGCCCGACCTGGTGGCGCGCTCGGTCACGACCACGCTGGCGCAGGCCTTGGGCCAGCAGATCGTGGTCGACAACCGCGGCGGCGCCGGCGGCATCATCGGTTCGGACGCCGCGGCCAAGAGCGCGCCCGACGGCTACACCTTCCTGTGCAGCTCGGGCAGCGGCGCGTCCATCGTGCCCTACGTCACGCCCAAGATGCCCTTCGACCACGACAAGGACCTGATCCCCGTGGCGGCGGGGGCGCGGCTGCAACTGTTTCTGGTGGTGCGCGGTGACGCGCCGTACAAGACCTATGCCGAGTTCATCGCCCACGCCAAGCGCAACCCCGGCAAGCTGACCTACGGCACCCCCGGCAACGGCACCAGCCCGCACATCGCGGGCGAGATGCTCAAGTCACAGGCCGGCTTCTTCAGCGTGCACATCCCCTACCGCGGCTCAGGCGCAGCGCTGCAGGACCTGCTGGGCGGCACCATCGACTACCTGCTGGACCCGGGCATCGCTTTCCCGCACGTGCGCTCCGGCCGGCTGCGTCTGCTGGCCGTGACCTCGCCCAAGCGGCTGTCGATGTTCCCCGACGCCCCCACGCTCGAAGAGCTCGGACTGAAGGGTTTCGATGCCGGCACCACCCACGGCTTCTGGGCCCCTGCGGGCACGCCGGCGGCGATCATCGAGCGCATGAACCGCGAGATCAACCGCGCGCTCATGTTGCCTGCGGCGGTGGAAGCCATCCGCGGCATCGGCGCCGAGCCCACGCCCATGTCAGCGGCCGAGTTCGGCGCCGTGACCAAGGCCGACGCACGGCGCTTCGCCCAGATCATCAAGGACCGTAACATCGTGCACGACTGACGGCGGCCCTGCTGCGGGCCTGCCGCGAGACGTGCGGCTGGGGTTGCGGCCGACAATGTGCCGCATGCCAGACGCGCCCCGAGCCAAGTCCGCGCCTCAGAAGGCGATGGAGCGGCTCGGCCTGGTGCGCGACATCGATCTGGCCCTGCACCTGCCGCTGCGCTACGAGGACGAGACGCAGCTGCAACCCATCGCCCACACCCGCGACGGCCAAACCGCGCAGGTGGAGGGGGTGGTGCGCGAGGCGCAGGTGGAGCTGCGCAGCAGGCGCCAACTGGTGGTGCGGCTGGCGGACGACAGCGGCGAGATCACGCTGCGTT
Source organism: Burkholderiales bacterium (assembly GCA_947464185.1). Classification (GTDB taxonomy): domain Bacteria; phylum Pseudomonadota; class Gammaproteobacteria; order Burkholderiales; family Burkholderiaceae_C; genus Rubrivivax. Next base: position 75,808 of record CANHVY010000015.1, read on the forward strand.
TCCTGAACTTTTACCCCTCGCACCAGAAGGTGCTGGCGCGCAGCCAGCGCGTGCGCGTGCGCGGCGAGGTGCGTGGCGGGTTCCTCGGGCGCGAGATGGTGCACCCGACTTTCAAGGCCGTGGAGCCCGGCGCCCCGCTGCCGGCCGCGCTGACACCGGTGTACCCCAGCAGCGCGCAGTTGCCGCAGGTCTACCTGCGCAAGGCCATCACCTCTGCGCTGGGGCGCGCACCGCTGGACGAAGTGCTGCCGCCGGCCGCCGTGCCCTCCGGCCTGCCCCCGCTGAAGGAGGCCGTGCGCCTGCTGCACCAGCCCCCGCCCGGCCTGCCCCTGGCCACGCTGGAAGACCGCAGCCACCCGGCCTGGCAGCGGCTGAAGTTCGAGGAGCTGCTGGCGCAGCAGCTGGCCCAGGCGCAGGCCATGGCGGCACGGGAACGGTTGCGCGCACCGGTATTGGCAGGAATGCCACGGGAAGCGCAGGACACGCACGGGCCGAGCCCCCTGAGCCTGCACACCCGCCTGCAGGCCGCCCTGCCCTTTGCCCTGACCGGCGCGCAGGCCCGCGTCTGCGGGGAAATCGATGCCGACCTGGCCCGGCCCGTGCCCATGCACCGGCTGCTGCAGGGCGACGTGGGCTCGGGCAAGACGGTGGTGGCCGCGCTGGCCGCCGCCCGCGCCATCGACGCCGGCTGGCAATGCGCGCTCATGGCGCCCACCGAAATCCTGGCCGAGCAGCACTTCCACAAGCTGGTGCAGTGGCTGCAGCCGCTGGGCATCACCGTGGCCTGGCTCACCGGCAGCCGCAAGGGCAAGGCACGTCAGGCGATGCTGGCGCAGATCGCCTCGGGCGAGGCGGGGCTGGTGGTGGGCACGCACGCCGTGATCCAGGACGACGTGGTGTTCGCCCGGCTGGGGCTGGCCGTGGTGGACGAGCAGCACCGCTTCGGCGTGGCGCAGCGGCTGGAACTGCGCCACAAGCTGGTGGAGACCGCGGGCGATGCTGCGGCTGACGCAGCAAGGCCGTCAAAGGCTGCGGCAGGCCCACGTCTCGAGCCCCATCTGCTGACCATGAGCGCCACGCCCATCCCGCGCACCCTGGCCATGACCTACTTTGCGGACCTGGCCGTCAGCACCCTCGACGAGCTGCCGCCCGGGCGCACGCCCATCGTCACCAAGGTGTTTGCCGACAGCAAGCGCGAGCAGGTGATCGCGCGCATCCGCGACGAGCTGCAGCAGGGCCGGCAGGTCTACTGGGTCTGCCCGCTGATCGAGGAGAGCGAATCCCTGGACCTGCAGAACGCCACCGAGACACACGCCCAGCTCAGCGCCGTGCTCGGCGCTGCGCTGCCAGGCTGCCAGGTGGGGCTGCTGCACGGCCGCATGCCCGCTGGCGAGAAGGCGGCCGTGATGGCCGAGTTCAGCAGCGGACGCATGGGCGTGCTGGTAGCCACCACCGTCATCGAGGTGGGCGTGGACGTGCCGAACGCCAGCCTGATGGTCATCGAGCATGCCGAGCGCTTCGGCCTGGCGCAGTTGCACCAGCTGCGCGGGCGCGTGGGGCGCGGCTCGGCCGCCAGCGTGTGCGTGCTGCTCTACACCGGTCCGCTGTCAGACACCGGCAAGTCGCGCCTGCGCGCCATGGCCGAGACCACCGACGGCTTCGAGATCGCGCGGCGCGACCTGCAGATCCGCGGCCCGGGCGAGTTCATGGGCGCGCGCCAGAGCGGCGCCGACCTGCTGCGCTTTGCGGACCTGAACGGCGACACGGGCCTGCTGGAACAGGCGCGCCGCGTGGCGCCACGTCTGATGGCGGAACACCCTGCCGCCGCACGTGCCCATGTGGCCCGCTGGCTCAGCACCAAGGCGGAGTACCTGAAGGCTTGACAGTGCGGCGTCAGCCGCAAGCCGCCAGGGTTACTGACGCGAGGGCAACAGGGCTGGCGCCTGGGCGAACCGGCTCCACAGCCGCACCGGGGCGGCCAGGGGATCTGCACCAGCCTCGGCTTCCAGTGCCTTCAGTGTCTGGCGCGCAGCGTCCCGACGACCTGCGGCGAGCTGCGCCATCGCCAGATGCAGACGCGCCTCCACCGGGCGGCGCAGGCCACCCGTGGCCAGGCCCTGTTCCATCAGGGCCAGTCCCGGCTCCACCAGCGCTGGCGAGGCGCCCAGTGGAAGGCCAGCCACCATGGCCCAGCCCAGGTCTACCAGTCCGTTGCCATTGGGCGCGGTCTTGGCCGCGGACTCGGCAGCAGTGCGGTCAGCGGCTTCGGCTGCCGCCTGCTTGCGCACCTGGTCGCGCAGGGTCTGGTGCGCCGCCGCCTGCCCGCCCTTGCCCATCTGCCCGGCGGCGTAGGCTTCCTCGATGACGGACAAAGCCTCGGCAGGCTGGCCCAGGCGAGCGGCCAACTGGGTCATCTCTTCGCCCAGATCCAGTTGCTTCACGCCGCCCACCAGGCGCAGAAGGCGGTACAACTCCATCAAGGTGCGGTCGGGGAGGGCGGGATCGCGCGCTGCTGACACCACCAGGTCCATCCAGTACTCCGGGCGGGGATAGGCCAGGGCCAGGCGCTCCAGCGTGCGCGGAGCACCCGCATCCTTGGCCTTCTGCTGCAGCGACAGCAAGGTGCGCAGGTGCGACTCGGGCGGGGTCTGACCTGCCTTGTCCGCCGCGTCCAACCGGGCGCTCAGCGCCGCCATCGCCCCTTTTTCATCACCAGTGGCCAACTGGCTCTGGATGCGCACCATGCGCACGGCGTCCTGCGTGCCGCCGATGGCAGCGTAACGCTCGGTCCAGCGCAGCACGCGCGCGTGCTCGTTCAGGCGCGAGGCGATGCTGACGAGGGCCTCGACCAGGCCCACTTCATCGGACGGCGGAACCTGCCCGGTGCTCAGGGCGGCGTCCAAAGCCTGCAGCACCAGGGCGCTGTTGCCCTGCCGTTGGGCCACCGCCGCGCGGGTGCGCTCCAGCAGCATGGTCTCATAGGGCGTGAGGTTGGGCAGCGCCGCGGCCAGCGCCACATTGCGCATGGCTTCATCGAGCTGCCCTTGGCCGAGCAGGGACTGAGCGGCATTGATCGGGGTGGCGAACTCGGCCCGCACGGCCTGGACCACCTGCAAGGCAGGCGCCGCCGCGGGAGCAGGTGGCGCCTGCTGGGCGCTGGAAGTGGAGGCTCCCAAGGCCAGCATCAGGGCACAGGTCAAGGCGACGGTCGGTGCGCCGCTGGTCAGGCGAGCCGGGTGGTGGCAATGGATGGCGTGGGGCATGATGGTCAATGGCAGGGGTCGGGGGCGGCACGGCGCACGGCAACATGAAGCGTGCGGTGCGCGGGCGGGCGCGAGCATATCCGCCCCGCCGAGGGCCCGGTTTCTGGGCGGTTTCAACAGGCGGGCGCACGCCCAGTGGCGTGCACCGAACCGCAAGCCTCTGGCGGACAATCTGCGCATGACCCTGACGGAACTTCGCTACATCGTCGCCGTGGCCCGGGAGCGGCACTTCGGCCGCGCCGCCGAGGCCTGCTTCGTCTCGCAACCCACGCTCAGCGTGGCGGTGAAGAAGCTGGAGGAAGAGCTGGACGTCAAGATCTTCGAGCGCGGAGGCAACGAGGTCAGCGTCACGGCGCTGGGCGAGGCCCTCGTGCGCCAGGCGCAGGTGGTGATCGAGCAGGCCGCCGCCATCAAGGAGATCGCCAAGAGCGGCAAGGACCCGCTGTCGGGCGCGCTCAAGCTGGGCATCATCTACACCATCGGGCCCTACCTGCTGCCCGACCTGGTGCGCCAGGCCATCGAACGCGTGCCGCAGATGCCGCTGATGCTGCAGGAGCACTTCACGGTCAAGCTGCTGGACATGCTGCGCAGCGGCGAGATCGACTGCGCCATCATGGCCGAGCCCTTCCCGGACACGGGCCTGGCCGTGGCCCCGCTGTACGACGAACCCTTCATGGTGGCCGTGCCCAAGAGCCACCCGCTGGCCAAGCGCAAGAAGGTCAGTGCGCAGGAGCTCAAGCAGGAGACCATGTTGCTGCTGGGCGCGGGCCACTGCTTTCGCGACCAGGTGCTGGAGGTGTGCCCGGAGTTCGCGCGCTTTTCCAGCAACGCCGACGGCATCCGCAAGAGCTTCGAGGGCTCGTCGCTGGAGACCATCAAGCACATGGTGGCCTCGGGCATGGGCGTGACGGTGGTGCCCCAACTCAGCGTGCCCGATGGCGCGCAGCCCCACGTGGCCTACCTGAAGTTCGAAGCCCCCGTGCCCACCCGCCGCGTGGTGCTGGCCTGGCGCCGCAGCTTCACCCGCTACGAGGCCATCGCGGCGCTGCGCAACGCGGTGTATGCGTGTGAGCTGCCGGGGGTGAAGCGGCTGTCGTGAGGGGTTGCTAAGGCCTGAGTGGTGCTTGGGCCGGTGGATCGATTTACCTCGACCCTGCCGAGCACAAGCCCGCCCGGCTCATCTGCATGATGCTGACCAAGGGCCAGGAGCACGCCGACCAAGGCCAGACCTGCTGCGAGGAACGATAACGCGAACGCGTGCTGCGCGAGCTGTCCCAGCGTGCCAACTAGCTCGGCATGCGACTCGTCGCTGTTGCGCAGCCTGTCTGAAAACAGCCTTGTAAATCAGTCACTTGAAGGGTGTTTGTTAAGAGAGGCGTCACTAGCGCGAAGCATAGGTGAAGCGAAGGCCTGCAAAGCTGAGCTTGCCCGAGGGCTTTGGCGGGTTGACCAGCGGGTAGTCAGGGTCATCCTCGATCTCCGCAGCTAGAACCTCAAGAAAGCCAATGTGGTTCTGATACGCGCTCTCGAAGTGCTGGTCACCGGTCGTGGCATTGTGGGAGGTATAGAGCGCATAAAACGACTTCGCATCTTCAACGCCGAGCGTTCGATCGAGAAACCGACAGACCTTGATCTTCCATCGCACAAGTGGGATCTCTGCGTCTTTGTGGGATATCTGCTTTGCAGCCACCTGTGCGCGTACGCCCTCTGCCTCGTCGATCAACTCACGTAAAGTCGACGCGGCACGTGTACGGAGTTCACCGCTCGTGGACTGAACGACCGCACCGAGTTCTGGGACATGTGGACTAGCCTTGCCTTCGGTGGAGCGGAAGCCAGCCGCTTGAATGGACAGCCGCATTTCATGGCTTAGTGGTCCCAATGCAGCACGCAGGTTCTTGTCCTTTCGGTTGGAGTCATAGGTGCAGGGTGTGATGCCTGCGAGGTCACTTGGCAGGTGCAGGTCGGGCATGGCCCTAGGCACAAGGAAGAAGGTGCGGTTGGCGCCAAGTGCCCCGATGAATAGGCCCAATTCAAAGACGACGTTGTCTCTGGCAACAGAGTACTCGGTTGCTCGAATCGTGGCCGTGTCGTCGGCGCTGAGAACGAGTGCAGCGAAGTCGAATGTTTCCACGGCTTCAAGGAGAGAAGCCAAGCTCGACTTTGTAAGACCGAATACGCCCTGATCCCAGACCGTTGCTTCGACATCGCGTTCAAGGTTCGACTGCAGCGTGTACGCGACGTCGAGGCCCTCGACAGATGATCCGATGAATAGAGAAGGTCGCATGATGGTTTGTGTGATGCCTAACGAATGAATGGGACTTCCCCGTCCCGAACCAGCCGCATGGCGGCCGGCGGCATCGAAGTGCCACCATGGGAAGTGCGAACTCTCATCAACTCATTCGGAAGGGGAAGTCCATGACTATCGTATTCGTCGGCATCGATCTCGCCAAGAAAGTGTTTGTGAACCGCCCTGGGTATCGCGGAGGCTGGTTGGAAGTTACGGGGTCAGGCCTTGCAATGACACACGCCCAAGCTCAAGCATGTGCCGGCCAGCCCGGGGATGTCCGAAATTCTGTGTGTGAGGCGGTTTACTGAATTGGCTGTTGGCTGATTTCTCTACTGTCTTTAGGCCCCTGCCAGGCCGCCGGAGGCGCCCCGGTTGAGCCCATGTACTCATGGTTCAA
>CANHVY010000016.1 GCA_947464185.1 Burkholderiales bacterium
GAACAGCCGCCGGTCGATATGTTCCACCGTGGCCCGTGGCCCGGTGTTTGCGCTCACGCCAACGCCCAGCACGAGTTGCTGGCGCGCAGATTCCTCCACCTGCACCGACACGGGCGCTGCCTCGGCCTGGTCCGGTGTGGCCTCCACCGCAACGCTGGCCCGCTCGAAAAGCCCGGACTTCTGCAGACGGTCCTGGAAGTCCAGCAACAAGGTCTCGGTCAGAGGCGTTCCCGGCCCGAAGTTGGCCAGATGTCCCACGGTCTCCCGGTCGTGCAGGCGCAGGCCTTCCACCCGCAATTCGCCGCTCCGGAACAGCGGCCCGGGGTCGGCAGCCAGGGACAGCCGGGCCTGCCCCAGTGCGGGGTCGATCTCGGCGCTGGTGCGGCTCCAGCCGGCGGCCAGGTGCCCGCTGGCGCGCAGCCGGGCCAGGCTGTCGGTCTTCGCATCGGTCCAGGCCGGGTTGCGAAATGGCACGCCGCTCTTCAAGGGCCAGTGCTGACGCAGGCCCTGAAGAGTCTGCACCGCGTCGGCGCGGCCGGCTTGCACCGCCTCTCCCCACACGCCGGAGAACTGCAGGTCCACCTGGCTGATGGTGGTGCGGCGCCCAGGGTTGAGTTGCAGGCGAAGGCGGGGAGGGGCGTCGGCCACTTCAGGCGCGCGCCGCTGGATCTGAATCTCAGGCTCGAAATAGCCCTCGGTCTGCAGCAGCTCGCGTGCCTGTGCGGGCGCCGCGTCGATCAGGCGCGACAACTCGCTGTCACCCAGCCTTTCGCCCCGTGCCACCGTGGAAAGTCGCGCCAGGTCCAGGTGGCGCTCCAGCAAGGCCCGCAGTTCCGGCGGCGCATCGATCTCGATCTCCAGGGCAGGCGGTCCTGCGGCCGCGACCGGGTCCGTCGCCGCCGGGCTCGGCCCGCCCAACAGGGCACATCCGCTGCCTGCCAGAGCGGCCGCAACCAGCAGCAGATGGCTCAGGCAGCGGGCTGGCGAGAGCCGCGTCATTTGGTCAGCAACCGCATCGCCCCTTCCAGTCCGGCCAGCGTCAGCGGGAACATGCGCTGGCTCATCAACTGCTGCACGATGGCGATGCTCTGCCGGTACTGCCACACGCCCTGCGGCTCGGGGTTGATCCAGGCGAATTTCGGGAAGGCGTGGGTCAGGCGCTGCAGCCACTCGGCCCCCGGCTCCTCGTTGTTGTATTCCACGCTGCCACCGGGCTGCAGGATCTCGTACGGGCTCATGGTGGCGTCGCCCACGAAGATCAGCTTGTAGTCCTTGTTGTACTTGCGGATCACGTCCCAGGTCGGGAACTTCTCGCTGAAGCGGCGACGGTTGTTCTTCCACATGAAGTCGTACACGCAGTTGTGGAAGTAATAGAACTCCAGGTGCTTGAACTCGGTCTTGGCGGCGCTGAACAACTCCTCAACGCGGTGGATATGTTCGTCCATGGTGCCGCCCACATCCATGAGCAACAGCACTTTCACGCGGTTGTGGCGCTCGGGCACGAGCTTGATGTCCAGCATGCCCGCATTCGCGGCCGTGCTGTGGATGGTGTCGTCGAGATCGAGTTCCTCGGCGGCGCCTTCGCGGGCGAAGCGGCGCAGGCGGCGCAGCGCCACCTTGATGTTGCGCGTGCCCAGCTCCTTGGTGTCGTCGTAGTCCTTGTAGGCGCGCTGGTCCCAGACTTTCACCGCGCTGCGGTTGCGCCCCTTGTCCTGCCCGATGCGTATGCCCTGGGGGTTGTAGCCGTAGGCGCCGAACGGGCTGGTGCCTCCCGTGCCGATCATGCGGTTGCCCCCTTCGTGACGCTCCTTCTGCTCCTCGAAGCGCTTCTTCAGGGTCTGCATCAGCTCGTCCCAGCCCATCTTCTCGATGGCCGCCTTCTCCTCGGGCGAGAGCTCAAGCTCCAGCGTCTTGCGCAGCCACTCCAGCGGCACGTCCTGCGTGAAGTCGGTCAGCAGTTCCACCCCCTTGAAGTAGGCAGAGAACGCACGGTCGAACTTGTCGAAGTTCGCCTCATCCTTGACCAGCGCCGTACGCGACAGGAAGTAGAACTTGTCCACGCTCGGGCCGCCGTCGTCATCGATCACGCCGGCCTTCAGCGCCTCCAGCAGCGTGAGGTATTCCTTCACGGACACGGGCAACTTGGCCGCGCGCAGCGTGTAGAAGAAGTTGATCAGCATGGTGTGCTCATCCTTGGCGCCTGGCCGATCTGGAGGACGCCCGACCCATGGCGCCCTTCGGTGACCGCGCGGCAGCGTGTGCCCGTGACGGATGCGCCGGATCGTATGCACGCAACCAGTCGAAGAACTCCCCGTACCACTGGCGGCTGTTGCGCGGCTTGAGAATCCAGTGGTTCTCATCCGGGAACCACAGCAGCCGGGCGTCCACGCCAAGTGCCTTGAGTGTGTTGTAGTAGGCCAGACCCTGGGCGTCGGGCACGCGATAGTCCAGGGCGCCGTGGATCACCAGCGTGGGGGTGCGCATGCCGGCGGCATGGGCATGCGGGCTTTGGCTGTGGACCTTGGCCATGTCGTCCCAATACCAGGCACCCAGTTCCTTGGAGTGCCAGTAGTAGGCGTCGTCGGCGAACATGCCGGTCCAGTCGAAGCAGCCGGCGTGGCAGATGTAGGCCTGGTAACGGCCGGGCTTCACATGCGCGTTCATCCACGCCACCATGTAGCCGCCATAGCTGCCACCGGTGGCAAAGACGCGCTTGCGGTCGACCCAGGGCTTCTTCAGCAGCACGTCGGTGGCGGCCTCGATGTCCTGCAGCTCGAGCTCACCCCAGCGGTGGGTGATGCTGTCCAGGAAGGCGTGACCGAAGCTGGACGAACCGTGGTAATTCACGCTGGCCACCACGTAGCCCTGCGCCGCGAAGGCGTGGGTGTTCCAGCGGTAATGCCAGGTGTCGCCCGCCGCGGTGTGCGGCCCGCCGTGGATGTTGTGCATCAGCGGGTGCTTGCGCTTGCGGTCGAAGCCCGGCGGGAAGGTCAGCCACACCTGCACCTGTTCGCCCAGGGCCCCGGTGATCCAGGTCTCCTCGGTGGTGCCGAAGTCCAGCGTGGACAGCAGTTTGTCGTTGAACTGTTCGATGCGCCGCGCCTGCAAGGCCCCAGAGGCTCCCGGGTTGTGCGCATGGACGCGCCCTGGGTACTGCGCCGAATCTGCCAGCGTCACCAACTGCCCGGCGGCCAGGTCGTAGGTGTGCACGCAGCCGCCTTCGATGGCCACTGCACATTGGCGCGCACCGAGCTCGAATTGCCACAGGTGGCGCCGGCCCTGGTGCTCGGCGCACAGCAGAACCGCGTCTGCTGCGTCGGTCCAGCGCAGCGGCGCGTGCACCGCGTGGTCCCATTGGGCGCTGACAACGTCCCACCGACTGCCCATGCGCTCCCACACCGCCAAATGCCCCGGCATCGTGTGCTTCAGGCCCTGGTGATTGGCGACGAAGGCAATGCGCTGGCCGTCCGGGCTGTAGCTGGGGGCGGAGAAATCCCAGTCCGCGTCCTGGGCAATGACCTGGATGTCCCCGCTCCTGAGGTCCATCTCGGCCAACGCATAGCGGCCGTCGCCTCGCTTCTGCGTTGCCGGGTCGAAAGCGAAGACCAGGCGGCGCCCGTCAGGTGAGATGTCAAAGCACTGGGCGTCCGGCTCCGTGCGGTTGAGCTCGTAGGCCGTGCCTTCAAACAGATCGCGCACGCGGCCGGTGGCCACGTCCATCAGGTGGAGGTGGGCCACCCGTCCCATGGGGAGCTGGTGGTCCCAGTGGCGGTACTGCGCCTGGCTGGTGGCGTAGCCGGTCTCCTTGCGCTTGCTGAACTCCGCATGGCGTCTGGCCTGGGCTGCCGAGCCCCGCAGTTCGGGCCATACCCAGGAGACGAAGACCACCTGGCGGCCGTTAGGGCACCAGCGGAAGGCCTCCACGCCCGTGGCCACGTTGCCCGCGCGCTGTGCCTCGCCGCCGTCCACCGGGATCAGGTACAGCTGCGGCGTCTCGTCACGCGCACCTTCCTGATCCCGCTTGGCGATGAAGCCGATGCGGTCTCCCGCGGGGCTGAACCGGGGTTGGCCGTCCTTGTCACCGCAGGAGGTCAGTCGTCGGGGCTGCCCCCCCAGCGTGGACAACAGCCACAGGCTGCTCGAGGACTTGTTGTCTTCCATCGAGTACGAAGTGAGCGCGGCCACCGCCTGCGATCCATCAGGCGACAGGCTGGGGGCGCCCAGACGGTCCAGCTGCCACAGGTGCTCGACGGTGAAGCGTGTCTTCTTACGGACGCCGGCCGGGCCGGTGGCTCGCGCGCTCATGGGTCAGCGGCTGCGCGCAAGCTGGAAGTCGAGATGTGTCTTCACCACCGGCCACTCCGCCGCGGTGATGCTGTAGACAGCGGTGTCGCGCAAGGTGCCGCCGTGTCCGATCTGGTGCGCCCGCAGGATGCCGTCCAGCTGCGCGCCCAGGCGCTCGATGGCGCGGCGGCTCTGGGTGTTCAGGCGGTGCGTGCGGAACTCCACGGCGATGCACTGCAGGCTTTCGAAGGCGTGGCCCAGCAGCATGCGCTTGCACTCTGTGTTCAGCGCAGAGCGCTGCGTGCTCTGCGCATACCAGGTGCTGCCGATCTCCACCCTGCGGTTGGGTGCGTCGACGTTCATGTAGGTCGTCATGCCCACGATGCGGCCGGTGGCATCGGCGACGGTGAAGGGCAGCATCAGGCCTTGCGCCTGCAGCTTCAGGCGCCGCTCGATCTCGGCTTTCATGCCTTCAGGCGATGGCACCGCGGTGTACCAGAGCTTCCAGAGCTCGCCGTCTCTGACGGCATCGCTCAAGCCTGCTGCGTGTTCCGGTGCCAGGGGCAGCAGCTGCGCATGCCCACCGGCCATCTGCAGGGGTTCGATCCAGGAGCTGGTCATCATGGCACTCAGCGATGGTTGCGTTGCATGAAGACCAGTTTCTCGAACAGCGTGACGTCCTGCTCGTTCTTCAGCAAGGCGCCCACCAGGGGGGGCACCGCCACCTTGTCGTCCTTGATCTGCAGCACTTCCAGCGGGATGTCTTCGGCCACCAGCAGCTTCAGCCAGTCCAGCAGCTCTGAGGTGCTGGGCTTCTTCTTCAGACCAGGAAGGTTGCGTACGTCATAGAAGGTCTTCAGGGCTGCGCTCAGCAACTCTTTCTTCAGTCCGGGGAAATGCACGTCCACGATGGCCTGCATCGTGGGCGCGTCAGGGAACTTGATGTAGTGGAAGAAGCACCGGCGCAGGAAGGCGTCTGGCAACTCCTTCTCATTGTTGGAAGTGATGAACACCAGGGGACGGTGCCGCGCCTTGATGAGTTCGCGCGTCTCGTAGACGTAGAACTCCATGCGGTCGATCTCGCGCAGCAGATCGTTAGGAAACTCGATGTCGGCCTTGTCGATCTCATCGATCAGCAAGGCCACGGGCTGGTCGGCGGTGAAGGCCTGCCAGAGAACGCCCTTGACGATGTAGTTCTGGATGTCCTTCACCTTCTCGTCGCCGAGTTGGCTGTCGCGCAGTCGGCTGACGGCGTCGTACTCGTAGAGGCCCTGCTGGGCCTTGGTGGTGCTCTTGACGTGCCACTGCAGCAACGGCATGTCGAGCGCCTGCGCCACCTCTTCGGCCAGCATGGTCTTGCCGGTGCCGGGTTCGCCCTTGACCAGCAGAGGACGCTTCAGGGTGAGGGCCGCGTTGACGGCCATCATGAGGTCGTCGGTGGCGACGTATTGGTCGGAGCCCTTGAATTTCATGTTGGCGTGCGGCGGTTTGGGTGAACGGCTCTTCGGGGGCGAGCGGGGTCAGGGGTGGAATATCGGGTTTGCGCGAGGGGAAGCGAGACGGCGCTGACGTCACGCTTCGGCAGGTTGCACCACCCGCCTGCGCGACAGGTCAATGTCCAGTTTCAGTATATAGGCCCCCCCTATAATGGAAGGGCGTTGCAAGCGCCGGTGGCGGTGCTCGCTGACCGCGAGATTTCTCACCCCGCCGGCAACAGCCCAGGCGCTGCGGTGAACAGACCAAGAGATTCCGAGGGTAGCTTTCATGATCAGAGCGTTGACCGTGTCGCTGGCATTGGCTGGCATGTCCCTGACTGCAGCGGCTCAGGACGCCAAGGCGGGTGAAAAGCTGGCGGCCAGCTGCATCGGCTGTCACGGCATCCCTGGCTACCAGTCGAGCTTCCCCGAGGTGCATCGGGTGCCGATGATCTCCGGGCAGAACGCCAAGTACATCGTGGCCGCGCTGCTGGCTTACCAGAAGGGCGAACGCAAGCACCCGACGATGAAGGGCATCGCAGGTTCCCTGACTGAGCAGCAAATGGCCGACCTGGGCGCCTTCTACGAGCAGCACGGCAAGAGCAGTGTGGTGGCGGTGGCCCAGACGGCCAAGGCGCCGTCGGCAGAGGTGAAGGCGCTGCTGGAGAAAGGCGCTTGCGCCTCGTGCCACGGGGCAGATTTCAACAAGCCCATCGATGGCGCCTACCCGAAGATTGCCGGCCAGCATGCCGACTACCTCTACGTCGCGTTGAAGTCCTACAAGGTCGAAGGCAAGGCCACCTTGGGCCGTTCCAACGCCATCATGGCCGGCCAGGTCAAGGCCTTCAAGCCCAGCGAGCTCAAGGCGATGGCGCAGTACATCGGCTCCCTCCCGGGCGATCTCAAGACCGTTCCGCAGTCGAAGTTCCGCTGATCTCAGCGCATGACGGTCGCCAGCGCCGCAGCGTCAGGGCGTTGGTGATGACGCTGACGCTGGACATGGCCATGGCCGCACCGGCCACCATGGGGCTCAGCAGCCCCAGGGCCGCCAGCGGGATGCCCACCACGTTGTAGGCGAACGCCCACGAAAGGTTCTGGCGCAGCTTGCGCCTGATGGCCCAGGAAAGCTCCCAAGCGTCCACCACTGCGGCCGGGTCGCCCCTGAGCAGGGTCAGGCCGGCGGTCGCGACGGCAACATCGGTGCCGGCACCCTCTGCGGCCATGGCCAGGCCCACGTCGGCAGCAGCCAGCGCCGGGGCGTCGTTGACGCCATCGCCCACCATGGCCACGCCCTCGCCCGCGGGCAGCCCGCCTTTCAATTCGCCCACCACCCGGGCCTTGTCGCCCGGCAGCACCTCGGCGCGTACCTCGTCGATGCCCAATGTGCGTGCCATGGACTCGGCGGCGCCTTGGTTGTCACCGCTGACCATGACCACCCGCAGCCCCCGGGCCCGCAGCCGGGCGATGGCCTGCGCCGCACCGGCCTTGGCCTGGTCGCCAAAGGTCAGCAGTCCCAGTACCTGGGCTTGTCCCAGGCCCTGGCCAACCTCTGCGCTTCCAGGCGTGAACAGCCAGGACACCGTCTGGCCCGAGGCGGCGGCCTGCGCTGCCTGAGGCTGCAGCGGTCCTGGTTCCAGGCTGCTCTCGCTCAGCCAGCGTGTGCTGCCCAGTCGCAACAGGCGACCTTGCACCCAGGCCTCGACGCCGCGGCCGGCCACCACCTGAAGACTGCTGACCTCTGGCACGCGAACCTCGTCATGGCCTGGGGTTTCCTGCGGAGCCTGAGCCGCCTCGGTGGCCGGCTTGGTGCCCGCAGCAACCCCATGGGCGGCTGCAGCCTCCAGCACCGCCCGTGCCAGGGGATGGTCGTTGCCTGATTGCAGTGCGGCGGCCCAGCGCAGCAGCCGGGCGTCGTCTTCCGCCACGCCTGACACCGAGGCCCAGGCGGTCAGCCGTGGACGGCCTTGGGTCAGGGTGCCGGTCTTGTCGAAGGCGACGATGCGCACCGTGCGCAAGGTCTCCAGCGCCTGGGCATCGCGCACCAGGATGCCACGGCGCGCGGCCATGCCAGTGCCCACCATCAGCGTGGCCGGCGTGGCCAGGCCCAGGGCGCAGGGGCAGGCGATGACCAGCACCGACACGGCGTTCAAGATGGCGGCCACGGCATCGCCGCGCAGCAGCCACCAGGCCAGGCCCGTGACCAGCGCGATCACGATCACCGCCGGCACGAACACCGCACTGACCTTGTCCACCAGTTGCTGGATGGGGGCCTTGTGGGCCTGGGCCGATTCCACCAGGCGCACGATGCGGGCCAGTTGCGTCTCGGCCCCGATGGCGGTGGTGCGCACCACGACCAGGCCCTCGAGGTTCAGCCCGCCGCCAGTGACCTGTTGTCCCACCTCGCGCGCCACGGGCAGGCTCTCGCCCGTGAGCAGCGATTCGTCCAGGTGCGTGCGGCCTTCGATGATCTGGCCATCGGTGGGCAGCCGTTCACCGGGGCGCACCACCACCTCGGAGCCCACGCGCAGCGCCGACAGCGGCACCTCGATTTCCACCCCCTCGCGGCGGATCCGCGCGGTCTCGGGTCGCAGTCGCCGCAGGGCCTCCAGCGACGCCAGCGTCTGGCGCTTGGCGCGGGCCTCCATCCATTTGCCCAGCATCACCAGCGTGATGACCGTGGCTGCGCTTTCGAAGTACAGGTGCGGCATCGCGCCCGGCGGGGCCTGCCACCACAGCGCCAGGCTTAAACCGAAGGCGGCCGTGGTGCCAATGGCCACCAGCAGGTCCATGTTGCCGGCCCGGGCCTTCAGGGCTGCCCACCCCGCGCGGTAGAAGCGCGCGCCCAGCCAGAACTGCACTGGCGCCGCCAGCAGGGCCTGCACCCAGGCCGGCCACATCCAGTGCTGGCCCAGCAGATCGCCCAGCATGGGCAGCATCAGGGGCAGCGACAGGGCAGCCGCCACGGCCACCTTCCAGCCCTCGTCATGCGGGCGGCGGTGCGGCTCCGCCAGCACGGCGGCGTCGGCCTGCACGATGCTGGCCTCGTAGCCCGCACGCTGCACGGCGGTGAGCAGTTGCTGCGGGTCCGTACCGGCTTCGGCCTGGACCTGCGCCTGCTCGGTCGCCAGGTTGACGCTGGCCGTTTGCACACCGGCCACGCGGACCAGGGCTTTCTCCACCCGGGCCACGCAAGAGGCGCAGGTCATGCCGTCGATGTTCAAGGTGTGCTCGACCATGCGCATACTCTAAGCCCGGGGCACTCGCTGCCTGCAGCATTGAACTTGACGAGGCACCACATGACCATCGAAATGACCCTGCCCGACATGACCTGCGGCCACTGCGCGAAGACCGTCACGGCCACCGTGCAACAGGTGGACCCGGCAGCACGGCTGACGATCGACCTGCCCACGCACAAGGTGGTGATCGAGTCGCAGTTGCCGCAGCAGGCCTTTTCCGCTGCGCTGACCGAAGAAGGTTATGCCCCTGCCTGACCGCGCCGCCTGCCCGGGCCATCAGGCCGCAGGTGTCTCGGCCGCTGGGCCGCTCAGGGTCTTCCGTGAAGGTGCTTCAAGGCCTTGATGTGGCCCGGCGCCGCACGGCCTCGATGTAGGCGGGCCCGTCGGGCGGCAGGCCTGTGCGTTGCGACGCCCAGATCATCTCGCCCAGGCATTCCATCACCTGGTGGTGCGCCTCGTGCAGCGACCCCAGGCGGTTGGCCAGGAGTTGCACGGCCTGGCGGATGCCGCTGGGCTGGTCGATGGACACCTGCTCCGCGATGCTCAGATGCATGCTCAGGTGCAGGAAGGGGTTGGTGCGGCCTTCCTCTACGGTGTAGACAGCCGCCAGAGCGCCTTGCAGATCCTGCAGGTTGGCCGCGTACTCGGGATGTTCGGACACCCAAGGGGCGGCCTGGGACTCCATCGCGTCCAGCGGCAGGCCTTCGGCGTGCTTGCGCCACACCTCGCAAAAGAAGCGCCGGACGTCGTGCTGGGAGGGCTGGAACACGCCAGAATTGTCCATGCCCCGGCTGTGGGGGCCCACGCTTGCAAGGAAAGACCCGTTGATCGCCTCCTGGTGGGCCGAACTGCCGCTGCTGACCGACCCCCTGTTCTACGCCGTGGCAATGCCCGCCGTGCTGCTGGTGGGCCTGAGCAAGAGCGGCTTCGCCAGCGGCTTTGGGTCCCTGGCGGTGCCGATGATCGCCCTGGTGATCCCGGTGCCCCAGGCGGCCGCGATCATGCTGCCCTTGCTGATGGTGATGGATGCCGCCACGCTGCAGCAACTGTGGAAGCACCGCGACCGCGCCCTCGTGCGGCGCATCGTCCCCTGGGGCATCGCAGGCACGGCCGTGGGCTGGGCGATGTTCGGCATTCTGTCGGCCCCGGCCGTGGCCGGCCTCACGGGTGCGCTCACGTTGGCATTCCTGGGGCAGCGCTTGCTCTTTCCCCCACGGCCGGACGCTCCGCCGGCACGGCCCTGGGTGGGTTCGGCCTGCGCCACCGTGTCCGGCTTCACCAGTTTCGTGGCGCATGCCGGTGGTCCGCCCCTGGCCGCCTACATGCTGCCGCAAAGGCTGCCGCCGCTGGCCTACAGCGGCACCATGGCCGTCTTCTTCGGCGTGGTCAACCTGGCGAAGTGGGTGCCGTTCTCGGCGCTGGGTCTGATCGACCTGCGCAACATGGCCACGGCCCTGGTGCTGCTGCCGCTGGCGCCGGCGGGCGTTTGGCTGGGCGTGTGGATGACCCGCCATGTCAGCAACACCTGGTTCTACCGCCTGGCCTACACCGGCATGCTGCTGACCGGGCTGAAGCTGCTCTGGGACGGCCTGCGCTGAAGCCTGCCTCAGGCAGCAGCCCGGCGCACTTATTGAGGGCTTTCACGGACCGACTCCCGGTCTCTTGCCCCTTAACATCGGTTGGATCCGCTGGGAGGCCCCGATGAAGGTGCTGCTGATCGATGACCATCCGCTGATACTCACCGCCTTGCAGGCGGTGATCACTGGTCTGGGCGAAGATGTTGCTGTGACGGGCGCGCAAAGCGCCGCGCAGGCCTGGGCGTGCCTGCGGGACACGCCCGACTTCGACCTCGCCCTGCTGGATCTGGTCTTGGGTGACGCCGATGGTTTCGAGGTCTTGGCGCAGATGCGTCAGGAGCACCCCCAGGTGCCGGTGGTCATCCTCTCCGCCTCCGAAAACGCCGGGGATGTGGTACGCGCCCTGGACCTCGGGGCCATGGGTTTCATCCCCAAGCGCGCGTCCACCCAGGCGCTGGTGGACGCCTTGCGCATCGTCATGTCGGGCGGGCTGTTCGTTCCACAGCACCTGTTCGGGCCCAACCGCGGGCGGGCGCCTGAGGCCGCAGGTCCGCAGGACCTGGTTGGCATGGTGACGAAGTCGCTGGGGCATCTGGGGCTTACGCCGCGCCAGCACGACGTGCTGTCGGGGCTGCTCAAGGGCTTGCCCAACAAGCTCATCGCCCGGGAGCTGAGCCTGTCCGTGGACACGGTCAAGGACCATGTCGCCTCCGTCCTGCGGGCCCTGAACGTCACCAGCCGCACCCAGGCGGTGCTGGCGGTCAGCCGCGTGGCCCAGGGGCAGCCCGGGTCGGTCTCGTGGCGGCGTGGCCGCCATGGATGAGGACACCAAGCCCAGCCTGCTGCCCGGCGCGGCGACGGACGCCTGGCGGCTGCAGCATCACGCCCTGCGCCAGCCGCTCAACGCGCTGGGCCTGTTCTGCGCGGCCTTGAAGATGCAGCCGCTCAGCGCAGCACAGCAGCCCTTGGTGGCCGGCATTGCCAGTGCGGCCCACGACATCGAGCGCCTGGTCGATGCCCATTTCGCCGAGCTGGCCGCCCTGGCCACTCCGTCGGTTCTGCCCGCGCTCCCCGGGCAGCTTGGCTTGCTTGGGGCGGACACCAAGGCGGGAGTACACCCCTCCCTCTCGGCCGCCCTTGAGGAGTATCTCTCACCGAGCCGTCCCGTTCCCGCAGGGGCGGATCAAGCTGCCGATGCGCCCACGTCGCCAGCCTGCAGCATCCTCGTGGTGGACGACGACTACGCGGCACGCACGGGCCTGGTGCTGCTGCTGGAGGCCTGGGGTGCCGAGGTCCGGGCCTTCTCCGACATCGATTCCCTGGCGCAGTGGCTGAAGGGTCCGGAGGTGACCCGACCTGACCTGCTGATGCTGGACTACCACCTGCCCAGACCGGGGGACGGCCTGGTGGCCCTGCGGCTGGTGCGTCAGGTGTGGCCGACGCAGCCCGTGCATACCTTGCTGATCACGGGTGACCGGCGCGCGGCCATGGCCAATGCCCTGAGCGATGGTTCGCTGGAGTGTCTGGTCAAGCCCGTCCTGCCCGAGCCCTTGCTGGCCACCATCCGCCAGCAGGTGGGCGCTCAGTTCGGGGTGTAGGACAAGCGCACGTAGATGGGGGCGAAAGCCTCGGCCTGCGTCACTTCCAGCAGTCGTTCGCGGCACAGTTCCAGCATGGCGATGAAGGTCACCACCACCACCGCCTGCCCGCGCGTGGTGTCGAACAGCTCATGGAACTCCACGAAGCGCCGACCCTGCAGCCGCTTCAGCACCTGGCTCATGTACTCGCGCACCGAGAGCTGCTCTCGCGTGATGCGGTGGTGCTGGTTGAGCTTGGCTCGTTGCAGGATGTCGGCCCAGGCGGCGCGCAGGTCGCCGGGGTCCACGTCCGGCAGCCTCGGCGCCAGACTCTGTTCGACCAGCACCTGAACGCGCAGGAAATCGCGGCCCAGCACCGGCAGGCTGTCCAGCTTCGCGGCCGCCAGCTTGATGCGCTCGTACTCCAGCAGGCGCCGCACCAGCTCGGCACGCGGGTCCTCGGGCTCCTTGCCGTCCTCGCTTTTCCTGGGCGGCAGCAGCATGCGCGACTTGATCTCGATGAGCATGGCCGCCATGAGCAGGTACTCGGAGGCCAGCTCGAGGTTGTGCTTGCGGATCTGCTCGACGTAATTCAGGTACTGCCGCGTGACATCGGCCAGCGGAATGTCCAGGATGTTGAAGTTCTGCTTGCGGATCAGGTACAGCAGCAGATCCAGCGGGCCTTCGAAGGCTTCAAGAAAGACCTCCAGCGCATCGGGCGGGATGTACAGATCCTGCGGAAGCTGGAACAGCGGTTCGCCGTACAGGCGGGCCAGGGCCACCTGGTCCACCACCTCGGGCGTGGCCGGCAAGGGCGCAGCGGACATCCCCGCCAGGCTTTCTGGCGTCGCTTCCGGGTTCATGGCCTGGCGCCGGGGCAGCCGGTCAGGACTTGGTCTGGTAGACGTAGGGTTGCTGCGGCACGCGGGCCTCGCGCCAATCGCCCTGCGCTTCGCGGTCCACGGGCCGGTCCCACAGGAGGGCGCGGCCGCTGCGCTGCTCTTCCTCCAGCGTGGGGCGCTGGGCCTTCAGTTGTTCAATGAACTGGGTCACGTCGGATCGGTAGGGCTTCCAGAACAGCGGCATGGCGGGTGGGTCGGTTCGGTTCAAGGCGACGCTGCAGTTTACGCGTCAGGGCCTCTCGAAAGCTGACGGGCTGGCGGCCTGGTCAGCCGAACCCGGCGCCGGCGCCAGCGCTGACCAGTCGGCCACGATGCGCTCGGACCCCAGGGTGGCTTCAAAGCCGGAGCGGCGGATCAGCGACAGCGGCTGCTCATTGACGTCCACCAGGGTCAGCGTGATGCCCTGGAGCTGCAGGCTGCGGTGCAGCTGTTTGAGCGATTCCAGACCCGAGGTGTCCATCGAGATCAGGCGGTGCATGTCCAGCACCACGTGCTGCGTGTCGGGGAGCACGCGCTGGGGCAGGTCTTCCACCTGGGCCACGGCCCCGAAGAACAGCGCACCGTAGAGGCTGAAGACCTGCGTCTGCGGCGCCAGCCCCGCGGGCAGGTCCTCCCCGCTGCGAGCCTCCACCCGGAACAAGGTGCCCATACGCCAGATGAAGAACACGCAGGCCAGCACCAGCCCCACCTCCATGGCCACGGTGAGGTCGAACACCACGGTGAGGAGGAACGTGCCGAACAGCACCGTGCGGTAGGGCAGGTTGAAGCGCCGTGCGTGCGCGAACGCGCGCCATTCGCCCATGTTCCAGGCCACGAACAGCAGGATGCCGGCCAGCGCGGCCAGGGGCACGTGCAGGGCCAGAGGCGCGGCCACCAGCATCACGCCCAGCAGCGTGACGGCATGCACCATGCCGGCCACCGGGCTGGTGGCGCCTGCCCGCACATTGGTGACGGTGCGGGCGATGGTGCCGGTGGCGGGCATGCCGCCGAACAGCGGGCTCACCACGTTGGCCACCCCTTGCGCCATCAGCTCCTGGTTCGGGTCGTGACGAGGGTGCACGCTACTGTTGTCGGCCACACGTGCGCACAACAGCGACTCGATGGCCCCGAGCAGCGCGATGGTGAGGGTGGGCATCAACAACTGCTTGACGCCCATCCAGCTGAACTCAGGCAGGGCGAAGCGGGGCAGGGTCTGGGGGATGCCCCCGAAGCGCGAGCCGATGGTCTCCAGCGGCAGTTGCAGCACGGCGGTCAGCGCGGTGGCCCCTGCCAGGGCCACGAGGGTGCCGGGCAGGTGCGCAGCCTGGCGCTTCAGGCGCGACCAGGCGCCTTGGGGCGCCGTGTCCATCTGGTAGGACTTGGGCCACAGCACCACCACCGCCGTGCAGGCCAGCCCCATCGCCAGCGCGGCCGGGTTCAGCGTGTGCAGATGGGCGGCCAGCACGCTGATCTGCGTGAAGAAGTCGGCCGGCAGCTTGTCGATCTGCAGGCCCAGCAGGTCCTTCAGTTGGGACAGCCCGATCAGCACGGCAATGCCGTTGGTGAAGCCGATGACGATGGACACCGGGATGTAACGGATCAGCGCCCCCAGGCGCAGCCAGCCCATCAGGAACAGCAGCACCCCGGCCAGGGCGGTGGAGATGAGCAGGTTGGCCAGCCCGTAGCGCTCCACGATGCCGTAGACGATGACGATGAAAGCCCCGGCCGGCCCGCCGATCTGCACATGCGAGCCGCCCAGCGCCGAGATCAGAAAGCCCGCGACGATGGCGGTGACCAGGCCCGCCTCGGGCTTGAGCCCGCTGGCGATGGCAAAGGCCATGGCCAGAGGCAGCGCCACGATGCCCACCGTGACACCGGCGCCGATGTCTGCGCCTAAGCGGCGGCGGTCATAACCGTGCAGGCTGCTCAGCAGCCGGGGGCGGAAGGGGTGGAGCGGGATGTGCATGGTGTCCCGCCCTGGGACTTTCAGCGCACCCGCATGCCGGGCTGCGCACCCGGCCCCGGTTCCAGCACGAAGATGCCCGGGTGGGCCTTGCCATCGGCATGGCTGGCGGCCAGCACCATGCCTTCGGACACCCCGAACTTCATCTTGCGCGGCGCCAGGTTGGCCACCATCACGGTGAGCTTGCCCTGCAGGTCCTCGGGCTTGTATGCGCTGCGGATGCCGGAGAACACGTTGCGCAGCCGCCCCTCGCCCACGTCAAGCGTCAGGCGCAACAGCTTGTCGCTGCCTTCCACCAGTTCAGCCTTCTCGATGCGGGCGATGCGCAGATCCACCTTGGCGAAGTCGTCGATGCCGATCTCCGCCGCAAGGTCCTCGCCGCCGGGCGGCTCGGCGGCCGCGGGCTCGGGGGTGTCGAACAGTTTCATCACCTGGGCCACATCGGCCCGCTGCATCAGGTGCTGGTAGGGCGCAATGGTGTGGTGGCCGAGCGCGCGCTGGGCGTCCGCCCACTGCAGCGGCTCGATCTGCAGGAAGCGCTCCACCTGCTCGGCCAGCGCCGGCAGCACCGGCTTGAGGTAGAGGGTCAGCAGCCGGAAGGCCTCGATGCACACCGAGCACACGTCGTGCAGCGCCGCGTCCTGGCCGGGCTGCTTGGCGATCTCCCAGGGCTTGTGCTGGTCCACGTACTCGTTGACGCGGTCGGCCAGCGCCATCACCTCGCGCAGCGCCTTGCCGAACTCGCGCTCGTCGTACAGCTCGGCCACGGTCTCGGCGTGGGCGCGCAGGCCGTCCAGCAGCATGCGGCCTTCCACCCCCAGGTCCGCCGACAGGCGGCCCGCAAAGCGCTTGGCGATGAAGCCGGCTGACCGGCTGGCGATGTTGATGTACTTGCCCACCAGGTCCGCATTGACGCGGGCCACGAAGTCCTCGGGATTGAAGTCCAGGTCCTCCACCCGCGCGTTGAGCTTGGCGGCGATGTAGTAGCGCAGCCACTGCGCGTTCAGGCCCAGCTCCAGGTACTTCAGCGGCGAGATGCCGGTGCCCCGGCTCTTGCTCATCTTCTCGCCGCTGACGGTGATGAAGCCATGCACGTAGATGTGGTTGGGCACCTTGCGGCCGGAGAAGTGCAGCATGGCCGGCCAGAACAGCGTGTGGAAGGTGACGATGTCCTTGCCGATGAAATGCACCTGCTCCACATTCGGGTCGGCTACGTAGGCGTCGAAATCGGCACCCAACAGGGCCTTGAGCGAGGCGAGGTAGCCCACCGGCGCATCCAGCCAGACGTAGAAGTACTTGTCCTGTGTGCCCGGGATGCGGATGCCGAAGTAGGGCGCGTCGCGGCTGATGTCCCAGTCGGCCAGCTTCGGCTTGCCGTCCTCGTCGGTGCCGAACCATTCCGAAATCTTGTTCAGCACCTCGGGCTGCAGTCGCTCTGCGGTTTGCGTCCACTCCTTCAGAAAGGCTTCGCAGCGCGGGCTGGAGAGCTGGAAGAAGAAGTGCGAGCTCGACTTCAGCACCGGCGTGGCACCCGACAGCGCCGAGAACGGGTTCTTCAGCTCGGTGGGGGCGTAGACCGCACCGCAGACCTCGCAGTTGTCGCCGTACTGGTCTTTCGCGCCGCACTTGGGGCATTCGCCCTTGATGAAGCGGTCGGGCAGGAACATGCCCTTTTCGGGGTCGAAGAACTGCTCGATGGTTCGTTCGACGATCAGGCCCTGGTCCTTCAATGCCCGGTAGATGGACTGGGCGAGTTCGTGGTTCTCCGGCGCGTCGGTGGAATGCCAATGGTCGAACGCGATGTGAAAGCCGTCCAGGTAGGGCTTGCGGCCGGCGGCGATCTCCGTCACGAAGGCCTGGGGTGTCTTGCCCGCCTTCTCGGCGGCAATCATGATGGGCGCGCCGTGGGCGTCATCGGCGCAGACGAAACGCACCTCGTGGCCGCGCATGCGCTGGAACCGCACCCAGGTGTCGGCCTGGATGTACTCCATCATGTGCCCGATGTGGAAGGGCGCATTGGCGTAGGGCAGGGCGGTGGTGACGAACAGCTGGCGGGTCATGCATAGATTCTAGGGAAGCCCCGCCCGCGCAGGAGGCTGGCCGGCCCGATAGACTCCGGGCCGTTGCGCATGTCCATCCTTTTCCCCTCTTCTGCCCACCCCGCCCAGCCATGAGCCTGACCGAAAGCGCCCTGCAGGAAGCCCTGAAGGCTGTCGTCGACCCCAACACCGGGCGCGACCTCGTTTCCACCAAATTGCTGCGCAACCTCAAGATCGAGGGCGGCGACGTCTCCTTCGAGGTGGAGCTGGGGTACCCCGCCAAGAGCCAGGTGCCGGCGCTGCGCAAGGCCTTGATCGCCGCGGCGCGCACCCTGCCGGGCGTGGAGAACGTCAGCATCCAGATCGGCTGGAAGATCACGGCCCACGCCGTGCAGCGCGGCGTGCAGTTGCTGCCGCGGGTGAAGAACATCGTGGCCGTGGCTTCGGGCAAGGGCGGCGTGGGCAAGAGCACCACCACTGTCAACCTGGCCCTGGCCCTGGCCGCCGAAGGCGCCAAGGTGGGCATCCTGGACGCCGACATCTACGGCCCCAGCCAGCCCATGATGATGGGCATCACCGGCCGGCCCGAGAGCGAAGACGGCAAGTCCATGATGCCGCTGGCCAACTACGGTGTGGAGGTCATGTCCATCGGATTCCTGGTCGATGAAGACCAGGCCATGATCTGGCGCGGCCCCATGGCCACCCAGGCGCTGGACCAGTTGCTGCGCCAGACCAACTGGGGCGACCTGGACTACCTGCTGGTGGACATGCCCCCGGGCACCGGCGACATCGCCCTCACGTTGTCGCAGCGCGTGCCGCTGACCGGCGCGGTGATCGTCACCACGCCGCAGGACATTGCGCTCATCGACGCCAAGAAGGGCCTGACGATGTTCGAGAAGGTGGGCGTGCCCATCCTGGGCATCGTGGAGAACATGGCGGTGTACTGCTGCCCGAACTGCGGCCACACCGAGCACATCTTCGGTGCCGATGGCGGCAAGCGCATGGCCGAGCAGTTCAAGGTGGACCACCTGGGCTCGCTGCCGCTGAACCTGTCCATCCGCCAGCAGGCCGACGAAGGCCGCCCCACCGTGGTGGCCGACCCCGATGGCGAGATTGCCGCGCTCTACAAGACCGTGGCGCGCACGGTGGCGGTGAAGATCGCCCAGCGAGCCAAGGACTTCAGCGCCAAGTTCCCGACCATCACGGTGTCCAAGGGCACCTGACGACCCCCGCCCCGGGGAACTCATCGGTGCGGGGGCCGGCGGCCACAGGCACCGTGTGAACCCGGACGCGCATGCAAGCGGCCGGCTGCCCCTGCATGGCATGTCGCCCCACCCCTGCCGCCAAAATGCCGGCATGCCCTGCGCCCAGCCCGATCCGGCCCCTGCCGAAACCGCCCTGGCCGCACTGTGGCGGGCCGCCGGACTGCCGGCGGACGCGCTGCCGCACGCCAGCCTGCCCGGCGCGCTACCGGTGCTGCCGTCGTCGTTCCAGGTGGCCACCGCGGCGCAGGCCAGCCTGGGCGCGGCGGCGCTGGCCGCGGCTGAGCTCTGGCACCTGCGCAGTGGCTTGCCGCGCCAGCAGGTGCAGGTGGACCGTCGCCACGCCGCCGTGGAATGCAGCGCCCATGTGCTGATCGACGGCGTGGCCCCGCCGCTGTGGGACAAGCTGTCGGGCCTGTACGACTGCGGCAGTGCTGTCGGTGCGCCGGGCCACGTGCGCCTGCATGCCAACTTCGCCCACCACCGCGACGCTGCGCTGCGGGTGCTGGGCCTGCCCCCGGGTGACGCCACCCCGCGCGAGGCGGTGGCTGCCGCGCTGGCGCATTGGCGCGCCGAGGACTTCGAGCAGGCGGTGGCCGATGCCGGCGGCGTGGCCGCCGCCGCGCGCCACTTCGGCGAATGGGATGCCCACCCGCAGGCGCGGGTCCTGGCCGGTGTGCCACCGGTGCAGATCCGGCGCCTGCCACCGCCGGCTGGCAGCGCCGACGCGCCGCCACGTTCCTGGCCCGCGCTGGCCGCCGGGCAGCGCCCGCTGGCGGGCCTGCGCGTGCTGGACCTCACCCGCATCCTGGCCGGCCCGGCCGCAGCGCGGTGCCTGGCCGCCTACGGTGCTGACGTGCTGATGGTCAACGGCCCGCGCCAGCCCAACATCGCCGCCATCGCCGACATGAGCCGCGGCAAGCGCTCGACCCTGCTCGATCTGGACACGCAAGCCGGCCGCGCCACGCTGCACCGTCTGGCCGCCGATGCCCCGGTGTTCCTGCAGGGCTACCGGCCCGGTGCCCTGGCCCGTCACGGCTTTGGCGCCGAGGCGCTGGCCGCTGCATACCCGGGCCTGGTCGTGGCCAGCCTGTCGGCCTGGGGCGAGACCGGGTCCTGGGCCAGCCGGCGTGGTTTCGACTCCCTGGTGCAGACGGCCACCGGCTTCAACCGCGCCGAGGCCGATGCCGCTGGCAAGGCTACGCCTATGGCCATGCCGGTGCAGATCCTCGACTATGCCGCTGGCCACCTGCTGGCCTTCGGCACCCAGGCCGCGCTGTGGCACCAGGCCACCGAAGGCGGCAGCTGGCAGGTGCAGGTGACGCTAGCCGGCGTGGCCGGCTGGCTGCGCGCGATGGGGCAGGACAGCGCCGGACTGGCCGCAGTGGCGCCGGACCTGGCGCCGTACCTGGAGGACAGCCGCTGCGGCTTCGGCCACCTGGTGCATGCTGGCGCGCCGGTGGGCCAGCCGGCCTCGCTGCGCGCGCTGCGCCATGCGCCGCGCTTCAGCGCCACGCCGGCGGGGCTGGACCTGCCGGCGATGCCGCCGGGCAGCCATGCGCCGGCCTGGGAGGGCGAGGCCGGTCACAGCGCCTCGCCCTGTCTGCCCGCACCGGGCCGCGCGCACTGAGCCCTGCGTCCGCCCTGGAGGCGCCGCCCATGCTCGATGCGGTGGCCGCTGTGTGCCGCCCCCCCGCTCTACGGGCCGGCCTCGCTGGGCTGTGGCATCCGTACGCGATGAACCGCCAGGACTTCCGTCTGGTGAGTTGCGCCCAACGGTCGGACCATCAATCCAGCGCGAAAGTCGTCTTGCCAGCACCCTTGGGGCCGGCGATGATCCAGCCTGGCCGGTCTCACCGTCGTTCGGACGTGTTTGCAAGCGCGTCGAGCGCGCGGGCCAGCGCCCCGGCCAGCAGGGCAACATCGGCGTTCGGGTTGGCGACCACGTTGCGGAACCAGCGTATGTCGTCCAGTACCGTGACCGACACCGCGCCCGGCGGCATGTGCGCCAACAGGAGATCGAAGCACGCCGAATCGGCCGGCCGCCACACCACCACGCCAGTCTCCGGCCGCGCGCGCAGCACCAGGCGGGCATCCCGCTCGATCACATCGGCCCACTGCTGCGCCAGTGCCATGCAATGGTCGATTCGCGCTGCCAGGCCCGCCCGACCCCAGGCCAGCAGCGTGGCCATCAAGGGCGCCGCCTGCGCCCCGTGCGACCCGAGCACGCCCACATTGGGCACGGCCAGGTAGGCGCCACCGAAACTGACCGCAGCATGGGCGCGGGCGCTGTCGCGGAACAGCACCAGCGCCGATTCCTTCGGCTGGAACAGCCACTTGTGGGCCGACACCGCGACCGAATCGGCGGCTTCGATACCGGCCAGCCGAAGCGCGTGCGTGGGGCTCAGGCGCAAGGGCCCGGCCCAGGCGGCGTCCACATGGGTCCAGGCGGCACGGCCGGCCAGACACAGGGGATCGACGGCACCGGTGCTGGTGGTGCCGGCCGTCAGCACCAGCGCCGAGCGCGACAGGTCGCCATCGAGTGCATCGGCGTGCAGGGCGCCGCTGGGGTCGACCGGCAGGCCGCGAAAGCGCAGGCCCAGCAGGTGTGCCGCCTTCTGCACCGACAGGTGCGCGCTCTGCGAGGCCAGCACTTCCTGAATGCCGGCGCACTCGCGCGCTGCCCACAGCGCCGTCAGATTGGCCACGGTCGAGCCCGGCGTGAGATGGCCGCCATTCATGCCGAAAAACGGCGCCAGCCAGGCGACCACACGCGCCTCGATGTCCCGCGCCACCGGCGCGGTAGCCGGGTGCAGCAGGTTCTGGTTCAGCGCCGCGTTCCACAGGGTCGCTGCCCAGCTGAGCCAGGGCGTGGGCGGGTCCATGTGGGCAAACGCGCTGGCTTGGCCCAAGCGGCCGGCACCACCGAGCACCAGCGGTGCCATCTGCTCCAACACCGCGCCGGACCCGAGGCCTGCGGCCGGCCAGTCGAGCGGTAGAGGCGGCACACCAGTGTCGTTCCAGTGCTGGCCCAGCAGTTCGACCGCGCGCGCCAGTCCGTCGGGGTTGAAGGCGAAGTCGGGGTCCATGCAGTCTCCAAGCTGTTGCGGGTCGCCGGTCATGTTCAGGCCAACAGGGTCACATCGCTGGTAGGCACCGCACAACAGGTCAACACCTCGTGCGGGCCGAGTGGAAACGGCGCTTCGGCCAGATGAAACACCGTGCCGGAAGCCACCTGCTGCCGGCATGCTCCGCACACGCCGGCGCGGCAATTGGCAGCCAACAGGGCACCTGCGGCTTCGGCTGCGTCGAGCAAGCTGCCTTTGGCACGGTCCCAGTGCAAGCTCACTTCGCTGGCGGCCAGGCGCACCTTGAACGGGCCCGGCAGCGGTGCCGGTTGGGCCGGCGCACGCGCGGCCGAGGGCGATGCAAAGACCTCGCTGTGGATGGCACTGGGTGCCGCACCGGCGGCGACAAGGCCACGGCGAATCTCGCTCGTAAAGGTGCCCGGGCCACAGACAAAGACCTCGGCGTCGGCCAGCGGCAGGCTTTGCAGCGCGCGGGCGTCGATGCGCCCGGTGGGTATGCCGGCAGCACCTGCCATCGAGCCCGCTGCCTTGGCATGGCTCAGGAACAGCGTCGCGCGGGCCGATGGCAAGCGCCCGACCTGCGTCAGCACCTCGGGCCAGAGCGCGAGCGAGCCACCTTGCCGCGCCCCGTGCAGCACATGCACGGGGCGGCCGCGGTCGCTGCGCTCGGCCAGCGCGCGCAGCATCGCAGCGGTGGGCGTGATGCCGATGCCGGCACTGACAAGGATCAGCGGGCGCGGGCTCGGATCGCCCAGGTGAGAGCTGCCGAAGGGGCCGGAGATCAGCAGCGCATCGCCGACTGTCAGGCCTTCGTGCATCAACCTTGAGGTACTGGCGGGCCCGCCTTCGTTCTTCACGCTCAGGCGGAGCAAGTCGCCGTCGACTGCGGAGACCGTGTAGGAGCGCCACTGCGGGGCTGCGCTGTAGCCCGGCAGGTGCACCCTCAGGTGCTGGCCCGGGCGCACGGGTGCACGCAGGCCCGCGAGCGGGTCGCGCAGCCAGTAGCTCGTCACCTGCGCGCAGTCGGCGTCTTTGCGCACCAGCGTCGCCTGACGCGGCCAACGGGCGGGCTCGGGTGCGCCTGGATTCGCTGCGCCGTCGCGAAGGGCCTGCGGTGAGGCGCGCAGTACCGTCATGGCGTCGCCAGGGCGTACGCAGCCGGCGCGCACCACACGCGCATAGACACCGCAGAACAAGTGCCCTTCGCCACCGGCCAGCAGCGCCGGCACGTTGAGGCGGACTTCGGCCGTGTCCACGTCCACCGAGGTGGCCTTGCAGCGTTCGATGGGCCGCAGCACTTCGATCTCGGCCTCGCCAATGCGAATGCGCCTGCCGAGCCACGCGGCTTCGCCCCAGGCGGGCAGGCTGTCGATGACGAGGTTGCCGCGGAACTGCCGCACGTCGATCGGTTGGTCGGCCCTCTGCGCCAGCGCATGCACAGTCGCCAGGTTGATGATCGACAGCGGCGCGTCGTCACAGTCCCACCAGCCCAGGTCCGCATCACGGCGCACAAGGCGCGGCGCGTGCACACGGCCCGCCGGGAACATCGAGGCCACCAGTTCGTTCGCGGCATCGAGACTGCCGTCCTCTGCCCAGTCGATTTCAATCGTTTCGCCGCCGGGCGCACCCAAGGCCAGGGTCATGTGGTCTTCGTCGAAGCGCAGGTCGTACAGCGGCAGGTTGCCGTTTTGTGTCAAGCGAACGAAACTTTGGCAGGGCGCCCAGCCCTGGCTGGGCACAACGCTGTGGCCGTTGTCGATGGCAAGGTAGCGGTCATGCGGCAGCCCCCGCCCCACGACCAGTTCGGCTTTGCGCATCGCCTGCGCGCCGAAGCCCTTGACGGGATAGCGGTGGATCGCGGCGAGACGTGCCTGCTCAGCCATGAGGCCGCCCCTCGGCGCGCGGGTGCCCCAGCGCCTGCAAGGACTGCGCGAGATCGGCCTTCAGGTCGCCCACGTCCTCCAGGCCGACATTGATGCGCACCAGGCGGCCGGCGTGGTCAGCTCCCGGGCGGACGAGTTCAGGGTAGACCAGGGCCAGGCTCGTCACGCCGCCCCAGCTCATGCCGATCTTGAACAGCTGCAGGCCGTCGACGAACGCCTCGACTTGCTGCGCGCTGTAGGTGTCATTGAACAGCACCGAGAAGACGCTGGCCGAGCCTGTGAAGTCACGCTGCCACAGCGCATGGCCCGGGCATGAGGACAGCGCCGGGTGCAGGACGGTGGCTATTTCGGGCCGCTCAGTCAGCCAGCGCGCCACGTCCAGCGTGGCGGTCTCCAGGTGGGCGAGCCGCACCCCCAGCGTTTGCAAGCCGCGCAGCGCTAGGCTGCAGTCGTCGGGCGAGACCGCCAGCCCCAATTGCTTGTAGATCGCGCCGACCCGCTCGCAGCCGGCTTCCGAGTTCACCGACACCGTGCCCAACAACAGATCACTGTGGCCGCCAACGTACTTGGTCAGCGCCTGCATACTGATGTCGACACCGTGCGCAAAAGCGTCAAACAGCACGCCCGCCGCGTAAGTGTTGTCGAGCGCCACCGGTACGCCACGCGCATGCGCGGCGGCGCAGATGGCAGGCACGTCCTGAACCTCCATCGTCACCGAGCCTGGGCTCTCGACCCAGACCAGCGACGTGTTCGGGCGGATGAGTGCGGCAATGCCGGCGCCGATCAAGGGGTCGTAGCCTTCGACTTCAATGCCCAGGCCCTTCAGCAGGCCCTGCGCCATGGCCTTGTTGGGCCCATAGGCCGTGTGCGGCAGCAGCGTGTGGCTGCCCGTCTGGCAGTGCGACAGGTAGATGAGTGCGATGGCCGCCTGCCCGCCCGGCACCACGAAGCTGTGCAGCGCACCTTCGATCTGAGCGATGCGCGCGCCAAGTTCCAGCGCAGTCGGCGTGCCGTACAGGCCATAGCTGTAGCCCGTCTGCGCCTGCCGCCAGCCATCGTTGACATCGACCTGCCGGTCGAACACCACGGTTGAGGCACGATGGACCGGTGTCGTCAGGCTCTTGAAGCCCGTCGGGGCCAGGCTTTGAGGCTGGACGAGTCTGGAATGCCAATGCATGGAGGGCTTTCGAGGTTCAGTGGGACCTGCAAAAGTCTACGGAACCATGCCCTGAAAAGGCGCTCTCAATAGCGCCGCTTGCTGAGAAAATTTCTCATGCCTACGAAAAGCGCCCGCCCCGAACTGGACACTTTCGACCGCCAACTCCTGGTCGCACTGCAGCACGACAACCGCACACCGCTGCGTGTGTTGGCGCAACGGGTGCACCTGTCGACGGCGGCCGTGCAGCGGCGCATCCGCCGGATGGAGGACCTGGGTGTCATCTGCGCCAACGTGGCCGTGGTCGACCCCGACCAGGTCGGTCAGGTCATCACGCTGCTGGTCGAGGTGCGCGCCGATCGCACGCAGACGGCCGACCTGGACGCGCTGAAGGTCTCCTTCTCGGGCCCCGAGGTGCAGCAGTGCTACTACGTCACCGGCGAAGGCGACTTCATGCTGGTGTTGAACGTGCGCAGCATGTCCGAGTACGAAACCCTCGCCAACCGCCTGTTCCACGACAACCCGGGTGTGAAGTGGTTTCGCACGATCGTGGTGATGGGCAGGATCAAGGTCGGACTGGAGGTCTCGGTGAGCGAATCGTCATTGGACGGCCGCTGACTGGCGCTCGGGTGTGGTCAAGACCCTGGACTTCAAGGATCGCAGTGGCTTCTGCCCCGCCTTCTGAAAGGCGCCTGAGCCGCCACCGCGGCAGCTGCACCGCGGTCACTGAACTTTTGTTCGTAACCGTTCAGTTCCGTTCCCAGCATCCGGTCCCAGAAGCGGAACATCAGTCCGTAGTTCCCGTTGAACGCGGTGTGGTGCAGGTTGTGGAAGGTCGACGTGTTCATCCACCTGAGCACGGGCACCCGCAGCAGCCAGCGCGGAACGAATCTCCTAAACTCCCGGCCCGAAATCCAGCGCATCCTGCGCGGCTCCAGTTCCTGAGGTGGTTCTATGTCGGATCTCGCCCTGTTTTTCGGTCAGGCCCTCACCGTGGGCGTGGTGACTGTGCTGATGGTCATGGCCCTGTCTGTATTCTTCAACCGGCTGCCTCGCCTCGGACAGAAGAAAAAAGAACTCGTTCTGAAGTCGGCAACCGAGTTGTTCGACGAGGGCCGCCAGTACGACGTCCTGCTGTCTTCCGGCCAGCGCCTCCTGGCCCTGCACTTCGAGGGTGTCGTGCGGGCAGATGCCGAAGCGGGGTGGCCGCTGAGCCAGTTCGCCGTGATGCGACGCAGTGATGGCGGCAAGGTGATTCTGCGGATCGACAGCGTGCGCGTTTTCGAGGAAGTCATCAGGCCCCGCACCGATGGCTGAAGCGTCATGCCGCTGCAGATCGAACACTTCATCCACGGATCGCTCACGCGGCTGAAGCGCTTTCGCACCGCCCTCCCCGACGGGGTGGAGGTGCAGCCGACGCCGGGCGGTCTGATCCTGCGGCAGACGCTCGCCGCCGGGCTCGACATCGACTCCGCCAACACCCGCATCGAGGCGATCGCGGTCGCCCATGGCGTTGAATACGACGGCTCGGGGCGGCCCCTCGAAGAAGCGGATCTGCAGGGCGGGCTCGACCTCCAGACCCGGACCTTCACCTCGCGGACGGGTGTGAAGGCGGGGCAGGGCTTCGCAGTGCTCTTGCCCGATGGGCGGTTCGGACACGCGATCCACCTGGGCAGTGACAAACAGGGCCACCTTCTGGTCGACGTCAGCACACTCGTCACGAACCGGCCCGCCCGCCCGGACGACCTGCAGGCAGCGCCAAGGCGGTATCGCCAGCCGATCCTGGTCTGGCACACCGGCTTCGCCGCCCTGCCCCTTGCCGCCCAGGCCCAGGTTGCCAGCCTCCCCGTTGAGATCGCGTTGCGCGACGGCATCGGCTGGCCTGATCCGGACGCGGTGGCGCAACTCGCAAGGCGGTTCGGTGTCGAAGACACCGATGCGCCGCAGGGCTGGTACGCCCTGCTGGGCGCCATGGCCCGGTCTGGGGAACGACTCCCGGGGATCGAGGGCTTTTGCCTGGTGACCGCCCGGGTGGGACGCACTGGCGCGCTGAAGCTGACCTGGGATCACACCCCTGTGCAGTCTGCGGATGGTGTCAATCGGCCGATGCCATGGCAAGCTTCGAAGATGGATGACGTCATCTCCGCTCTGGCCGGGGGGCCGGATGTCATCGAGATGACGGACGCCGTGACATGACTACCCCGGCCTGCGGGGACGCTCTCCACAGAGCGCAGGGGAGGTCGATGGAAGACATGCGGAAGGACCGAGGAGTGAGGCAGTGTGCACCTTCATCACCCTGATTGCCGCCACCGATGACGTCGACCGGCTGAATACCGCCCTGGCCACCCTGGACAGGCGAGGCCAGGTTCGCCGGGCGGTGCGGGTCGATACGCCTGGCCTTCGTCCGCTGCTGGCGGCGGACGAGCGGGAATACCTGATGTCCCGAAGCCCTTGCGATTGCGGCACCTTCCTGGGCAGCGCCCTGCAGCCTGCAGAGAACCCGCAGGAGGTGCGCGCCGGCGAGATCGCGCGGTATCGCCGCAAGGGTTGGTCCGAGGCCCGCATCGCCCGCGCGATGACCGACAAGGCCCGCGCTGACGCACGCCCCGCGGGCCGGACGCCGAACGAAGACGCCGCCTACTGGATGGAGCTGCTGACCACGCTCTCAGCGGAGCTCGGACTGAAACGGCTGGCGCTGATGCATCACTTCCACAGCAACAAGTCCCCCGGGAACGAGCCCGAGACGGCGAGCCGCCGCAGGGCCGGGCCGGTGCGCGAGGCCGCCGAGGTGCTGGCCTCCATGGGCGACGCCGTGATCCACGATTTCGAGATCGGGGAGCCTCTCAGATGACGCACGACATGCGCGACCTCCTGCCGAAACTTCGCGAAATCGGCTTTGGGGCGTGGGCCCCCCCTTGGCCTGGCGAGCGCCTGGACACCCACTGAAGGCACATCGTCTGGCCGTGGATGGGTGGGCCAGACCCGCGAGACCTCGGTTCAGGCGCTGGTGTCGGGTTTTCCCAGGGCCTGTTGGGCTTGAGGAGGGCTTTTGAGTTTCCTACGCTCTTCGCTGCGGCGCTGATCCAGCGAGCGTCTGGCCAGACAGTTCGGGAGACGTCGTCACGAGGCCAGCGGCAGCACTGCTGGAGCCGGAAGAATGCCAGCCCGCAGAGTTGACAACTGTTGTCAAACCGACCAAGATCACTCCATGAGCCGCCACACCATGAGTTTCGCCTTGCCCGAGTCGATGCGCGAGTACATTGACCGCCGGGTCGCCGCTGGCAACTACGGCAACACCAGTGAGTACATCCGCGACCTGGTCCGACGCGACCAGGAGGAACAGGCCAAGAAGCGGCTTCGCGACCTCATCGAGGACGGGCTGGCGTCCGGGCCCGGCCGTCGCCGCACCAAGGCGGACGAGAAAGAGCTGCTGGCGATGGCTCGCGGCGAGATCGATTGAAGCCCGCGCTTCTGCGCCCGCAGGCGTTGCGCGACCAGCAAGGCGAAGTACGGTACTACCGCAAGGAGGGTGGCACCCGCGTGGCGGTGAAGCTGGCCAACGCCACCAACACCGCGCTTGACCAGATCGAGCTCGACCCTGGGATCGGCTCGCCGACGCTCGGAAAGCTCCTGGGCATACCAGGGCTTCGGACCTGGCGGGTCTCAAAGTTCCCGCCGCTCTGGTGTTACTTCGAACACGGCGATCACCTGGATGTGGTCCGGCTGCTGGGCGAGCGCCAGGATATCGCCGCGATTTTGGGCGACGAGGTCGCTTCGAACTGACGGCGCTCGAGTCCGACATCCACCGCCCCGAACTCGCCGCCCTGAAGCAGCTGGTCTCAAGCTCGTAGTCAGCCACAGGAGGCCCCGTTGCTGGCGGACTTCCAGCGCCTGGCCACCACCAGCATCGTGTGGCTCGTGTTCACACCGGCAGCCGCACCGTGAACACCGCCCCGGTGATCCCATCGGTGCGGGGGCCGGCTTCCAGCGTGCCTCCGTAGCGTTCCACCAGGCTGCGGCTGATCCACAGGCCCAGGCCGGTGCCGTCCTTGCGCCGCGTGACGAAGGGCTTGAACAGCTCGGCCAGCAGTTCCGGGCTCAGCCCGGCGCCGGTGTCCTGCACCGACCATTGCACCGCCGGGCCCGTGGGCGTGTGCACGTCCTGGCTGCGCAGCGTGAGCGTGCCGCCCTGCGGCATGGCCTGGATGGCGTTGACCAGCAGGTTCACGATCACCTGCTGCATCTCCCCGCGGTTCACGGCTGGCTGTCCTGTGGCCCGCAGTTCCCGCTGCACGCTGATGCCGCTGCGTGAGAGCTGGTGGCTGGCCAGCACCAGGCTGTCCTCGATCAGGCGGTTGGGGTCCAGCGGCTCCACATAGCCGGCAAACTCGGTGGGCCGTGCGTACTGCAGCAACTGCGTGACGATCAGCCGCATGCGCTCGATCTGCTCGTCCACCAGCTGCATCTCGGCGCGCACCTTGTCCGTGTCCGGCCCCAGCAGCTCGCGCATCAGGTCCAGGTTGCCCTGGATCACGGCAATCGGGTTGTTCACCTCGTGCGCGATGCTGGCGGTCAACTGGCCCACGGTGGCCAGCTTTTCCGAGCGCACCAACTGGCCTTGTGCCGCTTCCAGCTCGCGCGTGCGCACGGACACCTTGGCATCCAGCTCGGCATTCCAGCGCTGCAAGGCGCGGGTCTTGTCGTCGATGGTGTCCAGCAGGTGGTCCAGGTGGCCTGCCAACTGGCCGATCTCGTCGCGCCGGCCGGTGCCGCCCACGCGGGCCTGCAGCTCGCCGTCCTCCACGCGCCGCATCGTGGCGGCCATGGTTTCCAGCGGCGCGAAGATGCGCCGCGCCCAGCGCAGGCTGACCCAGGCCCCGCCGATCATCACCAGGAAACTGGTGGCGCCGATGGCCAGCAGGATCGACACCTTGATCCATCGAAAAGGCTCCTCGGTGAAGCCTACGTACAGCATGCCCACCCGGCGGCCGGTGCTGTCCTGCAGGGGTTCGTAGGCCGAGACGTACCAGTCGTTGACGACGAAGGCGCGGTCCAGCCAGGTGCGTCCCGAGCCCAGCACCACCTCGCGCACCGCCTGCGACACCCGGGTGCCGATGGCGCGCTCGTCCTGCTCGGCACCGAACAGGCGCACGTTGGTGGAGATGCGCACGTCGTCCAGGAACAGGGTGGCCGTGCCGCGGCTGCCATAGGGCAGCGAGCCCCCGGGGTAGACGATCTCGTTGATGTGGTCGATGAAGGGCAGGTTGCGGTTGAGCAGCAGGCCGGCCTGCAGATGCCCCAGCAGTTTGCCGTCGGCGCCGGGCACGGCGCGGGTGGACAGCAGCACCATGGCCCGGTCTTCGCTTGCCCGGTCTGTCGGGGCCGCGTTGCGCGTCTCCACCAGCGGCACGGACACCCGTGCGGCCAGCGAGGGCCCCAGCACCGCCAGTTGTTCCGGCGTCAGCACTTCCACGCTGGTGCCGCCCTGGGCAACCGCAGCTCGGGCGGGGGACGGGGGGCTGGTGGGCTCCGTGCTGCGGGCCGGGCCGCTGTCGCCCAGCCACAGGCTGCCGTCGGGCCGCCGCAACTGGATGAAGTCCAGCCCTTCGCGCTCGCGCAGGGCCCGCAGCAGGGCCACCAGCCGGTCTTCGTTCGCCCCCGCGATGGCCTGGTGCAGCGCATGGGATTCAGCCACGGCCGCCGTGCTGCTGCCCACCTCGCCCAGCACGCGCTCGAAGTAGCCTTGCGCCACTGCCAGATCACTGCGGATCTTGGTGATCAGCAACTGGTCCAGGGCCGAGTTACCCCAGGCCAGCAGCACCACGCCCAGCGCCGGCAGCACCAGCAGCAGGGGCACCAGCACCAGCGCGAGCAGCTTGTGCCGCACTGACAGCTGGTCGAAACGGCCTGCCAGGTGCAGGCGGCGGGGGCGCTTCAGGGCCGCGGCGCTGTAGCCGGGGAGGGTGGCCTCCGCCTGGCCGCTGGGCTCAGCCGCCATGGCCCCATTCCGCCACCCGCCGCTCCAGCGTACGCCGCGACACGCCCAGCAGGCGCGCCGCCTGTGACTTGTCGCCCGCCACGGATTCCAGCACCGCCAGCATGTGGCGCCGCTCCAGGCTCTGCAGGTCGGTCGGACCCTTGGTCAGTGCCGCCGGGGAGGTGGACGCCGCCGCCCCCAAGGCCGTCGACCCTTGGCCCGCAGCGTTTGCGGCACGGGCAGCGGACGCCGGGTCGCCGGTCCGGTTCAAGCCCTGGTACAGCGCCGACACATTCAGCGCCCCCAGGATCAAGGAGCGTTCGATCAAGTTGCGCAGTTCGCGCACGTTGCCCGGCCAGTCGTACTCGGCCAGGTAGCGCAGTTCGTCGGCTGTCACCTCGAAGGGTGGCACCCCCAGTTGCGGCGCCAGCGTGGCCAGGAAATGCGCCACCAGGTCCGGGATGTCCTCTTTGTGCGAGCGCAGCGGCGGCAGCGTGATTTCCACCACCTGCAGCCGGTAGTACAGGTCCTTGCGGAAGCGCCCGGCCTCCACCTCATCGGCCAACCGGTGGTTGCTGGCTGCCACGATGCGCACGTTCACTGGGATCTCCTGCTCGCTGCCCACGGGCCGCACGCAGCGGCTTTCCAGCACGCGCAGCAGCGTGGCCTGCAGCGGCAGCGGCAGTTCGCCGATTTCATCCAGAAACAAGGTGCCGCCCTGGGCGTACACGAACAGGCCGTCACGCCGTTGCGCGCCGCCGTGGGTGCCGAAGAGCTCCTGCTCGATGAGCGCGGGCGACAGCGCGGCGCAGTTCACCGGCACGAAGGGCGCGCGCGCGTGCGGGCTCAGCGTGTGCAGGGACAGCGCGGCCAGTTCCTTGCCGGTGCCGGACTCGCCCGTCAGCAGCACCGTGCTGTCCACCGCAGCCACCCGCTGCAGCGCCGTCTGCAGCCCCTTGATGGCGATGGAGCGGCCCACCAGTCCGCTGGCGCTGGGCGTGCGCTGCTGCAGGGAGCGCCGCAGCACCCAGTTTTCGCGCTTGAGCCGGGCCCGGTCCAGGCCCTGCCGCACGGCATTAAGCACCTGGGTGACGCGAAAGGGCTTGAGCAGAAAGTCGCCCGCGCCGGCACGCAGCGCCTCGATGGCGGTGTCCAGGTCGGCGAAGGCCGTGATCAGCACCACCTCGTGCGCGGTGCCTTGCTCGCGCAGGTCTCGCAGGAGTTCCAGCCCGCTCTTGCCCGGCAGCGTGATGTCCAGGATGACGAGGTCGAACCGGTGCCTGCGCATCAGCTCCTCGGCTTCCTCCGCCGAGGCGGCCGCCATCACCTGGCTGGCCCGGGGTTCCAGCGTCTTGAGCAGGAAGTTGCGCATGCCCGGCTCATCATCGACGACCAGGATCGTGGCCAGCGGCCACCGTGCGCCTGGGGCGTCTGCCACCGCGCTGGCGGGCGCTTCGATGCCGGGTTCGGGCTTGGAGTTCTGGGGATCGCGGGCCGGCATGGTGACCGCGATTCTAGGAAGCGCGGCAAGGCCTGCAGTGCGTCAGCCGAAGCCCGTGCATGCCCTGCCCCTTCAGCCGCCTCGGCCGCTTCTGCCGCTTCTGCCGCTTCTGCCGCTTCAGCCGCTTTAGCCGCTTTAGCCGCTTCTGCCCCGTGGTTTACCCTGGCGCCCCATGAACCTGATCGACGCCTACCGCTACCTGGCCGCCTTGGAGCGTCACCGCCACTTCGGCCGCGCCGCCGATGCCTGCCACATCACGCAGCCCGCGCTGTCCAACGCGCTGCGGGCGCTGGAGTCGCACCTGGGCGTGGCCATCGTGCGGCGCTCACGGCAGTTCGAGGGCTTCACCCCCGAGGGCCAGGAGGTGCTGGCTGTCGCCCACCGCATCCTGCGCGAGCAGGAGACCCTGGTGCAGGACCTGGCCAGCAGCGCCGGCCAGCCGCGCGGTCGCCTGGTGATCGGCACCGTGCCCACCGCGCTGCCCATCGCCGCGCGCTTCGCCGCCTGGCTGGTGCGCCAGCATCCCGGCATCGCGCCGCAGCTGCGGTCCATGGCGTCCCAGGACATCGAGTCCGGGCTGGATGACCTGTCGCTGGACATCGGCCTGGGCTTTGCAGAGCGCGTGCAGGGCCGTGCCGGGGTGCAGCTCACGCCGCAGTACGAAGAGCATCACCACCTGCTGTGGCGCAGCGCCGAAGAGACTGCGCAGCCGACGCCTGCGGTCGGGTCCGCCTCGGAACCGTACGCCGCCGCAGGCCCTGCAGCCCTGGCGGTGGGGCCGCCCATGCCCTGGGCCCAGGCCGTGGAGCGCCCGCTGTGCCTGCTGACGCCGGAGATGCACCACCGCGCCTTGCTGGAGCGGGTGTTTGCCGGCCTGGGCCTGCAGGTGCGCCCGGTGCTGGAGACCGATTCGGTGCTGGCCCTGGTGGTGGCCGTGCAGGCGGGCCCGCTGGCCGCGGTGATGCCCGGCGCCCTGGTGGCCACCGTGGCGCCCGCGCCCGGGCTGCACGTCAGCCCGCTGACCCAGCCGGACCTGCGCACCCCCATCGCCTTCATGACCTCCGCCCGCGTGCGGCCCTCGCGCGCCCTGGAGGCCGCGCTGGCCCTGGCCGGCCGGGCGGACTGGCTGCAGCACGCCCGGGCTTTCAGCGGGGCGCTGTCGGTTCATCACTGACCTGAATCAAGCCGTTTCGAGAAGTGATTGGACAGGGGCGGAGCGGCCCGGAATGATCGCGGCGTCCTGCCGGACGGGCCGGGCGCAACCCGCGCCTCCCGGGCCTTGGCGGGCCAGCCTTGTCAGGGTCTGCCGTGTCCGTTGCCGTCCACTCCGTGATTCCCATCGTGCCTGTGGCGGCCTCTGCCACAGCTTCGCCGCAGGCGCTGCGTGAGCGCAAGCGCCAGGCCCCCAAGGGCCGGCGTGTGGAGCTGGTGGCGCTGGCCGATCTGCAAGCCCTGTTCGGGGATGTCGACCTTTCAGTCCGGCGAGATCTGCTGATCGAGCACCTGCACGCGCTGCAAGACCGCTTCGGCCAACTCGGCACCCCGCACCTGGCCGCACTGGCCCAGCGCATGCGCCTGTCGCAGACCGAGGTGTACGAGGTGGCCAGCTTCTATCACCACTTCGACATCGTGCGCGAAGGCCCGGACGGCGCCTTGCCTGCCGCGCCGGCCCTCACGGTGCGGGTGTGCGACGGCCTGTCGTGCGAGATGGCGGGCGCGCAAGACCTGCTGGCGCGGCTGCCGCAGATGCTGGGGGCCGAGGTCCGCGTCATTCCCGCACCCTGCGTGGGCCGGTGCGAGCAGGCGCCGGTGGCGGTGGTGCACCAGCGGCCGGTGGCCGGGGCTTCCGTGGCCTCGGTGCAAGCGCTGGCGCGGACGGCCTTGGGTGCCACAAGCCTTGAAGGCGCAGAGGGCGCTGAGGGCGCCGCACAAGGCGGTACCGCGACGCGGGCGGTGCACGCGGCCCGTGTGGCCCAAGCGGGGCAGGCCCGCACCGACGACATCCCCGAGGCCCTCGACCTGGACGCCTACCGCGCGGGCGGCGGCTACGCACTGCTGGCGCAGTGCCTGCGCGGCGAGCGTTCCGCCGAAGCCGTCATCCAGACGCTGGAGCACGCCGGCTTGCGCGGCCTGGGCGGCGCGGGTTTTCCGGCGGGTCGCAAGTGGCGCATCGTGCGCGGCCAGAGCGGTCCGCGCCACATGGCGGTGAACATCGACGAAGGCGAGCCCGGCACCTTCAAGGACCGCTGGATCCTGGAGCGCGACCCGCACCGCTTTCTGGAAGGCATGCTGATCGCCGCCTGGGCCGTGGGCATTGACGCGATCTGGATTTACCTGCGCGACGAATACCACGGCATCCGCGCGCTGCTGCAGCGCGAACTGGAACGCCTGCGCGCGGCGTCGCCGGTGCCTGTGGGAACAGGTGCCGGCGCAGTTGCAGGCGCAGGTGCCGGCACGGCCTGGACCCTGCCCACCATCGAGCTGCGCCGCGGCGCGGGTGCCTACATCTGCGGCGAAGAGTCCGCCATGATCGAGTCCATCGAAGGCAAGCGCGGCCTGCCTCGCCTGCGCCCGCCCTACGTGGCCGAGGTGGGCCTGTTCGGCCGGCCCACGCTGGAGCACAACGTCGAGACCCTGCACTGGGTGCGCGAGCTGGTGGAGCAGGGCCCCGAAGCCTTCGCGGCCCAGGGCCGCCACGGGCGCAAGGGCCTGCGGCGCTTCAGCGTCAGCGGCCGGGTGCGCGAGCCGGGCGTGAAGGTGGCGCCGGCCGGCATCACGCTGCGCGAGCTGGTGGACGAATACTGTGGCGGCCTGCCCGAGGGCCACGAGCTGTACGCCTTCCTGCCCGGAGGTGCCTCCGGCGGCATCTTCCCGGCGGCGCTGGCCGATGTGCCGCTGGACTTCGACACGCTGCAGCCGCACGGCGGCTTCATCGGCTCGGCCGCGGTGGTGGTGCTCACGCGCAGCGCCACGCACTGGGACCGCGCCGTGGACGCGGCGCGCAACGTGATGCGCTTCTTCGAAGACGAATCCTGCGGCCAGTGCACGCCCTGCCGCGTGGGCACGGCCAAGGCCGGGGCGCTCATGGCGCAGCCGGTGTGGGACGCCCCGCTGCTGGCCGAGCTGTCGCAGGTGATGCGCGATGCCTCCATCTGCGGCCTGGGCCAGGCCGCGCCCAACGCCTTTGACCTGGTGCTTCGCTACTTCCCCGAAGAAGTCGGTGCCTCGCCGGCCCCAGCGACGCAGCTCGTGGAGCCCGCTGTCCCGGATGGTCGGAGTTCCGCGACCCGCCCGGCCCCCGTGCGAGTCTGACCCGGAGCCCCGAGATGTCTGCCCTGAACCCCCCCATTGCCTTCACGCTGGACGGCCGCGCCGTGGCCGCCCAGCCGGGCGAGACCCTGATCGAGGTGGCCCGGCGCGAGGGCGTGGACATCCCGCACCTGTGCTGGACGCCCGGCCTGGCGCCGGCCGGCAACTGCCGCGCCTGCGTGGTGGAGGTAGACGGCGAGCGCACGCTGGCCGCTTCCTGCTGCCGCCAGCCCACCGCCGGCATGAAGGTGCAGACCGCCAGCGCGCGCGCCCGCGCCTCGCAGCGCCTGGTGCTGGAGCTGCTGCAGTCCGACATGCCCGAGGCGCGCCACACGCGTGGCAGCGAGGTGGACCAGTGGTCCGCCCGGCTGGAAGTGGGCCGGCACCGCTTTCCGGCCCGCCCGGCGCAGGCCGGGCCCGCAGCGGACCTGTCCCACCCCGCCATCGCCGTGAACCTGGACGCCTGCATCCAGTGCACGCGCTGCCTGCGCGCCTGCCGCGACGAGCAGGCCAACGACGTCATCGGCCTGGCGCTGCGCGGCCCGCACGCGAAGATCGTCTTCGACATGGACGACGCCCTGGGCGCCTCCACCTGCGTGGCCTGCGGCGAGTGCGTGCAGGCCTGCCCCACGGGCGCCCTGAGCCCTGCGCGGGACGTCGCCTTGCAGCCGGTGACGAAGCAGGTGGACAGCGTGTGCCCGTACTGCGGTGTGGGCTGCCAGCTCACGTATCACGTGGCCGATTCTCAAGACTCCTTTCGCCCTGAGCCCTTCGACCTTGCTCAGGACAGGCCCGGCGAAGGGCGTTGTCGGGAGCCTCAGGGACTTCGACAGGCTCAGTCCGAACGGCAGGCGCGCGTTCCTGCGCCGCTGCTGCCCACCGACCGCATCGTCTTCGTCGAAGGTCGCAACGGCCCGGCAAACGAGGGCCGGCTGTGCGTCAAGGGCCGCTATGGCTTTGACTACGCGCGCCACCCGCAGCGCCTGACGGTGCCCCTGATCCGCCGTGCCGACGCGCCCAAGGACGCCAGCGCCGCACTGGACCCGGCCACCGCCCGTGCCTGGTTCCGCGAGGCCACCTGGGAGGAAGCGCTGGACCTGGCCGGCCGCGGCCTGCGCGCCATCCGCGACCGTGACGGCCCCAAGGCCCTGGCCGGTTTCGGCTCGGCCAAGGGCAGCAACGAAGAGGCCTACCTTTTCCAGAAACTCGTGCGCGTGGGCTTCGGCAGCAACAACGTGGACCACTGCACGCGCTTGTGCCATGCCTCCAGCGTGGCGGCGCTGCTGGAGGGCATAGGCTCGGGCGCGGTCAGCAACCCGGTGAAGGATGTGGCGAAGGCCGAGGTCGTCATCGTCATCGGCGCCAACCCGGTGGTGAACCACCCGGTGGCGGCCAGCTTCATCAAGAACGCGGTGCGCCAGGGCACCAAGCTCATCCTGATGGACCCCCGCCGCACGGACCTCTCGCGCCACGCCCACCGCGTGCTGCAGTTCCGCCCCGACACCGATGTGGCGCTGCTGAACGCGCTGATGCATGTGATCGTGGAGGAGGGCCTGGTCGACGCCGATTTCATCGCCGCCCGCACCGAAGGCTACGAGGCCCTGCGCGACAACGTGTGCGCCTTCAGCCCCGAGGCCATGGCACCGGTGTGCGGCATCGACGCCGCCACCATCCGCGAAGTGGCGCGCCTCTATGCCACCAGCCGCGCCTCCATGATCCTGTGGGGCATGGGCGTCAGCCAGCACGTGCACGGCACCGACAACGCGCGCTGTCTGATCGCGCTGGCCCTGATGACGGGCCAGATCGGCCGCCCCGGCACGGGGCTGCACCCGCTGCGCGGCCAGAACAACGTGCAGGGCGCGTCAGACGCTGGCCTCATCCCCATGATGTACCCGGACTACCACCGCGTGAGCGAGCCCTGGGCGCGTGACCTGGTGGCCCGTGCCTGGGGCGTGGCGCCCGACCGGCTGGACCCGGACCCGGGCCTGACCGTGGTGGAGGTGATGAAGGCCGCGCTGGCCGGGCGGCTCAAGGGCCTGTACATCATGGGCGAGAACCCGGCCATGAGCGACCCCGACGCCGACCACGCCCGCCAGGCCATGGCCGG
The DNA here is from genome assembly GCA_947464185.1 of Burkholderiales bacterium. Taxonomy (GTDB): domain Bacteria; phylum Pseudomonadota; class Gammaproteobacteria; order Burkholderiales; family Burkholderiaceae_C; genus Rubrivivax. Next base: position 37,317 of record CANHVY010000016.1, read on the forward strand.
CCTGGAGATGCTGGTGGTGCAGGACATCTTCCTGACCGAAACCGCCTGCCTGGCCGACGTGGTGCTGCCCGCTTCAGCCTTTGCCGAAAAGACCGGCACCTTCACCAACACCGACCGCACCGTGCAGATGGGCCGCCAGGCCCTGAGCCTGCCCGGCCAGGCGCGGCAAGACCTGTGGATCCTGACGGCGATGGCGCAGCAGCTCGGCCTGGACTGGAGCGCCTACGGCGTCACCCCCACGGACTGCCGGCAGGCCGTGGCCCGGGTGTTCCACGAGATGCGCTCGGTGATGCCCAGCATCGGCGGCATCACCTGGCAGCGGCTGGAGCAGGAAGACGCCGTCACCTACCCCTGTGAGCACGAAGGGGACCCCGGCGAACACGTCGTTTTCACCGACCACTTCCCGCGCCCTTCCGGCCGCGCGCGCTTCGTGCCGGCCGACATCATCCCGGCCGACGAGCGGCCCGATGCCGAGTACCCGCTGGTGCTGATCACCGGCCGCCAACTGGAGCACTGGCACACCGGCAGCATGACGCGCCGCAGCGCCGTGCTGGACGCCATCGAGCCCGACCCCGTGGCCCTGGTGCACCCGCTGCAACTGGAACGCCTGGGCATCCAGCCCGGCGAGCTGATGACCGTGGCCACGCGCCGCGGCCATGTGAGCCTGTACGCCCGCGCCGACGAAGGCACGCCCGAGGGCGCCGTGTTCGTCGCCTTCTGCTGGGCCGAAGCCGCCATCAACCGCCTGACCAACCCCGCCCTGGACCCCGTGGCCAAGATCCCGGAGTTCAAGTACTGCGCGGTGAAGGTGACGCCCGGCGGCGAGGCCCTAGCTGACGGCAGCTTCGGGCACGGGCATGTGATGGCGGATGTGGCGGTGGCGTAGCGGCGGCCCGCCCTTCTCGTCCTACCGGACCACAGCCTCCCGGTACAAGAGCGAGGCCGATACGACAGCGAACGCGAAACCCTAAGCCTTGAACGGGTTGAGCAGCGGAACGCCGAAGGCTTTGAAGTCGGCAAGGTGTCGGGTGGCCCGAGGGGACCCGGAAACGACGATGGTGTCCAGCAGGACCACCTCGCTCACCTCACAGGCGCAGGAGCGCGCTGGCGAGCATGGCCACGGCTTGGCGGCACCCCCTCAGCCCGCGCTTGATCGGCAAGAAGCAGTTCCTTCAGCGACGGCCGAGCAGCCGCCTGCAGGCGCTGCCACTCGTCCACGGGCACGAGTACAGCAACCTCAGCACCTCTCTTGGTCACCATCTGAGGCCCCTGCGCCAAGCACGTCTCAAGGAACTCGCTGAACCGGGCCTTGGCTTCCCGAACAGGCCATGTTTTCATACGTCACCTCATGCTGGCCAGTGATCTGATCAGGTTGCCATCAATCTGCGTAACGCCGCCTCACGTCAGGCCTCGCGTCCCATGTCAACGGTGACAATCCGATCCGGCATCCCCATCGGAGCACGGCCATGGATTTCACCGCTGTCCTGACGCCCGCGGAAGAAGGCGGCTACATCGCCCTCAACCCCGAGACGGGCACCACCACGCAGGGAGAGACCGTCGAGGAAGCTGTCGCGAACCTTCGCGAGGCTACTGCGCTGTACATCGAAGAGTTCCCCATGGTTTCCTACGGTCATCCATTTTGCAGTTAGGCCCAAGGTCGGCGCATGGCTGTCCGGCTGGCTCGCAACATGGCGCACGAAGGTAACTCGGACACCTCAGATTGTCATCTTGAGATGGACTCCTTTACCCTAGAATAACCCGCAAAGGACTGAAAGGCGACATGGAACAGGCACTAACCGTCAGGGACGTGGCCAGCTTGCTGCGCGTAGACGAGAAAACCGTCTACCGGCTTACCCGCAAGGGTCAACTTCCCGGCTTCAAAGTGGCAGGCGCTTGGCGCTTCAAAACTACCGACGTTGAAGCCTGGGTGGAGCAGCAGAAGTCCGCAGCGCAGGCCGCCGTCACCAATAACGAATCTCACTAAGGAGGCGTCGCAAATGGCAAATGCAAAAAAGCAAGCAATTTCAATTGCTCCCCCGCACGCCACGGACGAATTCGTTAAGCCGTCAATGCTCGAGTTCGACCTCGACAATCCGCGCTTCGTCGACGGTCAATTCGGATCCGAGGAAGAGGTTATTGGCCACCTTCTCGACGATGCCGACGTCAACGAACTCGTTCAGTCGATTTTGTCCGCAGGTTACGTGGACTACGAACCGTTGATCGTTCTCAAGAAGGGGAACGTGGTCTTGGAAGGAAATCGGCGCTTGGCTGCGATGCGCCTGATCGCTGATGCGAAGCTCCGACAGAAGCTCAAATACGAACTTCCAGAAATCGACGCGCCAAAGCCTCTGCCAACCACTGTCCGTATTCGATACGTAGACAACCGAGCCGAAGCAAGGAGCTTTATTGGCTTCAAGCACATCAATGGCCCGTTTAAATGGGACGCACTCGCTAAAGCGAGATATGCCGCAGAATGGTTTGGTGAGGGTGCCGACATTTCGACAATCAGCCGCACACTTGGTGATGGTCACAACACAGTTCGTCGGCTTGTTAACGGCTGGTACGCATTGAAGCAGGCTCAGGCAGACGGTTTTGATATCACCAAGATCAGCAAGCGCTCCTTCTCTTTCTCGCATCTTTACACGGCGCTAACAAGGGCTTCGGTGCGCGACTACCTAGGCGTGTCTGATGAAGACGCTTCGGCTACTCCGCAAAAGAATCCGATTCCAAAGTCCCACAGAAATCAGCTCGGTCAGTTGATGTCGTGGCTCTACGGACAAGAGCAAAAGGGCGAGCCCACCCTCATCCAAAGTCAGAACCCAGACCTTAATATTCTCAGCAAGGTGCTTGGGCATCCGGAGGGTAGAAAGATGCTTCAAGCGCAGCGCGATCTCGGCGTCGCATATGCGCGTGTCGAACCTGCGTCTACTCGTTTCGAAGATGCGTTGATGAAGGCGGCAAAGCAATGCGAGGACGCTAATGCACTTTCGGGCGGATTCGATGGTGATCCAACACTGCTTAAGGTTGCTGATGGTATTCAACGCACCGTACGAAGCCTCAATGTCGCGATGAAGGATCGGGCCGAACGCCGTCGTGATGAAGATGACCTTTGACTATGCTGCTTTCACCAACCGCAAACGACACACGTAGCTCACTCGCCGATTGGTTGGAGTTGCAGGCCCTGTTTTCAGTGAGACGACTCGCTTCCCGCGGCGATCTCATGAATGCTTTTGACATCGCCGATGATGAGCGCGAAGGACGTTTCTCATTCGATGTAGAAGCCGGCGAAGAGCTAGATCAGGGCATATTGGAAGAGCCCAAGACAGCACTGATTGAGAATGTTTTCGACGAACTGGAGTTTCGAGCGACATGCTTAGGCTCAAGCTATCCATTTATCGTTGACTCTCAGCGCAGAACGGTTCGAGCCGAATTCTCGGCGGATATTCAGTATGGCCAAGTTGTTTACACTTTTTGCTTGCTCGCCACCGCTTTACGCGAGAAAGTCGTAAGCGGGCTCGATGAACAAGATCAGACTGTCCGTCAACTCGAGCTGCTTTTCCAGGTGTGCGCTTGCCTTGCAGCCGGCGGCTACTTCGGTGGCGAAGTGTCCTCGTTTGGGTTCCCCCGCGCGGAAGGCAACGCTTTCCTCCCGGCGCTAAGGACTGCGTACGGTCGCTTCGGATATGGAGATGTGCGGGTTGCGGCTGAGGAAGGTAATCCGCATGCGACGAAAGATGGAGGTATCGACGTCATCGCGTGGCGCGACCATCCGGATCGGCTGCCTGCCAAACTCTACTCACTCGGGCAATGTGCTTCTGGTAAGAATTGGAAACAGAAGCCGGTCGCCTCGGAATTCGCACAGTTTCACGGAACTTGGTTCACAACTTGGCCAGCTACGTTCTGCGTGCCTGCGCTGTACATCCCGTTCCTGATCCACGATGAGTTGACCGAACCGGCAAATGACAGCTATGCAAGCGCGCGTGCTCGGCACGTTGCATTTCACGAGCGAAAGTTTGGCGTCATTTTCGATCGCTTACGCATCGCGTTCCATGCCGCCATGTGCATGGGCAGCCCCGCCAGTGTGCGGCATACGGTCGATGGAACGACGAGAGCCATCGAGGTTGCAAACTGGGTGAATGAAACCATTGCAAAGGCTACACGGCGAGCGGAGGCCGCATGAGGCATCCACTGCACTCAATTTGCCCGTATTTTGCGATGTTCCCGGAAGACTTCGTTGCAAAACAGTTGCTTGCGTTCACGCGGCGTGGAGATTGGGTTTTTGACCCATTCAGTGGCCGAGGTACCACTGTGTTTGAGAGCCTTATCAACGGTCGCAATGCGGCAGGCACCGACATCAACCCGGTCGCGGCATGTATCTCTGGCGCCAAAGCTGACTCTCCCACGCTACGAAACACGCTTACAAGACTGGACGCTCTGGAAGCGTCATATGTGGAGACTCGCAACTGCTCACCTCGACCCGCGTCGGAATTCTTTAAGTGGTGCTTCCATGAGAAGACGCTAGGTGAAGTGCAGCATTTGAGGACCAATCTTGACTGGCGGAAGTCCAAGGTGGACCGCTTCATATCTGCAGTTGCTCTTGGATGTCTGCATGGCGAATCGCACAAAACGCCAAATTGTTTGAGCAACCGCATGCCTCGAACGATTAGTACGAAGCCCGAATACTCTGTCAAGTGGTGGAAGGCCCGCGGCCTGTCCGCTCCCGAGCGATCGACCTTCGCCGTTTTAAGATCGATGGTTAAGTTTCGAATGCAGGAAAGGCCACCCGAGCTCTCGGGCGACGTCAAGCTTCGAGATGCAAGACTGTCTGGGAAGGCCTTTCCGTCGCTGAAGGAGAAGGTGTCGCTCATCGTCACGTCACCGCCGTATCTTGATACGACAGACTACAACGAAGATCAGTGGCTCCGTCTTTGGTTTCTAGGTGGTCCGGAACTGCCTATTAGCGGCAAGAACAGGGATGATCGGCACACAAATCTTGGAGACTATTGGAGCTTCCTCCAAGAAGCATGGGCCGGCGTCGAGCCCCTTGTAAAGCGAGGCACGCACGTAGTCGTTCGAATTGGCGGGACCAGAATTCCGAAGCAAGATCTGTCGGAGGGCGTACTGCAGTCGCTTCAATCTGGCTTTCAGGGTTATCGCGTCAAAGCACTCCATGCGGGCGCAACGACCGAGATACGCAACCGACAGACCAACGTCTTCCGTCCGGGCACTTCGGCTGCGCGCTTTGAACACGACTTCACCTTCAAGGTAGTCGGCTGACAAGCCATTGGCGCCAACGCCCTGGGAACGGGGTTTTGCAGACCTTCCCTAGCAGATTGTTGAAGTACCACCGATGAATGCGAGTTCCTCCATCGCAATGCGGGTCAGATTGGTCATACAGCACCGGGGTTTTCCCAAAGTAACCTCAAGTGGTCTATTTCGAGTTTATTCGAGTGGTCGGAAGGGGTCATTTCTGCCTTCTGGCTGCTCATTGGGCGCACGGCGGGCGCTGTTGCGCCGAGGTCCGCAGCTGCGTAAGTCAGAAAGAATTTGAGTTCCGCCCCTCAGCCCCCCAACCTCCGCAACTCCTCCACCGTGTTCGCATTGAAGAACGCCGCACTGTCGTCAAAGACGACGGTGGCGCAGCGGTGCTGGGCGGTCCAGCGGTCGATCTTGCGCTGGCCGTTGTCCAGAAAGGCTTGCAGGCTTTCCAGCAGGCTGGCCTTGAGCAGGCAGAACACGGGTTGCACCTGCACCATGGGCTGGGCCTGCGCATCGGCATTCGCACCGGCCTCCTGGGCCGGTTCACGCGTGGCGGCCATGGCGATGTCGGCGCCTTCGGCCTGTGCGGCGGCGGCCAGGCGTTCCACCAGGTCCAGGGGAAAGTTCGGCGTGTCGCAGGGCACGGTCACCAGCCAGGGGGTTTCGCAGTGCTCCAGGCCCACCAGCATGCCGGCCAGGGGGCCGGCAAAGTCGGTCTGGGTGTCCGGCCACACGGGCACGCCCATGGATTCATAGGCGCCCAGGTTGCGGTTGGCGTTGACCATGGCCGAGCCCACCTGCAACTGCAGGCGCAGCAGGCAGTGCAGCGCCAGGGGCATGCCCAGGTGGTTCTGCAGGCCCTTGTCCACGCCGCCCATGCGGCTGCCCCGGCCGCCGGCCAGCACCAGGCCGGTGATGTCTTCGGTGGGGATGCCGCTGGTGGTGCCCATCACCTCAGGCCTCCAGCATGTCGAAAGCCTGGGTCTCCACCTGCACGAAGGCCCGCGTCATGGCGGCCACGGCGCGCCAGGTGTGGGCCCGGGGGTGGGCCTCCACGGCGTCGCACAGCGCTTCCAGCCAGGTTTGCACATGGGCGCGGAAGAAGCGGCGTTGCTGTTCCAGGTTGCACACGCTGGCGTCCTCGCCGGCAATCAGGTAGCGCATCACCTCCAGCACGAAGGACACGTGGTCTTCGGTTTCCAGGCGGTCGCGGTCGCGGTCCAGGCCCAGGGCGGCCAGGTCGGTGCGCAGGGCGGCCAGCGGCTTTTCGTTCAGGAAGCCGCTGAGGTAGTAAGAGCCGTAGGCGAAGACTTCGGGCTTGCCCACGCCGTGGAAGAGGGTGTCGTGCTCGGCCCGCGCCTGGTCCACGGTGGTGGCACGCAGGGCACCCACCAGTTGTTGCCAGGGTTCCTGCAGGAAACCGCCGGCCTGCGGGGCCTCGGTCACGGCCACGCGGAACTCGGCCATCAGCGCCTCGTCCGGGGCTTCCAGCCACAACCGCGCCAGCAAGCCGTACAGCTCGGCGCGCTGCAGCTCCTCGGCCTCGCCGCTGCCCAGGGCGGGGCTGAAGCTGACGGCGGTTGCGGGTGCGGCGGCGTTGGAGGTGGGGTCAGCGGCGGGGTCGGAGTTGGGGGGGGACGCACTCATGGCCGGTTCCTCACAGATCGGTGATCCGCACTTCGTTCGGGTTGCTGAACATGTCCACCACGCGGCAGTCGCTGCACATCTTCAGGCGCTCGGCGCCGGCGCCCTGGAAGGCGGCGTGGCTGCCCAGCTTCTCGATCATGTTCTCGATGGCGCGCAGCGTGCCGAAGGGCTTGGCGCAGCGCACGCAGTGGAAGGGCGCGGCCTCGTGCAGCACGCGGGCGGCCTTGCGCGCCTTGCCGCCCTCGGCCAGCCACAGCCGGGGCTGCAGGGTGATGGCCTGCTCGGGGCAGGTGGTGGCGCACAGGCCGCATTGCACGCAGTTCTTCTCGGTGAAGCGCAGTTGCGGCTGCTGCGGGTTGTCGGCCAGCGCCGATTCCGGGCAGGCCCCCACGCAGCTCAGGCACAGCGTGCACTTGGCCGGGTCCACCACCAGGCTGCCGAAAGGCGAGCCGGTGGCGGGCAGGGCGATGGCCTCGGGCAAGGCGGTGCTGGCGGCGCCTGCTTGCGCGGCGCCAGCCGAGCCGAAAGCTGCGGTGGAGACCGCCGTGCCGGAAGCGGCCGCAACGGCCGCGGTGCCCGGTGCGGGGCTGGCCTTCAGCGGGGCCTGGGCCAGCAGGTGGTCCAGCGCCAGTTCCAGCGTGGCGCGCTTGTCGGCCTGCACGGCGAAGGCGGCCGGGCGGGCCACGGTGCGGGCGGGCGCGCTGCGCAGGGCGGCGTCCAGGCGGGCCAGGTCGGCAAGGTCGGGCGTGGTGTCCGTGCCGCTGGTGCTGTCCGTTCCACTGACGCCAGCCTCCACCAGCCGCAGGTGAGTGCCCTCATAGCCCAGGCCCGTCAGCAGCGTCTGGGCCACGGCCATCTGTTCGGTCAGGGCCTGCCGGTACTCGGGCGCTTCCTCCTCGGTCAGCAGCACCAGCACCTGGCTGGCGCCGAAGGCCAGGGCCGAGAGCCACAGGTCCAGCCCCACGCTGGCGGTGTGCCACACGGGCATCGGCAGCACGCGGGCAGGCACGCCGTGGATGCTGGACTGGGGGCCGGACTTGGAGCCGGGCTGGACACCGGGCTGGACGCCGGGCTTGAGGCGCGCCGCACGGCCCAGGGCGTTGATGGCCCGTTCGCCCGCCCCTTCGCTGTGGATCAGAAGGGCGGCGTCGCGCCCGCCCGCCGCGGCGTAGGCATTCAGCATGGTGCGCAAGCGCCGGCCCTGGTCTGTCGTGCCGGGGTAGGTGAAGGACAGGGCGCCGCTGGGGCACACGGTGCTGCACGCGCCGCAGCCCACACAAAGGTGGGGCTCCACGAAGATGCCGCCGCCGTCATGCACCACCGCGGCCACGGGCCGGCCTTCGGCGTCGGGGCGGCGGCGCGGGCCCGCGCTGGCCTTGCCCTTGCGCGAGGCATCGCTGCGGATGGCCTGGGCCGAGCACACGTCGATGCAGGCGGTGCAGCCGATCTGCTCGTTGCGGCTGTGGGCGCACAGCTTTTGCTGGTAGCGGAAGAACTTGGGCTTTTCGAACTCGCCTTCGCTTTCACGCAGCGCCAGGGCGGCCGGCACCAGGTCAGCCCCCGGCGCTACGTGGCGGTAGCCCTGCGGCGGCTGGTGCTGGGTGAAGGCCGGGGCCTCGCGCAGGTCCAGCACCAGGTCGAAGGTTTCTTCCACGGCCTGCGGCTCACGCGCGAAGTCGATGGCGCCAGCGGCTTCGCACACCCGCACGCATTCGCGGTGGCTTTTGCAGGCCGCCAGGTTCACCTGGTAGTCCAGGCCGATGGCGCCTTCCGGGCAGGCCTGCACGCAGGCGTTGCAGCGGGTGCACAGGTCCAGGTCGATGGGGTTGTCCTGCGTCCAGCGCGCCTGGAAGGCGCCCAGCCAGCCCTGCAGCGAGGCCAGCGTCCCGCGGTGCACGGCGTGGCTGCGCGCCTGGGGCAGCGGGGCGGGACCGCTGTCGATCAACAGCGTGAGGTTCAGCTTGTCAGCCAGCAGCGCTTCGGCTTGCTGCACGCGTGCGGCCGGGCCCACCAACAGGCAGCGCCCGGCCGAGCGGTAGGTGACGGTGGAGACAGGCTCGGGCGCGGGCAATTGCGCCGCGGCGATGAGGGCGGCCAGCTTGGGCGCGGCCTGCGCGGCGTCGCGCGACCAGCCGCCGGTCTCGCGGATGTTGACGAAGCGGATGGGCCGCTCCTGCACCGGGGCGGCGCCCTCGGTCTGCTCGTTCAGTTCCAGGAACAGGCGCTGCTCCTGCGTGCAGGCCACCAGCAGTTCGTCGCCTTCGCGGCCGGTTTGCACCGCGGCGCGCTGGAAGGCCTGCGCCTCGCGCCGGCACAGCACCGAGTGGACGGTCTCCAGGCCGTCAGCGCTGGCGCCCGGGGTCTTGCCCAAGGCCTGCCGCACCGTGGCCACGAGGCCCTGCGGGTTCTGCGGTTCCAGCGGCATGGTGCGGTTGCAGTCGCAGATCAGGGTCTTCATGGGCGCGGGCCTCTCAGAAGGGCCGAGGGGGGTCGGCGGGGGTGTCGGTGGGTACGTCAGCGGGCACGGTGTCGGACGTGTCGGACGCCTCGGACGCGGGGTGGGGCGCTGTGTCGGAGGGTGCGTCGGACGGGGTGTTCGGGGATGGGGCAGCGGCTGTGGCGGCCTGGGGTCCGGCGGCCGGCGCAGCGGGGTTGTCCGCGGGCTCAGGCGTCTTCGTGAACAGCCCCAGGGCCTCGGACTGCACCATCTTCTCCAGCATGCCGGCCGGCAACGGGTCGGGCCGGTTGTAGTCGTCGATGTAGATGTCCAGGCCGTCCATCACGTTGAAGTGCGGGTCGGCAAACAGCTTGTGCAGCGCCGCGTTCTTCACGCCGGGGTCGACACCGCGGCCGACGAAGCGGGAGTAATCGGAGTCGTTCGTCAGCCGGGCCACGTCGTCCAGGGTCGGCGGGGGCAGGGCAGGCGGCGCTGCGGCGGGCGTCTCCAACGGCGCCGCGCGGTGCTCGGAGGCGGCCCCTGAGGGCGCGGCACCCGTCGCCGCTGGCACTGCGACGCGACCTGAAGTCAGCGCGCCGGTGCTGGCCGCGCCTGTCGGGGCGGGTACAGCCGAGGGTGCCCGGCCGGCAGCGGGCTCGGCCGGCGCCTCGGCCCCCGGCGTGCCGCTGCGCGCCTGCACCTTGCGCCGGGACCAGCGCGACAGGAAGCCGTCTGGCGCGTCGGGCGTGGGCTTCGCGCTGCTCATGGGTTCACCGCTTGTCGGGATCGACGAACGAGGCCGGCCGGCGCCGCTTCTTGGGCTCGGGCCGGTAGTGCAGGTCCACGAAGGTCTGCAGCCAGGCGGCCACCTCGGCGGGCAAGGGCAGGTTGTCCACGCGCTCCTGGGCGTCCAGCAGGCGCCCGGCCTCGTGGTACGACAGCGTCACCTGTTCCGGCCAGGCCCTGGAGGGGTCTTCGTCCGAGACGCGCCACATCACGAACCACACGGGCGCGCCGGAACTCAGGTTCAGGTAATAGCCCTCGGCTTCGTCGCGGTGCAGGCGCACGGGCAGGCCGGGGTGCAGGAACCGGGCGGTGTGGCCATCGTCGCGCAGCGTACGCGCCTCTTCCCCGAAACCGCCGTCGTCCTGCACCACCTCCACCGGCAGGTGGCGCCAGTCTTCCCACGCGCTGGGCGCCTTGTGGCGCTCGAACACGACGGCGACTTCCAGGGTGGGGGGTGCGTCCATGCTCGTCCGGGTGCTCAGGGCGGCGGATTCTAGGGGCCGGCCCGCCCTGCGCGTGCGGTACTGGTGCCATGCCCCCGCACCCGCGCTGCGCGCGGCGACAAGAAGCCCTGCGCTGCGACAACTTGTCGCACGAAACCCGGGTGCCTACTGATTGCACCCGGGTTAACGCCGAGTCCTAATCCACGGTGCAGATATGAAGTGGCGTTCATGCCCTTCCTGTTTTCGAGGACCCCGCCATGAGCAAACCCTCTCAGCCTTCTGTTTCTCCGGTTTCCCGGCGCACGCTGTTCGCCGGCGCGGGCACGGCCGGCGCACTCGCTGCCGCAGCCACGTTGCTGCCCAGCACACCGGCCCAGCCCCCTGTGGCGGCCGCCGAGCCGGCCCTGGAGGGCGGCGAAGACGGACGCTACCGCGCCACCGCCCATGTGATGCGCTACTACCAGACCGCCAAGGTCTGAAGCTCGCCTCACACGCACTCGCACGTCTTTGCCCCATCGGAATGTGCCGTCCTCGGGTTTGTCCTGAGGAATCTGCCTAAGGAAGTTCCATGCTGCTCACCCGCAAATCGTCATCTGCCGGCGCCTCGTCCTCCGGCCTGGTTGCCAGCCTGTCCCGCGGTGTCTCGCGCGCCATCCCCACCATGGACCGCCGCGCCTTCCTGCGCCGCTCGGGCCTGGGGGTAGGGGCGGGCCTGGCGGCCTCGCAGCTCACGCTGGTGAAGAAGGCGCAGGCGGCCGATCCGGCCAAGGCCGGTGCCGGCACCGGCAAGGTCGAGGTCAAGCGCACGGTGTGCGGTCACTGCTCGGTGGGCTGCGCCATCGACGCCGTGGTGGAGAACGGCGTGTGGGTGCGCCAGGAACCCGTGTTCGACAGCCCCATCAACCTGGGCGCCCACTGCGCCAAGGGCGCGGCCGTGCGTGAGAACGGCCACGGCGAGTACCGCCTGAAGACGCCGATGAAGCTGGTCAACGGCAAGTACGAGCGCATCAGCTGGGACCAGGCGCTGGACGAGATCAGCAAGAAGATGCTGGAGCTGCGCAAGGAAAGCGGGCCCGATTCGATGTTCTTCGTCGGCTCGTCCAAGCACAACAACGAGCAGGCCTACCTGCTGCGCAAGTGGGTGTCGTTCTGGGGCACCAACAACACCGACCACCAGGCGCGCATCTGCCACTCCACCACGGTGGCCGGCGTGGCCAACACCTGGGGGTATGGCGCGATGACCAACTCCTACAACGACATGCAGAACGCCAAGGCGGCGCTGTACATCGGCTCCAACGCCGCCGAGGCGCACCCGGTGTCCATGCTGCACGTGCTGCACGCCAAGGAGGCGGGCTGCAAGATGATCGTGGTGGACCCGCGCTTCACCCGCACGGCGGCCAAGGCCGACGAGTACGTGCGCATCCGCTCGGGCTCGGACATCCCGTTCCTGTTCGGGGTGATGTATCACATCTTCAAGAACGGCTGGGAAGACAAGAAGTACATCGAGGACCGTGTCTGGGGCATGGACAAGGTCAAGGAAGAGGTCATGTCCAAGTGGACACCCGACAAGGTGCAGGAGGCCTGTGGCGTGGACGAGGCCACCACCTTCAAGGTGGCCAAGATCATGTCGGAGAACCGCCCCAGCACCATCGTGTGGTGCATGGGCCAGACCCAGCACACCACCGGCAACGCCGTGGTGCGCGCCTCCTGCCTGCTGCAGCTGGCCCTGGGCAACGTGGGCAAGAGCGGCGGCGGCACCAACATCTTCCGCGGCCACGACAACGTGCAGGGTGCCACCGACGTGGGCCCGAACCCCGACTCCCTGCCCGGCTACTACGGCCTGGCCGAGGGCTCGTGGAAGCACTTCGCCAACGCCTGGGGCGTGGACTTCGAGTGGATCAAGAAGCAGTACGCACCCGGCATGATGAGCAAGCCCGGCATGACGGTGTCGCGCTGGATCGACGGCGTGCTGGAGAAGAACGAGCTGATCGACCAGGAAAGCAACCTGCGCGGCCTGTTCTTCTGGGGCCACGCGCCCAACTCCCAGTCCCGCGGGCTGGAGATGAAGCGCGCCATGGACAAGCTGGACCTGCTGGTGGTGGTGGACCCCTTCCCCAGCGCCACGGCGGCCATGGCCGCCATGCCGGGCAAGCCCGACGACCAGAACGCCAAACGTGCGGTGTACCTGCTGCCGGCCACCACGCAGTTCGAGACGGCGGGCTCGTGCACGGCGTCCAACCGCTCCATCCAGTGGCGTGAGAAGGTGATCGATCCGCTGTGGGAGAGCCGCACTGACCACATGATCATGACGCAGCTGGCCGACAAGCTGGGCTTCGGCAAGGAACTGGTCAAGGGCTACAAGATGGTGCAGGGCAAGGGCGGCATGGAGCCCGAGGCCGAGTCCATCCTGCGTGAGATCAACAAGTGCGTGTGGACGATTGGCTACACGGGCCAGAGCCCGGAGCGCCTGAAGGCCCACATGCGCAACATGCACGTGTTCGACGTCAAGACCCTCAAGGCCAAGGGCGGCGTGGACAAGGAAACCGGCCTGAATCTCGACGGCGAGTATTTCGGCCTGCCCTGGCCGTGCTACGGCACGCCCGAGATGAAGCACCCGGGCTCGCCCAACCTGTACGACACCTCCAAGCACGTGATGGAAGGGGGCGGCAACTTCCGCGCCAACTTCGGTGTGGAGCGTGACGGCAAGTCGCTGCTGGCCGCCGATGGCTCCTACTCCAAGGGCGCGGACCTCACCACCGGCTACCCCGAGTTCGATCACCTGCTGCTGAAGAAGCTGGGCTGGTGGGACGAGCTGACCGACGAGGAGAAGACCAAGGCCGAGGGCAAGAACTGGAAGACCGACCCCACGGGCGCCATCATCCGCGTGGCGATGAAGAGCCACGGCTGCCACCCGTTCGGCAACGCACGCGCCCGCGCCGTGGTGTGGAACTTCCCCGACCCCATCCCCGTGCACCGCGAAGCCTTGTACAGCAACCGCCCGGACCTGGTGGCCAAGTACCCCACGCACGACGACCGCAAGGCCTTCTGGCGCCTGCCCACGCTGTTCAAGACCGTGCAGGAGAAGAACAAGGACATTGGCAAGACCTACCCGCTGATCATGACCAGCGGTCGCCTGGTGGAGTACGAGGGCGGCGGCGAGGAAACCCGCTCCAACCCCTATCTGGCCGAGTTGCAGCAGGAGATGTTCGTCGAGCTCAACCCCAAGGCCGCCAACGACCGAGGCATCCGCAACGGCGATTTCGTCTGGGTCAAGACGCCGCCGATGCAGGCCTTGCCCGAGTTCAAGGGCATCCGCGTCAAGGCCATGGTCACCGAGCGCGTGGACGCGGAGACCGTGTTCCTGCCCTTCCACTTCTCGGGTCGCTGGGGCGGCATCGACCTTGCGCCGTACTACCCCCAGGGCGCCAAGCCGATGGTGCGCGGCGAGGCGGTCAACACCGCTACCACCTACGGCTACGACAGCGTGACGATGATGCAGGAAACCAAGACGACGGTCTGCCAGATCGAGAAAGCCACGGCCTGAGGGCCTTGAACTTTCGGCCCTACGACCATCGCCCGAATATCCTGAAGAACCACCATTGAGGAAGGCTTCACCATGGCCCGCATGAAATTCATCTGCGACTCAGAGCGCTGCATCGAGTGCAACGGTTGCGTCACCGCCTGCAAGGCCGAGCACGACGTGCCCTGGGGCGTGAACCGCCGCCGCGTGGTCACGCTCAACGACGGCGTGCCCGGCGAGAAGAGCATCTCCGTGGCGTGCATGCACTGCTCGGACGCCCCCTGCATGGCAGTGTGCCCGGTGGACTGCTTCTACCGCACCGACGACGGCGTGGTGCTGCACGACAAGGACGTGTGCATCGGCTGCGGCTACTGCTCTTACGCTTGCCCGTTCGGCGCGCCGCAGTTCCCCAGCAACGGCACCTTCGGCCTGCGCGGCAAGATGGACAAGTGCACCTTCTGCGCCGGCGGCCCCGAGGCTAACGGCAGCGCGGCCGAAAACGAGAAGTACGGCCGCAACCGCCTGGCTGAAGGCAAGCTGCCGGCGTGCGCCGAGATGTGCTCGACCAAGGCGCTGCTGGGTGGCGATGGTGACGTGGTGGCCGACATCTTCCGCACCCGGGTGCTCACCCGCGGCAAGGGCAGCGAGGTCTGGGGTTGGGGCACGGCTTATGGCAAGCCCGCGGGCGGCGCCACCGGGCAACCCGCCAAGGGCGCCAAGTCATGAGCCGCTCCGGTGCGGTGCTGGCCGGGGCGGTGGCCCTGGCGGCCGTGGTGCTGCTATCCGGCTGTGAGAAGCCCCAGGTGTCGCAACAGACCCAGCGCAAGCCGGACGTGGCCGCCTACCAGGGCACCGACAACGCCTTTGCCGACACCAGCTGGAAGCGGGGTGACTCAGCGGCCTGGGAAGAGCAGTTGCGCAAGCGCTCCCAGGGTCAGAACGAGTACTCCCGCGCCAGCCAGCCCTGAGCGCCGGCTTCAGCACAAGACCCTCACGAGATCGTCGCTGCCCCTGCCGTGCGCGGCCCCAGTGACCCAGGAGACACGATGCGAAAGCTGCCCTCCCTCCACCGCCTGCTGGCACGCTTGCTGACCGGCCCGGCCCTGGCCGGTGCCTTGGCGCTTGGCCTGGCTGCGCCGGCGGCGGCGCAATCCACGGCGTCAGCCGCAGCCCCTGCGGTGGCCGCCGCGCCCGAGGCCAAGGGCCCGCCCGCCGGCTTCGTGGCACCGGCCGAGCCCAAGCCGGACGAGACCAATGCCCAGCGCGCCACGACGCAGCCGGGGAACAACGCGCCCTTCTGGCGTGATGTGCGCGAAAGCGGGAACAAGGAGGGCACGGTCAGCATGCCCATTCCCGAAGGCGGCGTGCTGGTGCAGAGCTTCGTGCAGTACCCCGGTTCGAGTTTCACCACGGCCGGCGAGGCCTGGCGTCAGGTGCGCAACCGCTGGATCATTCCCTATGGCGGCTCGCTGCTGTTGATCGCCGCCCTGGCGCTGGGGCTCTTCTACTGGCGCAAGGGCTCGCTGGGCGGGCACGAACCCGACACCGGTCGCGTGATCGAGCGCTTCACCCCGCTGGAGCGTGCGGCGCACTGGACGAACGCCATCGCCTTCGTGGTGTTGGCGGTGTCGGGCATCGTGATGGCCTTCGGCAAGTTCTTCCTGCTGCCGGTGCTGGGGTCCACCCTGTTCGGCTGGTTGACGTACGCCCTGAAGAACGCGCACAACTTCGCCGGGCCGCTGTTTGCGGTGTCGCTGGTCATCGTGATCATCACCTTCGTCAAGGACAACCTGCCCAGCAAGGAAGACATCACCTGGCTGCTGCGGGCTGGCGGCATGTTCGGCGGCGCCGAGGTGCCCTCGCACCGCTTCAACGCGGGGGAAAAGGGCATCTTCTGGGCCGGGGTGTTCCTGCTCGGTCTGGTGGTGGTGGGCTCGGGCCTGGTGCTGGACATGGTCATTCCCGGTCTGGCGTACCTGCGCGGCGACATGCAGATCGCCCACATGATCCACGCAGCCGCGTCCATGCTGATGATGGCCATGTTCCTGGGGCACATCTACATGGGCACCATCGGCATGAAGGGGGCGTACAGCGCCATGCGCACCGGCTATGTGGACGAAGGTTGGGCCAAGGAGCACCACGCCCTGTGGTACGAGGACATCCAGGCCGGCAAGATTCCGGCACAGCGCAGCGCGCCCCAGGGGGCTGCCGCCACCACGCCGCCCCAAGCCGCTTGATTCCCCAGGAGCTCACATGAACCGCACCGCCGCCTTCACCCTGGCCAGTCTGCTGCTGTCTTCTTCCGCGGTCTGGGCCAAGCTGCCACCACTGTCGGACGAGGCCAAGGCCAAGGCCGCCGAAGCTGCCGCCAAGACCGCGCATGCCGGCAAGGTGGACAACTACAAGCTCTGCAAGTCCATGGACGGCGTGGCAGCCCGCTACGCGGCCGAGGCCAAGAAGCAGGGCAAGGCCGTCAAGCCCACAGCGGGCCTGGCGCCGTGCGCCGACCCCGGCGCCTTCGTCTACCCGCCTCCTGCCACGGTGGCGGCAGCCGCCCCTGCCGCGGCAGCGCCCGCCAAGACCCTGGCGGCGGCACCTGCGGCGGCGCCGGCCAAGAAGTAGCCCGCCGCGGGCTTACCGCCCCCATGACACCCCCTGGCACCTGGCCCGCCGGGCCCGGCGGTTTGAGCGCGGGCATGGTCATGTCTTCCGGGCTAGAGTCCGCCCCCATGCCGCCCTTCCCCTCGCCCGTCCCCATTCCCGGCGCGCCTCGGCTCACCGACGCGCGTTGTGAGTTGCTGCGCGAGATCCGCATCGTCGATGAGCATGGCGAGCCGCGCAGCATTCACATCCCGGCCGAGCGGCCGCTGACGGTGTTCGTCGACAAGCGCGAACTCGTCACGCTGATGACCCTGGGCGCCATGCCCGAGCTGCTGGTACTGGGCTACCTGTGCAACCAGGGCCTGATCGAAGGCGCCGACGAGGTGGACTCCATCACCGTGGACTGGGAGGTGAGCGCCGCTGCCGTCAAGACCCACCACGGCATAGCGGACCTGGAGCGCAAGACGGCCACCCGCGTGGTGACCACGGGTTGCGGCCAGGGAACGGTCTTCGGCGATGTGATGAACCAGCTGGCCACGCTGCACCTGCCCGATGCGGCCGTGGCGCGCATCAGCCAGGCCACGCTGTACCGCGTGCTGGAAACCATGCGCCAGCAGGACAGCATCCACCGCAAGGCGGGCTCGGTGCACGGCTGCGCGCTGTTCCAGCAAGGGCGCATGCTCATGTTCGTGGAAGACGTGGGCCGCCACAACGCCATCGACACCATCACGGGTTGGATGGCATTGCACGGTGTGCCGGGTGAGGACAAGGTGTTCTACACCACAGGTCGGCTGACCAGCGAGATGGTGATGAAGAGTGCCCGCATCGGCGTGCCCATCGTGGTGTCGCGCAACGGTGTCACCGCCATGGGCCATGAGATGGCCGAGCGCCTGGGCATGACCCTGTTCGGCCGTGCCGCCAACCGGCATTTCCTGTGTTACACCGGCTTCGAGCGTTTCGACGCCGAGCCGGAGCCCCGGCGCGCTGCGATGAGGGTCGTGGCCGGTTGACAGGGCCCTTTTTCGGCGTCTTCCTCAATCCAGGAGACCGCTGATGAGCCGACCCCCTTTCCGTGCCGACCAGGTCGGCAGCCTGTTGCGCCCGGCCTGGCTGGCACAGACCCGCGCTCGCTGGAAGGCGGGTGAACTGCCCGCCGCCGCCCTGCGCGAAGCCGAAGACCGCGCCGTGGCCGAGATCGTGCAGCGCCAGCGCGACATCGGCTTGCAGTCCATCACCGACGGTGAGTTCCGGCGCGATTGGTGGCACCTGGACTTCCTCGGCCAGCTTGATGGTGTGACGCTCAAGCACAACGAGGGCCCCAAGTTCAAGATCGAGGGCCAGTCGGAACAGCCGCCGATTGCCACGGTGACGGGAAAGGTGGGCTGCAGCCAGCCCATCATGGCCGATGACTTCGCCTACCTGAAAGCGCAGGTGGATGCGCTGCAGAAGGGTGTGGCCGGTGCGTCCGGCGCCGCCGGCGTATCAGGCCGCAGCCTGGGCCCGGTGGCCAAGATGACCATTCCCTCGCCTTCGATGCTGCACCTGCGCGGCGGTCGTGCCGCGGTCTCGCGCGAGGCCTACCCGGACCTGGATGCCTTCTGGGACGACGTGGCCACCGCCTACCGCGCCGCCATCGCGCACCTGGCGGCCGCGGGCTGCCGCTACCTGCAACTGGACGACATCACCTTCGCCTATTTGTGCGACCCCAAGATCCAGGCCAACTGCCGCGCCAACGGCGACGACCCTGCCGCGCTGCCCCAGCGCTATGCCCGAACCTTGAACGACGCGTTGCGCGGCCGGCCGGACGACATGACGGTCACCATCCACACCTGCCGCGGCAACTTCAAGAGCGCCTGGGTGGCCGAGGGCGGCTACGACCCCGTGGTCGACGCCATGTTCTCCACCGCGGTGGACGGCTGGTTCATGGAGTTCGACAACGCCCGCGCGGGCGGCTTCGAGCCGCTGCGCGCCTTGCCCCCGGGCAAGACGGTGGTGCTGGGCCTGGTGACCACCAAGGTGGGCGAGCTGGAGAGCAAGGACGCGCTGAAGCGCCGCATCGACGAGGCTGCCAAGGTGGTGCCGCTGGAGCAACTGGCGCTGAGCCCGCAGTGCGGCTTTTCCAGCACGCACCACGGCAACGCCCTGTCGGTGGATGACCAGTGGCGCAAGCTGGAGCGCGTGGTCGAGGTGGCTGGAGAGGTCTGGGGCGGGGCTTGAACTGACAAGAAAACGCCGGGCCGCTCCCAAGTTTTCTTGCGCCCCCGCGGGGGGCCGGGACGGGCACCGCCCGGCCCTGGGGGGTGCTCTCAGGCCGCCGTGCCCGTGAGATCCCGCAAGTGGGTGGGCCCGGCCTCGGCCTCGATGCGGGCCATGAGCTCGCGGCACGCGCCCACGGCTGCCAACAGTTCCATCACGACGAACATCGGCCCCACCAGCAAGCCCACCAGATCGTCGGCGAAGGCCGGCTTGCGCCCCTCGTAGTAGTAGCCGACAAACTGGATCACCCAGCCCAGCGCGAACAAGCCCACACCCCAGGCCACCCAGGACGCGCTGGTGTGCCCCAGCACCTGGGCCGAGCCGATGAGCAGTGCCATCACCGCCACCACGGCCACCTGCAGCGCGAACTCACCCCGCGTCAGGTACCACGCCGCGCTCAGCAGGAACACCAGCCACGCCGGCGTCAACGCCAGGCCCGCCACTGACAACACCGGATGCGACAGCAGCACGCCGATGGCGAAGACGATGATGGGCACGCCCACCAGGTGCGTCTGGATGTTGCGCCGGTCCCGGTGGTAGGTGGCGTACTGGGTCAGCAGCGTGAGGGCAGGGCGGAAGGGGGTGGGCATCGCATGGCCTCCTGGGGGTTCGGTGCGGCAGCGCGCTCCGTGCACCGCCGCCGTGGCCTGATGCTACTGGAGGTGGCGCATGTTGTCAGCCTCCTAGAATCCGCGATCGCCCGAGCGGCACCTTCCCGAGCATGGCATGAGCATCAAGAGCGACCGTTGGATCCGCCGCATGGCGCAGGCGCACGGCATGATCGAGCCCTTCGAGCCCGGCCAGGTGCGGCACGCGGCCGATGGCCAGCGCATCGTCAGCTACGGCACTTCCAGCTACGGCTACGACATCCGCTGCGCGCGCGAGTTCAAGGTGTTCACCAACATCCACAGCACGGTGGTGGACCCGAAGAACTTCGACGAAAAGAGCTTCGTGGACATCGAGAGCGATGTCTGCATCATCCCGCCCAACAGCTTTGCGCTGGCCCGCACGGTGGAGTACTTCCGCATCCCGCGCAACGTGCTCACCATCTGCCTGGGCAAGAGCACCTATGCGCGCTGCGGCATCATCGTCAACGTCACACCCTTCGAGCCCGAATGGGAAGGCTACGTGACGCTGGAGTTCAGCAACACCACCCCGCTGCCGGCCAAGATCTACGCCGGAGAGGGCTGCGCACAAGTGCTGTTCTTCGAGAGTGACGAAGTCTGCGAGACCAGCTACAAGGACCGCGGCGGCAAGTACCAGGGCCAGCGCGGCGTGACCTTGCCCAAGGCCTGATCAAGCGGTCGGGAAGGTCCCCGGCAGCAGGATCGAGCGGTCCACGTCAGCGATCTTGGTGCGGCCGCAGAAGGCCATGGTCAGGTCGAGTTCCTTGTGGATGATCTGCAAGGCCTTGGTCACGCCCTCGCCCCCCATGGCGCCCAGGCCGTAGAGGAAGGCGCGGCCGATGTAGGTGCCGCGCGCGCCCAGCGCCCAGGCCTTGAGCACGTCCTGGCCGGAGCGGATGCCGCCGTCCATGTGCACCTCGATGCGCGAGCCCACTTCGGCTGCGATGGCCGGCAGCGCCTCGATGCTGCTCTGCGCGCCATCGAGCTGGCGCCCGCCGTGGTTGCTGACGATCAGCGCATCGGCGCCGCTGTCGGCCGCCAACTTGGCGTCTTCCACGTCCTGGATGCCCTTGATGATGAGCTTGCCACCCCAGCGCTTCTTGATCCACTCCACGTCGCCCCAGTTCAGCTGGGGGTCGAACTGCTCGGCCGTCCAGGCCGAGAGGTTGGCCATGTCGGACACGCCCTTCACGTGGCCCACGATGTTGCCGAACTGGCGGCGCGGCGTGCCCAGCATCCCCATGCACCAGCGCGGCTTGGTCATCATGTTGAGGATGTTGGCCACCGTGAGCTTGGGCGGGGCGGACAGGCCGTTCTTCAGGTCCTTGTGGCGCTGGCCCAGGATCTGCAGGTCCAGCGTCAGCACCAGGGCGTCGCATTTGGCAGCCTTGGCGCGGTCGATCAGGCGCTCGATGAAATCGCGGTCGCGCATCACGTAGAGCTGGAACCAGAAGGGCTGCGTGGTGCGCGCGGCCACATCCTCGATGGAGCAGATGCTCATCGTGGACAGCGTGAAGCGGATGCCGAACTTCTCTGCCGCCTGCGCGGCCAGGATCTCACCGTCGGCATGCTGCATGCCGGTGAGGCCGGTCGGGGCGATGGCCACGGGCATCTTGCAGTCAATGCCCACCATCTTCGTCGCGGTGCTGCGGCCTTCCATGTTCACTGCCACGCGTTGGCGCAGCTTGATCTTCTGAAAGTCGCTCTCGTTGGCGCGGTAGGTGCTTTCCGTCCAGGAGCCTGAATCGGCGTAGTCGTAGAACATGCGCGGCACGCGCTGTTGCGCCAGGACGCGCAGGTCTTCGATGTGGGTGATGACTTGGGGCATGGGTGTTGTTGCTCCTGCAGCGGCCTGTCCGGGCCCTCTTGACGAGCCGGCAGTCTATGCGCGACCCGCCCGTTCTGCACCGCTGCGGGGCATGAGGGCGGGTGGTGATGCGGGGTTGATGCTGGGTTGATGCGGGGAAAGATACCTATTCCCCACAGGGCGTACTGCGGCTCCAATGACACCTGTTGGGGCTGAGGGCCCTTGGAGAAGCCGTTGATGTTCATGACCCTGACCCGTCGTCTTGCCGCTCTGCTGGCGCTGTGTGCCGTGCTGTGCGCCGGCGCACCCGTGCACGCCCAGAACCTCACGCTGGGCACCAAGCTTGAGCTCAACACCCTGGACCCGCACTTCTTCGCGGCGTTCCCCACCGGGTCGTCTCACCCGCTGATCTTCGAGCACCTGATCACCCTGGACGAGAAGTTGCAGCTCAAGCCGAATCTGGCGGTGTCGTGGAAGACGCTGGACCCGCAGACCTGGGAAGTCAAGCTGCGTCAGGGTGTGGTGTTCCACAACGGTGCGCCCTTCACGGCTGACGACGTGATCTTCACCTGGGAGCGCGTACCCAACGTGCCGAACTCGCCCAATTCGTTCTCGCAGTTCACGCGCAGCGTCGAGCGCATCATCAAGATCGACAACCACACGTTGCACATGAAGACCGTGGCCGTGCACCCGGGGCTTCCCATGGACCTGGCCAATGTGCTGATCATTTCGGCCTCGGTGGGCAAGAGCGTCACCACGCAGGACTTCAACAGCGGCAAGGCCGCCGTGGGCACGGGCCCCTTCAAGCTGGGGGAGTGGGTCAACGGCGAGCGGCTGGTGGTCGAACGCAACGAGCGCTACTGGGGCCCCAAGCCGCCTTGGGCCCGCGTCACCGAGGTGGTGCTGGCCAAGGACAGTGCGCGCCTGGCCGCGCTGCTGTCGGGCCAGGTGGATGCCATCGACGCTGTGCCCAGCGCCGACCTGGCGCGCCTGAAGAAGGACAACCGCTTCTCGCTCGTGCGCGGTGGGCCGGCTGCGCTGGTGCACTACATCGCGCTGGACTCTGCGCGCGAAGTTTCGCCCTTCGTCACGGCCAAGGACGGCAAGCCCCTGGACCGCAACCCGCTGAAGGACGCGCGTGTGCGCAAGGCGCTGTCGCTGGCGCTGAACCGCGCGCTCATGGTGGACCGGGTGCTGGAAGGCAGTGGCGTGCCCGCCGGGCAGATGCTGTCGGACGCGTTCCCCACCGCCCCCAAGGACGTCAAGCCGGATCCGCACGATCTGTTGCGCGCACAGGCCCTGCTCAAGGAAGCCGGCTGGGCGCAGGGTTTTCGCATCGTGCTGCACACCACCAACGACCGTTATCCCGGTGACGCGGCCATCGCCCAGGCCATTGCGCAGATGTGGACGCGCCTGGGCCTGAAGGCCGAGGTGGAGACGCTGCCTGGCAGCGTGTTCTTCACGCGCGCCTCGAAGCAGGAATTCAGCGCCTTCGCCGCCCAGTACGGCGCCGAGGAGGCCGCCAACAGCCTGCGCGCCCTGGTGGCCACCTTCACGCCGGCCAAGGGCTTCGGCACGGCCAACCGCACGCGCTACTCCAACCCGTTGGTGGACAACCTGCTCACGGCCTCCTTGCAGAACCTGGACGACAAGCAGCGAGACGCCCTGGTGGGCCGCGCCATCCGCGTGGCCATGGAGGACCAGGCGCTGATCCCGGTCTTCTATCCCATCTTCGATTTCGCGGCCAAGAAGGGCCTGACCGTGACGCCGCGGCCGCAGCGCCGCTTCAACGCGCTGATGATCGCGCCTGCCGCCAAGTGAGGGCTGCGGCCCTGCGGGCCCTAACCCTGGCGGGGTGGCCTGCCTGATGTTGGCCGAGGTGCTGCGCCGGCTGACCCAGTCGGCCTTCGTCCTGGTGGCGATGTCGGTGCTGGTGTTCCTGGGCGTCTATGCCATCGGCAACCCGATCGAGCTGCTGGTCAACCCCCAGGCCGACGAGGCCGAGAAGCTGCGCGCCACCATCGCCTTGGGCCTGGACCGCCCGCTGCACGAGCAGTACTTCACCTTCCTGCGCGGGGCGCTGAGCGGTGACCTGGGTCGCTCCTTCGTCTACGGCGTGCCCGCGCTGGAGCTCATCCTGTCCAAGCTGCCGGCCACGGTGGAGCTCGCGCTGGTGGCGATGGTGCTGGCCGTGGGCATCGGCATTCCGCTGGGCCTGCTGGCCGGGCTCAAGCCCGAGGGCTGGGTCAGCCGCAGCATCATGACCGGCTCCATCCTCGGCTTTTCGCTGCCCACCTTCTGGGTGGGGCTGGTGCTGATCATGCTGTTTTCGGTGCACCTGGGCTGGCTGCCCTCGGGCGGGCGGGGCGAGACCGTCACCGTGCTGGGGCTGCGCTTCAGTATCTTCACCGCCGATGGCCTGGCGCATGTGTTGCTGCCGGCCTTCAACCTGGCCTTGTTCAAACTGTCGCTGCTGATCCGCCTGACGCGGGCGCAAACCCGCGAAGCCTTGCTGCAAGACTATGTGCGCTACGCGCGCGCCAAGGGGCTGCGCTCCAGCCGCGTGGTGGGCGTGCATGTGCTGAAGAACATCCTGATTCCCATCGTCACCGTCATCGGCCTGGAGCTGGGCTCGGTGATTGCCTTTGCCATCGTCACCGAGTCCATCTTTGCCTGGCCGGGTACGGGCAAGCTGCTGATCGACTCGATCAACCAGCTAGACCGCCCGGTCATCGTGGCCTATCTGCTGGTGATCGTGACGCTGTTCGTCAGCATCAACCTGGTGGTGGACCTGCTCTACACCGCGCTGGACCCGCGCGTGCGCTCGGGTGCCCGGCAGGGGGCTGCAGCGTGAGCGCGCCGGGCCGCTCGCGGGAGTTCTTCTCGCCGCGCCCGGCGCGCCGGGTTGTCCCATGAGCGCCGTCACGGACGTGGAACTCGAACGCGCCGAGAGCCCGGCGCGGCGTCTGTGGCGCGAGTACGCGCGCTCGCGCTCGGCCCTGGCCAGCCTGGCGTTGCTGCTGACGGTGGTGGCGCTGGCGTTGCTGGCGCCCTGGGTCTCGCCGCAGAACCCCTACGACCTGGCGCAACTGGACATCCTGGATGCCAAGTTGCCGCCGGGCGAGGTCTCGGCCACCGGGGGCCGCTTCCTGCTCGGCTCGGACGACCAGGGACGCGACATGCTCTCGGGCATTCTTTACGGCCTGCGCACCTCGCTGTGGGTGGGCACCTTCAGCACCGTGGCAGCCCTGGCCCTGGGGCTGGTGCTGGGGCTGGTGGCCGCCTACTTCGGCGGCTGGGTCGATGCGCTGGTGATGCGCGTCGTCGACCTGCAACTGTCCTTTCCCGCGATCTTGCTGGCGCTCATCCTGCTGGCCATCTTCGGCCAGGGGTTGGACAAGGTGATCATCGCGCTCGTGGCGATCCAGTGGGCGCTGTATGCACGC
Organism: Burkholderiales bacterium; assembly: GCA_947464185.1. Taxonomy (GTDB): domain Bacteria; phylum Pseudomonadota; class Gammaproteobacteria; order Burkholderiales; family Burkholderiaceae_C; genus Rubrivivax. The sequence goes on from CANHVY010000016.1 coordinate 62,145, forward strand.
ACCGTGCGCGCTTGCGCACTGGTGGAGCGCGACAAGGAGTACATGGAGGCCGCGCGCGTGCTGGGCCTGCCCCGGAGTCGCCAGGTGCTGCGCCACCTGCTGCCCAACTGCCTGCCGCCGCTGATCGTGGTGGCCACCGTGCAGGTGGCGCACGCCATCTCGCTGGAGGCTACCTTGTCTTTCTTCGGCCTGGGGCTGCCCATCACCGAGCCCTCGCTGGGCCTGCTCATCTCCAACGGCTTCAACCATCTGATGAGTGGGCGCTACTGGATCAGTTTCTATCCCGGGCTGGCGCTGCTGCTGACCATTCTGAGCATCAACCTGGTGGCCGACCGGTTGCGCGACATACTCAACCCGAGGCTGCGGCGATGAGCGTGTCCGACGTCCCGCTGCTGCAGGTGCAGGGCCTGAGCACCCACTTCGCCACCCGCCAAGGGGTGCTGCGTGCGGTGCAGGACGTGTCGTTCGAGTTGCGGCGTGGCCAGGTGCTGGGGCTGGTGGGCGAATCGGGCTCGGGCAAGTCCATCACGGGCCTGTCGCTCATGGGGCTCGTGGACCCGCCCGGGCGCCAGGTGGGCGGGCGCATCCTGCTGGACGGCCAGGACCTGAGCGGCTGCAGCCCCGAGCAGTGGCGTGCCTTGCGCGGGCGCCGCATCGCCATGATCTTTCAGGACCCGATGGCCACGCTGAACCCGGTGCTGCGCATCGACACTCAGATGATCGAGGCCATCCAGGCCCACGCGCCGGTGTCGGACGCTGCCGCCCGCGCGCGCTGCCGCGCCGCGTTGGTGCGCGTGGGCATTCCCGCGCCCGATGAGCGCTTGTCGTCCTACCCGCACGAGTTCTCTGGTGGCATGCGCCAGCGCGTGGCCATTGCGATCGCGCTGCTCAACGAACCCGACCTGATCATTGCCGACGAGCCCACCACGGCCCTGGATGTGACGATCCAGGCACAGATCCTGTTCGAGATGCAGCGGCTGTGCCGTGAGACGGGCACGGCGCTGATCTGGATCAGCCATGACCTGTCGGTGGTGGCGGGTCTGGCTGACGAGGTCGCCGTGATGTACGGCGGGCGCATCGTGGAGCATGGCAGCACGGCGGCCGTGATCGAGCGGCCACGCCACCCCTACACGAGGGGGCTGATCGGCTCGGTGCCCAGCCGCAACCCACGCGGGGCGCGCCTGCGGCAGATCCCGGGCATGGCGCCCTCGCCGCTGGCGCTGGATGACGGCTGCGCGTTCCGTGCCCGCTGCGTTCATGCGGGGCCGGCCTGCCAACAGCGCCCGATGGCCACCGACCCAGAGCCCGGCCACCGCCTGTGGTGCCACCACCCGGTGCTGGAGCCCTTGGCATGACGCCCCCGATGCTGGAGCTGCGAGGCGTCTCCAAGCGCTTCGTCAAGCGCCTGGACCTGGCTGGCCGCATCGCCCGTGCGTTGGGCAGCCCCGTGCGGGAGGAGACGGTGCACGCGGTGGACGGGGTGGACCTGCAGGTGCGCGAGGGCGAGGTGGTCGGGCTGGTGGGCGAGTCGGGCTGCGGCAAGTCCACGCTGGCGCGCGTGGTGGCGGGCCTGCATGCGCCCAGCGCGGGCGAGGTGCGCTGGCACGGCCAGCGCCTGCAGGATCTGGACGCGGCGGCGCGCCAGGCCGCCCGGCTGCAGGTGCAGATGATCTTCCAGGACCCGTTCGCCTCGCTCAACCCGCGCCTGCGCGTGGCCGAGCTGGTGGGTGAGGCGCCCGTGGTGCACGGCCTGGTGAGCCGCGCCCAACGCGACGACTGGGTGGGTGAGCAATTGCGCCGCGTGGGCCTGGACCCAACCCTGGCGGATCGCTTCCCCCACCAGTTCTCCGGTGGCCAGCGCGCCCGCGTGGGCATCGCCCGTGCGCTGGCCGTCAAGCCCCGTTTCCTGATCTGCGACGAGGCCGTGGCCGCGCTCGATGTGTCCATCCAGGCCCAGGTGCTGAACCTGTTCATGGAGCTTCGCGAGTCGCTCGGCCTGACCTACCTGTTCATCAGCCATGACCTGGGCGTGGTGCGCCACCTGTGCGACCGCGTGGTCATCATGTACCTGGGGCGCGTGGTGGAGAGCGCGCCAGCCACCGCGTTCTTCGACCAGCCCCTGCACCCCTATGCCCAAGCCCTGCTGGCCGAGGTGCCGCGCCTGGAAGCGCGCAAGAAGGACTTCCTGGCCATCACGGGCGAGATCCCCTCGCCGCTGGACCCCCCTTCAGGCTGCCACTTCCACCCCCGCTGCCCCCACGCCACCGAGCGCTGCCGGCAGGAGGCGCCCCAGCTCAAGGAGGTGGAACCGGGGCGCTGGTCGGCATGTCATCTGCAGGGTTGACACCTTGCTGCAGCCGATGACGCATTCGGCCACTTTGTCTGCACCTACTTGACTGCGTCCACCGCATCCAGCGGCCATATCGGGCGCTGGATCTTGCGGTAGTCCAGCGTGTGCAGAAAGGGCGTGGCCGCGCCGGGCGCGCCGACGTAGAGCACCTGCTTTGCCACTTTGGCGAAGGAGGCGTGAAAGTGCTGCGCCGACTTCACCACCACGATCTTGCGCTGTGACAGCTCGCAGCCCAGGTCGGTGAAGACGTCGGTGCCCGTGGCCTGGCGGCGCAGGCTGATCAGCAAGATGTCGACGCCTGCGGCCTCCACCCACGCGGCGTCGCCCACGGCAATGGGCGCGCCGCTCAGGCCCGCCATCTGGTGCTCGGTGCGCAGCGCCTTCACCGTGCAGGGCAGGTCCAGCGGGTCCCCCGAGGCCGGGCCGATCTTGCCACCCACGCGCAGCGTCAGGCGCGCGCCTTCGCCCGCCTCGAAGGCCGTGCGCACGGCCACCGGATCCCACATCGGGCCGATGGCAGCACCGGTGATGCCACGCTCCAGCATGCGGCGCAGGATGAAGGTGGAGTCGCCCGGGGCACCGCTGCCGGGGTTGTCGGCGCGGTCGGCCAGCACCACGGGTGCGCCGTCGAAGGCCAGCGCGGCGTCCAGCGCCTCGTCGATGGAGAGGTAGCGCACGGCGAGCTGGTCGCGCAGGCCGATGATCTCGTCGGCCAGGGTCCGCGCCAACGTCTGGGCCTTGGCGGCGTTGCCGTCACAGTAGACCAGCACCTTGGTGCCCATGTCCGGCACATCGCCCAGCGAGAAGCCGTGGGTCAGCGAGATCGACAGCACGCCGTCGTGCCCCTCCATGGCCTGGATGCGGTCCACCAGGCCGCGCGCGGGCTGGCGTGTGGTGTGAAAGGGCACCACCATCCGGCAGTCCACCACCGCGGCCACCGGCCGGATGTGCCGCTGCGCCGTGGCCTCGCACAGCGCCACCAGCTCGCGTCCGCGCTCCAGCACGTCGGTGTGCGGGTACTCCTTGAACGACACCAGTACGTCAGCGTGTTGCACCATTGCCGCGCTCAAGTGATTGTGCGGGTCGATCTCCGCGCCGACCACTGCGTCAGGGCCCACCAGGGCGCGCACGCGCGCCAGCAGGTCGCCTTCGCAGTCGTCATAGCCCTCGGCCACCATGGCGCCGTGCAGGCCGATCAGCGCCATGTCCACGGGCAGGGCCGCACGCAGGTCGGACAGCAGTTCATCGCGCAGCGTCTCGTAGGCTTGTCGCGTGGTGGTGCCGCCAGGCTGCGCCGACGCCACCATGCCCTCGATCACCGTCCAGCCCTTGGCCGCAGACACCTCGCGCAGCGCCCACAGCGGCCCGGCCGAGCCGGTGATGTGGTCCGGGTGCTGCCCGGCGGGAAAGTATTCGCGGTCCTTGAAGGAGGCCAGTCCCGTGGGCACGGGCGCGAAGGTGTTGGTCTCGGTGGCCAGGGCTGCAGTGAAGACGCGCATGGGAGAGGGTCTCGGTGTGGAGGGTTGAATGGTGTGAGGCGCTCAGGCCGCGGGGCGAAGAGGCGAAGAGGGGTGGATCTACTGTAATTGCCGGCCAAGCGAGGAGGCGGCAGGGCAATTCAACCCCGCGTGAGCGAAGACGCCCGCACCCCGAGCAGACGCAGGCTGCGCGTGAGGTCCACACGCTTGAGGCATTCGCCCGCGGCGCGGCGGATGTCGGCGCCGTCGGCCACGGGTTCCGGCAGCGTCAGGTCGCGTGTGACGGTCTTGAAGTCCTCGAATCGCAGCTTGATGCCTATGGTCCGGGCGCGCCAGCCCTTGCGCTGCAGGTCCAGCGCCACCTGGGTGCACAGCCGGGTGAGGATCTCCCCCAGCGCGGCGCGGTCGCGCACGGCGTGCAGGTTGCGCTCGAAGGTGGTCTCGCGGCTGGTGGACACGGGGTCGCTGTGCGTCACCACCGGGCGGTCGTCCCGGCCGTGAGCCACCTCGTGCAGCCAGGCGCCGTAGCTGCGGCCGAAGGCCTCGATCAACTCCGCGCGTGGCCGCGCCGCCAGATCGCCCACCGTGCGCACGCCCAGGGCCAGCAGCTTGTCCGCCGCCTTGGGGCCGATGCCGTTGACCTTGCGCGCCGCCAGCGGCCAGATGCGTGTGGGGATGTCGGCCTCGGTCAGCACCGTCAGGCCGTCGGGCTTGTCCAGTTCCGACGCAATCTTGCTCAGCAGCTTGTTCGGGGTGACGCCCACCGAGCAGGTCAGCCCGGTGCGGCGCAGCACGTTGTTGCGGATCTCCTGGGCCAGCGCGCGCACGCCGCCGAAGGGGTCGTGGCCCACGGCGTCCTGGGCGCCGGGCACTTCGGTCAAGTCGATGTAGATCTCGTCGATGCCGCGGTCTTCGATCACCGGGGCCACCTCGGCCACGGCGGCCTTGAAGGCGCGCGACAGCCGGCGGTACTCGTCGAAGTCCACCGGCAGCAGCACGGCGTCCGGTGCCAGCTTGGAGGCCTTCATCAGGCCCATGCCGGAGTGCACGCCCAGATCCCGTGCGGCGTAGGTGGCGGTGGTGATGACGCCGCGGCCGGCGTAGGCGCGCAAGCTGGCGAAGCGACGCGTGTCGTCGGCCAGCAGCTCAGGCTGGTGGCGCCGCCCGCCCCCGATCACCACGGGCTGGCCCTTGAGTTCCGGGTAGCGCAACAGTTCCACGGATGCGTAGAACGCGTCCATGTCCAGGTGGGCGATCCAGCGGCGCCCGCGAGACATGTGCCTACCCGAGTCTTTGGCGGTGCCGCGCCACCTGCGCCCGCGCCTGCTCGGGCGCGGTTCCGCCGCGCACCTGGCGGGCGTTCATCGAGCCGCGCAGCGTCAGCACCGCGAACACGTCGTCCGCGATGGACGGATGAAAGCCCTGCAGCGTGGCCAGGGGCAGCTGCGCCAGGTCCACGCCCTGGCCGATGGCCACCTTCACTGCGTGGGCCACGGCCTCGTGCGCATCGCGGAAGGGCAGGCCCTTCTTCACCAGGTAGTCGGCCAGGTCGGTGGCGGTGGCGTAGCCGCGCAGCGCGGCGCGCTCCATCGCCTCGGGCTTGACCACGATGCCAGCGCACATCTCGGCCATGATGCGCAGGGTGTCGCGCAGCGTGTCCACGGTGTCGAACAAGGGCTCCTTGTCTTCCTGGTTGTCCTTGTTGTAGGTCAGCGGCTGGCCCTTCATCAGGGTGAGCAGGCCCATCAGGTGGCCCACCACGCGCCCGGTCTTGCCGCGTGCGAGTTCGGCCACGTCGGGGTTGCGCTTCTGCGGCATGATGGACGAGCCGGTGCAGTAGCGGTCGGCCAGGTCGATGAAGCCGAAGTTCTGGCTCATCCACAGCACGATTTCTTCGGACAGGCGCGAGACGTGCACCATGCAGATGGACGCGAACGAGGCGAACTCGAGCGCGAAGTCGCGGTCGCTCACCGCGTCCAGGCTGTTCTCGCACACGCCGTCGAAGCCGAGCGAGCGCGCCACGGCCTCGCGGTCCAACGGGTAGCTGGTGCCGGCCAGCGCCGCGGCGCCCAGCGGCAGGCGGTTGACGCGCTTTCGCACGTCGACCAGGCGCTCGGCATCACGCGCGAACATCTCCACGTAGGCCAGCAGGTGGTGGGCAAAGCTCACGGGCTGGGCCACCTGCAGGTGGGTGAAGCCGGGCATGACGGTGTCGGTGTGCTGGGCAGCCAGTTCCACCAGCGCGCGCTGCATGGCCACCAGCAAGGGGGTCAGCCCGTCGATCTCGGCGCGCAGCCACAGGCGCACGTCGGTGGCCACCTGGTCATTGCGCGAGCGCCCGGTGTGCAGCCGCTTGCCGGCCAGGCCCACCAGTTCCGTCAGGCGGGCCTCGATGTTCAGGTGCACGTCTTCGAGCTCGAGCTTCCAGGTGAACTCGCCGCGCTCGATCTCGCCGGCAATCTGCGCCATGCCGCGCTCGATGTCGGCCAGGTCTTGTGCGCTGATGATGGATTGCGCAGCCAGCATGCGGGCATGGGCCAGGCTGCCGTCGATGTCGGCGCGCCACAGCCGCTTGTCGAACCCGACGCTGGCCGTGTAGCGCTGCACCAGCTCGCTCATGGGCTCGGAGAACAGGGCCGACCAGGCCTGGGACTTGTTGGCGAGCGGGTTGCTGGAAGGATTGGAGGCGGTCATGGCGGGCAGGGCTGCGAAGGTGACCGGGCATTATCCCGGCCCCGTCGCACCGTCAGCCCGTGTTCCTGAGCCCCGCGGCCAGCCCGTTGATGGACAGGTGGATGCCCCGGCGCACGCGCTCGACCTGAGGGTCGTCCGCGGTGCGCTGGCGGTAGCGGCGCAGCAGTTCCACCTGCAGGTGGTTCAGCGGGTCCAGGTAGGGGATGCGGTGCTCCAGCGAGCGCGCCAGCGCGGGGTTGGACTGCAGCCGGGTCGGTTCTCCCGTGATCAGCGTGAGCGCGTCGCTGGTGCGCTGCCACTCGGCTTGCAGCAACGCGAAGATGCGGCGCCCGCTCTTGCGGTCTTCCACCAGATCGGCGTAGCGCTGGGCCAGGCCCAGGTCGGTCTTGGCCAGCACCATGTCCAGGTTGGACAGCAGCGTGCGGAAGAAGGGCCATTGCCGGTACATGCGGCGCAGCAACTGCACCCGGGCTTCGCGCGCTGGGGCGTCATCGACTTTGGCTTTGCCCTTGCCTTTGCCCACGCTGGCGCCATCCTCCGAGGTGTCGGTCCCTTCAAGAAAGGCCTGCACCCCCGAGCCGAAGCCACACCAGCCGGGCAAACCCAGGCGGCACTGGCCCCAGGAGAAGCTCCAAGGGATGGCGCGCAGGTCCTCGATGGCGCGCGTGGCCTTGCGGGAGGCGGGGCGCGAACCGATGTTGAGCTCCGCTATCTCGCGCAGCGGCGTGGCGGCGAAGAACCAGTCGGTGAAGCCGGGTGTTTCGTAGACGATTTGCCGGTACGCCCCGAAGCTCGCCTGGCTGAGCGCGGCGGCCGCTTCCATGAAGGTCTTGGGGGCGCGTTGCGTGGGGTGCAGCAAGGTGGCCTCCAAGGTGGCGGCCACTAGCGTCTCCAGGTTGCGCCGGCCGATCTCGGGATGGGCGTATTTCGAGCCGATGACCTCGCCCTGCTCGGTCAGGCGGATCTGGCCCTGCACCGTGCCTGGGGGCTGGGCGAGGATGGCCTGGTAGCTGGGCCCGCCGCCGCGCCCCACGGTGCCGCCGCGGCCGTGGAACAGCCGCAGGCGCAGGCCGTGCGCCTGGCCGAGTTCGCCAAACAACTCCACCAGCGCCGTCTCGGCCCGGTACAGCTCCCAGTTGCTGGTGAAGAAGCCACCGTCCTTGTTGCTGTCGCTGTAGCCCAGCATGATTTCCTGCTCGGCCCCGCTGCGCACCACCAGCGAAGCGATGCCGGGCAGGGCGTAGAACTCGCCCATGATGGGCTCGGCCCGGCGCAGGTCGGCGATGGTCTCGAACAGCGGCACGACGATCAGCTCGCAGCGGGCTGCGCTGTCGTGGCTGCCGTCCAAGGTGCCGTGCAGCAGCCCGCACTCCTTCTGCAGCAGCAGCACTTCCAGCAGGTCGCTCACTTCCTCGGTGTGGGAAATGATGCTGTGGCGCAGGGCTTCGCGGCCGTGTCGCTGGCGCAGTTCGCGCGCGGTCTCGAAGACCTCGAGCTCGCCCAGGGTGAGGGCGCTGTAGCTGGCGTCGCGCACGCGCAGGGGCCGGGCGTCGTTCAGCATGCGCAGCAGCAGGGCGCGGCGCTGTGCCTCGGTGAGCGCGCTGTAGCTCGCCTCCACGCGCGCCACCCGCAACAGTTCGGCCACCACCAGCTCGTGCTGGTCGGAGCTCTGCCGGATGTCCAGCGTGGCCAGGTGAAAGCCGAAGACCTGCACCGCGCGGCGCAGCGGCCGCAGCCGCGGCTGCACCAGGGCCTGCGCATGGTGCGAGCGCAGGCTGTCGGCGATCACGTCCAGGTCCGCCAGGAGCTCTTCGGGCGTGAGATACGGGTTCTGCGGCGCCACGGCGTGGCGCAGCGCCTCGGTGCCGGTGAGTTCGTGCAGCGTGGCGGCCAGCCGCGCGTACATGCCGATGAGGGCGCGCCGGTAGGGCTCATCCTCACGGTGCTGGTCGTGATCGGGCGAGCGCGCGGCCAGCGCCAGCATGGCCGGCGTCACGGGGGCCAGGGTGTGCGACATCGACAACTCGCCGCCCAGCAGGTGCACCTCGGTCAGGTAGTGGCGCAGCGCCACCTCGGCCTGGCGCGCCATGGCGCGGCGCATGGTGCGCGCGCCCACGTTGGGGTTGCCGTCCCGGTCGCCCCCGATCCAGTGCCCCATGCGCAGGAAGGGGGCGATCTCGTGCCCTTCCAGGGCGTGCTCGACTTCACCGTACAGCCGCGGAATCTCGCGCAGGAAGGTGGTGGGGTAGTAGCTCAGCGCGTTCTCGATCTCGTCATCCACGGTCAGCTTGGCGGTGCGCAGCATGCGGGTCTGCCACAGCTGTGTGACGCGGGCCCGCAACAGTTCCTCGTTCTCGGCCTTCCCCTGGCCCGTGTCCAGATGGTCGCGCGCGGCCACCAGTTCCGCGATGGCGCGCTCGGCGTCGAGGATGCTCTTGCGCTGCACCTCGGTGGGGTGCGCGGTCAGCACGGGCGAGATCCACGCGTGGCGCAGCGTGGCAGCGATGTCGCTGGCGCGCAGGTCGGCCTGGTGCAGCCGCTCCATGGCCAGCGAGAGCGAGCCCTCCTGCACCTGGCCCTTGCGGTCCTGGAAGGCGCGCAGGCGCACGTGGTGGTGGTCTTCAGCGATGTTGGCCAGGTGCGCGAAGTAGCTGAAGGCGCGGATCACGCTCACCGTCTGGTCGCCCGACAGGTTCTTCAGCAAGCGGTCCAGCGTCCGCCCGGCCTGCGCATCCTTCTTCAGCCGGAAGGCCACGGCCAGTTGCCGCACCTTCTCGATGAGTTCGTAGGTATCACGCCCTTCCTGTTCCCGGATGGTGTCGCCCAGGATCCGGCCAAGTAACCGGATATCCTCCCGCTGGGCGTCGTGAGGGCCGTTGGACACGGGGGCGCCTGTTTGAGAACGCGCGGTTCCAGCAGGCGACTTGGAGGAACTGAGGGGCAGAGATCGGGGCATGGACAGGCCTCCACGATGTAACTTGGTTACAGATTCTGCACGCAAGCCGCGTGCCTGAAAGTGGCCTCTTTCGAATCCGGCTGACACCTGTCGGTGACAACCCTGCCTGATCTTCATGACGCCGCTTCCATAATCAGAGGATGAGCGATAAGACCGTCATTGCCACCCGAGAAAGCCGACTGGCCCTGTGGCAGGCCGAACACGTGCGCGACCTGCTGCAGACGCAGTTCGGTCGCGAGGTGGAATTGCTGGGCATGACCACCAAGGGCGACCAGATCCTGGACCGCGCCCTGTCCAAGGTGGGCGGCAAGGGCTTGTTCGTCAAGGAACTGGAGACCGCACTCGAGGAGGGACGGGCCCACCTGGCCGTGCACTCGCTCAAGGACGTGCCCATGGACCTGCCGGCGGGTTTTGTGCTGGCGGCTGTGCTGGAGCGCGAAGATCCCCGAGACGCTTTCGTCTCCAACCGATACGACGACCTGTCGGCCCTGCCGCACGGGGCCTGCGTGGGCACCTCCAGCCTGCGCCGCGTGGTGCAGTTGCTCAGCGAGCGCCCGGACCTGCGCATCGAGCCGCTGCGCGGCAACCTGGACACACGGTTGCGCAAGCTGGACGAGGGCGGTTTCGATGCCATCGTGCTGGCAGCTGCGGGCCTGAAGCGCCTGGGCCTGGCAAGCCGCATCCGCGGCGCCTTTGAAGCCGACCGCATGATCCCCGCGGCGGGACAGGGGGCCCTGGGCATCGAGGTGCGAGAGGACGCGCATGAGCTGCGGGCACTGCTGGCGCAGACCGTGCACAGGCCCACCTGGCTGGCAGCCCACGCCGAGCGCGCGGTGTCTCGCGCCCTGGGCGGCAGTTGCAGCATGCCGCTGGCCGCGCATGCCACTTGGGAGGGGGGCACCCTGCACCTGGAGGCGGCCCTGGGCCATGCCACGCAGCTGACCATGCCGCTGCTGCGCTTCACGGTCGAGGGCGTGCCGGCGGACGAAGCTTCGGCGCGCCGCCTGGGCGAGGAAGCGGCCGAGGGCCTTCGCCGTGAGGGCGCATCGGGGTATCTCGGGGCTGCCTGAGCGCTCGTGAGCCCGCTGTGCGTGATCGTCACCCGGCCCCGGGGCCAGGCTGAACCCTGGGTTCAGGCGCTCAGGACGCGCGGGCTCCAGGCGCAGGCGCTGGCGCTCATCGACATCGCACCGACCCCTGACGCGGCCGCTGTCGAACAGGCGTGGCAGCGCCTGTCGTCTCTGGATTTCGTGATGTTCGTCAGCGCGAATGCGGTGGAGCACTTCTTCGCGCGCCGCCCGCCCGGCCGTGCCTGGCCGTCGGGGCTGCTCGCGGGCAGCACGGGGCAGGGCACCACCGCAGCGCTCCAGGCCTGCGGTGTGCCGCCGGACCACATCGCCCAACCGGCACCGGGCGAGTCCAGTGAATCGGAGGCGCTGTGGCGCCAGGTGGCTGGCCGCCCCTGGCGTGGCCGGCAGGTGCTGGTCGTGCGCGGCGAGGACGGCCGCAACTGGCTTGCGCAGCAGTTCGAGCTGGCCGGCGCGGCAGTGCAGTTCCTGGTGGCCTACCAGCGCCGTCTGCCGGTGCTGGAAGAGGCTTCCGCCCGGCTCCTGGCGTCGGCCCTGGACGATCCGCGGGGCCATGTCTGGGTGTTCAGCAGTTCCGAGGCAGTGGCCCACCTGCAGACGCTGAGTCCGCAGGCCGATTGGTCCGCCAGTCGCGCGGTAGCCACGCACGCGCGCATCGCCGCGGCGGCGCGCTCGGCCGGCTTTGCTCAAGTTCTGGAGGTCGCCCCGGAGGTGGAAGCGCTGGTTGCTTGTTGCGCGCACCTAGAATCTTCGCGGTGTTGAACGACGCCTCCTCTTCCCCTTCGTCCGCGCCGCCGGCCTCGGCAATTCCTGCGTCGTCGCCCTCTGCGGTGACCCCCGATGCACCCGCCGGCGTCGCTACCCCCGCGCCCGCACCGTCCGTGGAGGCTTTCGCTGGTGGGTCCGGCACCGCAACGCCCGCTGCCAAGAGCCGGGTCAGCGTGGCAAATCCGTGGATCCTTGCCGGGCTGGGTGTTCTGGCGGCGGCAGCCCTGGCGCTGGCGTGGAACACCCAGCAGCGACTGAAGACCACGGAACTGGAGATCGTCAAGCGCCAGCAGGATGCCGGCACACAGTCGGCGGAGGCGCGCCTGATGGCGCGCCAGGCCGAGGCCTCCGCACGGGAGAACGCCGCCAAGGTGGCGTTGCTGGAGGCGCGTGTGGCCGAGACCTCGTTGCAGCGCAGCCAGTTGGAAGAGCTGATCCAGTCGCTGTCGCGCTCACGCGACGAGAACGTGCTCTCGGACGTGGACGCCGCGCTGCGCCTGGCCTTGCAGCAGTCGGCCATCACCGGCAGTGGAGAGCCGCTGCTGGCGGCTCTGCGCCAGACCGAAGAGCGCCTGGCCCGCTACCAGCAGCCTCGCATGGAGCGGGTGCGCAGGGCGGTGCTGCAGGACCTGGACCGCGTCAAGGCTGCGGGCACGGTGGATCTGCAGAGCCTGGCCATCCGCATCGATGAAGCCGTGCGGGCGGTCGACGATCTGCCGATGCTTGCGGCCACAGACCGCCGAGCCGTGCCGCGCGAAGGGGATTCACGGGTTGCGCCGGCATCGGCTGCATCACCTGCGGGCGCTGCATCGGCTCCCGGACTGCAGTGGCTGGATCCGCGGGTGCGTGCTCTGTTGGGGCAGTTCTGGGCCGAGGTGCGCGGCCTGGTGCGTGTCACGCGGGTCGACAACCCAGAGGCCGCACTGTTGGCACCGGAGCAGGCTTTTTTCCTGCGAGAGAACCTGAAGCTGCGGCTGCTGAACGCCCGCCTGGCGCTGCTGAGCCGACAGTTCGACACCGCGCAGGCGGACCTGCGCGAGGCCCAGTCCGCTCTGGACCGCTATTTCGACAAAGGTTCGCGGCGCGTGGACCTGGTCCGCGAGCAGTTGCGCCAGGTGGCGCAACAGTCACGGCAGGTCTCGGTGCCCCGGCCTGAGGCCACGCTGGCCGCGCTGGCCACGGCCGTGGCCGGGCGCTGACCGGGGCGCCCCGCATGCGTGCCGTCGTCTGGGCCGTTCTGCTCTTCGTGGTGGCCGTGGTGGCCGCCACCACCTTGGGCACGAACGACGGCCTGGTGTCCGTGGCCTGGGGCGGCTGGCGGACCGACCTGTCGCTCAACCTCTTCATCCTGGTGGTGCTGGGCGCCTGTTTCCTGGTCATGGGCGCTACCCGCGCCATCGACAGCCTGCTGACCCTGCCCACGCGTGCGGCTGAATGGCGGGCGCTGCAGCGCGAGCGTGCGGCACAGCGGGCGCTGCGCGAAGCCCACCTCGAGTTCGACGCTGCGCGGTACCTGCGCGCGCAGCGCGCTGCCGAGAAAGTGCTCGGCTTCTCCCGGGCCTGGCCTCCCATCCCAGAGGCCGACGAACTCAGCCTCATGGCCTTGCTGATGCTGGCGTCCTGCCTGCACCGCCTGCAAGACCGGGAGGGGCGGCAGCGGGCGCTGGACGACGCGCTGGTCTTGGCCGGGCGCGTGAAGGGGAGGCCAGGTGCCGAGGCACCCCTGCTGCGCGCCGCCGAGTGGGCCCTGGAGGACCGGGATGCGACGCTGGCGCACCAGTGGCTGGACGCCCTGCCGCCCGGAGCGGCCCGGCGTACTCATGCGCTGCGACTGAGGCTCCAGGCAGCCCGCCTGTCGGGGCAGCACGCGGAAGCCCTGAAGACGGCGCGCCTGCTGGCCAAGCATCAAGCCTTCCCGACCACGGCCACCCCTGGCCTGCTGCGGTCTTTGTGCATGCAGGTGCTGGATGCCGCACACGACGGTGAACAACTGCGCCAGGCCTGGGCCGCTCTGGAGCCGGCGGACCGGCGCGACGCCTTGCTGGCCGCCCATGCGGTCCGTCGTGCCGCCAGGCTGGGCGCTGCCGCCGACGGCCGGGCCTGGGCGCGGCCCCTGTGGGAGCGGCTGCTTGAGTTGTCTGCAGACGAGCGGTCGGCGCTGGCACTGGCCCTGTGTGAAAGTCTGGAAGGCGTGGGCCCCGAATGGCTGGCGCCCATGGAGAAGGCCTGGAGCCTTGCACCTGACGGTGCTGCCGCTTCTGCCGTGGCGGCAGCGGCAGGCATGACGTTCGCGGCCCGCGGACTTTGGGGCCGTGCTGCCGCTCCTTTGGAGAGCGCAGCCCGCGCGCCTGAACTGCCCGGTGACGTGCGCCGCCGAGCCTGGCGGTTGCTGGCCCAGGCGGCGCAGGGCGTGGGCGACGACCACCGCGCCTTGGACTGCGAGCGCGAAGCCTTTCGCATCGATTGACCGGTTCGGGCTTGTCAGGTCTGGCCGGGCTCCTGTTTCGGACTGCTATACTGCGCGGCTTCGCGGCTGTAGCTCAGTTGGATAGAGTACTTGGCTACGAACCAAGGGGTCGTGGGTTCGAATCCTGCCA
>CANHVY010000017.1 GCA_947464185.1 Burkholderiales bacterium
ATGCCGAGATCAAGGGCAAGCAGAAGGCCCAGATGCGCGAGGCTGCGAGCCGCCGCATGCTGGCGGCTGTGCCTTCGGCCAGCGTGGTGGTGATGAACCCCACCCACTTTGCCGTGGCACTGCGCTACGAAGACGGCCGGATGGCCGCACCCCTGGTGGTGGCCAAGGGGGCGGACCTGATGGCGTTTCGCATCCGCGATGCTGCGCGCGCCGCGCAGGTGCCCGTGCTGGAGGCCCCGCCGCTGGCCCGCGCCCTGTATGCCCACGCTGAGCTGGACCGAGAGATTCCAGCCGCGCTGTTCTCGGCCGTGGCGCAGGTGCTGGCCTGGGTATTCCAGCTGCGCGCTGCCATGGCAGGCAAGGGCAGGGCGCCGGGTGACCTTCCGGATCTGCCAGTACCCCCCGAACTCGACCCCAAGAACCAGCCGGCCGTCACCAGCGCGCCTGCAGAGGATGACGCATGAGCACTGCAAGCCTGTCCGCCAACCCCTGGATGGCCAAGATCCAGGGCCTGCTCGGACCCGATGCCGGCATCCTCAAGGCGATGACCGCGCCGCTGTTCATCGTGATGATCCTCGCGATGATGGTGCTGCCGCTGCCGCCCCTGGCGCTGGACCTGCTGTTCACCTTCAACATCGCGTTGTCTCTGATCGTGATGATGGTGGCTGCCACCATGAAGCGCCCGCTGGACTTCGCCGCGCTGCCCGCCGTGCTGCTGGTCACCACGCTGCTGCGCCTGAGCCTGAACGTGGCCTCCACGCGGGTGGTGCTGATGGAGGGCCACACGGGACCGGGTGCGGCAGGTCAGGTGATCGAATCCTTCGGCCACTTCCTCATCGGCGGCAACTTCGCGGTCGGTCTGCTGGTCTTCGCCATCCTGGTGGTCATCAACTTCATCGTGGTGACCAAGGGCGCCGAGCGTATTGCCGAGGTGGGGGCGCGCTTCACCCTGGATGCCATGCCCGGCAAGCAGATGGCCATCGACGCGGACCTGAATGCTGGCATCATCGACGAGAAGGAGGCCAAGCGTCGCCGGGCCGAGGTGGGCGACGAAGCCGAATTCTTCGGCTCCATGGACGGTGCCAGCAAGTACGTGCGTGGCGACGCCGTGGCCGGCCTGCTGATCCTTTTCATCAGCGTGGTGGGCGGCTTCATCATCGGGATGCTGCAGCATGACCTCTCCGCTGGTGAAGCAGCCCGCAGCTACATCCTTCTGGCCGTGGGTGACGCACTGGTGGCGCAGATTCCGGCGCTGCTGATCTCCGTGTCCGCGGCGATGGTCATCTCCCGCGTGGGCAAGGAGCAGGATGTGGGCACCCAGATCCGCAACCAGGTCTTCGATTCACCGCAGGCCATCGGCGTCACGGCCGGCATCGTGGGTGCGTTGGGTCTGGTGCCCGGCATGCCGCACTTCGTGTTCCTGTTCATCGCCTCGGGCCTGGGGGCCCTGGCCTGGGCGACGATGCGCCGGCAGCGCAAGCCCGCAGAACCTGTGCGCACTGGCGATGCCAACGAGATTCCGAGCGTCAACACCGAGGCCACCTGGGATGACCTGACCCCTGTGGATTCTCTGGGGCTGGAGGTGGGCTACCGTCTGATCGCCCTGGTGGACAAGGCGCGCAACGGCGAATTGCTGGGACGCATCAAGGGTGTGCGCAAGAAGTTTGCCCAGGAAGTGGGCTTCCTGCCCCCGGCCGTTCACATCCGGGACAACCTGGTCGACCTCAAGCCCGGGATGTACCGCGTGACGCTGCGAGGTGCCGTCATCGGCGAGGGCGAGGCTTACCCGGGCATGTTGCTGGCCATCAACCCCGGTGGCGCTACGCAGCAGCTGCCCGGCACCATGACCACGGACCCCGCATTCGGCCTGCCCGCGGTGTGGATCGAGGAGCGCAACCGCGAGACCGCACAAATGGCGGGTTTTACGGTCGTTGATTGTGCGACCGTGGTGGCCACTCACCTCTCACACTTGATGCAGGTGAACGCGGCCCGATTGCTGGGCCGAACCGAGACCCAGTCCCTGGTTGACCACGTGAAAAAGCTTGCTCCCAACCTCATAGAAGACGTGATCCCGAAGATGGTCGGCGTCACCACCTTGCAGAAGGTGCTGCAGCTGCTGCTGGAGGAAGGCGTGCACATCCGCGACATGCGCTCCATCGTCGAGTCTCTGTCCGAGCATGCCGCCACCGTGACCGATCCGACCGATCTGGCGCAGCGGGTGCGTGTGCACCTGGCCCCGGCCATCGTGCAGCAGATCTACGGCCCGGTGAAGGAGCTCGAGGTCATCGCCCTGGAACCCGAACTCGAGCGCCTGGTCACCCAGGCGCTGACCTCGCCGCACGGTGCCGCGCTGGACCCCGGCGTGGCCGACACCTTGACCCGCAGCGCGGCCGATACGGCGCGCCGCCAGGAAGATCTGGGGCTGCCGGCCTGCCTGCTGGTGCCTGACCCCATTCGCGCTGCCTTGGCCCGCTTGCTGCGCCGCGTCGCGCCCCGACTGCGTGTGATCTCGCACAGCGAGATCCCTGAAACCCACTCCATCCGTATCGCATCCATCATCGGAGCCCCGGCATGAACGTCAAGCGCTTCACCGCCCTCAATTCCCGCGACGCCCTGAAGCAGGTCCGCCTGGCCTTCGGGCGCGACGCCGTGGTGCTGTCCACCCGTCCCTGTGCCGATGGCATCGAGGTGCTGGCCATGGCACCCGATGCGATGCACGAATTCGAGCGTGTGGCCGTACCGGCCGACCCGCAGCCTGAGATGTTCGCACGACAGGAGGTCCCTGCGCCAGCCGCCCCGTCACGCAACGCGGAGAAGCCCGGCGCCTGGGGCCGTGCCACCGCGGCCCTGCGCCAGCGGCTGGACCCGACCTGGGATGAGGACAAGGCCGAGCAGCCGGCGGCCGATACCGTAGAAGAGGATGTGCAGCAGCTGTCCATGAGCACGCTGTCGTTCCAGGACTACGTGCGCGAGCGCATGCTGCGCCGGCGCAAGCAGGAGCTGGAGGCCGCGAAGAGCAACGTGGGGGCGGCCAACGCGCCGGCGGCAGTGATCGAGGCCGCGGCAGAGCCGCTCGAGCGGCGCCCTGCCGAAAAACCGCCCCGCCCGCAGTCCTCACCTGCCTCTCGCCCTGCCGACCCCGCCCGAAAGGCTCCTGTGGCCGCAGCGGCGGCACCCCAGGGGGTTCACGTCATGCCGCCTGCCGCGGCCGACCCCCAGGCGGTGGTGGCCCTGGCGCGCGAGCGTTCCGAGATGGTCAACGAGATCCGCTCGATGAAGGGTCTGATCGAAGAGCGCTTTGGCGCCCTGGCCTTCATGGAGAAGCTTCAGAGGCAACCCCGCCAGGCTCACCTGTCCCAGAAGCTGCTGGACAGCGGCTTCTCTCCGGCGCTGACGCGCAAGCTCGTGGGCAGCTTGCCGGCCGAGACCGACGAAGCCGCGTGGGCCGCTTCGGTGCTGGAACGCAACCTGCGGACCGCCGAGCGCGAAGCTGCCCTGGAGGACCAAGGGGGGGTGTGGGCCCTGGTGGGCTCTACGGGTGTGGGCAAGACCACCAGCACCGCCAAGCTGGCCGCAGCCTTCGCGTCGCGCCACGGCGCGGGCCATCTGGGGCTCATCACGCTGGACGCCTACCGCATGGGGGCACAGGAGCAGTTGCGGTCCTATGGCCGCATCCTCGGTGTGCCGGTGCACACGGCGCACGATCGCGCGTCGCTCGAAGACCTGCTGGACCTGCTGGCCGGCAAGAAGATGGTGCTGATCGACACCGCGGGCATCGCCCAACGTGACAGCCGCACCGCCGAACTCATGGAGATGCTGTCGCACCCGTCCATTCAGCGCCTGCTGGTGGTCAACGCCTCAGCCCAGGGCGAGACCATCGAGGACGTGGTCAAGGCCTACAGCCCCGCGGCCTGCAAGGGCGTGGTGCTGACGAAGGTGGATGAAGCGGTGAAGCTGGCGCCGGCGCTGGACGCCCTGATCCGCCACCGCATGAAGGTGGTGGCGGTGGCCAACGGTCAGCGTGTGCCCGAGGACTGGCACCGCCTGTCGTCGGCCACCCTGGTGCAGCGGGCTCTGCGCGCCGCCGGCACTGCGGCCTGGCGCATGGATTCTTCAGATGTGAACCTGGTGTTCGCCGGGGCGAAGGTGGCCAGCGTCGCCACCGGGGCCCACTGAGAGGGACGACGGATGAGCAGCGTCATGGACGGCGACGGCGCATGGACGGTGGACCAGGCCGACGGCTTGCGCCGTCTGTTCGCCCGCACCGGGTGCGTGGTCTTGCCGCTGGTGTCCAACCCGCACGTCCCAGGTAGTGGGGTTGCGGTGGAGCGGTTGACGGCCGTGCTGGCCCTGCAGGGCCGCAAGACCCTGGTGGTGGATGCGGGCGAGACCTCACCGCCGCCGCACGAAGCTTCGGTGTTGGACCTGGCGCCCTGCATCGAGCACCTGTCGCCCACCATTGCCTATCTGGCAGCCAAGGGATTGCCGCGCCGCTTCGTGGACACGAGAGGATCGGCCGCGCACCTGCTGGACGAGCTGACCCGTCTGGTGCCCGACGCACAGGCCGTGCTGCTGCACGCCAGCGCTGCCGACCTGATACGGTTGTGCACAGGTCGCATGCTGCGTCCTATGGTGCTGAGCAGCGAGGGGCCCGAGAGCGTCAAGCACGCCTATGCCGGCATGAAGCTGCTGGTGCAGCGCAGTGGATGGAAGAGCTTTGACCTCGTCATGATGGGACCGGACCGCTCCGAGCGCATGGCCTCGATCGCCGCCACGCTGGGCGAGTGCGCCGATCAGTTCGTGGGCTCCTGCCTGCACGACTGGGCTGGGATCGACGAAATGGCCCCGCCTCATCAGACACCGGGTGCTGCCCTGCGCCGCCTTGTCGCCGCCCACTTCCATGCCAAGAGCCGTGGCGCTGCTGCTTCGTGGCAGCGGGGTAACGCCATGGGCCTTGCCACCACCGGACCGCGGTCCTGATCGGTCGGGAGCACACCATGTACACCGCCAAAGGCCGGCTTGACTCCGGCACCCTGCTCAAGCAGTACAGCCCGCTGGTGCGGCGCCTGGCCCACCAGCTGATTGCGAAGCTGCCTCCCAACGTGGAGATCGACGATCTGATCCAGGTCGGCATGATCGGCCTGAACGATGCACTGTGTCGTTTCGACCCGGCTCAGGGCGTGCAGTTCGAGACCTTCGCGACGCAGCGCATCCGTGGGGCCATGCTCGACGAGCTGCGTGGCAGCGACTGGATGAGCCGCAGCGACCGCCGGCACCAACGGATGATCGAGACGGCGGTGCACAAGCTGGAGCAGAAACTCGGGCGCGCTCCTGCCGAATCCGAGATCGCCGCCGAGATGGGCATGACGCTGACCGATTACCAGGAGCTGCTGGGCAAGGTGCGCGGCACCCAACTGGTCTACCTGGAGGACATGTCGGGAGACGATGGCGACGACGACTTCCTGGATCGCCATATGGTGGACGCCGACGCCAATCCCCTGGGGCGGTTGTCAGACCGCAAGATGCGCGAGGCGCTGGTGGCTGCGATCGAGAATTTGCCCCAGCGTGAGCAGTACGTCATGAGCATGTACTACGAACACGACATGAATCTCAAGGAGATTGCAGCCGTCCTGGGCGTGACGGAGTCCCGTGTGTGCCAGCTTCACAGCCAGTCCATTGCGCGCTTGCGTACCCGCATGCGGGAGTGGTGAGGGCGGCCGCCGTGTGCCGCCTCGGTCATCGAAGGCGACTGCACGGCGCACGGGTGGCGGGAAGGCGCCGGAAAACAGCAATGAAAAAGGCCGGCAATTTGCCGGCTTTTGTCTTGGGTGCCTGCCTGATCACGCGCTGATGGCGCCTGCGGACCTGAGCCTCGAATTCATACCAGAGGCTGCGTAAGTGGTGCTGTGCTCGGGCAGCAGCACATCGATGGCACGGTCCAGCGAAGCGGTAGCGCGTGCCAGCGCCTGGCGTTGCGCCGCCACACGCGCGCTGGCAAGGGCGAGGCGATCGCGCAGTGGAGAGGGCAGGGTGCCTTGCTGGGCGGCTGCGCGGAAATGCACCACCGCGCCCGTCAGTGACTGGTGCAGCGCTGAAGCGGCCAGCTCCAACGCAGTGGCGTCATCGGCTTGGAGCGCCTGGTGCAGTTCCGACAGATGCTGCTCCACCAGAAGCACAGGCGCCTCCAGGTCGACCGGGTCTGGCATGTGCCTCATGGCCGCGGAGTCCGGTCGAGCAGTTCCTGGGCGTTGGCAATCAACTGATTGGCAATGGCACCGGCATTGACGCTGAAGGTGCCGTCGCGGATGGCCTGGCTGATCCGCTCCACCTTGGCGGCATCGAACGAGCCTTCGCCGTGCGCGTCTACCTTCAAGTCCGCGATGGAAGACAAGCTCACCTCCGCACTGCTTCGCGCTTGTTCTGGCCGCGCGGCTGCCCCTGCTTTGCGCTCACCGGTGACGGGCGCCGGGACGATCCTGGGTTCTGATGAGCCGATCTTCATGGTGTGCTCCTTGAGGCGGCGAGAGGATTCGCTACCCCTTGTGTCGCTGTATCGGTCGCTGGACAGCAGAACTTTAGCCCTGATCCGGGCTCGGATATCCGAAAAGGCCTGCGAATCATCACAACTGCACCTCCGCGAGGCGTTGCCCGACAGGTTTGCCGGTGATGGTGCGCCCGGACTCCGTGCGGATACGGGCGCTCTGACCTTCGATGCCGGGCGTGATGGCCACCCCCTCACCCTGGATGGTGAACCCAGGGCCGACGGCGTTCAGGCGCACGGTGTCGCCAGCGTCGAACCACTGGCGCTTGCGCAGGTGCTCCTGCCGCACCGGTGCGCCAGGCGACAGCGCCGTGGCCAGGGTGCGCCCGACGGCGGACTCTTCCACGAAGAGAACGGGCGAGTCACGCTCGGCCCAGTCCACCTCCGACAGGCGCAGGTGCGAAGCTGACAGCACGGTGCCGGCCTGCAGGGGGCCGGCGGCCACCAGGGCTGGGGCCCACAGGCGAACGGTCAAAGGCAGGGTCACGCTCCAGGCCACCGGACCCTGCAGGCATTTCAGGCCAATACGCGTACGTCCCCAGGCGCGCTGCCCGGCTGGCATAAAGACATCGACCTTCTGGCAAGGTGCCAGGCTCAGACGCGGGTCCAAGGAGCCAGGAACGACCTCCACGCGAACGGGGATCTGGTCGCCAAAGGCCATGCGGGCGGCGTCGTTGGCGAGCTGCTGGGCGCGCTGCGCCCAGGCCGGATCCAGCATCTGGGCTGGGGCCGGGTTGCAGTGTGCTGCGCTGGACAAGGCCAGCAACGCCAAGGGGGGCAGGTATCGGAACTTCACGGTGGGCAATATAGGTCGCGCGCTGCGTTGCAAGGCTTTGAAATGACCGTGAAGGAGGTTCCTTTTCCGCGCATGCGTGGCCTGACGCCTGCCGAGAATCGCCACCACCAAAGCCCAAGTTGACAAGGGCCACCAGATGATCCGACGACTGACCGATTCGCTGAACTTCCAGACCGAAGCCCTCGTCATGCGGGCCGAGCGGCAGCGCATGATTGCCAGCAACATTGCCAACGCCGACACCCCAGGCTACGTGGCGCGGGACTTCGACTTCGGCAAGGCGCTGCGGGAGGCTACGTCGCAGCAAGCCGGTACCGATGCCGGCCGCCGCACCGGCGCGATGCTGCGCTATGCCCTGCCGGCCCAGACCAACCTGGACGGCAACTCGGTGGACATGGACCGCGAGCGTGCCAGCTTTGCCGACAACACGGTCAAGTACGAATCCACGCTGCGCTTCATCAATGGCAGTGTGCGCACCATGCTCGACTCGATGAAGAGCCACAACGCAGGCTGAGGAGACTGAAGCATGAGCATGTTCCGCATCTTCGACGTGGCCGGCAGCGCGGTCAGCGCGCAGAGCCAGCGCCTGAACGTCGTGGCCTCCAACCTGGCCAATGCCGACACCGTGGCAGGCCCCGACGGCAAGGCCTACAAGGCGCGTCAGGTGGTGTTCCAGACGGAATTGATGGGGGCCGGCGGCTCGCTGGGCCCGGAAAGCTCCGCCGGTGTGCGGGTGAGCACGGTGCGTGAGGACCAGTCGCCCGGGCGACGCGTGCACGATCCCAAGCACCCTGCGGCCGACGGCGAGGGCTACGTGACCTTCAGCAACGTGAGCGCGGTCGAGGAGATGGTGAACATGATCTCGGCCTCTCGCTCTTACCAGAACAACGTCGAGGTGATGAACACGGCCAAGGGCCTGTTGCTCAAGACCTTGCAGATGGGGCAGTGACGGCCGCGGCCTGGTTCCTGCCTGTTGATGCCACCGTACGCCCCGAACACCCTCAAGGACATCCATGAGTACCCTTTCTGCCACTTCTCCCACCACTTCTTCTGCCACCCAGGCCGCTGCCGCCGCGACTGGCACATCCAAGGCTACCGCCGCCACCGGCACATCCAAGAGTTCCGTCGCCACCAGCAACGAAGAGTCGAGTGACCGGTTCCTGAAGCTGCTGGTCACGCAGCTGAAGAACCAGGACCCCATGAACCCCATGGACAACGCCCAGCTGACCACCCAGATGGCGCAGATCAACACCGTGGCGGGCATCGAGAAGCTCAACACCTCCTTGGGCACGATGACCGACAAGCTGTCGGCCCAGCTTCTGCAGTCCCAGACTCTGCAGGGGGCCGGCATGGTGGGGCGTCAGGTATGGACCTCGGGCAATGCGCTGGCCGTGGAAGCCGGCAAGGGCGTGGGCGCTTTCGAACTTGCTGGGAGTGCCAACGCGGTGACGGTGGACGTGCTGTCGCCCGCTGGGACAGTGGTCGGCCAGGTGAACCTGGGTGCCCAGTCCTCCGGACGCAGCGCTTTCCAGTGGTCCGTGCCCGAGGGAGTGAACCCTTCCGGCCTGACCTTTCGCGTGAACGCCAGTTCCGGCGGCAAGGCGGTGCAAGCCACCTTGCAGTCTGCCGATCGTGTGAACGCCGTCACTGCCGGTGCCGATGGCCTGGTGCTGCAACTGTCCCGCGTGGGTACTACGCCTATCAACAACGTCAAGGCCTGGTCCTGACCCGGCTCTGTGATCTGAACTGGACCGGGCCTGACGCCGGTCTTCCCTCCGTAACACACTGCTAGAAGAGGAATCCTCATGAGCTTTCAGCAAGGTTTGTCCGGTCTGAGCGCCGCCGCCACCAACTTGGAGGTGATCGCCAACAACATCTCCAACGCCAACACCATCGGCGCGAAGTCCTCCCGGGCGGAGTTCTCGGATCTTTATGCTGAAGCCGCGGGCGGCCAGCGCAGCGCGGGGATCGGCTCCAGCCTTGCGGCCGTGACTCAGGACCACACCCAAGGCAGCATCTCCACCACCGGCCGCAACCTGGATCTGGCGATCAACGGATCTGGGTACTTCTTGATCCAGGTGTCGAACCAGGAAAGCGGCCAGGAGGCCACCAAGACCCAGTTGTACAGCCGCAACGGCCAATTCAAGACGGACAGGGAGGGCTGGATCGTGACCAACGACGGTGCACGACTGCTGGGCTATGGGGCGGACCCGACCTCCGGCGCCATCAGGAAGGGACAACTCCAGGAACTGAAGATTCCTGATGCCCGCCTGACGCAGACGGCTTCGAGCGAAATCGTCCAGAGCTTCAACCTGAACAGTTCCGACACCCTCAAGCCCACGACGTTTGATCCGCTCAAGGGCGAAAGCTACAACTACTCGGCGTCCATCAAGGTCTTCGACCAGTTGGGGCAAGCGGTGGAAGTCAGTACCTTCTACAAGAAGACGGCCGCCGGAAAGTGGGATGTCTTCGCCACGGCCAATGGCAAGAAGGTGCCCGCCAGCGGCACGAGGATCGGTGAGGTGGACTTCACCGGATCGTCTTCGGGCAACGGCCCGCCAGTGGTCGCCCCGACCCAGCCAGTGCTGGACCGCACGACCGGCCTGGCCATCACCCCCGTCCCGCCCATCATTCCGCTGAAGGCGGATCTCCTGGATACCGCCCTCAACACGGGCGCCACGGGTGGCGTCAAGTATCAGTTTGCAGTGACGGGAGCGACCGACGGCAAACACGATCTGCATCTGAATCTCACCGGGGTGACGCAGCAGGCTGGCGACTATTCCGTCAGCAAGCTGGTGCAAAACGGCTTTCCCGTAGGTAGCCTGAGCGCCTTTTCCTTCAACGAGCAGGGCGTTCTCACGGCCCGCTACACCAACGGCCAGAGCGTCACAACAGGGCAGCTGGCGATCGCCACCTTCCGCAACCCGCAGGGCCTGCAGTCGGTGGGCGGAAACGCCTGGAAGGAAACACAAGCCGTGGGCAGCAAGGTCGTCGACGTGCCGAGTACCGGCAACCTGGGGAACATCGTGGCCGGCGCGGTGGAAGAAAGCAACGTCGACCTGACGGCTGAACTGGTGAGCCTCATCACCGCGCAACGCACCTATCAGGCCAACGCGCAATCGATCAAGACGCAGGACCAGGTCACGCAGACCTTCCTGAACATGCGCTGATGCGGGGCTTGCGCGCTGAGGGCTGAGCAACCTGAGCTGAGAGGGTCTGATGGACCGGATGATTTACCTGTCCATGGCGGCTGCGAAGGCCACCATGCACCGCCAGGAGGTGGTCTCCCACAACCTGGCCAATGTCTCGACCAACGGCTTTCGGGCCGAGCTGGCCGCTTTCCGCGCCGTGCCGGTGAGGGGCGACGGCGCCAGCAGCCGGGTGTACGCGCTGGAGTCCACCGTGGGCTACAGCAACGCGCCGGGCACGGTGCAGACCACCGGGCGGCCCCTGGACGTGGCCGTCAGGGGCAACGGCTGGCTGGCCGTGCAGGCCCTGGACGGCACCGAGGCCTACACCCGGGCCGGGGCGCTGGAGGTCAACGCTGAAGGGGTGCTGACGGATGTGCAGGGGCGGCCGGTGGTGGGTGATGGCGGCCCGTTGACCATTCCCGCCAACGCGGAGGTGGAGGTGGCCTCTGACGGCACGGTGTCAGCCAAGGTGGGCAGGGAGCGGCCGCAGCCCCTCGGGCGCCTGAAGCTCGTCACCCCGGAGGTCCCGCTGCAGCGTGGCACCGACGGGCTGTTCCGTGCCGCCGAGGGCGACCTCGCGGCCGACCCGGCGGCAAGGCTGCAAAGCGGTGCGCTGGAGGGCTCCAACGTGAACGCCGTGGAGTCAATGGTGGCCATGATCGCGGCGGCGCGCCAGTTCGAGCAGCAGATGAAGGCCTTGCAGACGGCCGAGCAGAAGGAGCAGTCGGCCACCAAGCTGCTGTCGCCTCAGTAAGGTTCACGCGGTGCTGGAAAAGAGGCCTTTTGAGGCCTCTTTTCCGCTTCTGGCGGCCCTCAAGTTCGGCAGATCATCGCTGCCACGCCTTGACAGGAGGGCCGACCATGATCAGATCACTGTGGATCTCGAAGACCGGGATGGAGGGCCAGCAGACCAAGCTGGACGCCATCGCCAACAACCTCGCCAACGTGGCCACGAACGGCTACAAGCGTTCGGGGGTGGTGTTCGAGGACTTGATGTACCAGAACCTGCGCCAAAGCGGCGCAGCCACTTCCGAACAGAGCCAGTTGCCCACGGGCCTGCAGATCGGCCTGGGTGTGCGCGCGGCGGCGACGTCGCGCAACTTTTCCCAAGGCACGCTGGCCCAGACCTCGGGTCAGTTCGACGTGGCCATCGAGGGGCAGGGGTTCTTCCAGGTGCAATTGCCTGACGGCACCACGGGCTACACGCGCGATGGTGCCTTCCAGCTCAACGCCAACGGGCAGATGGTCACCAGCGCCGGCTACACCGTGCAGCCCGGCATCACCATTCCCGCTGCCGCACGCAGCGTCACGGTGGCCAAGGACGGCACGGTGAGCGTGACCTTGCAGGGGCAGCCGCAACCGCAAGCGGTGGGTCAGCTCCAGATCGCGACGTTCGTCAACCCGAGCGGCCTGGATCCCTTGGGCGGTAACCTGTTTGCCGAGTCTGCCTCGTCGGGCACGGCCAACGCCGCCGCGCCCGGCGCGAACGGTCACGGCTCGCTGCGCCAGGGCTTTCTCGAGGGCAGCAACGTGAACGTGGTGGAGGAACTCGTGTCCATGATCGCCACCCAGCGCGCCTACGAGATGAACTCCAGGTCCATCCAGACCAGCGACCAGATGCTGCAGAAGTTGTCGCAGCTTTGACCTGGAGACGTCCCATGACCCGTGCTTCTTCCGCTGCAGTCGCTCAGCCTTCCTGCGTCGCAGGCTTTTTGCGGTCTGTCGCCCCGTTGGCGCCTCTTGCGTTGTCCGTCTTCGTGACCGGCTGTGCCACCCTGAACCCGCCACCCCAGGTGGATCTGGCCGACACCCGCCCCGTGCAGGCCGTGCCTACGGTGCAGCCTCCGCCCAACAACGGCTCCATCTTCCAGATGTCGCAGTACCGGCCCTTGTTCGAAGACCATCGTGCGCGGCTGGTGGGCGACACGCTCACCATCAACATCGTGGAGAAGGTCTCGGCCAGCCAATCCAGCAACAGTTCCGTGAACAGGAATGGCAGCCTGGAGGGCGCCCTGAAGGCCGTGCCCCTGATCAAGCCCAACCCGCTGGACCGTGCTTCGGTCTCAGGGTCTTCCACCAGCGCCTTTGCCGGCAAGGGGGCCACGGAGAACACCAACGACTTCTCCGGCGTCATCACCGTCATCGTCACGGGAGTGCTGCCCAATGGCCACCTGCAGATCGCCGGTGAGAAGCAGATCGGCGTCAACGACAACGTGGACGTGCTGCGCTTTTCCGGCCAGGTGGACCCGCGCACCATCCAGCCCGGCAACATGGTCGCCAGCGGCATGGTGGCGAATGTGCGGGTGCAGCACCGTGGCAGGGGCCCTGCGGCCGAGGCCAACCGAATTGGCTGGCTTTCCCGGTTCTTCTTGAACGTCCTGCCGATCTGAAGTTTCCGCAGAATCGGTCGAGAGGGCCACGTTCCCGGCTGGCCACACCGATTCCCTCATCCAAGCCCCCGCCATGCACCTGCTCCCGCCATCCTTCGACCTCCGGCCTCGCGCGGTGCGGCTCGTCTGGGCGTGCCTTATGGCCTGGGTACTCGTCCTGGCTGTGCTGTGGCCGGTTCAGGCACAGGCCACGCGCATCAAGGAAGTAGCGGCCATCCAGGGGGTGCGCAGCAACGCCCTGACCGGATATGGTCTGGTGGTCGGCCTGGACGGCACCGGCGACCAGACCACGCAAACCCCCTTCACGACGCAGAGCCTGCAGGCCATGTTGCAGCAGATGGGTGTGACGGTGCCCGCAGGCGCCAGCATGCAACTGCGCAACGTGGCAGCGGTGATGGTCACGGCGCAGTTGCCGGCCTTCGCCCAGCCGGGTCAGACCATCGACATCAACGTGTCCTCCTTGGGCAACGCCAAGAGCCTGCGCGGGGGCACGCTGATCGCCACGCCGCTCAAGGGGGCCGATGGCCGCATCTACGCCATGGCGCAGGGCAACCTGATCGTGGGCGGGGCTGGCGCTTCCGCAGGCGGCTCCAAGGTGCAGATCAACCACCTGTCGGCCGGCCGGATCCCCGAGGGCGCCACGGTCGAAGCTTCGGTGCCCACCCCCTTGCTGGAAGGCAACTCCATCCAGCTGGGCCTGAATGCGGCCGACTTCAATACCGCCCGCAGCGTGGCGCAGGCCATCAACGCCGCCAAGGGCGCGGGGGTGGCCATGGCGCGCGACGGTCGTACCGTGTCGGTGGCGGTTCCTGCCGACCCGGGTGAGCGCATCGGCTTCCTGGCCGACATCGAGAACCTGCGCATCGAACTGGCAAAGCCGGCGGCCCGCGTGGTGCTGAACGCGCGCACGGGCTCTGTCGTCCTGAACGAGAGTGTCACGCTCGGGGCTTGCGCGGTGGCCCACGGCAGTCTGTCGGTCACCATCAGCTCCACGCCTTCGGTCAGCCAACCGGCGCCCTTCTCTCAGGGCCAGACCACCGTCACGGAGAAGACCGACATCACGATCACGCAGCAGGGTGGCGCACTCATGCAACTGCCCGTGGGTGCCAAGCTTGCCGATGTGGTGCGCGCCCTCAATTCGCTGGGTGCTACGCCCCAGGACTTGCTCGCCATCCTGCAGGCCATGCGCACGGCGGGAGCGTTGCAGGCCGAGATCGAGGTCATCTGAGATCCACAGGTCGCGAGGACACACCATGGCCCTGGCTCCTTCCAACACCCTCAGCGCCGACGTCCGCTCGCTGGACGCGCTGCGCTTCAAGGCCGGTGCCGACCCCAAGGGTGCCGCACGCGAGGCCGCCAAGGCCTTCGAGTCGCTTTTCATGCAGGAGCTCATGAAGAGCATGCGCGCCTCCACCATGGCCACCGGCATGTTCGACAACGAAGGCTCCAAGCTGGGGGTGGACATGCTGGACAACCAGCTGGCCACCCGCATGGCCGGCCTGCCGGGCGGGCTGTCGGACATCATCGCCAAGCAGCTGGAGCGGCAGATGGGTCTCACCCCAGGCCCGATTCCCCGTGCCGAGAAGGCCAACCCCACGCCCGCGCCATTGCAGTCCGTCGCGCAGCCGGCGCCTGAAGTTCGGCTGCCGCAGACAGCCGCGGCCACCTTCGTGCAGCACCATACGCAGGCGGCCAAGGCCGCGCAGCAAAAGACCGGCATCCCCGCCGAGTTCATGATCTCCCAGGCCGCGCTGGAGACGGGCTGGGGCCGCAAGGAAATCCGCCATGCGGACGGCAGCCCGGCCTTCAACCTGTTCGGCATCAAGGCTGGCGGCAACTGGAAGGGTCCGACCGCTGAGGTCTGGACCACCGAGTACGTGGACGGCAAGCCGCAGCGCGTGAAGGCACAGTTCCGCGCCTACGGCAGCTACGAGGAATCGTTCGCTGACTACGCCAGGCTCATCAAGGACAGCCCGCGCTACGCCCAGGTGGTGGCCCGCGGCCAGGACGCCACAGCCTTTGCCCAGGGTCTGCAGCGGGCCGGCTACGCCACCGATCCGGCCTACGCCGACAAGCTCTCGCGTGTCATCAACACCACTTTGCGCCTGCAGCGCGCCGTGGCCTGAGGAATTTGAGACGTGAGCGCCTTCAACCTGCTGTCCATCGGTTCGCGCGCCATGACCGCGAACTACGTGGCCCTGCAGACCACGGGCAACAACATCGCCAACGCGAAAGTCGAGGGTTATTCGCGCCAGCGCGTGGAGCTGTCGACTACTGCGTCGCAGTTCACGGGCAACGGAAACATCGGGCGCGGTGTCGACGTCAAGGCGGTCACGCGGGCCCACGACCAGTTCCTGACCCGCGAGGCCGCAGGCGCCCAGTCCACGGCGCAGATGGATCAGGCGCGCCTGAATGCCCTGAAGAGACTTGAGGAGGCCTTTCCCACGGGTGAGCGAGGGGTGGGCCATGCGGCCACACTGTTCCTCAACGCCATGACCGACCTCGCTGGACAGCCCGCCGAACAGGGCCTGCGGCAGGCCGTGCTGGCCCGGGCGAACGAGGTGGCGGTGCGTTTCGGCCAGGCCTCACAGCAGTTTGACTCCTTGCAGGCTGATGTCAATGCCTCGCTCAGCGGCGACGTGCAGCGTGTCAATGCCCTGGCGCAGGGACTGGCGGAGATCAACAGCAAGATATTGGGTGCCGCCAGCTCGCAAGGCGCTCCGAATGAGTTGCTGGACGAGCGTGACCGCTTGTTGGCGCAGATCAGCGAGAAGATCCAGGTCAAGACCTTGACCGGGCCAGACCAGACGGTGACCGTGTTCGTGGGTGGCGGCCGTTCTCTGGTGATGGGAAACAGCGCAGCCAGGCTTTCTGTGGTGGCCGATCCGGCAGACCCCTCGCGCAAGATGCTGGCCTTGAACGACAAGTCGGGTGAGCGGTCCATCGACAGCGAACTGCTGGGCGGCGGGGAAATGGCCGGCATGCTGAAGTTCCAGAACGAAGACCTGGTCCTGGCCCGTAACCGGATGGGGCAGATGGCCTCGGCCCTCGCGGGCACGGTGAACCGTCAGCAGGCGATGGGCCTGAATCTCCAGGGGCAGACTGGGGGGGACCTGTTCTTCGACTTTCACGACAGTTCGGCTGCCGGCGCATTGACGATGGTGCGCGCAGCCAGCACCAACCAAGGTGCCGCGGTGCCCACGCTGGCCATCACCGATCCCTCCAAGCTGCAGGCTGCCGAGTACAGCTTGACCTACGACACGGCCAGCAGCGACTGGATCCTGACCCCCTCCAGCGGCGGCCCGTCGATCCCGCAGTCGCAGGCTTCCGGCCTGGGCTTCACGCTCGCCGGCCTGGGCGCGCTGAACACGCAGGATCGATTCCTGTTGCAGCCCGTCACTTACGCGGCGGGCTTGATGCGGCGTGAACTGGCGCACACGGACGGCATTGCCGCAGCTTCGCCCGTGGTGGCCAAGGCGGAGACGGCCAACAAGGGCACTGGCGCCCTGACCAGCTTGAAGGTCCGGGAGCCCGGCGCCAACCTGGTGCTGGCGGTGCAGACCTCCAGCGTGGTGCTGCGCTTCACCGGCCCCAGCACCGTCAGCGTCACGCCTCCGGTCAACGGCACCAGTTCCTTGACCTGGACGCCGGGCCAGGCCCTCACCCTGGGGGGCGTAGACCTGATGATCACCGGCCAGCCCAAGCCCGCGGATGTGACCACGGGATTCGCCGGTGACGCCTTCGTCCTCTCCGCCACCACCCAGACCAGCCAGAACAATGGCAACGCCCTGGCTCTGGCGGCGCTGGCCGACACGGCCTTCGTCGGCCGCTCCGGCCCCGGCGCCGGTGCGGGCGGGGCCACGTTCACCGACGCCTACGCAGCAGGCATCACCGACATCGGCACGCGTGTCCAGGGGGCTGCCACCGCCTCCGGTATCTCTACCGCCGTGGCCGACCAGTTGCAACTGCGCAAATCCGCGGTGGACGGTGTCAACCTCGACGAGGAGGCCGCTCGCCTGATTCAGTCGCAGCAGGCCTACCAGGCGTCCGCCAAGGTGCTGCAGGTCGCGCAGTCCATCTTCGACACCTTGTTGCAGACCACTGCTTGATAAACCTGGGATGAATGCTCCATGAGGATCGCCACCGCCACCCAGTTTGACCGTTCCATCGACCTGATTCAAAGGCGCCAGCAGGCGCTGGAGACTTCTTACGACGAGGTGCTCAGCGGCAAGCGGGTCACGCGTCCCAGTGACGACCCGGTGCAGGCCGCCCGTGCCGAGCGTGCCCTGGCGCAGGACACACGCCTTGAAGGGCGCCAGCGCTCTCTCGAGGCCAGCCAGCAGACCATGGCGCAGGCCGAATCGGCACTGGGCGATGCCTTGGGCATCATGCAGCGCGTGCGCGAACTGGTGGTGCAAGCGGGCAATGGCGCCACCGACGATGCCAGCCGCAAAATCATCGCTGCCGAGCTGCGCGGGTTGCGCGGGCAACTGCTGGGCATCGCGAACCAGCAGGACGGCTTGGGCGGGTACCTGTTTGCGGGTCAAGGCGGAACGGGCGCTCCGTTCGTCCAGGGAGCCGCAGGTATCGAGTTCAAGGGGGTGCCTGGAGGCATGGCCGCCACGGCGACGGAAGAACTGCCCCTGTACCTGGACGGCGCCGCCACCTGGATGCAGGCGCCCACGGGCAACGGCGTGTTCGCCACGTCCTATGCGGGTGCGGTGGCCCCGGTCCACGACACCCTGCTGTCGATCAACGCGGGTCAGGTGGTCACGCCATCTGCCTTGACAGGCCTGGGCTACGAGTTGAGCTTCACGGGCAGCGCCTCGGCCGGCTTCACGGTGTCGGTGGAAGACGACGACGGCAACGTGCAGACCCGCCCTTTCGTGTCCGGGCAGGCCCTGGAATTCGATGGTCTGTCTGTCACGCTGACCGGCACACCGGTTCCCGGAAAGGACCTCTTCAGGATCGAGCCCTCTGCGCGAAGCCTTTCACCTTTCGGCGTGGTGGACGGACTGATTGCGGACCTGGAGGCTGGCGGCAGGACGGGGGCACAGAGGGCCCAGACCGTGGCCAGCGGCCTGCGTGACCTGGACTCCACCATGGGGGCGGTGACTTCCACGCGTGCGCAACTGGGCTGGCGCATGGAGCAGGCCGAGAGCACCGAGGCCCGCCTGACCGATGGCCGGCTGGCGGCGCAGACGCAGCGCTCCGCCGCGGAAGACGTGAACATGGCCGCCGCGCTCTCGGAGTTCCAGGCCCATCAAACAAGTTACGATTCAGCGCTCAAGGCGTACTCGATGGTGCAAAGGCTGTCGCTGTTCGAGTACATCCGCTGACCCCTCCCAAGGCGGGTGTGGCACAAACTGCCTGCGGCCTCCATGCAAGATTCCCCTCTGTTGGGCCAGATCCTCCTGGGTTATGCACCCGTCGTGTGCGCCGACGGTCAGGTTGGCAGTCTCCAGCTGGCCTTGATGCCGGCGCACTCTGGGGCGCGACTGGATGCAGCTGAACTGTTGAGGCTGCTCGTACGTGCCTTCCCGGAGGGAAAGAAGCCCAGAGCCGGCGCCCCTTTGGATGTATTCGTCAACATCGTCAGTGAGTCTCTGCTGGACGACCTCATCGGCCTGCATCCGCCGCCCCACTTCGGGCTGGAGCTTCCCGCATTCATGACGTCCGGTGTCGACCGGACCGGGCGTTTCCGGGAATTGCATGAGCGGCAGGTTTCTCTCGTGGCCAAGGGGTGGGCGGTGTCCAGCTTGCCCGAGTCCCTGCTGCAGTCGTTTCGCGCGCTGATCGTCGATGCCGCCGACGCGGACCTTGGGATCGATCGCGCGCCGTCCAGCGTTCCCCGCAGGCTGGACACCTACATCGAGGGGGTGCGCACCACCGCCGAGATGGGTCGGGCCTTTTCTTCAGGAGCTCGGGGGGTGCTGGGGCTGCCTGATGACCAGGCTGCGCTCGGCCGGATGAACCTGGCTTCCGAACTCAGCGTCATCATCGAATTGATGCATCTGGCTGAGCGCAAGGCGCCATTTGACCGCATGCAGGCGCTGTTGCAGTCGGACGCTGCGCTGGCTTCCAGGTTCCTGCGGCTGATCAACTCACCTGCTTTCGGCTGGCGGGTGGAGGCGCCCAGCTTTGCGCATGCATTCCTGCTGCTGGGCCCGGGCCGTCTGATGTGTTGGCTGGCCTTGCTGCTGGTCTGGTCTGTGCCGGGTGAGCATGCCCGAGCCTGGTCGCGTCTGGCAGTGCGCCGCGGCCTGGCGATGTCGGCTCTGGCGCGGGCGGCAGGTCAGTCCGAACTGCAAGACGAGATGTTCATCTGCGGGGTGCTGTCCTTGTTCGACAAGATGACAGGCCAGGCCTTCAAGGATCTCATAGCCTTGGTGCCGATGCCGGCGCGGGTTCAGGCTTCAATCACCGGTTCGACCGGGCCCTACTCGGAATACCTGACCCTGCTGGCGGCGGTCGAACAGGCCTCATTCGCCGAGATCACCGCGGTGGCCGACAGCCTGATGATCGCGCAGGTTGATGTGAACCGTGCGGTCGTGTCCGCCCTGGCCGCTGTTCGCAGGCTTGAGGCCTGAGCGGATGCGTTGCAGATGACCCTCCCAGACGCCCTGGCCTCCCTTGCCTCGGCAGCGGGGCTGGGGTTGCTCAGGGTCCGCCATGGTCTGATCGTGGAGGCCAACGAGACGGCCTCATCGCTGTTGGGTACGGAGCCACAGGCGCTGGTCGGCACAGCGCTGTGCGACGTCCCGTGGTCTGCGAGCGCCGTGTTCGGCGAACTGTGCGACCTTCATGACCGGGTGGTGACAGCCGGAGTGCCGATCACCGTCGTGGCGGGGCAGGGGCGATGGCAGCCCGCCGATGGCAACCCGGGTGCCTTGTGGTTGTGGGGCGCCCCGGCGGCGCGGGATGGCGATGCCGCGCCGCAGGTTCTGCTGTGCCTGGCCCCGCCATCGCAAGACCCGTGGGCTCAGCAGGCAGCCTTGCTCGGGGCCCGAGCGCAGGTGTCGTTGCAGCGCATGCTGGAAACCGCTCCCATGGCCATGGCGCTGTTCGAGTGGCCCTCCGGTCGACTGCAACAGATGAACCTCCTGGCGGAGGAGTTCCTGGGCGCAGGCACGGCTGCTCTGCTGGGCCGCACACCTGAGCAGTGGATCGAGTCCCTGCCGTTGGCCCAGGGGGCCGAACCGTGTGCCAGCCTCATGGCGAACCTGGAACTCGCTGCAGAGTTTCCTTCAGGTGTGCGCCGGGAGGTGGTTCGAGCGACGGCCGACGGCTCTTCCGCGCGTGTGTGGGACATGCGCCTGGTGTCGGCCAGTGTCCAGGAAGAATCGGCGCAGGGTCAGATCCTTCTCGTCGCCACGGAGGTGACGGACCTGCGGGCGGCTGAGCAGGAACGCTTCGACGCGGCCATCGCACAGCGCGGCATGCTGGTGCAGGAGGTGCACCACCGCATCAAGAACAACCTTCAAGGCGTGGCCGGTCTGCTGCAGCAGGCCTCGGCCCGCTTCCCTGAGGTGGCTCCCATCCTCTCGGACGCCGTAGGTCAGTTGCAGGCCATCGCCCAGGTCTACGGTCTGCAGGTGGGCTCCAGCGGGCCGGTGGTGCTGTCCGGCCTTCTCAAGGCCGTGGCCACGGCCGTGCAGAAGACCTTTCATCACCCCATCGAGGTTCAGATCGAAGGTGCCGAGCCCGAGCGCTGGCGTCTGCCCGAGGCCGAGGCCATTCCGGTGGCCTTGACCGCCAACGAACTGCTGACCAACGCCATCAAGCACGGGTCGAAGGACCCGGTGACCTGCCGCTTGAGGGCCGCACCGGCCGACGTCACGCTCGAAATCGTCAGCACAGGCGTCCTGCGCGAGGGGTTTGATCTTGCCGGAGTTCCCTCGGGCGCCAGCGGTCTGGGGCTCGTGCGCGCCCTGCTACCGCGGCGCGCGGCGGAGTTCACTCTTGTGCAGAACGGCGCCGAGGTGGTGGCCCGGGTGTTGCTGCGCCCGCCCGCGGTGCGCAAAGATGGCTGATCCTTTGCAGGCCACGAGACCGGCAGGGCCGGGCCTGCCGGTTCTGCCTGGAAGAGGATAATTCCGCCATGGCTGCAAAGGGAAAGATACTCGTCGTTGACGACGACCGCTTGGTGCTCGCGATGGTGACCCATGGGTTGTCCCAGGCGGGCTATGAGGTCATCGACGCTGACAATGGCGATGACGCCATCCTGCTGGCACGCCAGCACCGACCGGACATCGCCTTGCTCGACATCCGCATGGAGGGCAAGACCGGCTTTGATGTGGCGCAGTACTTGAGGGAGGTGGGCCATACCCCCTTTGTTTTCCTGTCGGCGTTCTCCGATGAGGAGACCGTGGCCAAGGTCAAGGCGCTGGGGGCGCTGGCCTACCTGGTCAAGCCGCTGGAAGTCGGGCAAATCGTGCCCACGATCGACGCGGCCTACGCCCGTGCTCAGCAGATGAAAGCGGCCGAGCAGGCTCAGGCTCAGCAGTTGCCCCACGAACCGACGGACGAAGCGTCTGTCCTGGAGGCCATGGTGCCGCTGGCGGTGGGCGTGCTGATGCATCGCTTTTCCCTGAACAGGCCCGAAGCCCTGGCGCGCCTGCTCAAGCTGGCCGCAGCTGAGAAGCGTTCCGTCGCTGCGCAGGCGCAGCGGGTGGTGCTGGCGGTGGAAGAGTTGGCCGCCACGCGGGAGGCCTAGGAGTGCAGGGCCGCCAACGGCCCGCGGTCTTCATGTCTTGATCGTGAAGGAAAAGCTCGAGCCCTGACCCGGCTGCGATTCGGCCCAGATGTCCCCGCCATGGCGACGCACGATGCGTTGTACCGAAGCCAGGCCCACGCCCGTGCCAGGAAAGTCTTTAGCGCTGTGCAGTCGCTGGAACAGGCCAAACAGCCGCTCGGCGGAGCGCATGTCGAAACCCGCGCCGTTGTCCCGAACCTCAAAGACGCGTCGCCCTTCCTGCTCCGTTGCCCGCACCTGGATCCTGGCGTAAGCCGTCCTGCCGGTGTACTTCCAGGCGTTCGACAGCAGGTTCTCCATGAGCTGCCGCATCAGGGTGGGGTCGCCAAGCACCTGGAGGTTGGGCTCGATGTCCGCCTGGACCAAGCGTTCAGGCTGCGCACGGCGAAGGTCTTCCAGGACATAGGCTGCCAGCTGGCTGAGGTTCACTGGCTGCCTGGCCAAAGGCTGGCTGGACAACTGCGCCAGCGAGAGCATGGCGTCGATCATCGCGTTCATGCGCGCCGCCGCCGCCAGGATTCGGTCCAGATGGTCGTTGGCGATGCGGTCCATCTGCCGGCTGTAGTCTTCCTTCAGGATGCGGGCGAAACCGTCCACCACCCGCACGGGGGCCCGCAGATCGTGTGACACCGTGTAGCTGAAGGACAAAGCTTCGTCGTGGGCGGGTGCTGGCGCAGGTGCTGAGGCCTGTGGCGACGTGACCTCAGCATGGGTGGGCCCCTCTGTGGCGGGTTGCGCAGGGCCGGAGGCCATCTGCAGCTGTGGGAGGTGGATCTCATGGGCAGTGCCATCTGCCGGTACCGCCGTCGTCGAGGTCGACGACCTTCTCCCCCAAGCGTAGCCCAGGGCGCACGACAAGGCCCCCACCACTGCCAGCACCAGCAGCACAACGGCCAACAGCCAAGGTCCAGGAGTCACTGCCGCTGTTTGCGGCTGAGCCGCGGTGGACAGCGGTGCGAGGGCCGTGGCCAGCAGCGCCCCCCATCCTGACACAGTGGCAACCTTTCGGGGCGGCAGCAGTCGCGTCCTCATCCGATAGATTTTACGGACAGCCCGGGGCTGCCGGCAGATCTGAGACGAGGTTCCATGGTCCTTGTGCACAGTTTCAGGCGTGCGGCGAGGGGGGCGGTTCTGGTTGCGGCTATGCTTGCCAGCACTGAATGTGAAGCCCGTGACACCCGCATCCACCCCTTCGGAAGACTCGCTGCCCGAGGCTTCACCTTCGGTGCTGCTCGTGGACGACGACGAAACCAACCTGATGTTGACCGCGATGGCATTGCGGGGCCGCGGGTTTTCGGTGACCTCGTTCTCCACCGGTCGGGCCGCATTGGGGTACCTGCGCAGCAAGGTTCCCGATATCGTGGTCCTGGACGCCCAGATGCCGGACCTGGACGGCTTTGTGACCTGCCAGCGGCTGCGGACCCTGCCGGCCCTGGAGCATGTGCCGGTGCTGATGCTCACCGGCCTGGACGACGACGAGTCGATCAACCGGGCCTACCGCGCGGGTGCCACCGACTTTTTCGTGAAGACGCCGCAGTGGAGCCTGCTGGAAGGCCGATTGCGTTACCTGCTCAGGGCCTCCCGCACCCAGCAGGAGTTGCTGCGCAGCCGCGCCCGCTTGGCGCGAGCCCTGGACCTCGCGCGCATGGGCAGTTTCGACTGGCACCCGGTGCCCGGGCGCTGGGAAGGCCGGCTCGAGCTGTCTGCAGAGGCTTACCTGGTGATCGGCCTGGTCCCCGGCATCGCCATCGGGCTGCGGCGCCTGATCCGCATGGTGCCGCGTACGGACCGGCACGCCCTGCTGAGCATGCTGGGTACGTTCAATACCCACCGCTCTGTGCTGGCCACGGACGTGGCCATCGAACTCCCCGATGGACGGCGCCGTGTCATCCATCTGGAGGCCGAGCCTGACAGTCCGGGCCCTGGTGGCAGTGGCAGCTACACCGGTGTCGTGCAGGACGTGACCGACCGGCGGACAGCAGAGGACAAGATCCGCCACCTGGCGAACTTCGATTCCCTCACCGGGCTGCCGAACCGCAGGCAACTGCTGTGGCGTACCGAGCGAGCGCTGGAGTACGCTCGGCGCCAAGGGCACCTGTGTGGCCTGTTGCTCATCGACCTGGACCGTTTCAAGGTCATCAACGATACCTTGGGCCACGCCGCTGGAGACGAACTCCTGGCCGAGGTGGCCAAGCGCTTGCGCTTGTGCGTTCGTCACAGCGAACAGGTCACCGAGGCGGCCGCAGAGGCTGGCAGCAACCGTACCCACCGAACGCTGGAAGCCGTGGGCAGGCTGGGGGGTGACGAGTTCGTGGCGCTGCTGCCCGAGGTGGCGAATGAACAAGACGCCGAACGCGTGGCTTCCCGCATCCTGGACTCCATGAAGGCGCCCATCTACGTGGCGGGGCAGGAGTGCATCGTCACCGCGAGCGTGGGCGTGGCCCTGTACCCGCGCGACGGCCTGAACATGCTGGACCTGATCCGCAATGCGGACGTGGCCATGTACTCGGCCAAGGCCTCGGGGCGCAACGCCACGGCGGTGTACGCCCCCAGCCTGGCGACCTCCGGGCGTGAACGCCTGGCGATCGAAACAGCGCTGTACAAGGCCCTGGAGCGGCAGGAACTGGTGCTGCACTACCAACCCAAGGTGGATGTCCAGCAGGGCTGCGTGGTGGGGGCCGAAGCCCTGATGCGCTGGAAGCGGGCGGGGCGGCTCGTGCCGCCGGGGGACTTCATCCCGCTGGCCGAGGAGATCGGCCTGATCTTGCCCATGTCGCAGTGGGCTTTGGGCGAGGCCGCCCGACAGTTGCGTGTCTGGCGAGATCGCTTCGGGTTCAGCCATTCCGTCGCCGTCAATTTGCCGAGCCGGCTGTTCGAGCGAGCCGATCTGGTGGACCACGTCCGACTCAGCGCCCTGGCCTGCGGCGTGCCCCTGGACTCCATCCAGCTGGAAATCACGGAAACAGGTCTGATGAGAGGCCACCAAGGCGCATTTCCCGCTCTTCAGAGGCTCCACGACATCGGGGTGCGCATCTCGATCGATGACTTCGGTACCGGCTACTCCTCGCTGTCGTACCTGACCACGCTGCCCATCGCTGAACTGAAGATCGACGGCAGTTTCGTGCGCGACCTGGGCCGGACGCCTCAGAGCGAGGCCGTGGTCACGGCCATCATCGCGCTGGCCCGTTCCTTGGGTCTCGGCGTGGTGGCCGAGGGGGTGGAAACCGAGCGACAGGCGCAGGTGCTGCACACCCTGGGTTGCCATGTGATGCAGGGTTACCTGTTCAGCCGCCCCTTGCCCGCCGAGGACTTCGAGCGCTGGGTGTTGCGTGCCCGAATCCAGCCCAGTGCTCCCTGGATCTTGATGGCGGAGGAGCCGCTGTAGGGTTCTGTGAGTGCTGCTGCGGACGGGCTCGCGTCTTCGGCTGCTCCGCGACCACCCGGCTGACAGCCCACTCACGCAGCGATGAGCGTGTGGGGGATGCGGGTGGTGTACTGCAGCTTGAGATCTTGGCGGAAGCGGTGAGATTCGAACTCACGGACGGGTTCCCCCGTCGCCGGTTTTCAAGACCGGTGCCTTAAACCGCTCGGCCACGCTTCCAGAACAAGCGTCATTGTGCCTTGGTCGGCGCCTGGGCTTGCGGGCAGGGCACCTGCAGCAACTCACGGCGCCCGCCGTCCACGCGCGCAGCGCTGAGGGCGCCGCCCCAGACGCATCCGGTGTCCAGCCCCAACAGGTCAGGCCGGTTCACCAGGCCCAGGGTGCTCCAGTGGCCGAAGGCTACCGGTTGGCCGGCGCTGCGCCGGCCTGGGGTGTCGAACCAAGGGTACAGCCCGGCGGGGGTGGCGGCCAGCCCTTCCTTGGTCTGCAACTCCAACGTGCCGTCTTCGGCACAGAACCGTATGCGCGTCAAGGCGTTGACGATGAAGCGCAGTCGGTCTGCGCCTTGCAGCCCGTCGTCCCAACGGTTCGGCTCGTTTCCGTACATGGTGGTCAAGAAGCCGGGCAGATCGTCACCCGCCAGCACCGTGCTGACCTCGGCCGCCAGCGCCAGGGCTTGTGCGGCGTCCCAGGCCGGCGGCAGGCCGGCATGGACACACAGCCAGCCAGCCTCCGTCAGCGCCAGCGGCTGGCGGCGCAGCCAATGCAGCCAATGGGAGCTCTCGGGGGCGTCCAGCACCTGCTGCACGGTGTCGCTGCGGTGGGGGCGGCGCACGCCGTGCGCCACAGCCAGCAGGTGCAGGTCGTGGTTGCCCAGCACACAACGCGCCGAGGCCCCCAGCGCCGCCAGGCGCTGCAGCACCCGCAGCGAAGCGGGCCCGCGGTTGACCAGGTCGCCCAGCACCACCAAGCGGTCGCGCGAGGGAGAGAACCCCGCCAAGTCCAGCAGGCGGTCCAGCGGATCGCAGCAGCCTTGCAGGTCACCAATGAGCAGGATCATGGGGAGATTCTGCTACCCTTGGCGCCCCTGAACTGCCACCGCCTGCACGGGCGGCGCGCATGGACGTTGCCCTGCTGGTCTTCCTGATCCTTCTGAATGGCGCCTTCGCGATGTCGGAGATGGCGCTCACGGCCAGCCGCAAGGCGAGACTGCAGGTGTTGGTGGAAGCGGGCGAGGGTGGGGCGCAGGCCGCGATGGACCTGCACGATAACCCGACCAAGTTCCTGTCCACTGTGCAGATCGGCATCACCTCCATCGGCGTGCTGAACGGTATCGTGGGCGAGGCTGCGTTCGCCGCGCCGCTGGCCGAGTGGATCTCGGGTCACTTCGTCATCAAGGCCCAGGCCGCGCAGCTCACGGCCACGGCCCTGGTGGTGGTGATCATAACGTTCCTCACCATCATCTTCGGCGAACTGGTGCCCAAGCGCGTGGGGCAGATGTTCCCGGAGACAGTCGCGCGGCTGGTCTCGCGCCCCATGAATTGGCTGTCGGCGGCCACTCGGCCTTTCGTGCTGCTGCTGGGGGCCAGCACCGAAGGGGTGCTGCGCCTGTTGGGCCTGAAGGGTCAGGTGGCCCGCAGCGTCACGGAAGAAGAGATTGCCGCCAGTCTGGAAGAGGGCTTGGACGCCGGCGTGATCGAGGCGCAGGAGCACCAGATGGTGCGCAATGTCTTTCGCCTGGACGACCGGCAGATCGGCTCCATGATGGTGCCGCGCGCCGAGATCGCCTGGCTGGACGCCAACGCCCCTATGGAGCAGACGCTGGTCACCATGGCCGAGCATGGCCACTCGCGCTATCCGGTGTGCCGCGGGGGGTTGGACGACGTCATCGGAGTGCTGCCCGCGCACCGGCTGGTCACCCCCGTGGTGCGGGGGCAGCCCGTCAACCTGGCGGACCATCTGCAGGCATCGGTCTTTGTGCCTGAGACGCTGTCGGGTATGGAGCTGCTGGAACATCTGCGCGCCTCCACCAGCGAGATGGTGTTCGTGGTGGACGAGTACGGTGCCGTGCAGGGTTTGATCACCGAGCGCGACGTGCTGGAGGCCATCACGGGCGAGTTCACGGTGCCTTCGGGCGAGGACGCCTGGGCCGTGAAGCGCGAAGATGGCAGCTGGCTCATGGACGGACTGATCCCTGTGACGGAAATGAAAGACCGCCTGGACCTCCGGGAGCTTCCTGAAGAGGACCGGGGCCGCTACAACACGCTGGCCGGCATGGTCATGCTCTTGCTGGGCCGACTGCCCGCCACCGCCGATGCGGTGGAATGGGAAGGCTGGCGCTTCGAGGTGGTGGATCTCGACGGCAAGCGCGTGGAC
The DNA here is from genome assembly GCA_947464185.1 of Burkholderiales bacterium. Taxonomy (GTDB): domain Bacteria; phylum Pseudomonadota; class Gammaproteobacteria; order Burkholderiales; family Burkholderiaceae_C; genus Rubrivivax. The sequence continues at coordinate 27,429 of CANHVY010000017.1, forward strand.
AAGGTGCTGGTCAGCGCCCTCACACCCCAAACCCAAGGAGAAGACTGAGTGATCAATCCCGCCCTGTTCAAGAAGGCCGCCGCCGTCGATACCACTGCGCACCGCGGCTGGCGCATCGCCCCCGCCCAACCGAACTGGTCAGTTGCGTCGGAGCTGAATGCAATGTTTATCGCATCGGTGGAGTTTGGTGACGCCTGCGTGGAGTACCCCATCGTCTTCGTCAATGCGGGCAACGATCCCCAGGGCAATCGCCAGATCGCACCCGTGGCCGTGTTAGGCCTGCGCGAGAAGGAGAACCTGTACCTGGAACAAGGCGGCACCTGGCGCGCCAGCTACCTGCCCGCATTGCTGCAGGCTTACCCCTTCGGTATCTCGCGGGTGGACGATACCCGCGTGGTGGTCGTGATCGACGAGGCCTGGTCGGGTTGGTCGCAAAGCGAGGGCACGGCCCTGTTCAACGATGACGGGCAGCCCAGCGAGCACCTGACCGCCGTGCGTGACCAGCTGGAGAAGATCGAGGCCGAGGTGCAACGCACGCGGCTCTTCGGTGATGCCCTGGTCAAGGCCGACCTGCTCACCGAGATGCGCTTCGACGCCACCTTGCCGGACGGCAAGACGCTCACTGTGGACGGTTTCCTGGCTGTGGACGAGAAGAAGTTCGCCGCGCTCAGCGACGAGAAGGTGCTGGAACTGCACAAGAACGGGGCGTTGGGGCTCATCCACGCCCACCAGATCTCCCTGCGTCACATGCGTCGCCTGGTGCAATGGCGCCAGGAGCGCGCAGCGGCATCCCCATCAGCCTGAGACCCTGCATGACCGTTCAGCTGAAGAAGCCGGTGGCCTCGGCCACGCCCATCCACCTCGTCGACGCGGCGTCCTTCCAGTCCAGTACCCAAGGGTTGCCGCCAGCCACCCGGCAGTGGATGGCCACCACGGGTTTTGTCGGGGCGCCGGACACCCACGCCCTGGTACCTGATGCCGAGGGTCGTCTGGCTTCGGTGTGGGCGGGGGTGAGGTCTGCCGATCACCCCTACGCCCTGGCGTCGCTGCCGCGGGCCCTGCCGCAGGGACGCTACCGCCTGGGCGCGGAAGGGCTCAAGGCCGACCCGCTGGCCGCGGCCTTGTCCTGGGAACTGGGGGCCTATGTCTTTGACCTCTACAAGGCACCCAAGCGTGCGGCGGCGGAGCTGCAGATGGCGCCCTCGGAAGCCGCCTCTCGCGGGCTGGTGATCGCCACGGCCATTGCGGCCACGCGAGACCTCGTCAACACCCCGGCCGAGCACATGGGCCCGGCGGAGTTGTCGGCAGCGGTCAAGGCCGTGGCTCGCGCGCACGGGGCGAGGTTCCGCGAGGTGGTGGGGGACGCCTTGCTGAAAAACGGCTTCCCGGCCGTGCATGCAGTGGGCCGCGCCTCCAGCCGGGCTCCGCGCCTGATCGAGTTGAACTGGGGCAACCCCAAGCACCGCAAGCTCACGCTGGTGGGCAAGGGCGTGTGCTTCGATTCCGGCGGTCTGGATCTGAAGCCCGCCGACGGCATGCGCTGGATGAAGAAGGACATGGGCGGCGCAGCCAATGCTCTGGGTCTGGCGACCCTGATGATGGCGCTCAAGCTGCCGGTGAGCCTGCAACTGCTGATTCCGGCGGTGGAAAACGCCGTTTCCGGCAACGCCTTCCGACCGGGCGACGTCATCAAGACGCGCAAAGGCCTGCACATCGAGATCGGCAACACCGATGCCGAGGGCCGCGTGATCCTGTGCGATGCGCTGGCCTACGCCGCTGAACGCAGCCCCGAACTGGTGATCGACCTGGCCACGCTGACAGGCGCTGCGCGGGTGGCGCTGGGGCCGCAGTTGCCGGCGCTGTTCTGCCGCCGCACGGACCTGGCGCGGGAGCTGGTGGACCGCGGACTGCAGATGGAAGACCCGCTGTGGCACCTGCCGCTGTGGAAGCCTTACCACCCGCTGATCGAAAGCGACATCGCCGACATCGTCAACACCGGCCGAGGCCCCATGGCCGGCGCGGTGACGGCGGCGCTGTTCCTGGAGGACTTCGTACCCGAGGGCCTGGACTGGGTCCATCTGGACCTGTTTGCCTGGAACGATGCCCCTCGGCCCGGCCGGCCGGTGGGTGGCGAGGCGCAGGCGATCCGAACCCTGCTGGCCTACCTGGAAGACAGGTTCGGCGACTGATCCGCGTCCCAGCGCTGCAGCCCCGCCGGCCCTTGGCCTGCGGCCGCTGCAAGGGCTTGCTCAGACCGGGCCCGTGGCCACAGGCGCGTCAGGCCAGGCCGACCACTCGCTCCAGGAGCCGGGGTACAGCGCCGCGCCCTCCAGACCGGCATGGGCCATCGCCAGCAGGTTGTGGCAGGCTGTCACGCCGGAGCCGCACTGCATCACCAGTTCCTCAGGCGCTCGTCCCCCAGTCACGGCAAGCCACTCGGCCTGCAGCACCTCCGCGGGCTTGAAGCGACCATCGGACCCGAGGTTGTCCTTGAAGAATCGGTTGCGGGCGCCGGGAATGCGCCCGCCGATCGGATCCAGCGTCTCGTTTTCACCGCGAAAGCGGTCAGCCGAGCGGGCGTCGATGACCAGGCGAGTGGGATGCCCCAGGTTGCGCAGCAGGGTGTCGCGGTCCACGGTGGTCGCCCGTGCAGGCCGCAGGGGCTGCGAAGATGCCGCGTCCAGAGGCAGCGCATCCGAAGGCGCCGCACCGGCGTCATCTGTCTCCAGCGGCAGGCCCAGGGCCTGCCACGCCGACAGGCCGCCATCCAGCACCGCCACGTCTTCATGGCCGGCCCAGCGCAGCATCCACCACAGCCTGGCGGCGTACATGGCGCCCGTTCGGTCGTACACCACCGCTTGCACGCCATCCTTCACGCCCCGCTGGGCCATCTGGGCGGCAAAGGCCTCACGGTCCGGCAAAGGGTGGCGCCCGTTGCGGCCGGTCTTGCGGCCGCTCAAGTGCTCGTCCAGGCTGAGGTACCGGGCGCCAGGAATGTGCCCGGCCCGATAGCTGCGGCCTCCGGTTGCGGGGTCGGCCAGGTCGAAACTGGTGTCGAACACGGCGACCCTTGCCGGGGAGTCCTTGAGCAGGCGGGCCAGTTCGGTGGCCTGGATCAGCGTGCGGTAGCTCATGAGGTTGGTGTCGTGGGCATCAGAGGTCCGGGAGCGCACGGATCATAGGCCGCTTGCGCTGCGCTGCCAGGCTTGTCAGGCCGCGACATCCAGGCGGTAGAAGCGCGCTGCGTTGCCGACGAAAAAGGCCTTCTGCTGCTGTGCGCTGAAGCCGCTGACCATGCGAGCGACCGAGCGCACCAGCGTGTCGTAGTCCACGCGCAGCCCTGCGACCGGGAAGTTCGACGCGAACATGCAGCGCTCGATGCCGAAGATCTCGATGGCCTCGAGCACGATACGGCGGTTGGACGCGTAATCCCAGGGCTGGTCCTTCAGGCCGAACTCGGACACCTTGAGACAGACGTGCGGCTGTCGGGCGATCACTTCCATCGCCTTGCGCCACTGTGCCAGGCCTTGTTCGCTGCGGTCCCAGGGGAAGCCCGTGTGGTTCAACACCACGGGAATGTCCGGGAACATGGCCACCACGTCGGCCGCCTCTGGCAGATGCCAGAAGGGCACCCGCAAGTCCCAGCTGAAGCCGTGCTCCTGCAGGCGAGCGTAGCCCTCCAGCCAGCGCGGATCCTGCATGCTGCCGGGCAGGCCGCGCTGCATCAGGTCAGGCCGCAGTGCCGTCACGGGTTTGGAGCGGATGCCGCGCACCAGCTTGAACTGGGCTTGTCGAGCCAGGACTTCCTGGCTGTTCGGTGTGTGAAACCAGGCATGTGCCACGATGGCCGTGGGCAAGCCCTCCTGTGCGTGCACCTGGGTCAGCCAGGCCGTCTCGCCCACCTGGTCATCCCGCGTCCATTCGGCTTCGCAGTGCACGGTGGCCATGACCCGGTGCGCGGTGCTGTCGCGCCGGTAGTCCTCAGGCAGGTAGTTGCGCTTGAGCGCGTCGTAGTCGCCCAGAAAAAAGTGCGGCTCGGGGTGGTCGCTCAGCCAAGGGTAATGGTGCTGGTCGAGGTTCCAGAAGTGGTGGTGCGCGTCGACCAGGGTGATGGGTTCGCGTGCGGTGGGGTCTTCAGTGTCCATCGTGGGCAGTGCAGGGGGGCCGTACAGGGTGGATCAGGAACGGGAGGGGTCGGCCGACCCAGGCACCGACAGGAAGTGCCGGTCCTGCGTCTTGCGCAGCCGATGCAAGGCGGTGGTGTCGTCCAGGGCGACGTCGCCACACCGCAGGGGCTGCCCGGCGGGCACCGGCCTGACCAGGCGGGCACCGGCCGCCATGTAGTAGGGCAGGGGCGCATCGTCGCTCAGGGCTCGGGCGGGCCGCAGCACATGTTGCAGACCATCGATGACATGGCGCACGCCGATGGTGAACAGCTCGCCGACCTCCAGGTCGCGCTGCGCGATGCCGATGAGGTCCACCACGGGGCGCACGCTGCTGCCGCCCGTGCTGCATCCCAACTGCACCGCCGCGAGCATGGACATCGCGGCCTCCACGCCCAGCAGATGGACAGGGTTGTGGATCAGCACATAGCGGCCTTCTGCGCAGGTGGGCATGCCCTTGGCCGCGAACAACCGTCCGGTGGCGGTGTCGGGCGCTTCGATGACGACGAAGACGCCGCCAGCGAAGCTCAGTTCGTCCGGCCGGCGCAGGCAATTGAACATGTCCACACGGCCGGCGCCGTTCAACACGCCGCCCTGCTCGCGTGGGCTGAAGATCGAGGGCAGCTCCACCGTCCTTGCAAGCGGTGCATGCAGAGCCTCGCAGTCCGGCATGAGACCGGTGTGGTTGGCCACGATGCCCATCTCGCAGAGGTCGGGGACGGTGGTCATGTCGAACGGCAGCGCGCGTCGGGCTGCCAGCGTTGCGGACCAGCCCCCCGACTGACGGGTGGCGGCCGGGGCGAAATGCGGGCCGAAAGCCGGCACGTCAGCGCTGCGGCCCCAGGCGGTGATGTGGCCGTCTGCCGGGTTCCACACGAAGTCGGACTCGCTGGACTTGCCGGCGGCGACCACAGGCAGCCCCAGCAGCCGCGCCCACTCGACCAGGCCGATGAGCAGGCTGGGCTGGTCGCCGTCCACCGGCGCACAGACCACGCCGTGGGCGCCCGCCAGGCGGGCCAACTCAGGGCCGACCACGATCTCGGCCTCCTTCGTGGCCAGCACCACATGGCGGCCGGCCTCCAGGCAGGCCCGGGCCGTGGCGGCGGCGGCTTGCGGGTCTCCCGTGGCCTCCAGCACGGCGGCCGTGGGCAGTTGCGCCAGCAAGGACGCCGAGTCCACGATGGCCACGCAGCCCTGCGTCTGGGCGCGCAGCGCCTGTGGCAGGTCGGCGCAGACCCGCACCTGGGCCTGGTCAAACCCGGCATCCTGCGCCGCCTTGCGGGCGCGCTCCACGTTCTGGTCGCATATGGCGGTCACCTGGAGTTGTTGCATGCGGCGAGCCTGGGCCACGAAGGTGGCGCCGAACTCGCCTGCCCCTACCAGCCCGACACTCGCCGGCGGCCCCCCGGCCTGCAAGGAAAACCGCTTGAAGATGGGTTCGAGGTTCATGCGTCGATTCTTGCATACAACATGCTTTCGATGTCAAATCAAGCACCTGTTCATCGCCTCATGTCATGACCACAGCTAACGTTCCCCGCCGGCGCTTCAAGGCCGCTGCTGCAGCGTCCGCTGAGCGCCTTGAGCCGTCCGACATGGATCCTTCCGCGCGCAAGGGGGAGTTGCACCTGAACGCCGTGCAGGCGCTGCGCACCATGATCGTGACGGGTGAGTTGGCGCCAGGGGCGCGTCTCAACGAGCGCGAGCTGTGCGCCCGCCTGAATGTCTCGCGCACGCCGATCCGTGAGGCCATCAAGACGCTGGCGCAGGACGGCCTGCTGCAGGTCTGGCCCAATCGATCGCCCGTGGTCATGCCTCTGGAGTCGGCGCAGACGCAGGCCTTGGTGGAGGTGGTGGCCGCCATCGAGGCCTTGGCCGGCGAGCTCTGCGCTACGAGGGTCACCGATGCCCAGGTGGCCGATCTGGGCGTGCTGCACTACACCATGATGGGACACCACGCCAAGGGCGATCTGCGGGCTTACTTCGAGGCCAACAAGGCCTTTCACCGGCTCATCATCGAGTGCGCCGGCAACCCGGTGCTGGTCTGGGTGTGGGATCTCCTGGCGCTGCGGGTGGACCGCGCCCGCTACTCGTCCAACCTGCGTCCCGAGCGCTGGCGGCAGGCGATCGCGGAGCACGCTTGCGTGCTCGAGCGCATGACCGCGCGCGACGCGCCCGGCGCTGCGCAGGCGCTGCGGGGACATCTGCGGGCAGGCTTGTCACAAGTGGTGCAGACCTTGGTGGAGGCGGAGCACGCTGCCACATCCAAGGCCGGGGATCCCCTAGGTTGACGCCCTGCAAAACTTGCATGCAAAATGATTTGTGTGATGGATCCATCACCCCACAGGAGACACGAAATGACCGAGCACACCTCCCCAAAGCGCCCTGTCAGCCGGCGCGTCGTCATGCAACGCTCCGCCGCCCTGGTCGGCGCAGGTCTGTTCATCCAGCCCGCTCGGGCGTCGGTGGAACTGCGCCTGACGCACCCCGCCGATCTCTCCCATCCGGTGCACATCGAAGCCGACAAGATGGTCAAGCGGATCGCCGAGCGCACCAATGGCGCGGTGAAGATCACGCTGTTCCCCAACAACGCCCTGGGCTCGCCCGTCGAGACCGCGCAGCAGACGCGGCTGGGTGCCATCGACATGATCCTGATGAACCCAGCCAACATCGAGTCCATCTCGAAGGCGGTGGGCGTCATCAACATTCCCTACCAGTTCGACAGTTACGAGCATGCACACCGCACGCTGGACGTGACGGGGCAGGCCTGGCTCGCGCGCCAGTTGTCCACGGCAGGCTTCAGCTGGGTCGCCAACTTCGAGTGGGGCTTCCGTGCGTTGTCCAACAGCCGGCGTCCCATCAACACGCCGGACGACGTGCGAGGTTTGAAATTGCGGGTGCCGCCTGAGTTGGCCATCAAGGCGGCCTTCGAGGCGCTGGGCGCCAATACCCAAACCATCGCCTTCCAGGAGGTCTACCTCGCCCTGGCCAACAAGACCGTCGACGGTCAGGACAACCCCATCGGCACCACCTTTGCCGCCAAGTTCTTCGAGGTGCAGAGCCACATTGCGCTCACGCGCCACATCTACACCTCCATCATGCTGGCCGCGAACCAGCGCGCCTGGCAAACCAAGCTGAACGACGCGCAACGCAAGATCATCAGTGAAGAAGCGGCCGTGGCCGGCCAGGCGGCCCGCAAGACCGTGCGCGAGAGGGAAGAAGACAACCTCAAGACCATGCAGGCCGCCGGCGTGGCCATCACCCGCCCCAGCGTGGCCCCCTTCCGCGACAAGATGGGGCCGGCCTACGAGGTGCTGCGCAAGAGCCTGGGTGACGAGGTGTGGACGGCGTGGACGGGCATGGTGACCGCGGCGCGAGGCTGATGCTCGGCTGAGCCGTCCAGCGCAGGTCGCACATGCTCGTTGCCGCCATCCTGCTCGCGATCTGCGTCACCATCCTGCTGGGGTTCCCCATTGCGGGGGCCCTGGCCCTGGTGTCGATTGGCGTGATGTGGTTCACGTCCGGGCCTGACCTGCTGCTGATCTTCATCCAGCGGGCCTACGCCACCACCACCTCGTTCCCGCTGCTGGCCATTCCCTTCTTCATCCTGGCCGGCAACCTGATGAACGTGGGCGGGACGACCGAGCGGATCTTTGAAGTCGCCAAGCTCCTCGTCGGGCGCGTGCAGGGCGGTCTGGCGCACGTGAACGTGCTCGGGAGCATGATCTTCGCCGGCATGTCCGGCTCAGCGGTGGCAGACGCCGCCGGCCTGGGTGTCATCGAGATCCGCGCCATGGTCAAGGAGGGCTACCAGGCGCGGTACGCCGCCACGATCTCGGCCGTCTCGGCCACCATCGGTCCGCTCATTCCGCCCAGCATTCCGTTCGTCATCTTCGCCAGCCTGGCCAATGTGTCGGTGGGCGGGCTGTTCCTGGCGGGCATTATTCCGGGGCTTCTGGTGGGTGCGGGGCTGATGATCTCCATTGCCCTGACCGCGCGCCGCCGGCAATTGCCGCGGTCTGCGGGCCGCCCCTCCTGGCGCGAAGCCCGGGGCACGCTGGCCCATGCCCTGCCGGCCTTGTCCTTGCCGCCGCTGATCCTGGGCGCGATCTTCAGCGGCGTGGTCACCCCCACGGAAGCGGCGGTGCTGGCCGCAGGCGCGGCCTATGTGATCGGGGCGTTCGTCTACAAGGAGCTCAGCGCATCGCAGCTGATGCAAACCTTGTGGGAATCTGGTCGGCAGACCGTCCAGGTGATGTTCATCATCGCGATGTCGGCGCCGTTTGGCTGGGTGCTGGTGCAGCAACAGGTGCCCAACAGCATCCTGCAGGGTTTGCTGGGCTTGTCCACCGAGCCGGTGGTCATCCTGTTGATCGTCAATCTGGTGCTGCTCTTCCTGGGCATGTTCCTGGAGACCGTGGCCATCATGATCATTGCCTATCCGATCCTGGCGCCCGTGATGGCCAGCATCGGGGTGGACCCCATCCAGTTCGGCGTGATTCTGGTGGTCAACATGATGATCGGCCTGGTCACCCCGCCCGTGGGGCTGTGCCTGTTCGTCGTGGCCGGCATCGCCAAGGTGCCGATTGCCGAGGTGGTGAAGGAACTGGCGCCCTACCTCGCGGCCTTGCTCGTGGTGCTGGCCCTCGTGACTTACGTGCCGGCCATCTCCTTGACGCTGCCGACATGGTTCGGGCTCGGGGTGGTCCGATGAGCGGGGGTCTTGGGCGCTTCTGGCAGCGTGCGGATGCCGCGCTGGCAGCGGGCATGCGCTGGTTCGTGGTGGGCTGCCTTCTGGGCCTGTTCTTTTTGCTCACCCTGGGCATCGTTCAGCGCTCGGTGCCCTCGTTGAAGGTGCCGGGCTATGACGAACTGATCGAACTGCTCTTTGCCTGGCTCACGTTCATCGGCGCCGCGGCGCTGTGGCGCGAAGCGGCCTTGTACCGGGTGGGGGCGCTTGACAGGCTGCTGCCGCGGGCCGCCCGTCGGGTGGTCGCCATCGGCATCAACCTGATGCTGATGGTGTTGCTGTGGGTGTTCGTCGTCAAGGGCTGGGTGTTCGCGTCACAGTCCGGCGAGACCACCCCGTTTCTGCAGTTCGACAAGATCTGGTGGTACGCCGCAGTCCCTGTATCGGGGGTCATCATGACGGTCTACCACCTGGCAGCCCTGTGGCGCTTGTGGCGGTATCCGCTGCCCGACGAGGCGCCCCAGGTCGGCCTGCTTTGAACATCACGGGACTCTGTGCATGAACCGTTTGAAAGACAAGGTCGCCATCATCACGGGAGGGGCCGGCGGCATCGGTGCCGCCACGGTTCAGCTGTTCTGCGAGGAGGGTGCTGCCGTGCTGCTGGTGGACCTGCCGGTTTCGCCGCTGGACCAGGTGGTGCGCCAGGTGCACGAGCGGGTGCCCGGAGCGCAGGTGTCGGGCCTGGCTGTCGACCTGGGCGAAGAATCCGCGGCGTCGGCCGTGGTCAAGGTGGCACTTGAGCGGTTCGGTCGCATTGACGTGCTGGTCAACAACGCAGGTGTGCGTGCTTATGAGCCTCTGGCGGAGGTCCAGGCACAGACGTGGCATCGCATCCTGTCCGTGAACCTCCTGAGCTATGCCTACCTGACGCGCGAAGCGCTACCGGCCCTGCGGGCCAGTGGGCGTGGGGCCGTCGTCAACATCTCTTCGACACACGCTTTTCATCCCCGTGCCGGCATGGCCCAGTACGACGTGGCCAAGGCAGGCATCGTTTCCATGACGCGCTCACTGGCTTTTGAGGAGTCTGCTCACGGCGTGCGTGCCAATGCGGTGTGCCCGGGGCTGACGCTGACCCCTTTTCACGTCCGACGTGCCGCCGCGCAAGGCAAGACCGAACAGGATCTACGTCAGGAGATCGTTGGCAACAATTTGCAGAAACGCTGGGCCGACCCGCGCGAGGTCGCGTTTCCCATCCTGTGGCTGGCCTCTGACGAAGCCTCTTTCGTTAACGGCGCCGCGTTCATGGTGGACGGCGGCACGGTCGGTTCCTGAGCGGCGCCTGCCTGGCAGCATGTGCCGTGCTTGATCGGGCCAGACGGTTGATGTCCTGCCGAACTTCGCCAAAAGCTGTTCACCCCCAGGTTATTCGCCCACCAGCGTTTGCCAACTGTCAGCCAACTCGCATATGATTACCCGACCGTACGGTCGAATAATCATGGGGTAGGCGCTGCCGGCGCCTCCATGCTTTTGGAGACGACATGGCAGAAACTCAAGACGCCCCCTTGCAGGTGGCCCACGCGGGGCCGGTATGCACCCTCACGCTGAACCGCCCTGCAGCGCTCAACAGCTTCACCGCGCAGATGCATGCGCTGCTGCTGCCCGCTCTGGAGGCCGCCGCCGCTGACACCAGCGTGCGGGTGGTGGTGATCACCGGTGCCGGGCGGGGCTTCTGCGCTGGTCAGGATCTCAACGATCCGGCCATGGCCGGCACCGACGGCCCGCCCGACGTGCAATCGGTGATCGAGCGTTTCTACCGCCCGCTGGCCAACCGGGTGCGCTCCATGCCCGTGCCGGTCATCGCGGCGGTGAACGGCGTGGCCGCTGGTGCGGGGGCGAACCTGGCGCTGTGCTGTGACATGGTGATCGCGGCACGCAGCGCCAGCTTCATCCAGGCCTTCAGCAAGATCGGTCTGGTGCCGGACTGCGCGGGCACCTGGCTGTTGCCGCGCCTGGTTGGTCGTGCGCAGGCCTTGGGCTTGGCCATGACGGGCGACAAGCTGCCGGCCGAGGAGGCCGCGCGCATCGGCTTGATCTGGCGCTGCGTGGACGACGCGAGCTTTGCGGCCGAGGTGCAGGCGCTGGCGCTGCGCCTGGCGCAGATGCCCTCGCGTGCCCTGGCCCAGACGCGCCTGGCCATCGACGCCGCCACGACACTGGACTTTGACGCAGCCTTGGTGCGCGAGGGCGTGGTGCAGGGTGAACTCGGCCGGGCGCACGACTTCGCCGAGGGCGTGGCAGCCTTCCGTGACAAGCGGCCTGCGCGCTTCAGCGACCGCTGAGGCCCCGGCCTGCGGCTGCTGTCGTTCCTCGCTGTTCCCTTTTGTCTGCCGACTTCCCGCTTCCCTGCCCGCACCATGACCGCCCTGGACACCACCCTTCAACACACGGCCGAGGCCTCGCGCGACGCGATGCTCAAGGACGACCACGCCACCCGCGCGCTGGGCATCCACATTCAGGCCGTGGGCCCGGGCACCTGCACGGCCACCATGACGGTGCGCCAGGACATGCTCAACGGCCATGCCACCTGCCACGGCGGCCTCATCACCACCCTGGCCGACAGCGCGTTTGCCTTCGCCTGCAACGCCTACAACGAGATCACGGTGGCGTCGGGCTTTGACGTCAACCTGATGGCCGCTGCCTGTCTTGGTGACGTGTTGACGGCGCGTGCGGTGGAACTCAGCAAGTCAGGCCGCACAGGGGTCTACGACGTGACCGTGATCAACCAGAAGGGCGAGGCCATCGCCGCCTTCCGCGGCCGGTCCTACACCATGAAGGGCAAGCCCCTCGTGGAAGGCCTGCCCATGGGCAAGGCCCGTTGAATCTCAGCGTCCCCACTTTTCTGCCAAGTCTGCAGACACCACGCCAAGAGCACTCCAGGAGATCGCCCGATGCCCGTGAAGCACCCCGCCCCCGGCGACCTCGAGCCCATCGAACGTGCCAGCCGCGACGAGTTGCAGGCCTTGCAGCTGAAGCGCCTGCAATGGACCTTGCAGCACGCCTACGACCAGGTGCCGCACTACCGCCAGGCTTTCGATGCCAAGGGTGTGCACCCTTCGGACTGCAAGACCCTGGCGGATCTGGCGAAGTTCCCCTTCACTGCCAAGGCTGACTTGCGGGCCAACTACCCGTTCGGCCTGTTCGCCGTGCCGCGTGACCAAATCGTGCGCATCCACGCCTCTTCCGGCACCACGGGCAAGCCCACGGTGGTGGGCTACACGCAGGGCGACATCGACCGCTGGGCCGACCTGGTGGCCCGCAGCATCCGCGCGGCCGGGGGCCGACGGGGCGACATGGTACATGTGTCCTACGGTTACGGCCTGTTCACGGGCGGCCTGGGGGCGCACTACGGGGCTGAGCGGCTGGGCTGCACCGTCATCCCGATGAGCGGCGGGCAGACCGAAAAGCAGGTGCAGCTGATCGAGGACTTCAAGCCCGACATCATCATGGTCACCCCCAGCTACATGCAGGTGATCGTGGAGGAGTTCCGCCGCCAGGGCAAGGACCCGTCGGCGATGTCTGTCAAGGTGGGCATCTTCGGCGCCGAGCCCTGGACCGAGGAGATGCGGCGCGACATCGAGCGCAGCGCCGGCATCGAGGCGGTAGACATCTACGGCCTGAGCGAGGTGATGGGACCGGGCGTGGCCAGCGAGTGCGTGGAGACCAAGGACGGCCCTGTGATCTGGGAGGACCACTTCTACCCCGAGATCATCGATCCGCACACGGGCGAAGTGCTGCCTGACGGCAGCGAGGGCGAACTGGTCTTCACCACGCTGACGAAGGAGGCCCTGCCTGTCATCCGCTACCGCACGCGGGACCTCACGCGCTTGTTGCCGCCCACGGCGCGCAGCATGCGGCGCATGGGCAAGATCGTGGGCCGCAGCGATGACATGCTGATCATCCGCGGCGTCAACCTCTTTCCCACGCAGATCGAGGAGATGGTGCTGCAACAGGGGCAGTTGTCGGGGCACTACCAGCTGGTGGTGTCGCGCGACGGGCATCTGGACGAGGTGCTGGTGCGCTGCGAGATCCAGCCGGCGTTTGCGTCCTCTGACCGCGCCGCCCCTGCGCGCGAGCTGCAACACCGCATCAAGACGCTGATCGGTGTGAGCACGCGTGTGGAGGTCCTGGACCCGGACGGCATCGAACGCTCGCTGGGCAAGGCCCGGCGGGTGATCGATACGCGGCCGAAGTGAGGTGTTCGGTGGTGTTGCTGTCTGCTCCTGTTTCGTGCGCTCCGCTGCAACGGGGGCCTGTCCGGGATGCCGGCGGGAGCGGTCGGCCTGACAGCCGACTGCGCTGCGATGCTCAGGGCAGGGTCGCGCCGCAGAACTCGCTTCGCGCCCCATGGGCGCTGCGCTCAGACAGCTGCGGCGAGTCAGTCTTGGATGCGCGCTGCGCGCGCCGACCACGCCCCTGCGCTTCTCGCCGCTCCCAAAGGCACCCCGAACAGGCCCCCGCTGCTGCTGCGAAGGGTGGATGGGCGCCCGCTTCTTGCGCTGCGCTTGGGCTCTTGGCTTCCCGCCGGGTGTTCGTTTCGGCGGACGGGGGTGGGCTGTGGTGCGCCTGCGGGTCGCCGAGGAGCGCAGGGGGTGAGGCCCGCGCGCGCAGCGCGCTTCGTCAACATGCTCGCGGCAGCTGTCTGAGCGTAGCGCCTGAAGGGCGCGCAGCGAGTTCTGCCGCGGGGCCTTGCACCCGAGCACCGCAGGGCAGTCGGCCTTTTGGGCCGACCGACACGCCGAAGCGCCGCAGCCCGCCCCCGTTCGCCGAGCGACGCGTAGCCCATCTGTGCGGGCCAGCCAAGCCCCAGACCAAGAGCCCCACAAGAACCCACTGAACCCTCTCCCAATCAGGAGTCCCCAAGATGTACACCCAAGCCATGGACACCGCGCCCAAAGAAGAGCGCAAGGCCGTCCGCTCGCTCGAAGAGGCTGAGCTGGAGCGCCGGTTCGACGCCAAGATCGACGCAGGCGACTTCATCGAGGCCAAGGACTGGATGCCCGAGCACTACCGCAAGACGCTCGTGCGCCAGATCAGCCAGCATGCGCACTCCGAGATCGTGGGCATGCTGCCCGAGGCGAACTGGGTGACTCGCGCGCCCACGCTCAAGCGCAAGACCATCCTGCTGGCCAAGATCCAGGACGAGGCCGGTCACGGCCTGTACCTGTACTCCGCAGCCGAGACCCTGGGCACCAGCCGCGACGAATTGCTGGCTGCGCTGCACAGCGGCAAGGCCAAGTACAGCTCCATCTTCAACTACCCCACACTCACCTGGGCTGACGTGGGGGTGATCGGCTGGCTGGTGGACGGCGCGGCCATCATGAACCAGGTGCCGCTGACGCGCTGCTCCTACGCGCCCTACGCCCGGGCCATGGTGCGCATCTGCCGGGAGGAGAGCTTCCACCAGCGCCAGGGCTTCGACGCCCTGAGCGTGATGATGCGCGAGGGCACGCCCGAGCAGCGCGCCATGGTGCAGGACGCCACCAACCGCTGGTGGTGGCCCAGCCTCATGATGTTCGGCCCACCGGACGGCGAGAGCGTGCACGGCGCGCAGTCGGCCCGCTGGGGCATCAAGCGCATCAGCAACGATGACCTGCGGCAGAAGTTCATCGACGCCACCGTCGAGCAGGCCAAGGTGCTGGGTGTGAGCCTGCCCGACCCCGATTTGAAGTGGAACGAAGCCCGCGGCCACCACGACTTCGGCCCCATCGACTGGAGCGAGTTCTGGCGCGTGGTGGGCGGCGACGGCCCCTGCAACAAGGAGCGCCTGGGCGCCCGCGTCAAGGCCTGGGACGACGGCGCCTGGGTGCGCGAAGCGGCGCTGGCTCACGCTCGCAAGCAGGCCACGCGCGAGCAGGCTGCTTGAGCCCCAACGGATGGGCTCGCCCATCCTTGCCCCATTCCGAACCACCAGCGCAGCATCACATCGACTGCCGCTGAAGGAGAACCTGATGAGCAACACGCCCGATACCGCCAAGAACATCGCCAAGCGCACCGCCCAGCACACCGCCCAGGAATGGCCGCTGTGGGAGGTCTTCGTCCGCCCCAAGGCCGGGCTCGAACACAAGCACTGCGGCAGCCTGCACGCGCCCGACGCGCCCATGGCGCTGCAACTGGCGCGCGAGGTCTACACCCGGCGACAGGAAGGCTGCAGCATCTGGGTGGTGCCTTCCAGCCAGATCACGGCCTCCGACCCCGGTGACAAGGACATGTACTTCGACCCGATGGAAGACAAGGTCTACCGCCACCCCACGTTCTACGTGCTGCCCGAAGCCGTGGACCACATGTGAGGCTGCCGACGATGACTGCCACCACTGCTTCTGCTGCGCCGCCCATGCCTCTCATGGCCCGCGGCCCTGCCACCTCGGTCAGCCTCAGCCGCGCACCCGAGGTGCGCTGGGTTCTGCGCCTGGCCGACACCTGCCTGATCCATGCCCAGCGCCTGTCCGAGTGGTGCGGCCATGCTCCCGTACTGGAAGAAGACATCGCGCTGACCAACCTGTCGCTGGACCTGTTGGGCCAGGCCCGCGCCCTGTTGAGCCACGCGGGCACCCTGGACGGGCAGGGTCTGGATGAAGACCAGCTCGCCTTCCTGCGCGACGAGCGCGACTATCTCAACCTCACCCTGGCCGAGCAGCCCCTGCGCCGCAGCAGCGCGCACGCCCCGGGCGGTGATTTCGCCGACGTGCAGGTGCGCAATCTCCTGCTGGCCGTATGGCTGAAGCTGCACTGGCAGGGCCTGGCCACTTCCCGTGACGCTGAGCTCGCCGCCATCGCCGGTAAGGCCGTCAAGGAGGCGCGCTACCACGTGGGGCATGCCGCGCAGTGGGTGGTGCGTCTGGGCGACGGCACGGAGGAATCGGCAAGCCGCGCCAAGTCTGCACTCGAGCGCGCCTGGCCGTACACGAACGAGATGTTCCTCGACGACGAGGTCGACACCCACGCCGCCGCCACTGGCCTGGGCCCGCAGCGCAGCCATCTGCGCGAGGCCTGGGTTGCTGAGGTTTCTGCCGTGTTGGAGGAGGCCACCCTGGCGGTGCCTGCCGCCTCCAAGTTCGTCAGCACCGGCAGCCGTGGCGTGCATAGCGAGCACATGGGCTTCATCCTGGCCGAGATGCAGCATCTGCAGCGCGCTTTCCCGGGCGGCGTCTGGTGAACCGCCGGATCGACTTGAACCTCGCCGCGCAGTCCATGGCGGCGCGTGCTGATGTTGGCAGGACGCAGGGTGCGGGTGCCTGCTGCAGCGAAGTCAAGGAGGAGGGGCGGGCGCAGCCCGTCCCGGGGGACATGAGCGGAAGCAGGCATCCGCACCCTGTGGCTCGCGAGCTCCACCCGCTGCTCAAACAAGCTCCAGCATCCCGCCATGCAGCCCACAGCTGAAGCCGCCTGGGCGGTGCTGGACACCGTGCCCGACCCCGAGGTGCCGGCGCTGTCGGTGCGTGATCTGGGCATCGTGCGGGACGTGGTCTGCGGTGAAGGCGGCACCGAGGTCGTGCTCACCCCCACCTACTCGGGTTGCCCGGCCACGGAAGTGATTTCCGACAGCGTGCGCCAAGCCCTCCAAGACGCTGGCTTCGGCCCGGTTCGCGTGACGCTGCGTCGTGCCCCGGCCTGGACGACCGACTGGATCAGTGACGAGGGCCGCCGCAAGCTGCGCGAGTACGGCATCGCCCCGCCAGGGCCGGTGGAGGAGGGCGCCACCGGCTGTGGCGCGTCCGCCTCGGCACCTGCTATGGCGCCTATCCGCATCCGCCCACGGGGCGTGGACTGCCCGCGCTGCGGCAGCGCGCAGACCGAGCGGCTGTCGGCCTTTGGCTCCACGGCGTGCAAGGCGATGTACCGCTGCCTGGCCTGCCGCGAACCGTTCGAACACTTCAAGCCGATCTGAGAGCCTGTCAGCCAGGACATCACGATCACCGACCCCGGAACCTCCCCATGAGCGGACTGCACTTCCATCCCCTGCGCGTGCACGACGTGCGCCCTGACACCGACGACGCCGTGGTCGTCACCTTCGACGTGCCGCCGGCGCAGGCGGGCGACTTCGCCTTCACTCCCGGCCAATACCTCACGCTGCGCCATGCGGTAGGCGGCCAGGACCTGCGCCGCTCCTACTCCATCTGCTCGGCCGTGGGCGAGCCGCTGCGCGTGGGCGTACGCCGCGTGCCGGGAGGTGCTTTCTCCACCTGGGTGCACGGGAACCTGAAGGTGGGCGACATCGTGGAGGTTATGGAGCCCCAGGGCCGCTTCGGCCAGGCTGCCACCGAGCTCGCCGGCACCGACCGCGCCGCGCACGTGCTGGCGATTGCGGGCGGCAGTGGCATCACGCCCATCCTGTCCATCCTGCGCACCCTGCTGGCCACAGCCCCGCGCGTGCGCTGCACGCTGCTGTACGGCAACCGCCATGCGGCGTCCACGATGTTCAAGGAGGAACTGGAGGACCTGAAGAACCGCTACCTCACCCGCCTGGCCCTGCACCCGGTGTTCTCGCGCGAACAGGTGGATTCCCCCTTGGGTGCGGGCCGGCTGGACGCACAGCGCATTGGCCTGTTCCTGCGCACGCTGATCGACCCCCAGGGCGTGGACCACGCCTTCGTCTGCGGCCCCCACGCCCTGAACGACGAAGCTGAAGCCGCATTGAAGGAAGCAGGCATCGCCGAAGAGCGCATCCACATCGAGCGCTTCGGGGTCCCTCCAGCGTTGCAGCCCGCAGGCGACGCGCACACGCATCAGGCGGGCGACGCCGAACAGGCCCGCATCGTGCTGGTGCGCGACGGTCTCACGCGCGAGTTCGGCTTCGGGCCCGCCGACCCCAGCATCCTGGACGCTGCCGCGCGCGCCGGGCTGGACGTGCCCTATTCGTGCAAGTCGGGCGTGTGCGCCACCTGCCGTTGCAAGGTGCTGGAAGGGCAGGTGCGCATGGACCGCAACTTCGCGCTGGAGAAGGCCGAGGTGGCGGCCGGTTTCGTGCTGAGCTGCCAGGCCCACCCGCTGAGCGAGCGCGTGGTCGTCAGCTTCGACGAGCGCTGACGAGGGGTCATGGCCCGCCCGCGTGCCGCGACTTACGACGGCCAGCGCTCTCAGATCCTGAAAGCCGCGGCGGACCTGTTCGCGCGCCGGGGCTACACCGCCGCCACCTTGAACGAGGTGGCCTCGGCCAGCGGGGTGTCCAAGGCCACGCTGTACCACTACTTCAGCGACAAGCATGCGCTGCTGGAAGACATCGTGTGCAGCCATGTCGCCCGCCTGCAGGGCATTGCCGCTGAGGCCGGCGACCCCCCAATCGAACCCCCAGGGAGCACGCACGGTGCGGCCGAGGCTCGGCTGCGCCGTCTGGTCCGCCGTTTCATGCAGGCCTACGCCGACGCCCAGAGCGAGCATCGCGTCCTCACCGAGGACGTGAAGTTTCTGGACGAGCGCGCCCGCGGGGCGGTGCTGGACGGCCAGCGTCAGGTGGTGGCAGCGTTCGCCCAGGGCATCGCCGCCTGTCGCCCCGACCTGCGCACCGAACTGCACAAGCCCATGGCCATGCTCCTGTTCGGCATGATCAACTGGACCTTCACCTGGCTGCGCCCGGACGGCGTCTTGACCTATGCCGACCTGGGCGACATCGTGGTTGACCTGTTCTTCGGCGGGCTGCCTGCGGTGACAGCCGGCCTGCCGCTTGCGCGAGCGCCCAGCCTTGCGTCATCGCAAGCGAAGCCCCCACCGGCAGGGCTACGGTAAGGCCCGATGGCCCCGCCACCGCCCCGTCCGCCTGCGCACCCTCTTCTCGATCCTCTGCGGCCCTTCCCGTACCTGCTGGCCGCTCTGGCGCTGTGGTGGGGCTTGTCGGTCTGGTGGGACCAGCGTGCTGCGGTGGAGTTGGTGCCCTACAGCCAGTTCGAACAGGCCCTGCGTGAGGGACGGGTGGCCGAGGTTCAGGTGGTGGGCAGCCTGGTGGTGGGGCCGCTGAAGACTCCGCAGGCCGACGGGCCACAGGCGCTGGCAGCCGAGTTGGTGGAGCCCCCGCTGGCGCAACGTCTGTCCGAGTTCGGGGTGCCTTTCAAGCGCGTGCGCGAGTCCACCTGGTTGAACCAGCTCTGGTCCTGGGTGGCCCCCGCCTTGATCTTCTTCGGCGTGTGGGCCTTGCTGTCCCAGCGCCTGGCTTCACGGCTGGGCGGTATGGGTGGCATGGGGGAGGGCGGTCTGCTGGGCATCGGCCGCAGCCGCGCCAAGGTCTACATGGAGCGGCAGACGGGGGTGCGTTTCGAGGACGTGGCGGGCGTGGACGAGGCCAAGGCCGAGTTGCAGGAGATCGTCGACTTCCTGAAAGACCCCAAGGCGCACGGACGCCTGGGGGCCCGCATGCCCAAGGGCGTGTTGCTGATGGGGCCCACCGGCACGGGCAAGACGCTGCTCGCCCGGGCGGTGGCCGGGGAGGCGGGCGTGGCCTTCTTTTCCATCAACGGTTCGGAATTCATCGAGTTGTTCGTCGGCGTGGGCGCGGCGCGCGTGCGCGACCTGTTCGAACAGGCTCGGGCCCAGGCGCCAGCCATCATCTTCATCGACGAACTGGACGCCCTGGGCAAGGCGCGCGGCGCCTTCACCGCCGCCGGCGGGCATGACGAGCGCGAACAGACGCTGAACCAGTTACTGTCCGAACTCGACGGCTTCGACCCCAGCGTGGGTGTGGTGCTGCTGGCCGCCACCAACCGCCCGGAGGTGCTGGACCCGGCACTGCTGCGTGCGGGCCGTTTCGACCGCCAGGTGCTGGTGGACCGCCCGGACCGACCCGGCCGCCTGGCGATCCTGCGCGTGCATGCCCGCAAGATCGTGCTGGCAGCGGACACGGACCTGGATCAGGTGGCCGGCATCACGGTGGGGCTGGCGGGGGCGGACCTGGCCAACGTGGTGAACGAAGCCGCGCTGGCTGCCACCCGCCTGGGCGCCCCGTCGGTGACGCTGGAGCACTTCACCCTGGCCATCGAGCGCATCGTGGCCGGCATCGAGAAGCGCCGGGGGCTGCTGTCGCAGGCCGAGCGGCGTCTGGTGGCCTGCCACGAACTGGGCCATGCCCTGGTGGCTCTCTCGCTGCCTGGGGCCGACCGGGTGCACAAGGTGTCCATCATCCCGCGCGGCATCGGCGCGCTGGGCTACACCCTGCAACGCCCGTCGGAAGACCGGCATGTGCAGCGCAAGGGGGAACTGCAGGACCGGTTGACCATCCTGATGGCCGGGCGGGCGGCCGAACTGGTGGTGTTCGGCGAGGCCTCCACGGGCGCCGCTGACGACCTGGTCAAGGCCACGGATCTGGCACGTGACATGGTGCTGCGCTACGGCATGGACGAGACCCTTGGCCCGGTGTCCTGGGCGGGAGATCGCCCCTTGTTCCTGCCCCAGGGGGTACCCGCGTCAGCGCAGGTCGGCACGGCTGACGCCACGGCCCAGCGCGCTGATGACGCGGTGCGTCAGGTGGTGAGTGCGGCCTCGGAACGGGCCACCTTCTGGCTGCAGGCGCACCGCCAGACCTTGGACCTTGCCACCGAGCGACTGCTGCAGCGTGAAACCCTGGGGGAAGAAGAACTGCTGGCGCTGGCAGGCGAGGAGCCGCCCTGACGGCAGAGCCCCGTCAGCGCGCAGTGAGCGTGGCCTCGAGTTCCTTGCAGGAGGGCGCGCACACGAAGTGCGTCTTGCCCATGAGCTTGCGCGACTTGAGCTGGGCCCGTGGGCGGTGCTTGCCGCAAAGGAAGCACGACATGGTGGCGGCGCCGAAGTGGCCGGTGGCCACGAAGGGGGAGCCTGGTACCTTGGAGTGGTAACGCAGGCCTTCGCTGGAAACGGTGGTCTTGGGCGGTGTCTTGGCCATCGGGGTTTCCGGGGTGTCGTTCGTGCGCGGCTGGCTTTGGAAGGTTCGCCGTCAGAAGAAAGCAGAGCGCGAGCTCCATAACTCCCTATTATCGCCGCTGCGGCCGGGGCCTGCGGCACGGAGCCCCCAGGGGGTTGTTGCACGGCAGCACCCCGCGCGCTGACACGGCCCGATTACCTCGACAATCCCGTTTGGTGCCACGGCCAAGCTGTGGCCAACCAGACTTCAGGAGAGCCGATGGATCGCTCCGAACGCTTCTACCGCATCGAGGCGCTGATCAAGTCCCGTGGCTGCGTCGACTTCGCCACGCTGCTGGCGGAGCTTGAGGTCTCGCCGGCCACCCTCAAGCGCGATATCCAGTACCTGCGCGACCGCCTGGACGCCCCCATCGTCTGGGACGCCCTGGACCGGGGCTACAAGTTGCAGACAGCCGCCGGGCGCGGCCCGGTCCAGCATGAGCTGCCCGGCGTGTGGTTCAGCGAGCGCGAGATCCACGCCCTGCTGACTATGCACCAGCTCATCCAGGGGCTGGACGAAGGCGGGTTGCTGTCGCGCCACCTGCAGCCGCTGCTGGAGAAACTGCAGGGCATGCTCGGGCCTGACGACCGACAGGCCCACGCCCTCATGCGGCGGGTTCGCATCGTCAGTGCGGGGCGGCGCCCGGTGCCCAGCAAGTGGTTCGAGCTCTTCGGCGATGCGCTGGTGCGCCGTCGCCGCGTCCACATGCGCTACCAGACGCGCGGCCGCCAGGCGGTGACGCAGCGCGACGTCTCGCCCCAGCGCCTGGTGCACTACCGAAGCACCTGGTACCTGGACGCCTGGTGCCATCAGAAGGACCAGCTGCTGCGCTTTGCGCTGGATGCCGTGGAGCAGGCTTCCATCCTGGAACTCAAGGCGCGTGAAGTGCCGGTCAGGGCGGTGGAGGCGGCGCTGGATGCAGGCTACGGCATATTCGCGGGCGCCCGAGCGCAATGGGCCACGCTGTTGTTCACCGCTGAGGCGGCGCGCTGGGTGGGCCGCGAGGAATGGCATCCGCGTCAGAAGACCCGACACCTGCCCGACGGGCGGTTCGAGCTGCGCGTGCCCTACGCCAACGAAACCGAGCTGGTGATGGACGTGCTGCGCCACGGCGGAGAGGTGACCGTGCTGGCGCCTGAGTCGTTGCGCACGGCAGTGCAGGTGCAACTCAAGGCGGCCCTGAAGTCGCACGCGGTGCCCTGATCGCCATCAGGGCGGCGAAGGCCATCAGGCCCAGCGCCGCCGAGATCCACATCGCCTGCACGCCCCAGTGCTGCAGCGCCACCCCGAACAGCACGGGCGCCAGGGCCTGCGCCACCCGCGCCGGCATCATCATCCAGCCCTGCCGGGCGCCGTAGCCCAGCGGCCCGAACAGCACCAGCGGCAAGGTGCCCTTGGCGATGGTCATGATGCCGTTGCCCGCCCCGTGCAGCAGTGCAAACGCCGCAGCGCCAGGTCCGCCCACCGCCATCAGCACGAGCACGCCTACGGGGTGCGCCAGCCCGGCCAGCCGCGCCGACAGCAGGGGGTGGATGCGCCGCAGCAGCCCGAACTCCAGCAATCGACCAGCCACCTGGGCCGGCCCCACCAGCGCGCCCACGGCCACGGCGGTGGCCAGCGTGGCGCCGCTGGCCTGCAGCAGCGCAGGCAGATGGGTCGCCATGGCCGTGCTGATGAACCACACGAGCGCGAACACGGCGGACAGCAGCACGGCGGTGCGCAGTTCGCCCGGGGCTGTGCTCATGGTTTCAGCCGTTCCTGCGGTTGTGGCGCCCGCCACGGTCGCTGCATCTGGCGCGGGCGAGGGCACCGGTGCGACCGGTCCGGGGTCCGGCGATGGCAGTGCCGATGCCCGGCGCGCCTTCGGGACGATCAGGTTCAAGGGCATGCCCAGCACCAGGTGCAGCGCCGCCCACCCCAGGCAGGCACCGCGCCAACCCCACTGCGTCTCCATCCAGGCCGACAGCGGCCAGCCCACGGTGCTGGCAAAACCCGCGATCAGCGTGATGCCGGTGATGGCGTTACGCGACTCGTGTCCGTACAGGCGCACCAGGCTGGCAAAGGCGGCCTCGTACAGGCCGCTGCCCATGCCCAGTCCGATCAGCACCCAGGCTGCAAACAGGCCCACCGGCCCCTGCGCGAAAGCCAGGGCGGTCAACGCCAGTGCGAACAGCACGTTGGTGCCCAGCAGCACCGGTCGGCCGCCGTGCCGGTCGATCGCCCGGCCGGCGACCGGCCCCACCAGGGCGGAGACGATCAAGGCCAGCGAGAAGGCCAGGTGTACCGTGGGCACCGCCACGCCCAGTTCCCGGGCCATGGGCGTTGCCAGCACGCCCGGCAGGTAGTAGGTGCTGGCCCAGGACAGCGTCTGCGCGGTGCCCAGGGCCGTGACAGCGCGCCAGCGTGGTACGGAGTCTCCCCCGCTGGTCTGAGCGGCCATGGTCATGTGCGCATTGTGGCGCCCGCGGGCCGCCCGCTCGGCGGTGACAATGCGCGCGACTCATGAACTCCGGTGCCCTCTACGCCCTGCTGGCCTTCGGCATCTGGGGCCTTTATCCCCTGTACCTGCGAGAGTTGGCCACCGTAATGTCGCTGGAGATCATGCTGCACCGCTCGGCGTGGTCGCTGGTCTTCCTGCTGGGCGTGCTGGCCCTGCTGCGTCGCTGGGCCTGGCTGGGGGCCTTGCTCAAATCGCCCCGTCAGATGCTGATGCCGCTGGCCAGCGGGCTGCTGCTCGCGCTGAACTGGCTGCTCTATGTGTATGCCGTGCAGTCGGCCCAGGTGGTGGAGGCCAGCCTCGGCTACTTCATCAACCCCCTGATCAGCGTGTGCCTGGGTGTGGTGGTGCTGCGTGAACGGCTGAAGCGCATCCAGTGGGTGGCAGTCGCCTTTGCTGCAGCGGGGGTGATCTGGCTCACTTGGCACACCGGCCGTCTGCCCTGGCTGGGCCTGGCGCTGGCAGCCACGTTCGCCGTCTACGGCCTCCTGCGCAAGACCTCGGTGCTGGGGCCGCTGGAGGGCTTGACCCTGGAGACGCTGTTGATCGCTCCCCTGGTGCTCCCCTGGCTTGGCCTGATCACCTGGAGCGGTCAGGGGGCGTTGGCCACCGGCTCATCCAGCTTGGTGTTCTGGCTGGTGATGGCTGGCCCGCTGACCGCCGTGCCGCTGATGCTGTTCGCTGCGGCGGCCCGCCGGCTGAAACTGGCCACGGTGGGCCTGTTCCAGTACCTGTCGCCATCGCTGCAGTTGGCCATTGGCGTGGCCATCTTCGGTGAACCCTTCGACGGCCAGCGTCTGGCGGGGTTTGTCCTCATCTGGACCGGGCTGCTGGTCTACACCGCGCACTCGCTGGCGCTGTCGCGCAGGGCAGGTGCCTGAAGCCCGTGGGCCAAGCGCCTGATCAGCGCAGGTCGCCCGCCAGGCTGGCCAGGGTGTCGGCGGCGATGGTCACGTGTTGCGGATAGTTGGTGTGGTCACAGCCCAGCTTGACGCTGGCGCCGGCCAGGATGGCCTCGCGCGCGCTCTTGGGGAACTCAAAGCGCACGAAGTGCACCGACGAGGTCTTTTCGTCGTTCTCGCGGTCCAGATCTTCGTCGGCGATGGCGTAGACCCGTGCGTGGCCTTCCACCTCGACGAACATGCGGTCTTCCACCCCGATCAGCCGTGCCAGCTCGCGCTTGCGCTCATGCGGGTCCGGGTACTCGATCAGCATCGTGGCCTTCCAGTTCGAGCCGTCCGGGATCAGCGGCGCGTAGGCCTCGATCTCGCTGACGATGCCTTCCTCGTCAAAGATCTTCTCGATGTGCAGCATCTCCTGGATCTGCCGGCGGATGGTCTTCTCGTCCTCGAACTGCAGCGTCATGTGTTCGCCCAGGCCCACGCTGCGCAGCTTACGGTGGGCGATGGCCTCGGGCTTGCTGCTCTTGCGGATCTTGGCGTAGGCCTCGAGGGTGAGGAGGTTGTCACGGGTAAGGGGGGCCATGGTTCAGACTCCTGTCGAAGATGAAGGGGGAATGGGGGAGGACCGCCGAAAAGGGTCTTGCAACGGATCCAGGGCAGGCGGTGAGGTCGCGGCGCGGCAGCTCACAGACCATAGGCCATGCGCACCAGGCTGAGCGGGTGCTGCAGGGCCTTGGCAGGCGTGCCTGCCTGCTGCATGCCCTGGGCGATGTGGTGCCCGGCCAGCGCGCAGTCGCTGCTGATGAAGTCGGGCTCATCCTTGGCCATGGCCTTGAACACGGGCTTGCCGATCTTCATGGCCACGGGGTGGGAGGGGGTCTTGACCCCATAGGTGCCGGCGTGGCCGGAGCAGCGCTCCACCGTGTTGAGCTTGACCTCGACCGTCTGGCCGATCAGCTTGAACATCTCCTCGGTCTTCTTGCCGATGTTCTGCACCCGGCCGTGGCAAGGGATGTGGTAGCTCACCTTGCCCAGCGCGGCCTTGAAGTCGGTCTTGAGCAGGCCATCCTTGTGGCGCGCCACGAAGTATTCGAAGGGGTCGAACATGGCCTTCTTCACCGCCTGCGTGTCGGCGCAGCCGGGGAACATCAGCGGGATCTCCTGCTTGAACATCAGCGTGCAGCTGGGCACGGCGCTGACGATGGCGTAGCCTTCCTTGGCATAGCGGGTCAGCACCGGGATGTTGGCCTCTTTGCTCTTGCCGACCGAGTCCAGGTCTCCCAGCTCCAGCTTGGGCATGCCGCAGCAACTCTCCTTGTCGACGATGACGTAGGGGATCTCGTTGTGGTCCAGCAGCTTGATCAGGTCTTCGCCAATGCCCGGTTCGTTGTAGTTGACGTAGCAGGTGGAGAAGATGGCCACCTTGCCCGGGGTGCGCTGCCCGTTGACGGCGGGGAAGGTGGTGTTGCTCATGGCCCGGCCCCAGCGGAAGCGCTGCGGGGCCAGGGTGGGCATCCAGGCGTCAGGGTGCACGCCGAGCCGGCTGTTCATCACCTTGCGAGCGAACTTCGTCTTGTTGATCGCGTTGACAGCCTGCACCACGATCGGGATGCCGGCAAAGCTGCCATGCGTGTCGGTGGAGGCGAGCAGCTTCTCACTGGCCTTGACCTCACCCTTCTTGTGCTTGATGGCCTTGGCGCGCAGCATCAGGTGCGGAAAGTCCAGGTTCCACGCGTGGGGCGGCGTGTACGGGCACTTGGTCATGTAGCACAGGTCGCACAGGTAGCACTGGTCCACCACCTTCCAGTAGGCCTCCTTCTTCACGCCGTGCACCTCGCCGTCGTCGGTGGCGTCCACCAGGTCGAACAACGTGGGAAAACTCTGGCACAGGCTCACGCAGCGGCGGCAACCGTGGCAGATGTCGAACACCCGCTCCATCTCCTTCATGGCGGAGCCTTCGTCGTAGAACTCGGGGTTCTTCCAGTCCAGCGGGTGGCGGGTCGGGGCTTCCAGGTTGCCTTCGCGCATGGGGAGTCTCTCGTCGGGTGCGGGTTGAATGGGTGCCGGGTCTCATGGAAAACAAGGGGCGCGAGGCCCCTTGTTTCCAGGCGGTAGCGAGGTCTTCAGTCGACCAGCGCGTCCAGGGCCTTCTGGTAGCGGTTGGCGTGCGAGCGCTCGGCCTTGGCCAGGGTCTCGAACCAGTCGGCGATCTCGTCGAAGCCTTCGTCGCGAGCGGTCTTGGCCATGCCCGGGTACATGTCGGTGTACTCGTGCGTCTCGCCAGCCACGGCGGCGGCCAGGTTCTGACGGCTGGAGCCGATGGGCAGGCCGGTGGCAGGATCACCCGAGCCGTTCTCGAGGAACTCGAGGTGGCCGTGTGCGTGGCCGGTTTCGCCTTCAGCCGTGGAGCGGAAAAGCGATGCCACGTCGTTCTGGCCTTCCACGTCAGCCTTGTTTGCGAAGTACAGGTAACGGCGGTTGGCCTGGGATTCGCCAGCGAAGGCGTCCTTCAGGTTCTGCTCGGTCTTGGATCCTTTGAGTCCCATGGGATTGGCTCCTGTGAGTTGGGGTTCTGCGAAGGGAATGCGGTCTGTCTGTTGCTGTCTTGGACAACCAACAGGTCGCACGTTACCAAAGCCTGAAAGGCCAGGCCAATCGAAAGCTTCAATCCATGTGATTGAGTCAGGCAATGCGTACCCGGAAGCTGATAGACGTCAATTCTGCGACCGGAACCTCCGGGGAGATGCCGAACTGCAGGAGACGGGCGGCCAGCGTGGCCGGCTGGGGATGCGGTCAGTCCGTTGCGACCGGCACCATCATCTGCAGTGCGAGGGTGTGCAGACGGCTTCCTGGACGGGCCAGCCCTTCCAGCACCGTGAAGTGGTCGGCATCGGCGATGGTTTCGCACACGGGCACGGTGAGCGCACCCCAACGCCTGCGGATCAGCCGGTTGTGTCGCAGGAACTCTTCGCTCTCCAGCGAGCCCGCCACGGCGCGCAGGGTGCCCGCAGGAGCAGGAAAGCCCGCAGGGCTCAGACGCCGGGCCGACCGCGGCGTGAGGCGCAGGTCAGGTTGCAGGAAGGGCGTGCGCCGCAGGGGTTCGAGGTCGAACACGCCCGAGATCGACAGGGCGGCCTTCACCAGGTCGTCTGGCAGGTCGTCGCCCGCGCGCTTCCACAGCGTGCACAACATCATGGCCGCGAGATGGCCCCCCGCGGAGTGCCCGGCCACGGTGATGCGCTCCGGGTCTGCGCCCAGCTCACGGGCATGCCGCCAGCACCATGCGAGGCTGCGCACCATCTGGAGGGCGATGTCCTCGATGCCCACCGCAGGGCACAAGGCGTAGTTGGGCACCACCACCACCGCACCCGCATCCGCGAGCGCCGGCGCCACGAAGGAGTGGTCGGCCTTGTCCAGCGAGCGCCACCAGCCGCCGTGGATGAACACCAGCATCGGGGCGCCTGGGCGCCTTCGGGCCTTGGGTTCTCGTGCCGCGTCGGAAGGGCGGAAGACATCCAGTCGCTCGGCAGGGGTGTCGCCATAAGCCAGGTCCAGCTGGCAGGGCCGGGTATCGCGAATGACCTGTGAATCGCGAGCCCATCGGGCGAGGATCTCCGCATGGTCCGGCACCCGGGCCCGGTTGTTGTACTGCGCGGCCAACCATGCAGGGTCTTGTTTGCGTGCCATCGGGCCTCCTGGGGTGAGTGGGCAAAGTATGCCCGCTGGTGCATGGGCGCCAGTGCCGCCTGACGGCGAGAATGCCCGCTCCCCTCTTGCAGGACTTCATCTTGACTTTCACGCCCAAGCCCGACGTCTGCCAGCCCACGGGTTCTGCCGAACTTCCGATGCTGGACATCTACATGCCGATGATGAAGTCGGCCGCCATCGTCGCCGCAGCGCGCCTGGGCGTGTTCGAGGCGCTGTCCGCCGGTGCTCTGGACACGCCCGAGCTCGCCCGGCGCACGCAATCCAGCGAGGCCGGCGTGCGCACCCTGGCGGATTTCCTGGTGGCGCTGGGCTATCTCCAGCAGGATGCAGGCGCCTACGCCAACACCGAAAGCACCCAGCGTTGGTTGACCCGTGCGGGCACCATCGACTACACCCCGGGCGCCTTGTGGACCCACGAGGCGTGGACGATGATGGGTGACCTGGACCGTGCCGTGCAGGCGGGCCGCCCCGCGCAGACGCTGTGGGAGCGCATGTCGCAGCAGCCGCACCTGGGGCCCCTGTTCTCGCGCTACATGCACGCCTTCGCGCAGGACCTGGGGCCGGACCTCGTGGCACACACGCCCGTGGAGCCCGGGCACCAGAGGCTTCTGGACCTGGGGGGCTCCCATGGCCTGCATGCGATGCGTTTCTGCCGCCACCACCCCCAGCTGCAGGCGGTCATCGTGGATCTGCCCAGCGCCTTGACCGACACGCCCGCGTCGATTGCCGCGGCCGGACTGGCAGATCGCATCACCACGCGCGCCGGCAACGTGCTGGACCTGGGCTGGGGTCAGGATTTCGACCTGGTGCTGTACCTTTCGGTGGGCCACAACCAGCAGCCCGAGGACAACCGCCGCGTCATCGCCGAAATCGCCCGCAGCCTGCGCCCGGGCGGGCTGCTGGTGGTGCACGACTATCTGGCCGGCACGCCCTTGAATGCTTTTCATGCCGCCTTTCGTCTGACGCTGCTGTTCGAGACCGGCACGCGCACCTACAGCGAGCAGGAGTACCGGGGGTGGATGCAGGAGGCCGGTTTTGCCAGCGTCCGGCGTGTCGACCTGAATCCCCTGGAGAAGGGATCCCTGCTGCTGGCGCGGCGCTGAGGACCATGCCCCCGCCGCCACGTGTGGAATCGCGTACGGCCTAGCATCTGGGCTTAATTGGGTGGTTCTGTGATTCCGCCCTGTCACCACGAGGGCCCCATGAGCGAACACTTGGCATACGATTTCAGCGCTGACACCATCGACGGGCGGCCCCAGCCTCTGTCGGATTTCAAGGGCCGGTTGCTTCTGGTGGTCAACACGGCAAGCGCCTGCGGCTACACCCCGCAGTTCGCCGGGCTGGAAAGCTTGTGGAAGGAGTTCCAGGGCCGAGGCCTCACGGTGATGGGTTTTCCCAGCAACGAATTCGGCGCGCAGGACCCGGGCAGCAATGGCGAGATCGCCGCCTTCTGCCAGAAGAACTATGGGGTCAGTTTCCCCATGATGGCCAAGGTGCAGGTCAACGGACCGCAGGCCCACCCGTTGTGGCAATGGCTGCGCGAGCAGGCGCCGGGAACATCGCCCGACGGCGCCATCGCCTGGAATTTCGCCAAGTTCCTCATCGGCCGCGACGGTCGGGTGTTGCAACGCTTCGAGCCGGGGGACAAGCCCGCTGCACTGCGCCCGGCCATCGACGCGGCGCTGTAGGCCCGGCCCTCGCCCAGGCCTCGCCAGGAGGGATTGGGGTTTCAGCCGGGGCGGTGTTCGGCCAGGTCGTTCCAGACGTCCTGGTGCACCAGCAGCCCGCCTTGAACCAGGAAGCGGTCGATGAAGCGGACGCCGCTGAAGGCAGTGCCATCCGGCCAGCGGCCCTCCAGCGTGCCGTGGCAGTAGACCACCGTGCCTTCCGAAGTCCAACATTCGTCGAAGCGCTCGAACTGCTTGGCCACACCCTGATAGCGCGTGCGGCCCCAGGCCACCAGTTCCTCCAGCGAGCCCAAGCGCGCGCCACCGGGAAAGCACATGGCAAAGCCGGGCGCGAGGAAGCCTTGGGCGCGGGCCAGGTCGCGCTCCTGCATCGCCTGCAGAAACGAGGCCACCACCTCGCTGGCCACCGGATGCGCCGCCCCGCCGCCAGTGAACACACGACCGTCCCGCCGGTAGGTCGATACCTCCTGGATGAAGGTGGTGGTACCCGCCTGCGCACTGTTGATGACCGAACGCACGGCATCGCTCACCCGGTTCACGAGGCGCTCCTGCACCTCGCGCTCGTAGCCAGGCAACAGGGTGATCTGGGTCACGGGCATGATGGAAGGCTCCAGAGGTGAGGTGGTGAGCTCAAGGCCCGGGCTGCAAAGGTCCGGCCAGGGCGTGAATGTGTGACGAAGCTGCGATGAAGGTGTTTTGCGGATGCATGGCCGCTGATAGACTCGGCTCCATCGTGGGGACGTAGCTCAGCTGGGAGAGCGTCGCGTTCGCAATGCGAAGGTCGGGAGTTCGATCCTCCTCGTCTCCACCACCATCCCCAGGGCCCCTGAATGAACTTCGGGGCTTTCTCGTTTCTGGGCCTTGTCATCGGGTTCTGCTGGGCGAACAGTCGGCAAATCCGTAGCGCTCGCAGAACGGGCTGCGCAACAGAGGCAACCAGTCCGGTACGCGGTGAAAGCGATCGGCCGCTTCTCTCAGGATCTGATCGCGGTAGGTTTCAAACCTGAAGCCTTGACCGTCCAGGTAGTGCAGACGCTGCCCGTCAACCTCGAAGCTTGCAGCCTTGACGCTTTCGAAGTACGGCGCAAA
This sequence comes from Burkholderiales bacterium, assembly GCA_947464185.1. Classification (GTDB taxonomy): domain Bacteria; phylum Pseudomonadota; class Gammaproteobacteria; order Burkholderiales; family Burkholderiaceae_C; genus Rubrivivax. The sequence continues at coordinate 58,083 of CANHVY010000017.1, forward strand.
GTCGGCCTCATCCAAGGGCTTGCGGTCAAAGATGCGCACGGGCCGGCCGTCGAACTCCTTGAAGTCCACCGACAGGTCGTCTTGCCGCGCATGGTGTCGGCCCACACCAAACACCGGAACATAGCGTCCGCTGTGGAAGGCCAGGACCGCTGCGGGGCTGTAGCCTCGCGCCATGAGTGCGGCGTCGGGCGGCAGGCCTGTGCGCAGCGCTGCCGTCACCGCAGGTGCTTCACGCAGGAAGACGACGGAGGCAAACTGGCTGGACCGTTGCCACCAGGCCAGCGGCGCAGCGAACACGGCCGCCAACAAGAGCACGTGGGGCAGCGCCAGCCAGCCGTTCCACCTCAGCGCCTTGCGCAGCGCCGTGGGTGAAAGCCGCAGTCCGGCCCACAGCACGAACAGCGGCACGAAGCCCAGCACCCAGTGCAGACCGACGGTACGCCGTGTGGCGACCAGGGCGAACAGCAGGAAGGGTGTTGCCCACAGCACCATCACCAGCAGGGAGCCTGTGTGGCGCGGTGGCCGGTCATGGCGGGTCACGCGTGATGTGGCGGTTTCGCCCGATGCGTTGGTGTCCAAGGCCCGGCCATTGGCGGCGGAACCCGCCTCGGTGCCGGGCTTGGCCCGCAACGCTTGCCAGATCAACCAGGGTGTCAGCAGATAGACCATCATGCCCAGGTAGGTCACCCAGTGCGAAACCGACCACTGCGTGCCTTGGTTGCGGTTGAAAACGTTGAACATGATGTTGGTCCAGCCGTGCGTCGCGTTGAACGCGAGGTTGACGGCCACCCCGGGTAAAGCGAACGCTGCTATCAGTACCAACACCCACGCCCGCCGGCGTCGCCATCCGAGCAACCACACGGCATAACCAAGGCCGACCAGCACCGCGAAATACTTGGACAGGAAGGCCATGCCGAGCAGGGCGCCGGATGCCGCGTACCAGCCGACAGCGGCGCGTGGAATCGCCAGCGCTGCGTCCCGGTCGCCTGCTGGGGGGGCGGGCCTCGGGAGTTCGGCGCGCACGAAGCACCACCAGGATGCGGTCATGAAGAAGATCAGGGGCGTGTCGGTCGTCACCAGCACGGCCACCCAGGAGAAGGGCAGGGCCAGGTAGACGGCCCCAGCCAACCAGGCGCTGTCCTCCCGGTCTGGCGGCAGCAGTCGACGCACCAGATCCACCACGGCCAGTGCCACCACGCTGGTCAGCAGCACCGTGGCAAGCCGCAGCGCGAAAGGCGAGTCGCCCAGATGGCGCAACAGCCAGAGCAGCCATCCCACCATCGGCGGATGGTCCGAATAGCCCCAGTCAGGACTGACGCCCCATTGGTAGAAGAAGGCTTCGTCTCCGGTGATCGGAAGCCAGGCTGCCAGCGCCAGTTTGGCTGCCAGCGTCAATGCGAACACCTTGGCGAAGACAGTGCGGGCGTCTTCCGACGCGCCGAAGAATGTCGCCCTCATCGGTTGACCCCGGAAGTGAGAGGTGGAAAGTACATGGGCTGACCCGGGGGCGTCATGCGGGTCTCGCGCAGCAGCAGGGAGCGGGGCGCCACCTTCATGCGTCCGAGGCCAGCAGCATCACGCCCACCACGATCAGGCCGCAGCCTGCCAGCCGTTGCCATGAAAAGGACTCTCCCAGCCACTGCACGCCCACCAGCAGGGTCAGGACGAACCCGAGGCTGACCAAGGGATAGGCCACGCCCACGTCCAGCCGTGAGAGCACCCAGATCCAGAGACCGGCACTCATGCCGTACAAGGCCAGGCCCGCCCAGACCAGGGGGTTGGTCAACGCATGCCCGTACGTGGCCAGTACCGAGGCTTCTGCAGGGCTGGCAGGCGACGTGTGCGCGTTCATGCCCAGTTTCATCAAGACCTGGGCCAGGCTGGAGAGCAGCACGCACCCCAGGGCCACGGTCAGCGGCACCCACTTCATGAGGCCCCCTGCGAGGCCATGACGCCTGCGACCACCATCGCCAACAAGGTGATCCAACTGGCGCGGTCCTTGAGTGCGAAGGCAATCGGATCTTCCCCCCGCATTTCCCGGCGCGCGACCTTGAGCCAGATCCTCATCATCCAGGCCATCAGCAGCGGCGCCAAGGCCCACAGCCACAAGGGCTGCGGGTACAGGGCCCGCCCGTTCTGGCTCTCGATGTACAGCGCCAGCACCAGCACCGCCATGAAGCCGCTGCTCACCCCCATGCCACGCAGCGTGGCCAGGTCCTCGCGACGGTAGCCCCGGCCGGGTGTGCGGGTCGCGTCGGTGTCGTTCAACTCCTCCAGTTCGGCGCAGCGCTTGACCAGCGCAAGGCTGAGGAAAAGGAAGAGTGAGAACGCCAGCAGCCAGTTGGAGAGTGGGACCTGCGCCACCACGGCCCCTGCGGCAATGCGCCAGGTGTACAGGCCCGCCAGCAACAGCACATCCAGGAGCGCCAGACTCTTCAGGTGCAGCGAATACGCCACGGTGATCACCAGATAGCCCAGCAGCATCAACGCGAGCGCGGGTGAGACTGCCAAGGCCAGCATCAGGCCCGCCGTCAGCATCAATGCGGCCATGACGAGCGACTGACCGATACCCAGTTGACCGGCCGCCAGCGGACGCCACCGCTTGTGCGCATGACGACGATCGTTGGGCAGGTCCAGGAGGTCGTTGAAGAGATACGTGGCCGAGGCGCACAAGCCGAAAGCCACGAAGGCTGCGAACACTGCGAGCCAGGTGTGTGCATTGGTCACATGGCTGGCCAGCAGCGGCACGAACACCAGGGTGTTCTTGCTCCACTGGGTCAGTCGTATCGCCTTCAGCAGGGTGCGCAGGCTCATCGACGGGCGCTCAAAGATGCGCGCCTGCGGGTGCAGTTCCTTCAACCGCCTGCTGACTTCGGCGGGGGCGTTGACTGCCACGGCCTCGGCGCTGCCGCGCCACACTTCAAGATCCACTGCGGCGTTGCCCGCATAGGCGAAAGGACCGTTGCTGTGCTGCTGGATCGCACTGAGCTTGCGTGCGCCCGAAAGATTGACGTCCTTGCTTCCGATGTGATCTTCGAACAAGCCCAGGTGCTGCGCCACGTCGTGGCCTATGCGGTGATCCGCAGCGCTTGCCAGCACCAACCTTCTGCCGTTGGCGCGCTCGGCCCGCAGGAAATCCAGGAAGCTGGCGTGGTAGGGCAGTGTGCTGGCGTCAGGCAGCGCCTCATCCGCGACCCTGCGTTTGAAGGCCAGTTTGCCTTGGAGCAACCAGCCCAGCAGCCTGAACAGGTTCAGCGGGTTTCGCCGAAGCAGCAGCAGCACGGATTCATGCAGCGAGTCTCCAGGAAACAGCGTGCCGTCCAGGTCCACATAGAGCGGTAGCGCGGGGGAGGACTTGACGGGTGGTTCCAAGATCAGGGACGGAATGTGCGGACGGGTCGAGTGCGGCAGGACCATCGAAAGCATTCGATCGCCGCGCATGCGCCGCACTATGCCACCGCTTGTCACGGGGCGGTCAGACCGATTCCCAACGAAAGAAGCCCGCCACCTCTTTCGACGTGGCGGGCCTGGCGGGAACCCCGGTCGCCGTCCTTGCGGTCGGCGAGCCGTCTGAGTTCTGTTCCCGTCCCTCCGCGTCCGGCCCGAAGGCCCTTGCGGTTCGCCCGTTGCCAGGCGCCTCAACTTCACCCCTGAAGGAGTTGGCAGTTCCTTCAAGAGCGCCATTGAAGGATAGGGCGAGCCGGAGCGAGGTGATTGATCCTGCGCACCCTTTCATCTCTGCGGGGTCATCGGGCCTGCAGAATGCGGTGCAGGCGGCAGGCCTGCTGCACTGAAGGTTGTCATGAAGTCACTTCCCCCAGCTTTCCGGGCGCTGGTTGTCGGTGCGGGCGGCGCGCTGGGCGCCGCCTTCACGCAATGCCTGGGCGCAGCGCCGGGGGGCGCCAGCGTCCACGCCTTGGGCCGGCATACCGAGCCCTCGATCGACTTCACCCGGGAAGCCACCATCGAGGCCGCAGCGGCGCAGTTGCGCCAGCAGGCTCCGTTTCACCTCATCATCGTGGCCACAGGCGTGTTGCACACCGGCCAGTTGCAGCCGGAGAAGCGCCTGGCCGACCTCTCGATGACCGCGATGGAGGAGGTGTTTCGGATCAACAGCTTCGGGCCGGCACTGCTGCTGCGGCATTTCGCGCCGTTGTTGGACCGGCAGCGCAGCGTGATGGCGCTGCTGTCAGCCCGGGTGGGCAGCATGGGCGACAACCGCCTGGGCGGCTGGTACAGCTACCGGGCGTCGAAGGCGGCCCTCAACATGCTGGTGAAGACAGCCGCCATCGAACTTCGCCGCACCCACCCAGGTGCGGTGCTCGCGGCCCTGCATCCGGGCACGGTGAAGTCGGCGCTGTCCAGGCCTTTTCGCGGCGACGACATCGGGCGTGAGCCCCTTGAGGCTGCCGCGGACATGCTCGGCGCTCTGGACGCCCTGGCCCCGGAGGACAGCGGCTGTTTTCTCGCCTATGACGGGCAGCGGCTGCCCTGGTGACGCGAGGCGGTGTTGAACCGCTGCTCAGGCCTTGGGCACGCGGTACAAGCCGCAGATCTTGTTGCCGTCCGGGTCACGAAGATAGGCCAGATAGAGCTGGCCTGCAGCCCCCTCGCGCACGCCCGGGGGGTCTTCGCAGGTGCTGCCTCCGTTGGCCGTGCCGGCTGCGTGCCAGCCCTGAACCTGTTCGGCTGATGTGCAGGCGAAACCCAGCGTGCTTCCATTGCCCACCGTGGCCGGTTCACCGTTGATGGGCAGTGACACCGAGAACACGCCGGTGGGCGTGCGCCAGAACACCCGGTGGCGGTCTACATGGCCGGGCGCCACCCCCAGGGTGCCCAGCACCGCGTCATAGAAAGCCTTGGCCCGCGGCAGGTCGTTGGTGCCGATCATGACGTGCGAAAACATGGTGTCTCCTTGTGGTGCCTGGTGGTGCCGTGCGGTGAGGTGGGCGGACGCTCGGTCAGCCGCATTGCATTATGGGGATCGTGCGGGCGTCCGTGTTCCACTGCGACTGTTGGCTTTTTGCCAGGCCGAACTTGTCCGGCCTGACCTCCCGGAATGGACGCAAGAGAGACTGCATGACCGAGGGTTCCCAGATCGTGGTGCCGCCCAGCTTCGTGGCGCTGTTCGTTCCTTCCGGTCGCGTGCGGCCGGTCGAGACAGCGACCGTCATCGAGCAGCGGTACGAGTTGTGCGAGGACTTTGCCCAGATGCTGCTGGGGCAGGCCCAGACGCGGCAGTGGGAATGGGGTATCACCCGGCAGGATGTGCTGCAGCGCGTGGCCCAGGGGCTGCAAGACTCGGACGTCTTCAGCGCCGACGAGGCGCAATGGGTGCTGACGCGCCTGGAGGAACTGCTGTCATGTTGAACGCGGCGGGGCTTGCAACCGGGGGGTTCTCTGATATGCTGTATAAAACTACAGTATCCAGATTCGGAGCCCGGCATGAAGCACGACTTTCGACAGTTCTACCAGCCCCAGACCAGCCACCCGCCGCGCTGGTTGCGCCGCATCTGGCTGTGGTTCTGACCTCGTGCCTCAGCACATGAGCGCGGTGGAGTTTGCTCTGAGGGGTGACCACATCACCCTGGATGCCCTGCTCAAGGCCACGGGCCTGGCGCCCAGCGGGGGCAGTGCCAAGGGCTTGATCGCTGCCGGAGAAGTGTTGGTCGACGGCCAGCCAGAGACGCGGCGTGGGCGCAAGCTTCGTGCAGGCCAGGTGGTCTCGGTGGGCGCCCACCGCATCCAGGTGGTGGGAACCTGACATCGCAGGCGGCCTGGTAACCGGGACAATCGATGCTCCCATCCGAGCAGGAACCTCCGTGAAGACCTACGACATCGAAGTGCAGCGCCTGAAGTCGATGAAGCACGACAGGGGCCTGGTCGAAATCGGGCTGGATGCTTTGGTGCTGGCCCGTCCCGTGCGGGACGATGCTGGCTCCGCCAGTTGCCTGCGCCTGCCGGTGGAGCATGCGCGCACGCTGCTGGTGCTGCTCAAGCAGCAGATCGCCGATCTGGACAAGCTGCAGCCCCGCAGCCGGAGGTCGGGCCGCGCCTGACAGGTTCGGGCCTCAGCGCAGCTGTCCGTCCACGTAGAGCCAGATGCCTGCGAGGCGCTCAAAACGGCTCAGCTCATGCAGGCGCTGTGCTCGCCCGCCTTGCTTGTGGCGCGCCACGAATTCCACCGTGGCGTGGTCGTCATCCAGCAGGTGGTGTGACTTGATCTCCAGGCCCAGCCAACGCAGGCCCGGCGGGTCGGGATCGATCACGGCGGGCCGCGTGCTGGGGTGCCAGGTGGCCAGCAGGTAGTCATGCCGCGCCAGCACGAAGGCGCTGTAGCGTGAACGCATCAGCGCTTGCGCGTCAGGCGCCTGCAGGTGTCGCGGCCCTTCGTGCCACCGGGCGCAACAGGTCAGATAGGGGCTTGGCAGCCCGCAGGGGCAGGGGTCGGTGCCGGTGTGGCTCATGCTGCCGGTGTTCATCCGGGCATTCTCATGCCGGTGTACTTGGAGTGCCGGATCGCCGTCCGCGGGCCTCGCACCTGGGCGATGTCTGCGCCGTCGATACACTGAAACGCCCCAGGCAAGAGGTGGCCCCGCCATGTCGACGTGGCCGCCTTCTTTCCCACAGGCCGTCTGAACCGGAGGACCTCCCATGCTGGACCCGCAAGCGCGCGCGCTGATCGATCTCATGATCGAAAAGGGCGTGCCGCCCACCCACACCTTGACGCCGGAACAGGCCCGGGCCTTCTACCGCGACCGCCGCGGCTTCACGCAACCCGAGCCGCCCGCGATGGCCGAAGTCCGGGATCTGTCCGTCGGTGCCCTGAGGCTGCGGCTGTACCGTCCCCATGCGTCGGGGCAGGCCTTGCCGGTGTTGCTGTACCTGCACGGCGGGGGCTGGACCATCGGAGACCTGGACACGCACGACGTGCTGTGCCGCCAACTCGCGCGCGAGGCGGGCGGCGCCGTGGTGGCGGTGGATTACCGCATGGGGCCGGAGCATCGCTTCCCGGCGGCCGTGGACGATTGCGTGGAGGCCTTCCGCTGGGTGCTTGCCCAGGCGCCTGCCCTCCACCTGGATCCCCGCCGTACCGCCGTGGGCGGCGACAGCGCGGGCGGCAATCTTGCGGCCGCCCTCTGTCTGGTGCAACGCGATGCGGGCCAGCCGCTGCCCGGGTTCCAGTTGCTCATCTACCCCGCCACCGACATGCGGGCCGTGGCGCCCTCGCACACCACCAACGGGCAGGGCTACATGCTCACCAGCGACAGCATCGCCTGGTACCGCGGGAACTACATCGCCGACGCCGCCCAGTGGACTGACTGGCGTGCCTCGCCCCTGCTGGCGGCCAGCCACGCCGGTCTGCCACCGGCCCTGGTGCTCACGGCCGGTTTCGACCCGCTGCGTGATGAAGGCCTGCAATACGCCAACGCCCTGTCGGCGGCGGGTGTGCCCACGCAGTACGTGTGTTTCGAGCGTCAGATTCACGGCTTCATCACGATGGGCCGGGTGATCGAGGAAGCCCACACCGCCGTGGCGCTGTGCGGCGCGGCCCTGCGGCGGACCTGGGGCGGCTGAGGGCCGCCATGCCGTCCGGCGCCTCTGGGCGCGCCTGACCCTCCCGCCGTTCCGTAGAAGGCCTGAAGTTCATCCGCCATCTCGAAAGATCCCCTCGCATGACCTACCTCCTGGCCCTGGACCAGGGCACCTCCAGCTCCCGCAGCATCGTGTTCGATGACCAGGGCCGCATGGTGGCCATGTCCCAGCGCGAGTTCCGCCAGATCTACCCGCAGCCGGGCTGGGTGGAACACGATGCCGACGAGATCTGGCAGACGCAACTGGCCACGGCGCGCGAGGCCCTCGCCCAGGCCGGTGTGCCCGCGGCTGCGGTGGCGGCCATCGGCATCACCAACCAGCGCGAGACCACGGTACTGTGGAACCGGCGCACCGGGCAGCCGCTGCACCACGCCATCGTCTGGCAGGACCGCCGCGGCGAGCCCCTGTGCGCGCAGTTGCGCGCGGACGGGCTGGCGCCCCACATCCGGCAGGCCACCGGCCTGGTGGTGGACTCGTACTTTTCCGCCACCAAGCTGCGCTGGCTGCTGGATCAGGTGCCCGGCGCGCGCGAGATGGCCCAGCGCGGCGAACTGGCGTTCGGCACCGTGGACAGCTGGCTGCTGTGGAAGCTGACAGGGGGTGCCGTGCATGCCACGGACGTGACCAACGCCTCGCGCACCATGCTGTTCGACATCCGGCACCATGCCTGGGACCCCTTGCTGCTGGACGCGTTGCAGGTGCCTGACAGCGTGCTGCCCGCCGTCCATCCGTCCAGCCATCGCTACGGCACCACCGACCCCAGCCTGCTCGGCGCCGCCATTCCCGTGGCCGGCATCGCGGGGGACCAGCAGAGCGCGCTGTTCGGTCAGGCCTGTTTCGAGGCCGGCCTGGCCAAGAACACCTACGGCACGGGCTGCTTCATGCTGATGCACACCGACGGAGCGATGCTGGAGTCCGCCAATGGACTGATCGCCACCAGCGCGGCGCAGGTGGGCCGCCGAGCTGCCGGCGATGCGGCTGCGCAGGGCTTGCGCTCAGACGGCGCGGGCGGCGCGGGGGGCGCGGGGGGCGCACAGTACGCTTTGGAAGGCAGCGTCTTCATCGGCGGTGCCGTGGTGCAGTGGCTGCGCGACGGGCTTCACGCCATCCGCGCCAGCAGCGAGGTGCAGGCCCTGGCCGAGGCGGTACCCGACACGGGGGGCGTGCATTTCGTGCCCGCCTTCACCGGCCTGGGTTCGCCCTACTGGAAGCCCGATGCGCGCGGCGCCATCGTCGGGCTCACACGGGGCACCACCATGGCGCACATCGCGCGGGCCGCCCTGGAGAGCATCGCCTTCCAGAGCGCGGCCCTGCTGCAGGCCATGGGCCGCGACGCCGCCGCGGCCGGTGCCGCTCCCGTCACCCAGCTGCGTGTGGACGGGGGCGCCTGCGTGAACAACCTGCTGATGCAGTTCCAGGCCGACCTGCTGGGCATCCCCGTGGTCCGGCCCACGGTCACCGAGACCACGGCCTTGGGCGCCGCGTACCTGGCCGGGCTGGCGGTGGGGGTGTGGCCGGACACGCGCAGCCTGTCGACGCAGTGGAAGGTGGACCGGCAGTTCGAGCCGGCCATGTCGCGTGACGAGGCGGCCGTCCGCATGGCGGCTTGGGAGCACGCCGTCGGGCAGGCAATGTCATGAAGTTTCGCAGGCTTGCACGGCCGTCCGCCGTCCTGTTCGATCTCGACGGCACGCTGCTGGACACGGCAGGCGACATCGCGCTGGCCATGTCCCGCGCATTCGCTGACCACGGCCACCCGGCACCGCCGCCCGCGGCCGTGCGCCAGATGATCGGCAAGGGCGCGCCGGTGCTCGTGGAACGCGCCGTGGCCGCGCAGGGTCTGGCGCTGGACCCCGCAGGACAGGCCGCCCTGCTGGACGGCTTCTTCCACCATTACGGGCGCCTGCAGGACCTGGACGAATGCGCCGCACTGCCGTACCCCGGGGCCCGTGAGGCCCTGGCTTCTTTGCATGCGGCAGGCCTGCCGCTGGGGGTGGTCACCAACAAATACCACCGCTTTGCCGCCGGCCTGCTGCGGCGCCTGGGTCTGGCCGGCTACCTGCGCGTGGTGGTCGGTGGCGACACCTGCGAGCGCCGCAAGCCCGACCCCATGCCGCTGCTGCACGCCTGCGCCCAGCTGGGCGTGGCGCCGGCCACTGCGCTGATGGTGGGCGATTCCAGCAATGACGTGGAGGCCGCCCGTGCCGCCGGCATGCCGGTGGTGCTGGTGCCCTACGGCTACACCGAGGGCCAGGACCCGCGCCTGCTGCCTTGTGACCACATGGTCGACAGCCTGGCGGACCTGCAGGGCTTGATCGCTCCATAAAGAATCTGAAGGACTGCTTTGATGGGACCCCTGCAAGGACTGCGTGTCGTTGAACTTGCCAGCATCGGCCCCGGGCCCATGTGCACCATGCTGCTGGCCGACCTGGACGCGGATGTGATCCGCATCGACCGGCTGGAGCCCAGCGGCCTGGGCGTGCCCATGCAGGCTCGGTTCGACGTGAACGGGCGCAGCCGCCGTTCCGCGGCGCTGGACCTGAAGTCAGCGGCCGGGGTGGACGCTGCCCTGCGGATCGTGGACCGTGCGGATGTGCTCATCGAGGGCTTTCGCCCCGGCGTGGCCGAGCGGTTGGGCCTGGGCCCGACCGACTGCCATGCCCGCAACCCCCGCCTGGTCTACGGCCGCATGACCGGTTTCGGCCAGACGGGGCCGCTGGCCCAGGCTGCGGGCCATGACCTGAACTACATCGCGCTCACGGGCGCGCTCGACGCGATCGGGCCGGCCGGTGGCGCCCCGGTGCCGCCGCTGAACCTGGTGGGCGATTACGGTGGCGGGGCTCTGTACCTGGCTTTCGGCCTGATGGCGGCGCTGTTCGAGCGCCAGACCTCCGGCCGCGGTCAGGTGGTGGACGCCGCCATGGTGGACGGTGCGGCCTCGCTGATGTCCATGTTCCACGGCCTGCTGGCGGCGGGGGGCTGGTCGGGCCCGCGCGGGGGCAACCTGCTGGACGGCGGCGCGCCGTTTTACGGCGTGTACGAAACCGCCGACGACCAGCATGTGTCCATAGGCTCCCTGGAGCCGAAGTTCTATGCCGAGATGGTCCGGCGCCTGGGCCTGGACGAGAAGTTCCTGCGCATGCAAGGTGATGTCTCGCAGTGGCCGGCCCTGCGCGAGGCCATCGCCGCGGCCGTGCGTGAGCGCACCCGCGATGAATGGAGCGCACTGCTGGAAGGCACGGATGTGTGCTTTGCGCCGGTGCTGAAGCTGGATGAGGCGCATCTGCACCCGCACGCCGTGGCCCGTGGCACTTACGTGGAAGTCGCCGGCGTGGTGCAGCCCGGCCCCGCTCCCCGTTTCGACCGAAGCGTGCCTGGGCATCCCCGGCCCGCGCCCGAGATCGGTGCCCATACCGCCGAAGTGCTGGCCGAGTGCGGCTTCACTGATGACGACATCGCAAGACTGCGCACCTCGGGCGTCATCCGGTGACGCTTGATCCGATCCACCGGGCCCCAGGCAGCCTTCCCGGCACCGGGTACTGCGTGGGTTGAGCCTCTGGAACCTCTTTCCCTGCCACGCCGACCCCATGGACAACTTGCTCTACGACCCCTTCGCCGATGCCCGCAAGGCCGCCTCGGTCATCGTGTTGCGCGACCTGCCTGCAGGCGGCGTGGAAGTGCTCATGCTTCGTCGGGCGGAACGCGACGGCGACCTGCGCAGCGGCGCGGCCGTGTTCCCGGGCGGTGTGCTGGATGCGAACGACCGCCACGCCCACCGTCATTGCCTGGGGTGGGACGACCTGACGGCCAGCCAGGCCTTGCGTCTGGCCGAGGGGGGCCTGGACTACCTGGTGGCCGCCGCCCGGGAGAGCTTCGAGGAAGTGGGCCTGCTGTTTGCCGACGGCCTGCATCCGGACGCGCTGGCCCACGCCCACGCCCACTGGCGCGAGCCCATGCAGCGCGGTGAGCGCTCCATCGCGGCGCTGTGCGACGGCCTGAACCTGCGCATCGACCTGCGCGAGTGGGCCTACTTCAGCCATTGGCTCACGCCGCCAGGTGCTCCCAAGCGTTTCGACACCCGCTTCTTCGTCACGCGGGCGCCGCTGGAGCAGACGCCCGAGGCCGACGGGGGCGAGGCGGTGGAGTTGATGTGGCTGACGCCTGCACAAGCCCTGGACCCGGCCCTGGGCCTGAAGCTGCTGCCCGTTACGCGCCGCACGCTTCAGGTGCTGGGCGGCTTTGCCAGCGCGCAAGTGGCGTTGGACCACGCCCGCGCCCAGACGGAGGTGCCCCTGACCATGCCGCGGCGGGCCGAGTCCGCCAAAGGCCAGCGGGTGGTGCTGCCTGACGAACATGCCTGGGCCGAGATCGGCCGCATCGACCCGGCCGGGCAGCTCAAGGCTTACGCCGACATCGTGCCTGGGCGCGCGGTGCGCCTGTCGCCCCGGGTGATCCGCGTGACCGCACCCAACGCCGGCATGATGACCGGCCCGGGCACCAACAGCTACCTGGTGGGCTGCCCGCATGCCAACCGCTGGACCGTCATCGACCCTGGCCCTGCCGATGCCGCACACCTGCAGGCCCTGCAGGCCGCGGCTCCGGGGCCCATCGAGCAGATCCTGGTCACCCACACACATGTCGACCACTCCCCTGGGGCTGCGCTGCTGTCGGCGATGACCGGTGCTCCCGTGGCCGGGCGCCGTCCCGATCATCCACAGGGCCAGGACGCCAGCTTCGCGCCGGATCGTGAGCTGGCCGGCGGGGAACTGCTGACCCTGGGCCCCGACACCGCGCTGCAGGTGCTGCACACCCCCGGCCACGCTTCCAACCACCTGTGCTACCTGCTGGCCGCAGAAAAGACCTTGTTCACGGGCGATCACGTGATGCAGGGCAGCACCGTGGTGATCAACCCGCCCGATGGCGACATGGCGGTCTACCTGCAGGCCTTGCGGGGCCTGCTGGCGCTGGACATCGATTGGCTGGCGCCGGGTCACGGCTTTCTGGTGGCACGGCCGCACGACGTGGTCAGGGCGCTGATCAAGCACCGCCTGGCGCGCGAGGCGCGCGTGCTGCAGGCGCTCCAGAGCGTGGGGTCCGGCCAGGGTGCGCCGCTGGACGATCTGTTGCCGGCCGTGTATGCCGACGTGCCGGTCGGGCTGTACCCGGTGGCGCGCCGCTCGCTGCTGGCGCACCTGTTGAAGCTCCAGGCCGACGGCCTGGCTTCGGCGCGGGACGAACGCTGGGCCTTCAGCGGCTGAACACCGCTGGCGGTTCGGTGCCGGCAGCCGGTGCCAGTGCCGACACTGCGGGGCTGGGCACCCAGTGCCCGTCCACCAGCACCTCGCAGGGCCGGAACAGGCTCTTGTAGGCCATCTTGGGGCTCTCGGCGATCCAGTAGCCGAGGTAGACATGCGGCAGCTTCAACTGCCGGGTCTGCTCGATCTGCCACATCACGCCGTAGGTGCCGTAGCTGGCGCCGTCTTCTGGGTCGTAAAAGGTGTAGACGGCCGACAAGCCATCGTTCAGCACATCCAGGATGGAGACCATCTTCAGCTCGCCGGGACGGCCGTCCCGGCCTGGCTCGCGGTACTCGACCAGGCGGGAGTTGACGCGGCTTTGCAGCAGGAACTGGGTGTACTGGTCCACGCTGTCCTGGTCCATGCCGCCGCCACTGTGACGGCCCGACTGGTAGCGCAGGTACAGGGCATAGTGCTCCGGCAGGAAGCCCAGGCGCAGCACCCGCGCCTGCAGGTGCTGGTGTGCCTTCCAGGCGCGACGCTGGCTGCGGGTGGCCTGGAAGTGGTCCACCGGCACGCGCATGGGCACACAGGAGCGGCAGCCATCGCAGTAGGGCCGGTAGGTGAACATGCCGCTGCGCCGGAACCCGCCAGCCACCAACCCCGAGTACACGTCGGCATTGATGAGGTGGCTGGGCGTGGCCACCTGAGAGCGGGCCTGCCGCCCTGGCAGGTAGCTGCAGGGGTAGGGCGCCGTTGCATAAAACTGCAGCGACGAAAGCGGAAGTTCCTTGGGATGGGTCACGTCGGCTCAGGGCGGCCGGGGCAGGGCGGCTCATCATCCAGACCCGCCAACTGCGCCCAGATGGAACGATGATAGGTCCAATCCCGCAGGTTGGGCAGAGAGGCCGCCTCCGCCAGGTGCTGTTCGAAGGCCTTCCGCGTGATCTCGTGGGCGCCCAGGCTGGCCAGGTGGCCGGTGTTCTGCTGGCAGTCGATCAAGCTGACGCCGTGCCTTCGGCACCAGGCCACCAGGGCCGCCAGCGCGATCTTGGAGGCATCGGTACGGTGCGCGAACATGGATTCGCCGAACACCATGTGCCCGATGCCCACGCAGTACAGGCCCCCGGCCAGCTTTCCGTCGATCCAGGTCTCCACGCTGTGTACCCGCCCGGCGCGGTGCCAGTCTGTGTAGGCCTGTACCATGGCCGGTACGATCCAGGTGCCGGACTGGCCCTCGCGCGGCGTGGTGGAGCAGGCGTGGATGACCTGCTCGAACGCGCTGTCGATACGGACCTCGCACCCCGGCGTGGAGATGAAGCGCCGCAGCGTCTTGCGCAGCGAACGCGACACCTTGAAAGCCTGCACCGGCAGCACCATGCGCGGCGAGGGCGACCACCACAGCACCGGCTGTTCGACCCCGAACCACGGAAAGATGCCGCGTCGGTAAGCCTGCTCCAGCCGGGTGTTGGACAGGTCACTGCCCGCGGCCAGCAGGCCCGGGGCGTCGCTGTCCGGGCCCAGGGCCTGGGAGGTGCAGGGCAGGGGGTCGTGTGTCTCGATCCAGGGGACCATGGGGGCATCCTAGCGGGTGCCCGCTGACCCCGTTGACCCCGGCGATGTCTGCCCCGCAGTCCTTCAGTGATCTTCCAGGCGCACGGGCGTGTCCTCGGCCAGCGTGCCAGTTTCGGGGTCGATCCAGTCGGCCAAGCCCATCACCCGTTCCGTCTCTCCCAACGTCTGCCCGGTGTCGGGGCCGGCGTCGGCGATGTCCATATCGGCCAGCACGGCCTCCATGCTCTCGAAAGGGCCGAACTGCTGGTGCCCGTCAGGGGCGACCCAGTACCAGCCGTCGGGGTGCTCCACCACCCGGGCCAGGCGGTCATCGACCAGCTCCGCGATGGGCGGGATGGGGGGCGTGTACACGTGCTTCATGGGGTGGCCTGCGAGGGTTGCGTGTCATCATCCAGCGGCTGCAGTGCTTCAGCGACGCGCTCCTGGCTGTCCACCAGCACCTGCCCCGTGCGGGGTGCCCCATGCTCCCAGCCCTGCTCGCGGCGGCGGCGGGCAAGGTCTTCCAGCCGTCGCGTCATGGCCTCGAAAGCCTCGCGCGCGGCCACCTTGAAGTCGGTGTCGTGCTGGCGGTTGACGGTCAGGGCGTGGCCGGGGACGTGCACCTCCACCCGCACGGCCACCGGTCGGCCGAGTTGCTGGTGCTTCTGGGTTTCTTCCACCACCACGCGGCAGGACATCATCTCGGGGCACAAGCGCTCCAGCCGCTGCGCGCGTTCCCGCAGCACGGCTTCGGCACCGGGCCAGGGGTCCAGTTGATGGAACACGATCTGCAGG
>CANHVY010000018.1 GCA_947464185.1 Burkholderiales bacterium
CAGCCGCTGCTGCATCGCCTGGAACAGCGTGCGCAGCAGCCACACGGGCGTGGCCTGGTGCAGTCGGCCGTCCTTCTTGCCTTTGCCGCGCGGCGTCCGCACGTGGTCGTAGATGTAGGCGTCGCTCATCACAGCACCCGCTGCAACTTCAAGGCCACCGTCATGTCGCCCGAGACCTTGAACTTGCCGGTCATGAAGCCCATGGTCGGGTCCAT
Source organism: Burkholderiales bacterium (assembly GCA_947464185.1). Taxonomy (GTDB): domain Bacteria; phylum Pseudomonadota; class Gammaproteobacteria; order Burkholderiales; family Burkholderiaceae_C; genus Rubrivivax. The sequence continues at coordinate 216 of CANHVY010000018.1, forward strand.
CTGACCCGTCATGAGCGCCACCAGGTTGGCGCGGGAAATCTTGATCGTGCAGTCGGCTTCGATGGGGTCGTTCACCACGCGGTTGGGCGAGGAGCGCCCGTCCAGCACGACGACACCGTCATCGCCGCAGTCGAACTTCAGGATGGCGTTCAGTCCGCTGTCCTCGCCCATCTTGTCGCGCATGGCCTGGGTGATGGCGGGCATGTCCATGGGGGATCTCCGTCTTGGGGGTCTGGTGTGGGAGGTGAGTGGGCGCAAACGCAACGAAGTGTGCCGCGAGGGGTCGGTTTTCCACCGATGGTGAAGCCCCGGGGTCCGCGTTAGTCTGCACGCAGTCGTATTGACGCACCTGAGTCTGCCAGTTCCCGCCCACATGCTCGAAAACCCTGATCCCTTGCGGCCCCTTTCGCCGCTTTCCGCAAGTGGTGTAACCACCCTGACGTCAGCGCAGCCGGCCGGTGGCTATGCCAGTGTCTTCCGCCCCGGTTTGTTTGCAGGCCGGCTCATCTGGGTGACGGGCGGCGGCAGCGGCATCGGCCGATGCGTGGCCCACGAGTTGGCCAGCCTGGGCGCCCACGTGCTCATCAGCGGGCGCAAGACCGAGAAGCTGGAGCGCGTAGCGGCAGAGATCGCGGAGGACGGCGGCCGCTGCAGCACCATCGCCTTCGACATTCGTGACGAGGACGCCGTGCGCGAGGGCGTGGCTCGGGTGCTCGGGGAACACGGCCCCATCGCCGGCCTGGTGAACAATGCTGGCGGCCAATACCCCGCGCCATTGATGGCCATCCAGAAGAAGGGCTTCGATGCCGTGGTGGCCAACAACCTCACCGGCGGCTTTCTGATGATGCGGGAGGTGTTCACGCAGTGCATGCAGGAACGCGGCGGCGCGATCGTCAACATGACGGCGGACTTCCGCAACGGCATGCCGGGCATGGGCCACTCCGGCGCGGCGCGTGCCGGCATGAGCAACCTCACGATGACGGCCGCCTACGAGTGGGCCCACGCCGGGGTGCGGGTGAATGCCGTCGCGCCAGGCTGGATCGCCTCCAGCGGCATGGACACCTACGGCGGCGCCATGCGCGCCTTCATCCCCAAGCTGAAGCAGCACGTGCCGCTGCGCCGCATGGGCGTGGAGGCCGAGGTGTCAGCAGCCATCGTCTTCCTGCTCTCGCCCGCGGCGGCCTTCATCACCGGGGTGACCATGCAGATCGACGGCGCGGCATCGCTCGGCAGCGAGATCTTCCCGCTGGGCGATGAAGCGCGTTCCCAGCCCTTCACGGGGTTTCACCGGGCCGTCACGCCCGAGGTGCTCAAGTAAGCCACTCCACCATGCAACTCACTGCCGAACACCGCCAGATCGCCGACACCGTCGAACGCTTCATCGTCCACGAGGTCAACCCCCACGTGGCCGCCTGGGAGGCCGCGGGCGAGTTCCCCAGCCACCAGGTCTTCAAGCAACTGGGCGACCTGGGGCTGCTCGGCCTGAAGTACCCCGAGGCCTTTGGCGGCGCGGGGCTGGACTTCAGCTATTCAGCGGTGATGGCCGAGGCCCTGGGCGTGTGCGCCTGCGGCGGTGTGCCCATGGCCATCGGCGTGCAGACCGACATGGCCACGCCGGCGCTCGCCCGGTTCGGCTCGGACGAACTGCGCAGAGACTACCTGGCGCCCACTATCGCCGGGGACATGGTGGCCTGCCTGGGTGTGAGCGAACCCAGCGGCGGCTCGGATGTGGCCGCGGTCAAGACCACCGCCCGGGCCGAGGGCGGCGACTGGGTCATCAACGGCACCAAGATGTGGATCACCAACGGCCTGAAGGCGGACTGGTGCTGCCTGTTGGCCAACACCGAGGAAGGCCCTGCGCACCGCAACAAGAGCCTGATCGTGCTGCCCATGGACGCGGCAGGCATCAGCAAGCAGAAGATCCACAAGATCGGCATGCACTCGTCCGACACCGCGCAGCTGTTCTTCGACAACGTGCGGGTGCCGCGCCGCAACCTCATTGGCGAGGAGGGCAAAGGCTTCACCTACCAGATGATGCAGTTCCAGGAGGAACGGCTCTGGGCAGCAGCCTCGTCGCTGCGCACCTTCGACCGGATCATCGACGCCACCATCGACTACACGCGCCAGCGCCAGGCCTTCGGCCGCCCCGTGCTGAACAACCAGGTGGTGCACTTCCGCCTGGCCGAGTTGCGCACCGAGGTGGAAGCCCTGCGCGCCCTGACCTGGAACGCCATCGAGCGCTACGTGGCCGGTGAGGACGTGACGCGGCTGGCCTCCATGGCCAAGCTCAAATGCGGGCGCCTGGCCCGCGAACTGGCGGACAGCTGCCTGCAGTACTGGGGCGGAATGGGCTTCACCGCCGACAATCCAGTGTCCCAGTTCTACCGCGATGGCCGGCTCACCTCCATTGGCGGCGGTGCCGACGAGGTGATGCTGGGCATCATCTGCAAGCTGGAAGGCACCCTGCCAGGCCGGGCCTGATGGAGCCTCGCCCCATGACCGCCAGCGCCCATCTGACACCGCGCAGCACCGAAGAACAGACGCGCTTCGAAACCGCTCTGATCGACCTCTTCGAGCGCCGCATCAGCTTCAACCAGGTGCTGGGCCTGAAGGTGCTGTCGGTGCGTCCGGGCGACGTGCGGGCACGCATCGCCATGAAGCCCGAGCTGATCGGCAGCTATACGCACGGCCGCCTGCACGGTGGCGTCATCTCCTCGGTACTCGATGCGATGGGCGGACTCGCCATCATGGTCGGCATTGCCGAGCGCCACCCGCATGACAACGCCCCGCAGGTGATGTCGCGCTTTGCCAAGATGGGCACCATCGATCTGCGCATCGACTTCCTGCGCCAGGGCATTGGCCAGCACTTCGTTGCTTCGGCGGAAGTCACGCGGCTGGGAGGACGGGTGGCCTCCACGCAGATGCGCTTCGTCAATGAAGAGGGCACCCTGATTGCCACGGGCGCCGCGTCCTTCATCGTGTCTTGACCGGCCTGCGCGGCCCCCCCAACGGCTTGAACCGAGCGTGTTCACCTCCATGTCCCCCTCCATGAAGTCGTCCTCACGATTCCCCGGCTGGATTTGGGCGCTCGGGGTCGCCCTGGTGTCGGCCACCGGCGCTTTGACCTTGCTGCCCGGGCTGGTGGAAAGCCGTACAGAGGCGACCCCCCGCGCCGTCACGCCCCGCGGCCCGCTGCTGGCCGAGGAGCAGGCGCAGATCGAGGTCTTCCGCAAGACCTCGCCGTCCGTGGTGCACATCACCACGCTGGAAACCCAGCGCGACTTGTTCTCGCTGAACGTGCAGCAGGTGCCGCGCGGCACCGGCACCGGCTTCATCTGGGACGATCGCGGCCACATCGTCACCAACTTCCACGTCATCCAGGGCGGCAGTGGCGCGCGCGTGACGCTGTCAGACCAGAGCACGCACCGCGCCACCCTGGTGGGCGCCTTCCCCGACCGGGACCTTGCGGTGCTGAAGATCGAACTGCCCGCCGCCAAAGCCCCGCCCATTGCGGTGGGCAGCAGCCGGGACCTGGTGGTCGGCCAGAAGGTCTACGCCATTGGCAACCCCTTCGGCCTGGACCAGACACTGACCACGGGCATCCTGAGCGCTCTGAACCGCGAGATCGAGTCCGTGAACCAGCGCACCATCCGCGGCGTGATCCAGACCGATGCGGCCATCAATCCCGGCAACTCCGGGGGCCCGCTGCTGGACTCCGCAGGACGCCTGATCGGGGTGAACACCGCCATCTACAGCCCCAGCGGCGCCAGCGCCGGCATCGGCTTCGCCATCCCGGTGGACGAGGTCAACCGCATCGTGCCGCGCCTGATCCGGGATGGGCGCTTCGTGCGCCCGGCCATGGGCGTGACGGCCGGGCCAGTGGGGCTGCAACGCGCGCTGAACCTGCCCAAAGGCGTGGCGCTGGTCCAGGTGGCGCCCAACAGCCCGGCCGCCCGCGCCGGGCTGACCCCCTTCCGCCGCGGCGCCAACGGCGAGATCGTCATGGGCGATGTGATCACCGCCGTGAACGACCAGCCCGTGGCCGACCTGGACGACATGCTCAACCAGCTGGAGCAGCGCAGCCACGGCGACACCGTCACCCTGACGGTCTGGCGCGCGGGGCAGACACGCCGGCAGGCGGTCGTGCTGGCGGCGGGCGAGTAGCCGACCGGCCGCGGCAGGCCGGCCCGCGGGCGGCACGCGGCCACGGGCCATCAGACCCCCAGGGCTCCTGGGCTACGATCTCGGCCCCGCACATCCCCTGGCCGCCCTGGAGCCCCGCATGCAAGTCGTCTGCCTCGACCTCGAAGGCGTTCTCGTCCCTGAAATCTGGATCGCCTTTGCCGAGCGCACCGGCATCCCCGAGTTCCGCAGAACCACGCGTGATGAGCCTGACTACGGCAAGCTGATGCGTTTTCGCATCGGCCTGCTGCGCGAGCGGGGCCTGAAGCTGGCCGACATCCAGGCCGTGATCGCGGGCCTGTCGCCCCTGGAGGGCGCCAAGGACTTCCTGGACGGCCTGCGCTCGCAGTACCAGGTGATCATCCTGTCGGACACCTTCTACGATTTTGCCGATCCACTGATGCGCCAGCTCGGCAGGCCCACTCTGTTCTGCCACAAGCTGGAGATCGACACCGAAGGCTTCGTGGCCGACTACAAGCTGCGCCAGCCCGACCAGAAGCGCCACGCGGTGAACGCGCTCAAGGGCCTGAACTTCCAGGTCATGGCTGCGGGCGACTCCTACAACGACACGGGCATGCTGGGCGCCGCCCATGCCGGCTTCTTCATCCACCCGCCGGAAAGCATCGTGGCGCAGTTCCCGCAGTACCCGGTGCACCACGACTACGCCAGCCTGCGCGCTTCCATCGACGATGCGGCGCTGCGCCTGCGCACCGCGGGCGTGTGACGCCAAGCGCCTGAGAAGATCACCCTCCTGCCTGCAATGACCATGAAACTCCTGCACACCCTTGCGCTGACCTTGAGCCTGGCCATCGCCGCCCCCGGGGCCTGGGCACAGGCCTGGCCTGCGGCCAAGCCCATCCGCCTCGTCATCCCCTTCCCCGCCGGCGGGGCCACGGACATCATCGGCCGCCAGGTGGCGCAGAAGCTGTCAGTGGTGCTGGGCCAGCAGGTGGTGGTGGACAACAAGCCCGGCGCGGGCGGCGCCATCGGCTCCGACCTCGTGGCCAAGGCGCCAGCCGACGGCTACACCCTGCTGATGGCCACCAGTTCCACCCACTCCATCGGACCGGTGCTCAACCCCAAGATGCCCTATGACGCGGTGAAGGACTTCGCACCCGTTTCCCACATCGCCAACGCACCCAGCGTGCTGGTGGTGGGGCAAAACTTCCCGGCGAACACGGCGCGTGAGCTGATCGACCTGGTCAAGCGCAACCCTGGGAAGTACAACTTCGGGTCGAGTGGCATCGGCACCTACCCGCACCTGTCGGCGGAGATGTTCAAGTGGCGGGCCGGTGGCCTGTTCGCGGTGCACATCCCCTACCGGGGTACGGGACTGGTCATCACCGACCTGGTGGCAGGCCAGATCGCCTTCCTGATGGACAGCATCGTCTCGGCCCAGACCCACATCCGCAGCGGCAAGGTCAAGCCGTTGGCGGTCAGCGGCACCAAACGCTCGGCCACCCTGCCCAACGTGCCCACGCTCCAGGAAGTGGGCGTGCCGGGCATGGAGTTCGGCAACTGGTTCGGCATGTTCGCGCCGGCCGGCACCGCGCCCGAGGTGGTGGGCCGCCTGAACCGCGAGCTGAACGCCATGCTCAAGGCGGCGGACTTCGTGGAAGGCCTGGACAAGGTGGGCGCCGAGCCCGCAGGCGGCACGCCAGAGCAGTTCGCCAAGACCTACCGGGACGAGTCCGAAGGCTGGAAGGCGCTGATCCAGCGCGCCGGCATCAAGCCAGAGTGAACTTCAGTCCACCCAGCGCCGCGCGTTGCGGAACATCTGCATCCACGGGCTGAGCGCTGAGGCGTCGCGGCTGCTCCAGCTCATTTGCAGCTCGCGGTACACCCGCTCCGGGTGCGGCATCATGGCCGTGAAGCGACCGTCCGCCGTGGTCACGGCGGTCAGGCCCTCGGGGCTGCCGTTGGGGTTAAAGGGGTGGGCCTCGGTCGGACGGCCGTGGTGGTCCACGAAGCGGGCCGCACGGTGCACCGCCGCGGCATCGCCCCGTGTGGAGAAGTCGGCATAGCCCTCGCCGTGTGACACCACAATGGGCAGCCGGCTGCCCGCCATGCCGCTGAAGAAGAGGCTGGGGCTTTCCAGCACCTCCACCATCGACAGCCGGGCCTCGAACTGCTCGCTGCGGTTGCGCACGAACTTGGGCCAGGCCTGGGCGCCGGGGATCATGGGACTCAGAGCGGCCAGCATCTGGCAGCCGTTGCACACGCCCAGGGCAAAGGTGTCAGCGCGGCCGAAGAAGGCGGCAAACGCCGCCTCCAGCGCCGGGTTGAAGCGGATGGAGCGGGCCCAGCCCTCCCCGGCGCCCAGCGTGTCGCCGTAGCTGAAGCCGCCACAGGCCACCAGGCCGCGGAAGTCGGCGAGGTCGGCCCGGCCGGCCTGCAGGTCGCTCATGTGCACGTCCCAGGCCTCGAAGCCCGCCTGGTCGAACACCCAGGCCATCTCCACATGGGAGTTGACGCCCTGCTCGCGCAACACGGCCACCTTGGGGCGGGTGGTGAGCAGACCGGGAGCCATGAGCCCCGACGCTTGCACGGCGCGTTCCTCCGGGTAGAGGCCAGTACCTGATGCGCCGGGACCGAAAGCGGCCGCGTGTGCCTGCTCTTCCACGACGGGGTCGAAACTCAGAAGCACGTGCAGACCGGGGTCATCCGCCTGTCCCACGGCCGCGTGCTCGGCATCGGCACAGGCCGGGTGGTCACGCAGCGCGGCGATGCGCCAGCTCACCTCGTCCCACGCCTGGTGCAGCTGCTGCAGCGGCGCCCCGAACTGCAGCCGGGTGTCGCGCCACACCTCCACCACACCGCGGTCGTTGGGTTTGCCGATGAAGTGGGCATGGCGGCTCAGGCCGTGGGTGCGCAGCAGCCCCATCACCTCGTTGCGCACCGCCGTGGGCACCTGCAGCACCACGCCCAGCTCTTCGTTGAACAGGGCGCGCAGGGTCAGCTCGTTGCGACGCTCGCTCACCTGGCTGGCCCAGTTCTTGGAATCACCCATCTCGGCGCGGCTGTCGGTGATGCCGTCGCCTTCGGTCACCAGGATGTCCACGTTCAAGCTCACGCCCACGTGCCCGGCAAAAGCCATCTCGCACACGGTGGCCCACAGGCCGCCGTCGCTGCGGTCGTGGCAGGCCAGCAGCCAGCCGCGCTCGCGCAGGGCATTCACGGCCGTCACCAGGGACTTCAGGGCTTGCGGATCGTCCAGGTCGGGGACGACATCGCCGAACCCGCCCAGCACCTGCGCCAGCATGGAGCCACCCAGGCGCATGCGGCCCTGGCCCAGGTCCACCAGCACCAGGGTGGTGTCGCCAGGCTGCAGCTGGGGTGTGACCGTGCCGCGCACATCGTCCAAGGTGGCGAAGGCCGACACGACCAGCGACACCGGTGCCACCACCTGGTGCGTCTGGCCGTCCTCAGCCGTCCAGCGGGTGCGCATGGACAGCGAATCCTTGCCCACCGGGATGCCGATGCCCAGCGCCGGGCACAGCTCCAGCCCCACGGCCCGAACGGTGTCGTACAAGGCGGCGTCCTCGCCGGGCTCGCCACAGGCCGCCATCCAGTTGGCGCTGAGCTTGACGCGCGCCAGGTCGATGGGCGCACCCAGCAGGTTGGTCAGCGCCTCGCCCACGGCCATGCGGCCCGAGGCCGGTGCATCGAGCGCGGCCAGCGGCGTGCGCTCGCCCATGCTCATGGCTTCGCCGCGAAAGCCCTGGAAGTCCGCCAAGGTCACCGCGCAGTCGGCCACCGGCACCTGCCAGGGACCGACCATCTGGTCGCGGTGCGTCAACCCGCCCACGGTGCGGTCACCGATGGTGATGAGAAAGCGCTTGCTCGCCACCGTGGGGTGACGCAGCACGTCCAGGCATACCTGAGAGAGCGCCACGCCGGTGAGATCCAGCGCCGGCGCATGGCGTGCCACACGGGTCACGTCCCGGTGCATCTTGGGCGGCTTGCCCAGCAGCACGTCCATGGGCATGTCGATGGCCCGCTGGCCCGACGGGCCGTCCTCCAGCACCAAGGTCGGCTCGTCAGTCGCCACGCCCACCACGGCCCAGGGGCAGCGCTCGCGTTCGCACAGGCGCTCGAAGGCGTCCCGCTGCGTCGGGTCCAGCGCCAGCACGTAGCGCTCCTGGCTCTCGTTGCACCAGATCTCCTTGGGTGCCAGCCCGCTCTCCTGCAGCGGCACCTGGCGCAGATCAAACACCGCGCCGCGGCCCGCGCCATCCACCAATTCCGGGAAAGCGTTGCTGATGCCCCCTGCCCCCACATCGTGAAGCGCCAGGATGGGGTTGGCCTCGCCCAGAGCCCAGCAATGGTTGATCACCTCCTGGGCCCGGCGCTGGATCTCGGGGTTGCCGCGCTGCACCGAGTCGAAGTCCAGGGCCGCGGTGTTCGTGCCGGCCGCCATGGAACTGGCCGCACCCCCGCCCATGCCAATGCGCATGCCCGGGCCGCCCAACTGCACCAGCAGGGTGCCTGCGGGGAAGACCTTCTTGTGCGTCTGGTTCGCGACGATCTGTCCCAGGCCGCCGGCGATCATGATGGGCTTGTGATAGCCGCGCATCACGCCCGCCACCGGCTGCTCGAAGGTGCGGAAGTAGCCCGCGAGGTTGGGCCGGCCAAACTCGTTGTTGAAGGCCGCGCCACCCAGCGGACCCTCGATCATGATGTCCAGTGCGCTGGCGATGTGCGCCGGCTTGCCCGGCCCGCCGCGCTCCCAGGGCTCGTCGGTGCCGGGCAGGCGCAGGTGGCTGGTGGAAAAGCCCGTGAGCCCTGCCTTGGGCCGCGCACCGCGACCGGTGGCGCCCTCGTCGCGGATCTCGCCGCCCGCGCCCGTGGCCGCCCCCGGGAAGGGCGAGATGGCGGTGGGGTGGTTGTGGGTCTCCACCTTCATCAACACGTGGGCGGTGACATCCCGGCCCTCGTAGGGCGCGGCAGACTCCCCGGCCTGCGGCAGCCACAGCCGCGCCGGCCCGCCGGCCATCACGGCGGCGTTGTCGCTGTAGGCCACGACCGACCCCTGAGGCGAGACCGCCTCGGTGTTCCTGATCATCCCGAACATGGAGTGAGGCTGCTCGACGCCGTCGATGGTGAAGCGGGCGTTGAAGATCTTGTGTCGGCAGTGCTCGGAGTTGGCCTGGGCGAACATCATCAACTCCACATCCGTGGGGTTGCGCTGCAGCCGGGTGAAGGCCTCGACCAGGTAGTCGATCTCGTCGTCCGACAGGGCCAGGCCAAAGTCACTGTTGGCCTGCACCAGCGCCTCGCGGCCCTGCCCCAGCACATCCACCTGCGCCATGGGCACGCCGGGGTGCTCGTCGAACAGGGCGCGGGCGGCATCGCGAGAGCGCGCCACGCTTTCCGTCATACGGTCGTGCAACAACCCCGCCAGCCGGGCCATCACATCTTCATCCAGTGGCGCCGGGCCACCCAGCAGGCCCTTGAACATCCCTGTGGCGCGCTGCAGCCGGAACTCGGTGACGCGTTCCACGCGCTGCACAGGCAACGCGCAGTTCCGCGCGATGTCGGTGGCCTTGCTGGACCAGGGCGACACGGTGCCCAGGCGTGGCATCACCACCAGCAGCAGGTCTGAGGCGGCCGACAAAAGCGCAGCCGCTGGCGCCGCGGGCCCGCCCTGGTCCAGCAAGGCCGCCAGGCGCTGCCTCAGCCCTTCGTCTGGCGCCTGATCGGTGGCCACCCAATGCACATGGCGCGCGCTGAGCGCCGAGATGGAGGGCTCCACCTCCTGCAGTCGCGCCAGCAAGGCCACAGCACGGAAGTCGGACAAGGCCGCCCCCCCTTCGAAGGAACTCAGATGGAGGAACAGTGAAGGCATGGAAGGAGAGGCGCAGTGACGCGGCCGAGGACGCAGAGCGGGGAGCGGGGGGGTGGGCAGAAGCAGCCGGGAAGGACGCACCGCGCGCACCCAGGCCCCGACCGCCAGCATTCTAGAGAGGGGGGTGGGATAATTCCGGCATGCCGAAATCGCTGAAGACCGCCGACGAGATCGAGGGAATGCGCCAGGCCTGCCGACTGGCTTCCGAGGTGCTGGACATGCTGACGCCGCACGTCAAGCCCGGCATCACCACGCGTGAGATCGACCGCATCGCCCACGAGTACATGACCCAGGTGCAGCAGGCCGTGCCTGCCACGCTGGGCTACCAGCCCCCGGGTTATCCGCCCTACCCCGCCTCGCTGTGCACCTCGCTCAACGAAGTGGTCTGCCACGGCATCCCGGACGATCGGCCCCTGAGGAACGGCGACATCGTCAACATCGACGTCACCGTCATCAAGGACGGCTGGCACGGCGACAACAGCCGCATGTACCTGGTGGGCGAGGCGTCGATCGCCGCGCGGCGCCTGTGCAGCGTGACCTTCGAGGCCATGTGGAGGGGCATCGTCAGGGTGCGGCCGGGGGCCCGCCTGGGTGACATCGGCCACGCCATCCAGACCCATGCCGAGCACGCCGGCTTTTCCGTGGTGCGGGAGTTCTGCGGCCATGGCGTGGGGCGCAAGTTCCACGAGGAACCCCAGGTGCTGCACTACGGCCGCCCGGGCACGCTGGAAGAGTTGGTGCCGGGCATGACCTTCACGATCGAACCCATGATCAATGCGGGCCGGCGCGACATCAAGGAAGACCGGCGCGGCAACCGCCCCTACGACGGCTGGACCATCGTCACCCGCGACCGTTCGCTGTCGGCGCAGTGGGAGCACACCGTGCTGGTCACCGAAACGGGCTACGAGGTGCTGACGCTGTCGGCCGGGAGCCCGCCGGTTCCCGCCTTCGTCACGCCCGCAGCGATGCCTGTTCCCGCCTGAGACCGCGGTGGGTCTGCCCGTGAAGGCGATGTCGTCCCGGAGGCCCCTGGCGAAGGCAGCGGCTGCATGAGCCCCCCTGTCGACCCGGAGCTGCTCAAGTCCCTGCGCCAGCGCTACCGAGAAGGCAAGGCGGCGCTGATCGAGCAGTTCATGCGCGAGCGGCCCTCCGGCCGGTCCTCGCAACGTCTGCTCAAGGGCCTGGCCCAGCACGTGGACCTGACGCTGCAGGAGCTGATGTCGGCCCTGCCCATGCCCGAAGGCCTGGCCCTGGTGGCCGTGGGCGGCTACGGCCGAGGAGAACTGTTTCCGCACTCCGATATCGATGTGCTGGTGCTGCTGCCCCAGGCGGCCTCCACCGATGGCGTGGGGGATTTCATCACCGCCTGCTGGGACACGGGCCTGGAGATCGGCTCCTCGGTGCGCACCGTCGAGGAGTGCGTGGCCGAGGCGCAGCGGGACGTGACCGTGCAGACCGCGCTGCTGGAGTCGCGCCTGGTGGCCGGCAAGCGACGCTTGTTCGAACGCTTTCGCGCAGCCACGGCCGCGGTGCTCGATCCGCGGGCTTTCCTGCGAGCCAAGACGCTGGAGATGCAGCAGCGGCACGTGAAGTACGAGAGCACGCCCTACTCGCTGGAGCCCAACTGCAAGGAAAGCCCCGGGGGACTGCGCGATCTGCAGGTGCTGGTATGGGTGGCTCGGGGAGCGGGCTTCGGCAAGACCTGGCGCGAGTTGGCGGCCGGCGGTCTGCTGACAGCTTTCGAGGTGGGTCAACTGCAGCGCCACGAAGGCACGCTCAAGCTGATCAGGGCCCGCTTGCATGCGGTGGCGGGCCGGCGTGAGGACCGGCTGGTGTTCGATCTGCAGACAGCCGTGGCCGACAGCTTCGGCCTGACCACGGGCCGCGGGCAGCGCTCGTCCGAAGCCTTGATGCACCGCTACTACTGGGCGGCCAAGGCGGTGACACAGCTGAACCAGATCCTGCTGCTGAACATGGAAGAGCGCATCGCAGGCTCGGAGGCCTCGCCCATGCGCCCCCTGAACGCCGACTTCCTTGACCGTGGCGGCATGCTGGAGGTTGCACAGGACGACCTGTACCTGCGCAGGCCCCACGCCATCCTGGAAACCTTCCTGGTCTTCCAGCAAAGTCCCGGCATCCAGGGCCTGTCGGCCCGCACCTTGCGCGCCCTGTACAACGCCCGCGAACGCATGGACGCGGCCTTTCGCCACGATCCGGTGAACCACGCGCTGTTCATGCAGATCCTGCAGCAGCCCCGCGGCATCACCCATTCGCTGCGCCTGATGAACCAGACCTCGGTGCTGGGACGCTATCTGTGGGTGTTCAGGCGCATCGTGGGGCGCATGCAGCACGACCTCTTCCACGTCTACACCGTGGACCAGCACATCCTGATGGTGCTGCGCAATGTGCGCCGGTTCTTCATTCCGGAACACGCCCACGAATACCCGTTCTGCTCGCAACTGGCCGCGCAGTGGGAGCAACCGTGGGTGCTGTACGTGGCCGCGCTGTTCCACGACGTGGCCAAAGGCCGCGGTGGTGACCACTCCGTGCTGGGCGGCCAGGAAGTGAGACGCTTCTGCCGGGCCCACCGGGTGGCCCGAGCCGACATGGAACTCATCGAGTTCCTCGTGTTGCACCACCTGACGATGAGCCGTGTGGCCCAGAAAGAAGACCTCAGCGACCCCGAGGTGATTTCACGCTTCGCGCGTCTGGTGGGCAGTGAGACCCGACTCACGGCGCTGTACCTGTTGACGGTGGCCGACATCCGTGGCACCAGCCCGCGCGTGTGGAACGCATGGAAGGGCAAGCTGCTGGAAGACCTGTACCGCGCCACGTTGCGGGCGCTGGGCGGGGCGCGCCCGCACCTGGAGGCGGAGATCGAGCACCGCAAGCAGGAGGCGCAGCAGATCCTGGCCCTGCATTCGGCCTTGCCGGGCACCGAGCAGCCGCTGTGGAAAACGCTGGACGTGAGTTACTTCGCCCGCCATGACGCCGCCGAGATCGCCTGGCACGCCCGGTCGCTCTGGCGGCACCTGGACTCGCCAGAGCCGGTGGTCCAGGCGCGACCCTCTTCGGTGGGTGAAGGTCTGCAGGTCTTCGTCTTTGCGCCCGACCGACCAGACCTCTTCGCGCGCATCTGCGGCTACTTCGACAGCGCCGGCTTCAGCATCCAGGATGCCCGCGTGCACACCACCCGCAAGGGCTATGCGCTGGACACCTTCCAGGTGGTGAGCACGGCCCTGGAGGACGCCACGCTTTCGGACTACCGCAGCCTGATCTCTCTGGTGGAGACCCAGGCCATGCTGGCCCTGGCCTCCCAGGGCCCCCTGCCCGAGCCAGCGCGCAGCCGGGTGTCGCGCCGGGTGAAGTCTTTCCCCGTGGTGCCGCGCGTATCGCTGCGGCCTGATGAACGGGCCCAGCGCTGGCTGCTCAGCGTGAGCGCGACCGACCGCGCCGGCCTGCTGTACGCCATTGCGCGCATCCTGGCGCGCCACCGCGTGAACCTGCAGTTGGCCAAGGTCAGCACCCTGGGAGAGCGGGTCGAAGACACTTTCCTGGTCGATGGCCCTGAGTTGCAGCAGTCGCGAGCGCAGTTGCTGATCGAGAGCGAATTGCTCGACGCCGTGGCCTGAGCATCGGCCATGGCTCTGCACCGCATCACCATCGACGAGGCGCTGAAAGGACCGCAGGGGCTGGGGCGGTTTGGTGCCGTGATCGATGCACGAAGCCCGTCCGAATGGCAACTGGACCACCTGCCCGGCGCAGTGAACTGGCCCTCGCTGGACGATGAAGAGCGCCGCCTCGTGGGCACGCAGTACAAGCAGGTATCGGCCTTCGAGGCCCGCAAGCACGGCGCCGTACTGGTCGCGCGCAACATCGCGCGCCACCTGGAGCAGCACGCCATGGGCCTGCCGCGCAGCTGGAAGCCCCTGGTGTACTGCTGGCGTGGAGGTCAACGCTCCGGCGCACTGGCCCTGGTGCTCAGCCAGGTCGGCTTCGAGGTGCAGGTGCTGGAGGGTGGCTACCGGGAGTTTCGCCGCCGCGTGGTGGGCGCACTGGAGACGGCCGGAACCGACCTCGAACTGCGCCTGGTCTGCGGCCAGACAGGCACCGGCAAGAGCCGGCTGCTGCAGGCCCTGGCCGCGCAAGGCGCGCAGGTGCTGGACCTGGAGGCGCTGGCCGAACACCGGGGATCGGTGCTGGGTGCCCATCCTGATGCGCCGCAGCCCTCGCAGAAGCAGTTCGAGACCCGCTTGTGGCAGGCCTTGCAAGGCTTCGACCGGCAGCGGCCGGTGTTCGTGGAGAGCGAGAGCCGCCTGATCGGCCGCCTGCGCGTACCCGAGGCTCTGCTGCAGCACATGCGCGCCGCTCCGTGCCTGCGGGTGGACATGCCCATGGCCGCACGCGTGCAGCTGCTGATGCAGGATTACGCGCACTTCGTTCGAGACCCTGCCCTGCTCAGCGCGCGGCTGGACAACCTGCGGGAGGTGCGCGGCCATGAACTGGTCGGCCAGTGGCAGCAAGCCCTGCAGCAGGGACGTCTGGAGAACACCGTGACCAGCCTTCTGTCCGAGCACTACGACCCGATCTACCTGAAGTCCATGGGCCGCAACTTCGCCCGGTTCGATGCCGCGCCAAGCCTGATGGTCCGCAGCGGTGAGGCCGCAGACCTGGCCAGCGCTGCCGTGCAGGCAATGGACCTGTTCCAGATCAAGCCGCTGGCTGCACCGTCCCTCTAAACTCCAGTGCATGGAGCGCCTGCCGGCCGTCGCCGAGTCCCGCCTGTTCGGCACCCGGCGGGTGCCTTTGGGCCAACCGCTGAGCTGGCTGGCGCGCGGCGCGCAGGACCTGCGGCGCTGCCCCTGGCCCGGCTTGCTGCATGGGCTGGCAGCCGCCTCGTTTGGTGCCCTGATCATGGCCCTGGCATACGACCGCTTCTGGCTGTTGGCAGGCGCCTTCTCCGGCTTCCTGATCGTGGCGCCCGTGCTGGCCACCGGGCTGTACCAGATCAGCCGCGCGTTGGACCGAAAGCACACCCCGCGCCTGGCCGACGCGGTGGCCGCATGGAAACCCACTGACGGTCGCCTGGTGGTGTTCGGCCTGCTGCTGGGCTTGGCCGGCACAGGCTGGGTGATCACCTCGGCCTCACTCATCACCACGTTCTCACCCGTGCCCATCCGCAACCCGCAGGACTTCCTGCAGCACGTGGTCCTGGCCCAGGACTCCGTCCTGTTCGAGGCCTGGCTCGCATTGGGGGGCGTACTGGCGGCGCCCGTGTTCGCCTCCAGCGTCATCGCGCTGCCCATGTTGCTGGATCGGCAGGTGGGCATCCTCACCGCCGTGTTCACGAGCTGGCGGGTGGTGATGGACAACCCCGGCCCGCTGGCGCTGTGGGCCGCGCTGCTGATGGCGCTCACCCTGCTGGGCATGGCTGCGGGCCTTCTGGGGCTGATCCCCATCGTGCCCTGGCTGGCCCACGCCAGCTGGCACGCCTACCGCGACCTGGTGCATCCGGTGGGCCTGGAGACCCGGCCATGGGTTTGAGTCTCGGGCGCACTGCCCGGGACGGCGCCCGCTGAACGCCCCAGGCCTTCAGACCATGTTCGGCTTCAGCGAAGAAGAGATCGCGCAGTTCGGCCTGACCTTCGGGGTCGGTGCCTTCATGCTGTACATGGTGTTCATCATCTTCCAGCTCGCGCGCGAATCCAAGGCCGGCCGGTTCGGCACGTTCGTGCTGTTCCTCGCCCTGGGCTTCGGCCTGCTGGGCTTCGTCGCCAAAGGCGTGATCAAGTTCTTTATCGCAGGCAGCTGAGTTCACCTCCGGCCCGCCATAAAAAACGCCGGCGTCGCCGGCGTTTTGTCTGTGTGACTGGAACCCCCTCTCGGAGGGGGCCAGGGGGAGCCCCATGACACCCGCAGGGTTGAACTGCGGGCATCGCCCGCAGCTCAACCCATGTGCAGACCACCATTGCAGCTGAAATCGGCGCCCGTGGTGAACCCGGAGTCATCGCCCGCCAGCCATGCCACGATGGAGCCGATTTCGTCGGGGGTACCCAGGCGCTTGACGGGGATGGTGGCCACGATCTTCTCCAGCACCTCAGGCTTGATGGCGCGGACCATGTCGGTGCCGATGTAGCCCGGGCTCACGGTGTTGACCGTCACGCCCTTGCTCGCCACTTCCTGAGCCAGGGCCATGGTGAAGCCATGCATGCCGGCCTTGGCGGCCGAGTAGTTGGTCTGGCCGGCCTGACCCTTCTCGCCGTTCACCGAGGAGATCTGGATGATGCGGCCCCAGCCCTTTTCCACCATGCCCGGCACCACCTGCTTGGTGACGTTGAACATGGAGTTCAGGTTGGTGTCGATGACGGCCTTCCAGTCCTCGGGCGACATCTTCAGGAACATGCGGTCGCGCGTGATGCCGGCATTGTTCACCAGCACGTCGATGGTGCCGTACTCCTGCTGCGACTTGGTGAAGGCCGCGACGGTGGAATCCCAGTCAGCCACGTTGCCCACGGAGGCATGGAACTCATAGCCCAGCGCCTTCTGCTCGTCCAGCCACTTGTTGAAGTCCCGGCTGGGGCCGCAGCCGGCGATGACCTTGAAGCCTTCCTTGGCCAGGCGCTGGCAGATGGCGGTGCCGATGCCACCCATGCCACCGGTCACGTATGCCACTTTCTTCGTCATGCTGATCTCCTTGGTTGTTGGTGTGAAAAATTGAGGGGCCGCAGGGCCATGCACAAAGGCCGTCAGGCCTTGGCCTTGACGTAGCGGCCAGGCGCCGGCTCGATGGCCTTGAACGCGCGACTGCCATAAGTGCGGGGGGCGGCCACCTGGCCACCTGCGTGAGACTTCAGCCAGTTGGCCCAATCGGGCCACCAGCTGCCCGCATGCTCGGTGGCACCATCGAACCAGGCTTGCGCGTCATCAGGCAGGGTGTCGTTCGTCCAGTAGCTGCGCTTGCGCTGGGCGGGCGGGTTGATGACGCCGGCAATGTGGCCCGACGCCCCCAGTACGAAGCGGCGCTTGCCCTTGATCAGCGGCACCGAACGGTAGGCCGCCATCCAGGGCACGATGTGGTCTTCGCGCGAGCCGTAGATGTAGAACGGCGCCTTGATCCTGCCCAGGTCCACCTTCTGGCCGCACACTGTCAGGGCGCCAGGCTTGCGGAGTTCGTTCTGCAGGTACATGTGGCGCAGGTACCAGCAGTACATGGGGCCCGGCAGGTTGGTGGAGTCCCCGTTCCAGTACAGCAGGTCGAAAGGCGGCGGCGCCTCACCCTTGAGGTAGTTGCCCACCACGTAGTTCCAGACCAGGTCGTTCGGGCGCAGGAAGCTGAAGGTGGTGGCCAGTTCCTGGCCCTTGAGCAGGCCGGGGCCGGACGGCGCGTCGGCGCCGATGGTCATCTCGCGCACCTTCACCAGGGCCTCATCGACGAAGATGTCCAGGATGCCGGTATCGCTGAAATCCAGCAGCGTGGTCAGCAGGGTCACCGAGTGCGCCGGGTGCTCGCCGCGCGCAGCCAGCACGGCCAGCGCCGTGCTGAGGATGGTGCCGCCCACGCAGAAGCCCAGGGTGTTGATGGTCTCGGCCTTGGTGATCTGGCGCACCACGTCAATGGCCCTGATGGGGGCGTTCTCGATGTAGTCGTCCCAGGTCTTGTCCTTGAGCGATTCGTCCGGGTTGCGCCAACTGACCACGAACACGCGGTGACCTTGCTCCACCGTATACCGGATCACCGAGTTCTCGGGCTGCAGGTCCAGGATGTAGTACTTGTTGATGCACGGTGGCACGAACAACATGGGCCGCTCGTGTACTTTGGCCGTCAGGGGCTTGTATTCGATGAGCTGGAACAGCTCGTTCTCGAAGACCACCGCGCCCTCGCTGCTGGCCACGTTGCGGCCCACCTCGAACACGCTCTCGTCCGTCTGGGAAACATGGCCCTTGCGCATGTCGTCCATCAACTGCTGCATGCTTTTGGACAGGCTCTCGCCCTGGGTCTGCAGCGCGCGCTGCAGCGCCTCGGGGTTGGTGGCGAGGTAGTTGCTGGGGCTGGCGGCATCCACCCACTGCTGCACGGCGAAACGGATGCGCGCCTTGGTCTTGGGGTCGCCCTGCACGCTCTCGGCCATCTGCATCAGCGTGCGGGAGTTCAACAGGTACATCTGCGCCATGTAAGCGGCCGCAGGGTTGGAAGCCCATTCACTCGCGGCAAACCGGCGGTCCTTGAGCTTGGGACCCGGGGCAGACTGGCCGGCGGCGGCCGGCTGAAAAGCGGCCAGGGAATCGTTCCACAAGGCCGTGGCGCTCTTGAGGTACTCGGCTTGAAGGCCCCCCAGCGCTTCAGGCGCCAAGGTCACGCCCTGCATGGTCTTCCAGATCTCGCTCAGGGCGTTGCCGAACATCTGCGCGCCCTGCACCGGGTCCGGCATGCTGGGGGGGGACTTGGCCTTCACGCGGGTCTCCTGCCTGTTGACGCCTGCCGGAGGATGGCACAGCGCCTTTGTTATTCACCCTCCAGGCCCCGCGTCCGCCTTATGCGCCCACAATGGCCTAGAACGGCCACGACTATAGGCAATGGAACTTACCACGCCATGACGCAACACCCTACCGGCAAAGGGCCGAAGTCATCATGTACCTGATCGCCATCGCCTGGATGTACGTCGTGGTGATGATGGCGCTGGCCGAGGCCCTGTCGCCGCAGGGCACGGTGCTGGGTGCGGTGTTCACGCTGCTGCTGTACGGCCTGCTGCCGCTGGGGATCGTGATGTACCTGCTGGGCACCCCGATGCGGCGACGGGCCCTTCGGGCGGCCGAGGCCAAGGCCGAGTTACCCGCCGGGCCTGAACAGAACGCCTTGCAGAGCCCGGCGGGGCCTGCCGCCTCAGCCCCGAAGCCAGACAGCGGCGGCCATGCGGCCGGTGACGCCGTCACGCCGGAAAGAAAAGAAGTCTGAAGGGCTCTCCACCGTGCACCAGTGGCCACCGGCCACCTGGTGCAGACCGAGCGCCAGCAAGCGTTGCCTCGCCAGCCCCGGCAGATCGGCCAGCCAGCGGGACTGCCCGTCCGGGCGCGGGCGGGGTGTGAAGAAGCGCCTGTCTGCGCCAAAGGCCTGCAACACGTCGGCGCCCACCTCGAACTGCCGGGGCCCGATGCAGGGCCCGAGCCAGCAGGCCAGGGCCGACGGCTCACAGCCGGCCGCCCGTGCCACGGCCTCGGCCGTGCGCTCCAGCACGCCAGCGGCGAGGCCGCGCCACCCCGCGTGAGCAGCCCCCACCGCACGGCCGTTCGCTGCCGCAATCAGCACCGGCAGGCAGTCGGCCACCTGCACCACGCAGGCCACTCCCGGCTGGCTGGTCCAGCAGCCATCGGCCTGTGGGCCACCCCGCTCGCGAAGCGCCGTCGAAGCCTCCACGACCACCGTGCCGTGCACCTGCCGAAGCCACAGGGGCCGCGCCGGCAGCATCAGCCCAACCCAGCGGTGCCGGTTCGCCGCCACGGCGTCGGGGTCATCGCCCACATGGGCCCCCAGGTTGAGGCTGTCGAAGGCCCCCTGGCTGCAGCCCCCCTGGCGGGTGGACATCAGCGCGCCCACGTTGCCGGGGGCATCCCAGATCACGGGCAGAGGCAGGGCCGAGGTCGCGCCCGCGCCCGAACCGGACCCGGCTGCAGACTTCAAGCCCGCAGGGCTTGGGTCAGCTGGCATCCGGGCAGGCTTCGGGCCGCGTCTTCTCGAAGGCGTCCAAGCGCATGCAGGCGTCGAACACCCGCATCACGTTCGGCACGTGATCCAGCCGCGCGTTGAAGCGACGGGCGTTGAAGATCTGGGGCACCAGCACACAGTCAGCGAGAGTCGGCGCCTCGCCATGGCAGTAGGTGGAGGGGTGCTCGGCCAGGCGACGCTCCACCACTTCCAGGCCCGTCTCCACCCAGTGGCGGTACCAGCGGTCCTTGTCGTCCTCCGTCACCTTCAGCGAACCCACCAGGTAGCGCAGCACGCGCAGGTTGTTCAGCGGGTGGATCTCGCAGGCGATGTCCATGGCCAGCGAACGCACACGGGCACGGGCCGCGGCATCACCAGGCAGCAGCGGAGGTTCCGGATGGGTCTCGTCCAGGTACTCGATGATGGCCAGCGACTGGGTGACCAGATGCTCGCCATCGCGCAACATCGGCACCAGGCGCGCCGCCGACACTGAGGCGTAGACCTCCCCCAGTTGCTCGTTCTTCTGCAGATGCACACTGCGGTAGTCATAGTCCAGCCCCTTGAGCGCCAGGGCGATGCGCACCCGATAGGACGCTGAAGAGCGGAAGTAGTTGAAGAGTTCCATAGGCTGTGTGATCCTGCGCCGGGCAACGGGCGCTGATGATGCCACGCACGCCGCCGCACGCCCCCTCGCTACACTCATCTCATGCTGCACCGTCCCCGCATCCGTCACTGTCGCGCCTGCGGCAGCGCCGTGACGTACCGGGTGCCGGCTGAGGACAACCGCGAACGAGCCATGTGCGGCAGTTGCCAGCACATCGACTACGAGAACCCGTTGAACGTGGTGGGCACGGTCCCGGTGTGGGAGGACAGCGTCCTGCTGTGCCGCCGCAACATCGAACCGCGCCACGGCTTCTGGACGCTGCCAGCAGGCTTCATGGAGCTGGGTGAGAGCACCGAGGCCGGCGCCGTGCGCGAAACCGACGAGGAGGCTGGCGCCAGGATCGTCGTGGAAGGCCTGTTCACGGTGCTGAACGTGGTGCGCGTCGGCCAGGTGCACTTCTTCTACCGCGCGCAACTGCAGGACACACGGTTTGCACCCGGCCCGGAAACCATCGAGGCGCGCCTGTTCCGCGAAGACGAGATCCCTTGGGATGATCTGGCCTTCCGCACCGTACGGCTGACACTGGAACGCTACTTTGCAGACCGGCGAGCGGGCGCCTTCGGCATTCACTGCGTCGACGTCAGCTGATCGGCCAGCCGAGTTGCGCCAACTCGCGCCCCACCTGACGCGCCGGCCCCGGCGCCAGCGGTCCGATGACGCGAAAGACCCAGCCCCCCTGCCCGGCACCCCACCCAAAGGCCTGGACCGCGGCGTCCAGGAAGTTGCGCAATGCTTGAGCCGTCTCCTGCGCCTGCGCATGGATGGGCACCAGCAGCAGACCCGTACCCGCTGGCGTCTGCCCCCAGAAGCTGCCGGGCACCTGCCGGACCCACTGCTGCAGAGCACTCGACACCAGCCACGCTGCCACTTCCTGCGCCTGGGAACCTTCCTGGTGCCCACCAGCGGGCTGCCAGGCGCAGGTGATCACGGCGCCTGCAGATGCCGCGAGAGGACACCTGAGAGACGCACACGCCGGCAGCAGGGGACCTCGGGTGAGCCATTGGCGCAGAGCCCGATCAAAGGCCTGTGAAGACAGGGCGGACACACGGCATGGTCAACGCTGCACCGCCGTGGAACGTTGAGGAAACACGCAGTGCAGACGTGCGGCAGGCCAATTGCCATCGATTCCCATTCACAGGCCGTCACTCGGGTTTGTGGGCCCCGCTTGCAAGATCGTCGGCTCCTGTCTACTCTGCGCGCCGGCTAGGCCATGGAGGTCCGTCCGCAAGATGGCTGCGTGCCATTGAACGGACAGATCGCCACCTTTCAACGCTTGACTCCCAAGGAAAACGCAATGCAAACCCGCCGCAAGTTCATTCAGATCGTCCCCGTCGCCGGCGCCGCCCTCCTGGCCGGCCGCGAAGTGCTGGCCCAAGCTCGCCCGGCCGACGCGCTGGACCCCAAGAGCCCCCAGGCCACGGGTCTGAAGTACGTCGAGAAGACGGCCAACCCCGCGCAAAAGTGCACCAACTGCCAGCTGTACCAGGCCAAGGCCACGGACCCCTGGGGCGGCTGCCCGCTCTTCGCCGGCAAGAAGGTGGCCGGTGAAGGCTGGTGCTCGGCCTGGGTGAAGAAGGCCTGATCAGGGCTCTGACCCTGCCCTGACCTTCGAGTCAGGTGACGCTCACAAGACAACGGGCCCCTCGGGGCCCGTTGTGCTTGATGAACCTGACGACTCTCAGCGCTTGGCCGGCGGCAGGTCGGTGCAGGACCCGTGCGCCACTTCGGCTGCCATGCCAATGCTCTCGCCCAGAGTGGGGTGCGGGTGTATGGTCTTGCCGATGTCCACCGCGTCGGCTCCCATCTCGATGGCCAGGGCGATCTCGCCGATCATGTCGCCCGCGTGGGTGCCGACGATGCCGCCGCCCAGAATCTTGCCGTGGCCATGCGCTTCCGGGCTGTCATCGAACAGCAGCTTGGTGAAGCCCTCGTCGCGGCCGTTGGCAATGGCGCGGCCTGAGGCCGTCCAGGGGAACAGGCCCTTCTTCACCTTGATGCCCTGGGCCTTGGCCTGGTCCTCGGTCAGGCCCACCCAGGCCACCTCGGGGTCGGTGTAGGCCACGCTGGGAATCACGCGGGCGTTGAATGCGGCGCTGGCCAGTTCCTTGTTGCCCTGCAACTCCCCGGCGATGACTTCGGCCGCCACATGGCCCTCATGCACCGCCTTGTGCGCCAGCATGGGCTGGCCCACGATGTCACCGATGGCGAAGATGTGTGGCACGTTGGTGCGCATCTGGATGTCGACATTGATGAAGCCGCGGTCGGTCACGGCCACCCCGGCCTTGTCGGCGGCGACCTTCTTGCCGTTGGGGGAGCGGCCCACGGCCTGCAGCACCAGGTCGTAGACGCCTTCGCTCTTGGTGCCGTCCAGGCCTTCGAAGCTCACCTTGATGCCCTCAGGCGTGGCCTCGGCCCCCACCGTCTTGGTCTTCAACATGATCTTGTCGAAGCGGTGCTTGTTCATCTTCTCCCAGACCTTGACGAGGTCCCGGTCGGCGCCCTGCATTAGGCCGTCCATCATCTCCACCACATCCAGGCGAGCGCCCAGCGTGCTGTAGACCGTGCCCATCTCCAGACCGATGATGCCGCCGCCCACGATCAACATGCGCTGGGGCACCGATGTCAGGCCCAGTGCGCCAGTGGAGTCGACCACCCGCGGATCGTCGGGCATGAAGGGCAGGCGCACGGCCTGCGAGCCGGCGGCGATGACGCAGCGCTTGAAGGCGACAACCTGCTTGCGGCCCGTCTTGGCCTGGCCGGTACCGGCGGTTTCCTCCACTTCGACGTGGTTCGGCCCGACAAAGGCGCCGTACCCGCGCGCGGTGGTCACCTTGCGCATCTTGGCCATGGCCGCCAGGCCGCCCGTGAGCTTGCCGATGACCTTTTCCTTGTGGCCACGCAGCTTGTCGATGTTGAGGTGCGGCGCGCCGAACGCCACGCCCAGGTCCGCCATGTGGCTCACCTCGTCCATCACCGCGGCCACGTGCAGCAGCGCCTTGGAAGGGATGCAGCCCACGTTCAGGCACACGCCACCCAGCGTGGCGTAGCGCTCGACGATGACGACTTTCAGGCCCAGATCTGCGGCGCGGAAGGCGGCGGAGTAGCCCCCCGGGCCGGCACCCAGCACCAGCAGATCGCACTCGAGATCGGCGGTGCCTGAGTAGGCGGTGACTGCCAACTGCGCGGCCGAGACCTCGGTTTGGGTCAGATGGGCAGCACCCGGTTCGGTTCGCCCTGAGCCTGCCGAAGGGCCGGGCAAAGGGGCTTCGACGAGCTCAGCCCGAACGGTGGAGGCGGCAGGGGCCGGGGCTGGCGGTGCAGCCGCCTCACCCGCCACCTCCAGCGACAGCAGCACCGAGCCTTCGCTGACCATGTCCCCCAGCTTGATCTTGAGCTCCTTCACCACACCGGCGTGAGAAGAAGGGATCTCCATCGAGGCCTTGTCGGACTCGACCGTGATCAGCGACTGCTCGGCCTTGATGGCATCGCCCGGCTTGACCAGCACCTCGATGATGGCCACTTCCTTGAAGTCGCCGATGTCGGGCACCTTGATATCGATGATGGACATGGCCAGCTCCCCTTACAGCAGCACCCGGCGGAAGTCCGCCAGGATCTGGCCCAGATAGGCGTTGAAGCGGGCGGCCGCGGCGCCATCGATCACACGGTGGTCCCAGGTCAGTGACAGGGGCAGCATCAGGCGCGGCACAAAGGCCTTGCCGTCCCACTTGGGCGCCATCTCGCTCTTGCACACCCCCAGAATGGCCACTTCTGGCGCATTGATGATGGGCGTGAAGTAGCGCCCGCCGATGCCGCCCAGGCTGGAGATGGTGAAGGTAGCCCCACTCATGTCGGCCGGGCCCAGCTTGCCGTCCCTCGCCTTCTTGGCCAGCTCGGCCATTTCCTGGCTGATCTGCAGCACGCCTTTCTTGTCCGCATCCTTGATGACTGGCACCACCAAGCCGTTGGGCGTGTCGGCCGCAAAGCCGATGTGCCAGTATTGCTTGTAGACCAGCGCGTCGCCATCAAGGCTGCTGTTGAACTCCGGGAACTTCTTGAGCGCCGCCACGCAGGCCTTGATCAGGAAGGCCAGCATCGTGACCTTGACGCCGCTCTTCTCGTTTTCCTTGTTGGTCGACACACGGAACGCCTCAAGTTCGGTGATGTCAGCATCGTCGTGGTTGGTGACGGCCGGGATCATCACTGCGTTGCGCAACAGGTTGGCGCCGCTGATCTTCTTGATACGGCCCAGCTCCTTGCGGTCGATGGGGCCGAACTTGGCGAAGTCCACCTTGGGCCAGGGGATCAGACCCAGCTCTGCACCGGCCCCGCCGGCCCCTGCAGCAGGGGCCGCCTTGGCCACGGCCGCAGCCACGGAAGCCGAGATGGCCTGCGTCTGCGCAGCACCAGCCATCACCGCCTTGGTGAAGGCCTGCACATCGTCCTGGGTGATGCGGCCTTTGGGCCCCGTACCCTGGACTTCCTGCAAGGGCACGCCGAGCTCGCGCGCAAAGCGGCGCACGGAGGGTGAGGCGTGGGGAAGTCCCAGCGCCGGCGCGGCGGCGGGCTGGTGGGGCTGGTGGGGCTGCACGCTGACGGCCGCGGCGGCTGCAGGGGCTTCAGCAGGCGCGGGAACGGATGCGGGGGCTGCTGCCACGGGCTCGGGCAATGGCGCAAGGGCCGCCGCGGCCACTGGCGCGGGAGCCGCGGTGACGGAAGCCGGGGAAGATGCCGAAGATGGAGCCGGAGATGGGGCCGGAGATGAGGCCGGGGCCGCGGCGCTGTCAGCCGCCTCGAGCATCAGCACCAGCGAACCTTCGTTCACGACATCGCCGACAGCGACCTTGAGCTCCTTGACCACGCCAGCATGCGATGAAGGAATCTCCATCGACGCCTTGTCGCTCTCCACCGTCATCAGCGATTGATCGACCTTCACCGTGTCGCCGGGCTTGACCAGCAGCTCGATCACTGCCACGTCCTTGAAGTCCCCGATGTCGGGAACCTTGACTTCGACCAGGGCCATGTCCTGTTCTCCTTGAAGTGTGTGCAGGGTCGGTGCCGGTTCAGGCGTACAAGGGGTTGAGCTTGTCAGCGTCGATGCCGTACTTGCGGATCGCCTCGGCCACCTTCGCGGCGGGCAGCGCACCCTCGTCAGCCAGCGACTTCAGGGCGGCCACGACGATGTAGTGGCGGTTGACCTCGAAGTGCTCACGCAGCTTGCTGCGGAAGTCGCTGCGCCCGAAGCCGTCGGTGCCCAGCACCTTGTAGCTGCGACCCTTGGGGATGAAGGCGCGGATCTGCTCGGCGTAGTTCTTCATGTAGTCCGTCGAAGCAACCACCGGGCCGGCATGGCCCGCGAGCTGCTGCTCCACGAAGGACACGCGGGGCGTCTCGGTGGGGTGCAGCAGGTTCCAGCGATCGCAGTCCTGGCCGTCGCGGGCCAGCTCGTTGAAGCTGGGGCAGCTGAACACGCTGGCCGCCACACCCCAGTCCACGGCCAGCAGCTTGCGGGCCTCCATGCTCTCGCGCAGGATGGTGCCGCTGCCCAGCAGGTTCACACGGGGGGCGGACTTCGCTCCCTCGCCCGCTTCCAGCAGGTACATGCCCTTGATGATCTGCTCTTCGGTGCCGGCGGTGAGGCCCGGCATGGGATAGTTCTCGTTGAGCAGCGTCAGGTAGTAGAAGACGTTCTCCTGCCGCTCCACCATCCGCTTCAGGCCGTGGTGGAGGATCACGCCCACCTCGTGGGCGAAGGTGGGGTCGTAGCTGATGCAGTTGGGGATGGTGCCGGCCAGGATGTGGCTGTGGCCGTCTTCGTGCTGCAGGCCCTCGCCATTGAGCGTGGTGCGCCCGGAGGTGCCGCCCAGCAGGAAGCCGCGCGCCTGCATGTCCCCGGCGGCCCAGGCCAGATCACCGATGCGCTGGAAGCCGAACATCGAGTAGTAGATGTAGAACGGCACCATGATGCGGTTGTTCGTCGAATAAGACGTCGCCGCGGCGATCCAGCTGCTCATGCCGCCGGCCTCGTTGATGCCCTCCTGCAGGATCTGCCCGGCCTTGTCCTCCCGGTAGTACATGACCTGGTCCTTGTCGACCGGGGTGTACTTCTGCCCCTCGGGGTTGTAGATGCCGATCTGGCGGAACAGGCCTTCCATGCCGAAGGTACGCGCCTCGTCCACCAAGATGGGCACCACGCGCGGGCCCAGGGCCTGGTCGCGCAGCAACTGCGTGAGACAGCGCACGTAGGCCTGCGTGGTGCTGATCTCGCGACCTGCCGCCGTGGGGTCCAGCACCGACTTGAAGGTTTCCAGGGCGGGCACGGTGAAATGCTCGTCGGCCTTGGTGCGTCGGTGGGGCAGATAGCCGCCCAGGGCCTTGCGCCGCTCATGCAGGTACTTCATCTCCGGCGTGTCGTCAGCCGGCTTGTAGAACGGGATCTTGGCCAGCTCACTGTCAGGAATGGGGATGTTGAAGCGGTCGCGGAAGTGTCGGATGTCGTCATCCCCCAGCTTCTTGGCCTGGTGCGCCGTGTTCTTGCCCTCACCGGCCTTGCCCATGCCCCAGCCCTTGACCGTCTTCACCAGCAGGACAGACGGACCGCCCGTGTGCTGGTTCGCGCGATGGAAGGCGGCGTAGACCTTGGCCGCATCATGGCCGCCGCGACGCAACGCGAAGATGTCCTCGTCGCTCATCTTGGACACCATCTCCAGCGTGCGCGGATCGCGGCCGAAGAAGTGCTTGCGCACGAAGGCGCCGTCATTGGCCTTGAAGGCCTGGTAGTCCCCGTCCAGCGTGTCCAGCATCACCTTGCGCAGCGCGCCGTCCTTATCGCGCGCCAGCAGCGGGTCCCAGTTGCTGCCCCACAGCAGCTTGATGACGTTCCAACCCGCGCCCCGGAACTCTCCTTCGAGTTCCTGCACGATCTTGCCGTTGCCGCGCACCGGGCCGTCCAGGCGCTGCAGATTGCAGTTGATGACGAAGATGAGGTTGTCCAGCTTTTCGCGCGCCGCCAGCCCGATGGCACCCAAGGACTCGGGTTCGTCCATCTCGCCGTCACCGCAGAACACCCAGACCTTGCGTTTGGACGTGTCGGCGATGCCGCGCGCATGCAGGTACTTCAGGAAACGCGCCTGGTAGATGGACATCAAGGGCCCCAGGCCCATGGAGACCGTGGGGAACTGCCAGAACTCCGGCATCAGCTTGGGGTGCGGGTAGCTCGACAGCCCCTTGCCACCCACCTCCTGACGGAAGTTCAGCATCTGCTCCTCGGTGATCCGTCCTTCCAGGAAAGCGCGGGCATAGATGCCCGGGGCGCTGTGGCCCTGGATGTAGAGCAGATCGCCACCATGCCCATGGCCGTCGGCATGCCAGAAGTGGTTGAAGCCGGCGGCGAAGAGGTGCGCCAGCGAAGCGAAGGAACTGATGTGCCCGCCCAGATCGCCGCCATCGGCGGGATCCAGCCGGTTGGCCTTCACCACCAGCGCCATCGCGTTCCACCGCATGTAGGCGCGCAGGCGTCCTTCAAGCTCCAGATTCCCGGGGCTGTGCTCTTCCTGCTCGGGCTCGATGGTGTTGACGTAGCCGGTGTTGGCCGAGAACGGCATGTCCACGCTGTGCTGCCGCGCTTCCTCCAGCAACTGCTCCAGCAGGAAATGCGCGCGGTCCGGCCCTTCGGCCTCGATGACGGCGGTCAGTGCATCCAGCCACTCGCGTGTTTCCTGGGCGTCGATGTCGTAGGGCGTCTGGCCGTCGGCCGATGGCGATGCAGAGGACATGAGACCGTCTCCTTGGCTTGAAAACTGTTGTGACCGCAAGTGTCGCACGGAACATTTACTTTTCAAATAGTGACTACGTTTTCCACATAATGAAACCATAGAAGTGCATCTTTGGCACTGTCCAAGCCATGATGGGCCAGGATAATCCGTCGATGCAATCCCGCGCCTCGGTGCAAACGCCCGGACCCGTGTGGCCCGCCCGGCTCTCCCGCCTCGCCACGCGCTGGTGGCGCAGGCTGCCGCCTTCGCGGCAAGACCGTCTGGCCACCATCGGGCCCCTGGTGTCGGTGCTGTTGTTCCTGGCGGCCATCACCAGTGCCTTCTGGTACTTGCGGCAGGAAGAGATCAGCCGGGAACTGGAATCGGTGGTCCGCGACACCGAGATCACCCAGCAGCGCGTGGGCCTGCGACTGATAGAGAACCAGGAGCAGCTCGTGCGCCTGGCGCGCGAATTGATATCCCGGGAGATCAGCAATGCCGAGTTCAGCCAGCAGGCCCGTACCCTGACGACCGACCGCCCCGAGATCACGCATGTCACCTGGCTGAGCGCACGCCGCGGGGTGCGCGCCACCTCGCGCGGGCCGTCGCTGCCTACCGAACTGGGCATGGCCGAGCCCTGGCCCGACCTCAAGCTGCCCATCGAGGGAACCCGCCAAGCCAGCGAGGCCGCCTTCACGGCCGCGCGTGACCGCCGCCAGCCGGCCTACTCCGAACCCTTCACGGACCTGGCCGGCCAGGCTGTCTTCCAGTTGCATGTTCCGCTGATCGACCGCGGCACCTTTGCCGGCACCCTGGTGGCCGAGTACTCGGTACCCACGCTGGTGTGGCGCCTGGTACCCGCCGACGTCGCGCTGCGCCACCGCATCACCGCACTGGGGGCTGACGGCGCCAGCCTGGCCAGCACCAGCACGCCCATGCCCGGCCGGGCCCGCGAACGCGGTGCCCTGGTGCATGACCTGCCCCTGACCCCGGCGCTGAACGGCGTCGTCCTGCGCGGCGAAGGATGGCGCACCTCCATCGGCCTGATCAGCAACACGCTGTTCTGGATGGTGGTGGCGCTGTCCGTGCTCACGCTGTGGATGCTGCTGGGCACTTGGCGCCACATGCGGCGGCGCGCGCAGATCCAGTCCGCCCTGGTGCAGGAAACGCAATTCCGGCGGGCCATGGAGAACTCCATGCTGACCGGCATGCGGGCGCTGGACCTGGAAGGCCGGATCACCTACGTCAACGCCGCCTTCTGCCAGATGAGCGGGTTCTCCGAAGGCGAACTGCTGGGGTGCAAGCCGCCCTACCCCTACTGGCCGCCAGACCGCATCGAGGAGAACAACCGCCTGCTGCAGCAGGAGATGCAGGGGCGCAGCCCTGCAGGCGGCATCGAGGTGCGGCTGATGCGCAAGGACGGGCAGCTGTTCGACGCGCGCATGTACGTGTCGCCACTGATCGACCCGAAAGGACAGCAGACGGGTTGGATGACCTCGATGACCAACATCACCGAGGCCAAGCGCATCCGCGACCAGCTCTCGGCCTCGCACGAGCGCTTCACCACGGTGCTGGAGGGCCTGGACGCCTCCGTGTCCGTACTGTCGATGCAGCAGGCCAACCTGCTGTTCGCCAACCGTTCGTACCGCCTGTGGTTCGGCGCGGAGGCACGCGGTCACGGCCTGCTCACGGCCGGCCACGCGACAACACCGTTCGAGCACGACCCAGAGGACGACCTCGACCCCCTGTCCGGCCTGCCGGTGCAGGAATTGACGGAGTCTTCGGGTGACTTGCGCGAGGTCTACGTGGAATCGCTGAACAAGTGGTTCGACGTGCGCTCCCGCTACCTGCAGTGGACGGACGGACGCCTGGCGCAGATGGTCATTGCCACGGACATCACGGCCCGCCTGCGCGCCGAAGAGCAGGCCAGGCAGCAGGCGGAAAAGGCCGCCGTCACCAGCCGGCTCATGACCATGGGCGAGATGGCCTCGTCAGTGGCGCACGAACTGAACCAGCCCCTGACCGCCATCACCAACTACTGCAACGGGATGGTCTCGCGCGTCACGGCCGAGACCATCGAGAAGGACGATCTTGTCGCCGCGCTGAAGAAGACGGCCAACCAGGCGGCACGGGCGGGCCAGATCATTCACCGCATCCGCTCCTTCGTGAAGCGCAGCGAGCCGCAGCGCCAGCCCTCCGAGGCACGCACCATCGTGGAGAACGCGGTGGAGCTTGCAGGCATCGAGCTGCGCCGCCGGCAGGTCGCCATCCGCACCTACGTGGCTCAGCGCCTGCCCATCCTGCAGGTCGATCCCATCCTCATCGAACAGGTGCTGATGAACCTGATGAAGAACGCCGCCGAGGCTATCGACGCGGCACAGCTGCCTGCCTCGCGCCGGCACATCGAGCTGCGCGTGGTGCCCCGGTACACGCGCGAAGAAGGCGGCACCATCGAGTTCAGCGTCACCGACGCCGGCCCCGGCATCGCTGAGGAAGTGCTGTCGCGTCTGTACGAGGCCTTCTTCTCCACCAAGGCCGAGGGCCTGGGCATCGGGCTGTCGCTTTGCCGGTCCATCGTGGAGTCTCACCGAGGCAGGATGAAGGCCCAGAACCTCTACAATGCAGGTGCTGTCGTGGGCTGCCGGTTCGCCTTCACGCTGCCCGTGGAACTCCCCGTTCGCCTCGATTCAGGCTTTGCCCCGGCCGAATCCGACACCTCCCTGGAAACCACCGCCCAGACCACGCCATGAGCCTGATCCCCAAGAAAGGAACCGTGTACGTTGTCGATGACGACGAGGCGGTGCGCGACTCCCTTCAGTGGCTGCTGGAGGGCAAGGACTACCGGGTGAAGTGCTTCGATTCGGCCGAATCCTTTCTTGCCCGCTTCGACTCGCGCGAGGTGGCTTGCCTGATCGTCGACATCCGCATGGACGGCATGAGCGGCCTGGAGCTGCAGGACCGGCTGATCGAGCGTCGCAGCCCGCTTCCCGTGGTGTTCATCACCGGTCATGGCGACGTGCCTATGGCGGTGACGACGATGAAGAAGGGCGCGATGGACTTCATCGAGAAGCCCTTCAAGGAAGACGAACTGCTGGGCCTGGTGGAGCGCATGCTCGACCAGGCACGCGACGCGTTCAGCCAGCACCAGGAGGCCGTCAGCCGTGAAGCGCTGCTGGGGCGGCTGACCACGCGCGAGGCCCAGGTGCTGGAACGGATCGTGGCGGGACGCCTGAACAAGCAGATCGCCGACGACCTGGGCATCAGCATCAAGACGGTGGAGGCGCACCGCGCCAACATCATGGAAAAGCTCAACGCCAACACCGTGGCCGACCTGCTGAAGATCGCCTTGGGCGCCGCGCCCAAGGCCTGACAACCCTCACCCCTCGAAGGCCGCTGACCCCAGCGGCCTTCTTCGTTGCGGAGCCTGCGTGACAGCAAAGATCATCGACGGCGTGGCCCTGTCCCGCCAGATCCGGGAAGACCTGGGCCTGCGCGCGCAGGCGCTGGCAGCACAGGGCCGGCGCCCCGGCCTGGCCGTGATCCTGGTGGGGGACGACCCCGCCAGCGCGGTGTACGTGCGCAACAAGGTCAAGGCCTGCGAAGCGCACGGCCTGCACTCAGTGTTCGAGAAGTACGACGCCGGCCTGGCCGAGGCCGATCTGCTGGGGCGCATCCGTGCGCTCAACGCCGATCCCGGCATCCACGGCATCCTGGTGCAGATGCCGTTGCCGCGCCACATCGACCCGCACCGCGTCATCCAGACCATTGATGTTCACAAGGACGTGGACGGGTTCTCCACCTTGTCGGCCGGCGAGTTGATGAGCGGGCTGCCCGGGTTTCGTCCGTGCACGCCTTACGGCTGCATGAAGCTCATCGAGAGCACGGGGGTGGAGATCCGCGGCAAGCACGCCGTGGTGATCGGCCGCAGCAACACGGTGGGCAAGCCCATGGCGCTGCTGCTCCTGCAGGCCAGCGCCACGGTGACGGTGTGCCACAGCGCCACGCCTGACCTGGGCTTGCACACGCGCCAGGCCGACATCCTGGTCGCGGCCGTAGGCCGGCGCCACACCGTCACGCGCGAGATGGTCAAGCCCGGCGCGGTGGTCATCGACGTGGGCATCAACCGCAACGAGGAAGGCAAGCTGCAGGGCGATGTGGACCTTGACGGTGTGCGCGAGGTGGCGGGCTGGATCACGCCCGTGCCCGGTGGCGTGGGCCCGATGACCATCACCATGCTGCTGGCCAACACGGTGGAGGCGGCCGAACGCGGCCCGATGGACGCCTGAAGCCCGTCTTCGACCCGCCACCTCACCCGCGAACTCAAACCCGCCAGGAACCCGACCATGATCGACACCAACCCGCTGCTGGACTTCGGCCCGCGACCCGCCTTCGGCCGCATCAGCGCCGAGCACGTGGCACCCGCCGTGCAGACCCTGCTGGCTCAGGCCGAGGCAGCGCTGGAATGTGCCGTGGGCCCCACGGTGGATCTGGATTACGAGGCCATGTCAGCCGTGCTGGATGTCGCCGCGGAACGGCTGGAACGCGCCTGGGGCCAGGTGGGCCATCTGCACGCGGTGGCGGACACGCCGGAAATGCGTGCCGCCTACAGCCAGAGCCTGGGTGCGGTGACGGCCTTTCACACCAGGATCTCATCAGACCGGCGCCTCATGGCCCGCTACCAGGCGTTGCGGCAGCAAGACCGTGGGCTGACGCCGGCAAGGCGTCGTGCGCTGGACAACGCCCTGCGGGACTTCGAGCTCTCGGGCGCCATGTTGGAGGGCGCCGAGCGGGAGCGCTTCGCCCAGATCAAGGCGCGCCGGGCCGAGCTGGCGCAGCAGTTCTCTGAGCATGTGCTGGACGCCACCGATGCGTTCTCTCTGGACGTGCCCGCATCGCAACTGGCCGGACTGCCTGCCGACGCCCTGGCCGCCGCGCGAGAAGCCGCCCAGGCTGCCGGCGTGGAAGGCTGCCGCCTGACCCTGCACGCCCCCAGCTACCTGCCCGCCATGCAGCACGTGCACGACGGCAGCGTGCGTCAGGCGCTGTACCGCGCCTACGTCACCCGTGCCAGCGAGCATGGCCCGGCCGGGCAGGACAACAGCGCCATCATCCAGGAGCAACTGACGCTCAAGCAGGAGGAAGCGCAGCTGCTGGGGCGCGCCAACTACGCGGAGGTCTCCCTGGCGCCCAAGATGGCGGGCACCCCTCAGGAGGTGCTGGACTTCCTGCGCCTGCTGGCCCACCGCGCGCGACCTTCGGCGCAGAAGGACTTCGCGGAATTGAAGGCCTTTGCAGCGGCCGAACTGGGCCTGCCCGACCTGCAGGCCTGGGACGTGCCCTACGCCAGCGAACGCCTGCGCGAGAAGCGCTACGCCTACAGCGAGGAGGAGGTGCGGGCCTACTTCACCCTGCCCCGGGTGCTGCAGGGGCTGTTCGAGATCATCGAGATGCTGTTCGGCGTGCGCATCGTCGAAGACCAGGCACCCGTCTGGCACGACAGCGTGAAGTTCTACCGCATCGAGCGGGCGGCGGCCCAGGCTGGCGACGCCGCGCCCACCACCGTGGCGCACTTCTACCTGGATCTGCACGCACGCCCCGGCAAGAGCCCGGGTGCGTGGATGAGCGATGCCCAGTCCCGCTGGCGGCGGCCCGACGGCGCCGGCGCCGTGCAGACGCCCGTGGCCCGGCTGATCTGCAACTTCGCCTCCCCCCAGGGCGGACGGCCCGCGCTGCTGACGCACGACGACGTCATCACCCTCTTCCATGAGTTCGGCCACGGCCTGCACCACATGCTCACGCAGGTGGAAGACCTGGCCGTCTCCGGCATCGCCGGCGTGGAGTGGGACGCGGTGGAGCTTCCCAGCCAGTTCATGGAGAACTTCTGCTGGGAGTGGAGCGTGCTGCGCCGCCTGACCGCGCATGTGGACACGGGCGAGACGCTGCCACGCGAGCTGTTCGACAAGTTGCTGGCGGCCAAGAGCTTCCAGAGCGGTCTGGCCACGCTGCGGCAGATCGAGTTCGGCCTGTTCGACATGCGGCTGCACGCAGAGCCCGGCAGCCAAGCCGATGTGCAGCGCGTGATGGACGAGGTGCGTGCCGAGGTGGCGGTGCTGCACCCGCCGGCCTTCAACCGCTTCCAGAACGCCTTCTCCCACATCTTCGGCGGGGGTTATGCGGCGGGCTACTACAGCTACAAGTGGGCCGAGGTGCTGAGTGCCGATGCCTGGAGCGCCTTCGAGGAGACCGACCCGCTGGACGTCGCCACCGGTCAGCGCTACCTGCACACCATCCTGGAAGTGGGTGGCAGCCGGCCGGCGCTGGAGAGCTTCAAGGCCTTCCGCGGGCGGGAACCGCAGATCGACGCGCTCCTGCGCCACCAGGGCCTGACCTGAAAGCCTGAAAGCCTGAAAGCCTGAAACCCCGCAAACCACCCGGCCTGATGGCGGCGGGGGGGCTACGGGGGCTACGGCAGCAAGTGCCGCTTGAGCCCGCCCACGGCCCAGGAACCCGCGGCGACCGACCCACCCACCAACCAGAACAAGGCACCGGCGCCCACGGCCAGGCCCGCAGCGCCGAACAGCAGCGGCATCAGCGTGCTGGAGAGGTTGATGGCCATGGAGCGAAAGGCCAGCGTCTCGCCATGGCGGTTGTCGGGTGTCAGGTGGTGCAGCGCTGACATCACCATCGGCTGGGTGCTGCCCAGGGTGACGCCCAGTACCGCCGCGCACAGGCCCATCTGCCAGGGGCTCGTCGCCAGCGGGTACAGCGCGAAGACCGCCCCGGTGCCCAGCATGCCCCAGCGGATCATGGCCGTCTCCTCCATGCGATGGGCCAACGCCGGGATGGCCAGGCGGATGGCGCTGACGCTCAGGGTGAAAGTGCCCAGGATCAGGCCGATGGTGGAGGCGCTGAACCCCCGGTCGTGTCCGATGATGGGCAACGCGAAGGCGTGCACGTCCCAGCAGGCGGACAGCAACCAGTTCGACAACAGCAGCCGCTTCATGCCGGGCGCGGCCAGCAGGCTCCATGCGCTGCCCAGGGTGCCCGCCGAAGCCGATGCCTGCGCGCGGGGCATGCGCGGCACCTGGCGTGCGCTCCACCAGGTCAGCGCAATGAGCGGGAACATGAGGGCGTAGGCGGCGGCGAAGCCGGCCCAGTCGATCATGAAGCCAAGAGCCACAGGCCCGACCACGTTGGCAAACGAGGGGGCCACGCCCAGCCAGCTGAACATGCGCACGCGCTCGGTGCTGTCTCGGGCGACCAGGCCGGCGGTGCGCTGGATGGCCAGCATGCCCATATTGGTGCCGCTGCCGCACAAGGTGGCGGCCAGGCACAAGAGGCCGAAGTGCAGCGCACCTTCCACGAAGGTGGCGCCCAGGGCGCACACCGCTCCCAGGGCGGAAAGCAGCACGGCGATCCCCACCGGGCGGTGGTAGCCATGACGGTCTGCCAGCCGCCCGGAGGGCATGGCCAGCATCACGGGCGCAGCGGCGAACAAAGCCAGCAGCAGCCCCACGGACCAGGCGCTGTAGCCCTCCCGCAGGGCCTGCAAGGGCGCGGCCAGTCGCAGGCCGGCCATCGCCGCGTGGATACCCACCTGGCCCAGCACCAGCGCGAGCATGGTGCGGCTGTTCAGGCCCGCGCCCGGCAGGATGGGCGGGCTGCCAGGTTCAGACACCGGGCGAGCCGTCCTCTTCCTCAGGTTCAGGGTCAGCCGACAGAGGCAGCAGGGCCTGCACCTGCGCCTCGGGCAGCGACTCCACGCCCTTGAGCTGCCGCGCCATGGCCCGCGTGCGCACTTCGGCGGCGTCGATGGTGCTGGCGGCCTCGGACAGCTTCTTCTTCGTCTTGGCCAGCACGTCGCCGAACTTGCCGAACTCGGTCTTCACCGCGCCCAGCACCTGCCAGACCTCGGCGCTGCGCTTCTCCAGCGCCAGGGTGCGAAAGCCCATCTGCAGGCTGGACAGCGTCGCCAGCAAGGTGGTCGGCCCAGTCAGCGAAACGCGGTATTCGCGCTGCAGCGCCTCCACCAGCCCGGGGCGGCGCAGCGCCTCGGCATAAAGCCCCTCGGTGGGCACGAAGAGGATGGCGAAGTCCGTGGTGTGCGGGGCGGCCACGTACTTCTCACGGATCGTTCGGGCTTCTGCCTTCAGCCGGACCTCGATGGCGCGGGCGGCGGCCTCGGCGGCCTGCGGATCGGCCCGATCCTGGGCGTCCAGCAGCCTCTCGTAGTCCTCGCGCGGGAACTTCGCGTCAATGGGCAGCCACAAGGTGGTGCCGTCATCGCCGCGTCCGGGCAGACGGATCGCGAACTCCACGCGCGCACCGCTGCCGGGCACGGTCTCGACATTGGCGGCGTACTGCTGCGGCGTGAACACCTGTTCCAGCAGGCCCGCGAGTTGCACTTCGCCGAAGATGCCGCGGGTCTTCACGTTGGTCAGCACCCGGTTGAGCGAGCCCACGTCACGCGCCAGGCCCTGCATCTCACCCAGCCCCTGGTGCACCTGCTCCAGACGCTCGGCCACCTGCTTGAAACTCTCGCCCAGCCGCTGCTCCAGCGTGGCATGCAGCTTTTCGTCCACGGTGGCGCGCATCTGCTCCAGCTTGCGCTCGTTGCCCTCCTGCAGAGCCTTGAGTTGTTCCTGCACGGCGGCACGCACCTCGCCCAGGCGCTGCTCGTTGCGCAGCGACAGGTGGCCCAGTTGCTCGTTCTGCGTGCGGGCAGCCTCGGCCCCCTGGGCCAGCAGCGTCTGCTGAAAGCCGGCGAGGTCGGCGCGCGAGGCCTGCGCCTGGCGGCCCAGTTCATCTCGCAGCTCGCGCTCCAGCCGCTCCATCTGCGCCAGGGTTTCGGCGTGCCGGCGCTCGTGGGCGCCGCCATCGCCACGGCTCCCTCGCAGCCACAGCCCTGCCAGCACCAGCAGGTTCACCGCGGCCAGGACGACCAGAGCGACCAGCGCGACCGTCCAGGCGTCCGTCGTCATGCGGGGCGCAGCGGCAACACCTGCGGGTTGAGGGGGGTGGGCGGCGTGCCTCCCGTGAGCGCCGCAATCAGGTTGTCCGCCGCCAAGTCGGCCATGGCGCGTCGCGTGGCCACGGTGGCGCTGGCGATGTGCGGCGTGAGCACCACGTTGGGCACCGTCAGCAAGTCCGGGTGCACCTGGGGCTCGCCCTCGAACACGTCCAGCCCTGCCGCTGCAATGCGTCGCTCGCGCAAGGCCACGGCCAGCGCGGCGTCGTCGACGATGCCACCCCGGGCCACGTTGGTGAGTGTCGCAGTGGGTTTCATCTGCGCCAGCTCGGCCGCACCGATGGCATGGTGGCTGCTGGCCGAATAGGGCAGCACCAGCACCAGATGGTCGGCCTCTCGCAACAGCGTGGCCTTGTCCACGTAGCACGCCCTCAGCGGGGCCTCCTGCTCGGCGGCCAGGCGGGAGCGGTTGTGATAAATCACCTTCATGCCAAAGCCCAGCGCACCGCGCCGCGCGATGGCCTGGCCGATGCGGCCCATGCCCAGGATACCCAGCGTGGCGCCATGAACGTCGCTGCCGGTGAACATGTCGTAGGCCCAGCGGGTCCAGTCGCCCCGGCGCAGGAAATGTTCGCTCTCGGCCATACGCCGTGCCGTGGCCATCATCAGTGCGAAGCCGAAGTCGGCCGTGGTCTCGGTCAGCACGTCGGGCGTGTTGGTGGCCAGCACGCCACGCGCGGTGCAGGCCTCCACGTCGAAGTTGTTGTACCCCACCGCCATGTTGGCCACCACACGCAACTGCAGGTTGGCGTCCAGCACCTGCGCGTCGATGCGCTCACTGCCGGTGGTGAAGGCGCCCGCCTTGCCGTGCAGGCGCTCGGTCAGCTGCGGCTTGGTGAAGATGGTGTCGCCGGGGTTGTCCTCGACGTTGAAATGCTCGCGCAGGCGTGCCACCGTCTCGGGGAAGACGGCGCGCGCCACCAGGACGGCAGGTCTGCTCATGTGTGGTCGCCCCCTCAACGGAACCAGATGAAAGTCATGATGACGAACAGCGGAATCAGGATGCAACCGCTCCAGGCCATGTAGCCGAAGAAGCTGGGCATGCGGATGCCGCGATCCTCGGCAATCGCCTTGACCATGAAGTTGGGCGCGTTACCGATGTAGGTGTTGGCCCCCATGAACACGGCGCCCGCCGAGATGGCCGCCAGCGTGGCCGCGCCGGTGGTCATCAGCACCTGCGGGTCTCCCCCGGCGAGGTTGAAGAACACCAGGTAGGTGGGCGCGTTGTCGAGGAAGGAGCTCAAGGCACCCGTGAACCAGAAGTAGGCCCAGGGCAACGGCTCACCGCCCGGACCGGTGACCGATCGCACCACGGCGGCAAAGGGTCCGGCCTCGCCAGCCTTGAGCATGGCCAGCACCGGCACCATGGTGACGAAAATGCCGATGAAGAGCTTGGCCACCTCCTGCATGGGCGCCCAGGAGAACTGGTTGTCCTCGCGCACCGAGCGCTTCGTCAGGGCCAGCGACACGAAGGTCACCGCGATCAGCAGGCCGTCGCGCACGATCTGCTGCAGTTCCACGGGCGTGCCGAAGACGTTGAAGCTGATGCCAGGCTTCCAGGTGCCGCTCATCAGCACCAGCACCGCCACCGCCAGCAACAGCAGGAAGTTCACCCCGCCCTGGATGCCGAAGGCCTGGTCGTCCGGTGTCGGGTCTGCGCGCTGCACGCCCTCCTTGCGGTACCAGTAGCTGTCGATGACATAGAAGATGGCGAGCAAAGCGCCCACCAGGAACAGCGTCTCCGGGAAGATGGTCTTCACGGTCCAGAAGAAGTCCACGCCCTTGAGAAAGCCCAGGAACAGCGGCGGATCACCCAGCGGCGTGAGGGACCCCCCGGCGTTGCTGACGATGAAGATGAAGAACACGATCACATGAGCCACATGCTTGCGGTTGTCATTGGCGCGGATCAGGGGCCGGATGAGCAGCATCGATGCGCCCGTGGTCCCCATGAAGCTGGCCAGCACCGCGCCGATGCCCATGATGGCGGTGTTCAGCCCAGGGCTGCCGTGCAGGTTGCCGCGCACGTAGATGCCGCCGGCCACGGTGAACAGCGCGGTCAGCAGGACGATGAAAGGGATGTACTCGGCCAGCAGCACATGCACCAGCATGCCACCCGTGAGGCCCACGCCCTGGGTCATGGCGAACGGCACCAGCAGCAGCAGGGCCCACCCCGCAGCGATCTTGCCGAAGTGGTGGTGCCAGATGTGCGGAATCGCCAGCGGCATGATGGCGATGGACAGCAACATGCCGGCGAACGGTAGGGCCCACCAGGCGGACAGGGCGCGGCCGTCGATCTCCGCAGCCATCGCCATCTGGGGCATCAGCGCCAGCAGGGAAATGGCCGCGAGACATGCCGCCCCACGGCTGATCATCGGCCGCCGTTGCTGCTGCACTGCAGCGTCCACGGCGGCCACAGGCGCCTCCCCCGCCTTGTTCCCAGCATCCGGAATTCGTCGCACTGTCATCGCTTTACTCCAGGAAGCGGGCAAAACCGGCCACCGGCTCGCGCTCGGTGACCAGGGTGTTCTCGATGGCCTTGGGGTCGGCATGACCCAGCGCCATGCCGCACACCACCATCTCCTCAGCGGGGAGTTGAAGTTCCTCGCTGATGAGTCGGTGGAACTGCGTGAAGGCCGCCTGCGGGCAGGTGTCCAGCCCCCGCGCGCGCGCAGCCACCATGACGCTCTGCAGGAACATGCCGTAGTCCAGCCAGCTGCCCTGCTGCATGACCCGGTCGATGGTGAAGATGAGGCCCACGGGCGCTTCGAAAAAGGCGTAGTTGCGGGCGTGCTGCGCGTGCATGCGCACCTTGTCGGTCTTGGCAATGCCCAACAGGCTGTAGAGATCCCAGCCCACCTTCCGGCGGCGGTCCACATAGGGCGAGCGCCACTCGGTCGGGTAGTAGGCGTACTCCTCGGTGTGCTGGCCGCGTTGGACCGGGTCGTCGTAGACAGCGCAAATCCGGGCGCTCAAGCGCTGCCGGGCCGCGCCCGTCAGCACATAGACCTTCCAGGGCTGGGTGTTCGTGCCTGAGGGCGCGCGCGAAGCCACCGCCAGGATCTCCTCGATGGTCTGGCGCGGCACGGGCGTGGGCAGGTAGGCGCGGATGGAGCGGCGCGAGGTGATGGCCTGGTCGACTGCGGCAGCGGTTGGCGCAGAAGAGGGGGTTTCAGCGGTCATGGGCCTGGGCTTTCAGGGGTTGGAGGGCCTTGACAAGCCCCTCGGGAAAACGGTCCACCGGGCGCCGGGTGAGGCGGTCGACATAGACATGCACGAAGTGGCCGGCGGCGGCGGCGCGATCCTCACCGTGAGCGAAGAGGGCGATCTCGTAGCGCACGCTGGAGCGCCCCACATGGGCCACCCGCAGCCCAGCCTGGACGGACTGGGGAAACGACAAGGGTGAGAAGTAGCTGCAGTGGGTCTCGACCACGAGCCCGATCACTGCGCCGGCAGCCGGGTCCAGGGCTCCCTGCTCGATCAGGTAGCGGTTCACCGCGCTGTCGAAGAAGCTGTAGTAAACGACGTTGTTGACATGCCCATAGGCGTCGTTGTCCATCCACCGGGTGGAGATCGTCTCGAAGTGCGGGTAGCCATCGCGCGTGGGCGAGGACGGACGGTCCGGCATCTGATGAGGTCTGCGTCGGCTGGAGGGGTTCGGTACGGGGCGGTGCGTCGGTGAGCATCACGCCCCGGCAGATTGTGCCGCCTGCCTGGGCCACCGCTGCCAGGCTGCACACGCCAGGGCCAGCGTGCGGGCCTGGATCTGCACCGTGACGCCCAGGTCTCGCCCATAGCCTCCGGCCATCGACAGGGC
Source organism: Burkholderiales bacterium (assembly GCA_947464185.1). GTDB lineage: Bacteria > Pseudomonadota > Gammaproteobacteria > Burkholderiales > Burkholderiaceae_C > Rubrivivax. The sequence goes on from CANHVY010000018.1 coordinate 41,203, forward strand.
GACCGGCACGCGGCGCTGGTGCAACCAGTCCAGCACCCTGCGGTCGCGCTCGGCCAGGCCATCGGCGCTGATCTTCAGGCGGCCCAGGCGGTCGTTCTCATGCGGGTCGGCACCAGCCAAGTAGAACGCCAAGCCTGGTGGCAAGCCCTCCATGCGCCGGTCCACTTGCTGCAGGGCGTCTTCCAGCGAAGAGAGGTAGGCCTGATCGGTGCAGCCATCGGGGAGGTCGACGTCCAGGTCGCTGGTCTCCTTGCGGAAGGGGAAGTTCCTGGCACCGTGCATCGAGAGCGTGAACACACTGTCATCGCTCTGGAAGATGGAGGCGGTGCCGTTGCCCTGGTGCACGTCCAGGTCGATGACCAGCACGCGCAGCACGCTCCGGCGCAGTCGATGCCATTCGGCCTGCATCAGGCGTGCGGCCACCGCAACGTCGTTGAACACGCAGTAGCCCGAGCCCTTGTGGGCATAGGCATGGTGGGTGCCGCCCGCCAGGTTGGCCGCCACGCCGTCGCCCTCCAGCAAGGCGCAGCGCGCCGCCGCGATGCTGGCCCCCACGGACCGGCGCGAACGCTCCACCATCTGCGGCGTCCAAGGAAAGCCGATCTCTCGCTGTTGCGCGGGCGTGGTGCGGCCCTCCACCACCGCGCCGATCCAGGCCGGGTCATGCACCAGGGCCAGTTCACCGTCGGTGGCCGGCGGTGCCTCTTGCACACGGATCTCGGGCACCGCCTGCGCAACCGCTTCCCGCAGCAGGCGGTACTTGTCCATGGGGAAGGTGTGCCCGGCGGGCAGCGGGAGCACGAAACGGTCGGAGTGGAAGGCCCGCATCAGGGGCTGGATTCTAGGAACGGCAAAGAATTTGTTGCGCCGCAGCAAAAACCGCTTGCAATGCCCCGTGGAAACCCTATACTTCGATTCATGTTGCAGCGCAGCATATCTCTGTAACCCAGCACTTTGTCCCAGTCCTTCAACTTCATTCCATTCAAGGAGATCACCATGTCCTATCTGACCGCTGAACAAATGGTTGCCGCCCACAAGGCCAACGTCGAGACCCTCTTCGGCCTGACCCAGAAGGCCTTCGAAGGCGTCGAAAAGCTCGTCGAGCTGAACATCCAGGTCGCCAAGACCGCGATGGTCGAGGCCGCTGACACCACCAAGGCCGCCCTGTCCGTGAAGGACGCGCAAGAGCTGCTGGCCCTGCAGCAAGCCATGCTGCAACCCGCCGCCGAGAAGGCTGCCGCCTACGGCCGTCACGTGTACGAGATCACCGCCTCCACCAACAGCGAAGTGGCCAAGGTGGCCGAGAGCCAGCTGGCCGAGATCCAGTCGAAGTTCACCGCCCTGGTGGACACCGCCGTCAAGAACGCGCCTGCCGGCACCGAGAACGCCGTGACCCTTGTGAAGTCTGCCGTGGCTGCTGCCAACAACGCCTTCGAAACCGTGCAGAAGGCTGCCAAGCAGGCCACCGATGTGGCCGAAGCCAATTTCCAGGCCATGACCAACACCGCAGTCAAGGCTACGCAAGCCCAGACCCGCGCCCGTCGCGCCGCCTGAACAGCGCATCGCCGAACACGCCGACCGAGGGCCATTGCGCAAGACTCCCACCCGTTTGCGCTTGCGCAAGCGGATGAGGATCCGGATGGAGTCTGATCCTCACTGACGGAAGTGCTTTTCGAAAGCGTTGCGGCTCGGCTTGTCCGGGCCGCTCTTTTTTCTGGCTCGGCTTGTCCGGGCCGCTCTTTTTTCTGGCCCGGCTTGTCCGGGCCGTCTTCTTTTTCTGCCGGACTTTCTGTCCGAGCGCACCTACCGTCCGAGCTTCTTGCCCGGGCTTTCTGTCCGGAGCCTCCAGGCAGCGTCCGTGGTTCAGCGCGTCAAGGCCGTGATGCGCGCCCGCAGGGACGCCAGCACGAGTTGCGCCGCTTCCCGTCCCGCCGCGATGGCACGGCTGCGCGCGGTGAAGTCTGCGCTGCCCACGCCTTGCAGCCGCGGCCGGACCACGATATCGGCATCGCGCAGTTCAAAGTGGTTGATGCTCTTGCCCATGATCGAGAAGGTCTGCATCAGCATCTTGAAGGGGTCGCCAGTGGGTGCACCGTCGGGCGGCGTGGAGATGTCCACCGCCACCACCAGCTCCGCCCCCATCTGGCGCGCAAAGCGCACGGGCACGGGCGACACCAGGCCGCCATCCACATACTCGCGCGCGCCGATCTTGACCGGCTGGAACACGGCCGGCACCGCGCTGGAGGCCCGCACAGCCATGCCCGTGTCGCCACGCTGGAACAGGATGGCTGCGCCGCTGTCCAGGTCGGTGGCCACGATGCCCAGCGGCAGGCTCATCTGCTCGATGGCGCGCTGCCCTGTCTGCTCGCGCACGTAGCGCGCCAGGGCCTCGCCCCGTATCAATCCCCTGCCGGGAAACGCCCAGTCCGTGATCGCGCCTTCATCCATGGACTGGGCCAAGGCAGCCAGTTCCCCGCCGTTGCGGCCGGCAGCGTAGAGCGCGGCCACCAGGCTGCCCGCGGAGGTGCCCACCACGAGGTCGGGCTTGATGCCCGCCTCCTCCAGCACCTGGATCACCCCAATGTGCGCAAAGCCGCGCGCAGCGCCCCCGCCCAGGGCCAAGCCCAGGCGAGGCGGTCTGGGCGGGGCCGGCGGCGCGGGCGTGGGCGGGACCTCAATCGGGCGTGTGGCGGGTGGCACCGACTGGCACCCGGCCAGCGCCGTACCCAGGAACGCCAAGAGGGTTGTGCGCCTGGAACTGTCCACAGGTGACGGGAGCGCCCCCTTATAACCCATACGCATGAACATCAAACTAATCGGTTCTTTTCAAGAATGAGGAGGCTGCCTAGAGTCAGGCCCTGAGGCCGTGATCCTGCGCGCGGGGTCTTCCATGGCCTGCCTGACAGCCATCGTGAGACGCGGCGGATTGTCACCGCAGCCCTGGGGCCTCGCCCGCTGTCACCGTTTCGCCACCACAGACCTGCTGCCATGTACCGCTACACCGACTTCGACCGCCAGTTCGTTCAGGCGCGCGCGGCGCAGTACCGGGATCAGCTGGAGCGCCACCTGGCGGGCGAATTGCCCGACGACGCCTTCCGCCCTCTGCGGCTGCAGAACGGCTGGTACGTGCAGCGCCACGCGCCCATGCTGCGGGTGGCCGTGCCCTATGGGGCGCTGTCCAGCGACCAGCTTCGCATGCTGGCCCGCATCGCCCGGGAGTTCGACCTGCAGGACGCCGGCACCGCGGCCGAACGCGGAGGCTTCGGCCACTTCACCACGCGCCAGAACCTGCAATACAACTGGATCCCGCTGGAGCGCAGCGCCGACGTGATGGACCTGCTCGCTTCGGTGGACATGCACGGCATCCAGACCAGCGGCAACTGCATCCGCAACATCACCAGCGACTCGCTGGCCGGCGTGGCGCCCGACGAGATCGTCGACCCCAGGCCCTACTGCGAAGTGCTGCGCCAGTGGAGCACGTTGCACCCGGAGTTCGCTTTCCTGCCGCGCAAGTTCAAGATCGCCGTCAGCGGCGCCCGGGAAGACCGCGCGGCCATCCGCTGGCACGACATCGGCCTGCAGTTGGTGAAGAACGCGCAGGGCGAGGTGGGCTTCGAGGTCTACGTGGGCGGCGGCATGGGCCGCACGCCGGTCATCGCCCCGCTGGCCCGCCCCTTCGTGCCCTGGCAGCAGATCCTCGTTTACATCGAGGCTGCCGTGCGCGTGTACAACCGCTTCGGCCGGCGCGACAACCTCTACAAGGCGCGCATCAAGATCCTGGTGAAAGCCGAGGGGCAGCGCTTCTTCGACGAAGTCGATGCCGAATTCGACAAACTGCTGAATGAAGACCCGACGGGCGCTGAACACCTCATCCCGCAGGCCGAACTCGATCGCGTGGCGTCCTGCTTCGCGGTGCCCGAGGGTGTGGCCGGATCGGCTCTGAGTGCCCACGGGGCGCAGGAGGTCCCTGCGGCCAAGGCAGCGATCGGTGCCGGCCTGCACCCCGGCGACACCAACGCGCCCCTCGCCTACACCCGCTGGCTGGAGCGCAACGTGCAAGCGCACCGACTCGCGGGGCTGCGCGCCGTCACGCTTTCCCTCAAGCGTCCAGGCCTGCCGCCGGGCGATGCCACCGCCGAGCAGATGGACGCGGCCGCTGTGCTGGCCGACCGCTTCAGCCAAGGCGAGCTGCGGGTGACGCACGAGCAGAACCTGCTGCTGCCCTGGGTGCGTGAGACCGATCTGCACGCCCTCTGGCTGGCCGCCAAGGATCGCGGCTTCGCCACGCCCAACATCGGGCTGGTGACCGACATGATCGCCTGCCCGGGCGGAGACTTCTGCGCCCTGGCTAACGCCCGGTCCATCCCGGTGGCGGCCGAGATCACCGAGCGCTTCCAGGACCTGGACCAGCAGCACGACATCGGCGACCTCGATCTCCACATCAGCGGGTGCATCAACAGCTGCGGCCACCACCACAGCGGACACCTGGGCATCCTGGGCGTAGACAAGGACGGCACCGAGTGGTACCAGATCACGCTGGGCGGCTCGGACGGCTCCAAGCTGTCTGGCGCCGCCACGCCCGGCAAGGTGATCGGCCCGTCCTTCGCAGCAGACGAGGTGGCGAACGCGGTGGAAGCCGTGATCGAGACCTACCGGCGCGAGCGCAGCGCCGGGGAACGCTTCATCGACACCGTGCGTCGCCTGGGCGTGGCGCCATTTCGTGCCGCCACCGACGAAGTGCGCCTGGCCACGGCCTCCTCGCCTGCCGACTGAGCGGCCGGCAGACCCGACTCCGCACTGGAAACGCCCCATGAAGTTCATCGATCCCCAACAAGACCGCTGGCACCTGGCCACTGGCGAAGACGGCCCCCTGCCTCACCCCAGCCCGGCCGACCAATTGCTGCTGACCTTGGAGCAATGGCACGCCGTGCGAAGCCACTGGAGCGAACAGGCCACCACTGGCAAGCGCCTCGGGCTGCAGTTGAACAACGACGCTGATGTCGAGGCGCTGAAACCCGACCTGCCTCGCCTGGCCTTGATCACCCTGTCCTTTCCCAAATGGACGGACGGCCGCGCCTACACGCAAGCCCGGCTGCTGCGCGCGCGCCTGGGCTTCCAGGGCGAGATCCGGGCCACCGGCGAGGTGCTGGTGGACATGCTCCCCCTGCTGCAGCGCACGGGCTTCGACGCCGTGCAGTTGCGGACCGACCAGCGCTTGGCGTCTGCAGAGCGGGCCCTGAGGTTCTTCGCAGCCCACTACCAAGGTGACGTGCGAGAAGCCCGACCCGTCTTCCGCCGGCAGGCCGACGCTGCGAAGACCGCGGCTGCGGAAACAGCATGAAGGGCACCAGCTTCCCGCCCACCTCCGGCCGCGTGATCTTCGTGGGGGCCGGGCCTGGGGCCGCCGACCTGATCACGGTTCGTGGTGCGCGTGCGCTGGCCAGCGCCGATGTGGTGCTGCATGACGCCCTGACCGATCCGGCCCTGCGCGAGCTGGCCCCGGGCGCCCGGTGGATCGACGTGGGCAAGCGCGGCTTCTGCGATTCCACCGGCCAGACCCGCATCAATGCCTTGCTGGTGCAACAGGCCTGTGGCGCGCGGGTGGTGGTGCGCCTGAAGGGGGGGGACCCCAGCGTCTTCGGCCGTCTGGAAGAAGAGCTCGAGGCGCTGGCCGAGGCCGGCATCGCCAGCGAGGTGGTGCCCGGCGTGACATCGGCGCTGGCCGCCGCCGCCGCGCTGCAGCGGCCCCTCACGCGGCGCGGCCGCGGCCGCAGCGTCAGCCTGACCACGGCCATGACGAGGGCTCGCGAGTTGCAGGCCACGCGCACGGCCGACACCGAGGTCTTCTACATGGCGGGCCGCCAGCTTGCCGCCCTGGGCCGGCGTCTGCGCGAAGCGGGCTGGCCCGCAGACACGCCCGTGGCCGTGGTGTCGCGCGCCGGCTGGCCTGACCAGATCGCCTCGGATCATGCGGTGGGGACGTTGGCCCAGGCCGCGCTGCTGCACAGCGGCCGCCCGACCGTGGTGACCGTGGGCGTCGGGGCCGAGGCAATGGAGCCTGCCGGCACGGCCCGCTCTGCGGCGGTCGGGCAGGCGCCCGCGGGAGACAGATCCCGGGCTCAGCCCGTACTGAGCGCCGACGTACCGGAAATCGCCCTGACGGCACCGTAAACTTCGGGTTTTCCTGGGCTGGCGTGTCAACCCAGCCTGATGTCAAGTCTTGTCACCCACTACCCGCAGCCACCCCGGCTCCCAGCCTTCGGACCTCCGCCATGACCCACGTCGTCACCGAATCCTGCATCCGCTGCAAGTACACCGACTGTGTCGACGTGTGCCCCGTCGATTGCTTCCGTGAAGGCCCCAACTTCCTCACCATCGACCCCGACGAGTGCATCGACTGTGCCGTCTGCATTCCAGAGTGCCCGGTCAATGCCATCCTGCCCGAGGAAGACGTCCCCGGTGACCAGCAGCACTTCATCAAGCTCAATGCAGAGCTGTCGCGCAAGTGGCCGAGCATCACCCGCAGCAAGACCCCGCTGCCCGACGCTGACGACTGGAAAGACCGCTATGGCAAGCTGAGCGAACTGCAGCGCTGAGGCCGGCGCCCGCAGCTTCGTCGCGCGGCCATGGCACCGCCCCTCGAGACCGACGCCGTGGTCATCGGCGCCGGCCCGGCAGGTCTGTTCCAGGTGTTCGAGCTGGGCCTGCTGGAGATCCGCGCCCACGTCATCGACACGCTGCCCGTGCCTGGCGGCCAGTGCATCGAGCTGTATCCGGACAAGCCCATCTACGACATCCCGGGCCTGCCGTTCTGCACAGGGCGGGAGCTCACTGACCGCCTGCTGCAGCAGATCCAGCCCTTCGGCGCCACCTTGCACCTGGACCAGGAGGTGGCCTCGGTGCAGCGGCAGGCTGACCGGCGCTTCCTGGTGCAGACCAGTCAGGGCACCCGCCTGCTGAGCAAGACGGTCTTCATCGCCGGCGGCGTGGGCGCCTTCCAGCCCCGCACGTTGAAGGTGCCTGGCCTGGAGCGCTTTCATGACCAGCAGGTCTTCTACCGGGTACGCGACCCAGCCGCCTTCGCCGGCCAGCATCTGGTGGTGATGGGCGATGACGACACCGCCCTGGGCTGGGCCATCCACTTCTCACAAGACGGGCCGCACCGGGCACGCAGCGTCACCTTGCTGCACCGGCGCGACGCCTTCCGCGCGGCCCCAGCCACCGTGGAGCGCATGCGCGCGCTGTGCGAAGCGGGCGCGTTGCGCTTCGTGGCGGGTCAGATCGTCGGCTTCGAGGAAGCGCAGGGCACCGTTACGCATCTGCAGGTCATGGGCCCGGACGACCGCAACCAGGCCGTCCCCATGGACAGCCTGCTGCCCTTCCTGGGCCTGAGCCCCAAGCTCGGGCCCATCGCCCAGTGGGGTCTGGCCCTGGAGCGCAAGCAACTGGTGGTGGACACCGAGAAGTTCGAAACCAGCGAACCCGGCATCTTCGCCGTGGGCGACATCAACACCTACCCCGGCAAGAAGAAGCTCATCGTGTGCGGCTTCCACGAGGCCACATTGGCGGCCTACGCAGCCTGCGCCTATGTCTTCCCGGACGAGAAGGTGCAACTGCAATACACCACCACCAGCCCGCGGCTGCATCAGCTGCTGGGCGTCACGCCCGCCCCTGACTGAAGCCGCGCCGGGCGCTGCAAGGCCTCCAGCGGCTATCATCGCGCCCTGTCGCCAGGGGAGCCCGAGTGGGGGCTGAGAGTACCGTCCATGGGGGACGGTAGACCCTGGAACCTGATCCGGGTGATACCGGCGGAGGAAGCGCGGCATGCTGGTCACAGCTTGGGTTGCCATGGTCGTGGCGCTGATGGTCTTTGTCTGGATCGGACTCAGAGGCCGATCCGCGAAAGACTCACTTGACGATTACCTGACGGCGCGTGGCAGCCAGAACGCCTCGGCCCTGGGCCTGTCGTTCGTGGCCTCTGGCCTGGGCGCCTGGATCCTCTTCGCACCGCCAGAGCTGGGCGCCTTCGTCGGGCCCGTGGCGGTGGCGGGCTATGCCCTTGGCGCCGCCCTGCCCTTCCTGGTCTTCGCCGCGTTCGGCGGCTCCGTCCGGCGGATGTTGCCTGAAGGTCGCAGCCTCGGGGAGTTCGCCCAGGTCCGTCTGGGCACGCCCGTGCGGCGCTGGGTGGCCTCGATCTCCGCGCTCTACATGCTCTGCTTCTTGACGGCGGAGCTCACGGCGGTGGGGGCCATCACCGAAATGCTGTCAGGCATTCCGGCCTGGGTGGCCGTGATGGGGGTGACGATCTCGACGCTGATCTACACCACCTGGGGGGGCCTGCGGGCCAGCCTGCTGACCGACCGCTGGCAGGCCTGGCTGCTGCTGGCCTTGCTGGTGTTGATCGGCTTCAGCTTGTTCAACGGACCGTCCTTCACCCCCCAGGCCGCCGACCCGAAGCCCCTGCCTTCCGTCCCAACGGGCGCGGCGCTGTCCGTGGCCCTGACGCTGGTGATTGCCGTCACGGCGGCCAACCTCTTTCACCAAGGCTATTGGCAGCGACTGTGGGCCGCGCAAGACCTGCGCGCGCTCAAGTCCGGCGCCTTGCTGGGCGCCGTCTTGACCGTTGCAGCCATCGCCACCGTGGGCGGCCTGGGCATGCTGGCGGTGACGCGGGGCGCAGACCTCGGGCAACCCCCGGTCCCCTTCTTCGCCCTGGTTTCCGGCGGTCCCGTGTGGTTGAAGATCTCCACCCTGGTGCTTGCCCTGGCCTTGGTGGCCTCTTCCGTGGACACGCTCCAAAGTGGTCTGGCCTCCCTCATCGTGACGGAAGGGCGGCGCTCGTCGATGGCGATGGCGCGCTGGATCACCGTGCTGTTGATGGTGCCCGTCGTGCTGGTGGCGCTGCAGGGCATCTCGGTGCTGCGCCTGTTCCTGATCGCGGACCTGCTCTGCGCTACGGCCGTGGTACCGGTGCTGCTCGGGGCCTGGCGGCGCATGTCTTCAAGAGCGGCCCTCGGCGGCTGTGCGGCAGGGCTGGTAGGTGCGGTGCTGCCGGGATGGATTCAGGGGGGAAGCCTGGGCGCCGGACTGGTGGCTGCCAGCTTCCCCGGGAGCGTGCCGACCCTGTGGCCCTTCCTCGGGGCGCTGTCGGCCTCAGCGGTCGTCAGCCTGGCCCTGGCTTGGGCCTGGCCGCACCCACAGGCACGGCTGGCGTCCGACTGATGAACACCAGGCCCAGCCGCCTGAGCAGTTCAGGCCGGGAGTGCGGGCGCATCCCTCAGGCGCATCGCCACGGGATCATGGCCGTGGTTCAAGGGACCGTGACCCCGACCTGTGCGAACCGCCGCACCGGCCTCGATGGCTCGCAGGATGTAGGCCCGCGCATGCCTGACCGCAGAGTCCAGGTCTTCGCCCAGCGCAAGATAGGCGGCAATGGCCGAGGACAAGGTGCAGCCTGTTCCATGGACATTGCGGCTGGCAATGCGCGGCGAACGCAGCGACAGTTCCTCGCCCTCCCCCCGGCAGAGCAGATCCTCGACTTCATCGCCCGCCAGGTGCCCGCCCTTGAGCAAGACTGCCTGGGCACCCAGGCTCAGCAGATCGCGTGCGGCGGGCGCCAGCTCCGCCGCCGTGGTCAACGGCCGCCCCAGAAGCAGCGAGGCCTCGTCCAGATTGGGCGTCACCAGGCAGGCGCGCGGGAACAGTTCGCGCACCAGCACCTCCACCGTCTCGGCGGCGATGAGCCGGTCCCCGCTGGTGGCCACCATGACGGGGTCCAGCACCACCTTGCGCAGGCCAAAGTGGTCGATGGCCCAAGCCACGACCTCGACCACACCCGGTTCGTGCAGCATGCCGATCTTGACGGCGTCCACGCCGATGTCCTCGATGACCGAGACGATCTGCTGGCGCAGGAAGCTCGCCGGCACGGCATGGATGGCCTGGACGCCGACCGTGTTCTGTGCCGTCAGCGCGGTGATCGCGCTCATGCCATAGCAGCCCAGGGCCGCGAAAGTCTTCAAGTCGGCCTGGATGCCTGCGCCGCCTCCGCTGTCGGAGCCGGCAATGGTCAGGACGCGGCAGTAACGAGGGCTCGCGTCTTCCGCGGAAGAGTTCATGGGGTGGGCTTGCATGCCCGCGATTATCGTGAGGCACTCCGTTGCAGCCTCCGTCGCAACGAGACACCTTCAGGAGCGCGCCGATGAGCGCCAGAGCCGACGCCACGGTGCTGGGCGCAGGCCTGATGGGCCGCTTGCTGGCACATGCACTGGCCGCCCGGGGCATGACCGTCGAGGTCCGGGATGCCGGCACACCTGATGCCCAAGGCGCAGCGGCTCGGGTGGCCGCGGCCATGCTCGCGCCCTTGGCGGAGTCCGCCGTGACCGAGTGGCCCGTCGTGCGCATGGGCGTGCACGCTCTGCAGCGCTGGCCCGAAATCCTCCAGACCCTGCCCGAACCCGTGTTCCTGCAACGTGAGGGCACGGTCATCGTCTGGCATCGGCAGGATGCCTCTGAAGCCAGACGGTTCCAAGCGCTGCTGGCCCGCACGGCTGGGGCGCTGCGCGAGGTGCCGGGCCTCGAGCCCGCCGTCGAGCTGGACGCCACGGGGCTGGACGCGATGGAGCCTGGCCTTGGCGCGCGGTTCCCGCGCGGCCTGCACCTGCCAGGGGAAGGGCAGCTCGACAACCGCGCCTTGCTCCAGGCCCTGCTGCGCTCGCTTCAAGACATGCCGGGCGTGCAACTGCTGTGGGAGCACCCCACCGATCCGTCCGCGCTTCCTGACGATGGCCGCTGGGTGTTCGATTGCCGCGGCCTGGGCGCAAAAGCTCATTGGCCCGGCCTGCGAGGCGTTCGCGGCGAAGTCGTGCGGCTGCATGCACCGGGCGTCCGGTTGCGTCGTCCGACACGGCTCATCCATCCCCGGCACCCGATCTACATCGCGCCCAAGCCGGGCGATCTGTTCGTGGTGGGCGCCACCGAGATCGAGACAGAGGATGTGTCGCCCGCCACGGTGCGCTCCACCCTGGAGCTGCTGAGTGCGGCCTACACGGTGGACCCGGCTTTCGGGGAGGCCCGGATCGTCGAGATCTCCGCGCAGGCGCGGCCCACCCTGCCTGACAACCTGCCGCTGCTGGAGGTGATGGCGCCGCGGCGCCTGCGCATCAATGGCCTGTATCGTCATGGGTTTCTCATCGCGCCGGCCTTGCTCGATGCCACGCTGCAGTGGATGGAACTCGGCGCTTCCCCGCTTGCGGCATCGTTCGGTCTTCGCATCCAGCACGACACATGAGCCTCTCAATGCACCCCCAAGGGCCGTCCGAAGTCCCGCCACACGCCGCTGGTGAGGAAGCCGACAGCATCCACGTCACCATCAACGAGGAAGCGCACCGCCTGCGCGCAGGCGCCACACTGGCCGATGCCATCGAGTGCATCGGCATCCGCCCGCCATTCGCCGCAGCGGTGAACCTGAACTTTGTGCCGCGCGGCCAGCATGGCAGTCATCCGCTGAAAGCCGGCGATCGTGTGGAACTCATCGCGCCGATCACGGGGGGGTGATGCCATGAAGCCCCCGATCCACACCGCCGACCCTGCCAGCGCCACGCAAGCCATGAGCCCCAACCTCGAAGCGATGACATCCCCGGCCCCAGGCGTGCCGCCCGCGTCCGAGCACTCCTCGCCTCCAGACCCGCTGATCCTGTACGGCGAAAGCTTCGCCAGCCGCCTGCTTCTGGGCACGTCGCGCTACCCCTCCCCGCTCGTGCTGCACAGAGCCGTCGGCCGCAGCCAGCCCGCCATGCTGACCGCTTCGTTGAGGCGCCAGACCGGGGGCTCCAGCGCCGAAGCGTCCCGAAGCTTCTGGCAACTGCTGCAAGCCATGGCCGTGCCGGTGCTGCCCAACACCGCGGGTTGCCACACCGTCCAGGAGGCGATCACCACGGCCGAGATGGCGCGCGAGGTGTTCGAAACCGACTGGATCAAGCTCGAGCTGATCGGTGACACGGACACCTTGCAACCCGATGTGATCCATCTCCCCCAGGCGGCCGAGCACCTCATTCGCGCCGGATTCAAGGTGCTGCCTTATTGCACCGAAGACCTCGTGCTGTGCCGCCGTCTGGTGGAGGTGGGCTGCCAGGCCGTCATGCCCTGGGCGGCGCCCATCGGTACCGGCCAAGGGCCCGTGAACCCGTATGCGATGCGCATGCTGCGGGAGCGTCTTGAGGTGCCGATGATCGTGGACGCCGGCCTGGGCCGGCCCTCGCACGCCTGCACGGTGATGGAGTGGGGCTATGACGCCGTCCTGCTCAACACCGCCGTGGCCCTGGCGCAGGACCCCGTCGCCATGGCAGGCGCCTTCGCCCAGGCCGTCAGCGCCGGCCGCGCGGCGTTTCTGGGGGGCACGATGTCGGCGCAGGAAGCCGCTCAGGCCAGCACGCCCGTTCTGGGCACTCCCTTCTGGCATCAGACATGAACATCGAACACTTGTATTCCGCGGCTGCACGGATCGCAGCCGCCAACCCGCTGCTGCAGATCGGCCCGGCGCTGGCTCCCCTGGCCGCCACCCGGCCCGGGGATGTCGATCTCTCCGCCCTGGAGGCCTCTGCCCGGATCGCCGCGCGGATGCTGGGCTTCGTCGAGGCCGACGCTGCCGTCATCGCGTGCGCCTGGCAGGCCCGTGCGCAGCGCTCCGGACGAGGGGCCCTCACGGAAGCAAGGATCGAGGAAGGCGCCGATGTCGATCCGCTGGACCTCAGCTGGCCTGACGATCCGGTCGATTTCGGCATTCCCCCCTGGCCGAGGAAAGACGCGTTCGCTCCTTGCCCGGAGGACCTGGGGCTGTACGTGGTGGCACCCGATGCCCAGTGGATCGCCAGGCTGGCCCAGTGGGGCGTGCCCACGGTGCAACTGCGCTACAAGCCGGCCATGGGGACGGAGCCGGTCAGCCGTGAGGTTCAGGCCCAGGTGCGCGAAGCCGTACGCGCCGTCGAAGGAACGGCCACGCGTCTGTTCATCAACGATCACTGGCGCATCGCCTTGGAAGAAGGCGCCTACGGGGTGCATCTTGGGCAGGAAGACCTGAGCACGCTGTCGGGGGCGGAGCTGGAGCGCATGCGCCAAGCCGGGTTGAGGCTCGGCCTCAGCACCCATGGCTACGCCGAGATGCTGCGTGCAGACGCCGTCGGCCCCAGCTACCTGGCCATGGGGGCGGTCTACCCCACCACTCTCAAGGAGATGCCGACGGCTCCGCAAGGCCCCCACCGCCTGGCTGCGTACGTCCGGCTCATGCGAGGACGCCCCCTCGTGGCCATCGGGGGCATTGACGATACGCGCCTTGACGAGGTGGGGCGGTCGGGCGTCGGCTCGGTGGCCGTGGTGCGGGCCGTCATCGGCGCCGCCGACCCCGAGGCGGCGGCCAGATCACTGATGCACAGGATGTCCGCTTTCCCTCTGGCTTTCAATTCCAGCTCGCCGCTCTTCTGAGCAGGCCCGGTTGAGGACGGCGCAAGATCTTGCGGACCATGCCGCGCGCCGGCCCACGCGGCAGCGCCAGCGGCCCCTTGGGCGATGTCGACGTGATCCGGCTGCGCCAGTGAGGTGAGCGCGAGGCCTCAGCCCAGCGACACCGCAAATCCACGCTGCACCGCGGGCCGGGCCATCATCTGCTCGTACCAGCGCTTCACGTTCGGGTAGTCGGCCAGGTTCACCTGGTGGCGGTCGTGGCGCCAGGCCCAGCCCAGGATGGCGAAATCGGCCACCGAGATCTCGCCCGCAAAATGCTCGTGCTGCGCCAGGCGGCGGTCCATCACGCCGTAGAGGCGGTGGGTCTCCTTGCCGTAGCGCTCCAGGCCGTAGCGCTGGTCCTGGGGGTCTTTCACTGTGAGGAAGTGGTGCACCTGCCCGGGCATGGGGCCGAAGCCGCCCATCTGCCACATCAGCCATTCCAGCACCGGCACGCGCTGGCGCAAATCCCGCGGCAGGAAGCGCCCCGTCTTCTCGGCCAGGTACAGCAGGATGGCACCGGACTCGAACACGCTGATCGGCGCACCACCCGGCCCGTCGGGGTCGACGATGGCAGGGATGCGGTTGTTCGGGCTTATCTTCAGAAAGGCCTCGCCGAACTGCTCGCCCTTGCCAATGTTGATGGGGTGGACCTGGTAGCTCAGGCCCATTTCCTCCAGCGCCACGCTGATCTTGCGGCCGTTGGGGGTGTTCCAGGTGTAGAAGTCGATGGTCATGGGACGTCCTTGGTCAGATGAGACGGAGCAATTCATGCGCTTGTCGGAGGCCGCGGGTCGCGCGCGTCCACCACTGGGAGAAGCTGCTGCAGGGGCGCTCCACGGGTGGGAACAGGCCGGGTGATGGCTCGCACTGCGCCACGGCAGGCAGCCAGGCTTGCAGATGCGGGTCGCTCACGCTGCGCACCGAGGCCGCGCCGTGCAGAGCGCGTTGGAGCTCCGCCGTGCTCGCCCACCAGCAATTTGAAGTCACACCGGCCATGGCCGCATGCACCCAGCGCCAGCGCGCTTCAGGCCACGGCCAAGTCTGGTGATGCTCGCGCAGGAAAACGCCGATGACGAAGGTGCCCTCAGGCAAGTCCAGCGGGGGCGGCCGCAGCGCCCAGGGGTGCACCAGCCACACATGGCGGCCTTGCAAGGACTTCACATCGCCGGCGGCCGGCCTCGTCAAGCCCAGGTCTGCAGGTGGGCTGTGCAGGAGCGGCGGCTCGGAGATGCCGCCTGGCGTCAACGCGAAGGTACGCGGCGGCGGCCCGGATCGCCCGGGGTGCTCACCCCGGGCCAGCCGATCCAGCGCCTCGTAGCTCTGGTCCACCACCGTGCTCGGGCTGTGCCAGTGCGGCGGGGCGTACCGCGCCACGTTCTCGGCGTTGAACAGGTAAGGCTTGTGGCTGCCCGTGCCGGCCACCCACTGCCAGCTCAGGTGGTTGCTGGCCAGGTCGCCGTCCAGCAGGTGCGCCACCATCCAGTCCGCCCCGGCGCGCCAGTGCACCTGGCGCAGGTGCACCACGTAGCTGGCCAGCCACATGCGGGCGTGGTTGTGCAGCGTGCCCGTGGTGTAGAGCGTGCGCACGGCCTCGTCCACCACCGGCACGCCTGTGCGCGCCTGGCGGATGTCGGCCGGCAGCTCCCTGGCGTAGGCGCCGTCAGGGCGCGGGCCGGGATGGACAGAAGTCAGGATGCCGTCACCCAGGTGGCCCCAGGCATGGCGGAAGAACTCGCGCCAGCCCAGTTCGAACACCAGCTTGTGCTGCACCTCCAGCGGCCCGCGCTCCAGCACGCCGGCCAGCACCTCGGGCAGCGTCACCAGGCCGTGGGTGATGTAGGGCGACAGGCCCGTCACCGCCCCTTCCAGGTGGTTGCGCGTGCGGGCATAGGCCGTGGGCCGCACCTGTCGCACGCGCTCCAGCGCAGCGCTGCGGGTGGGCGGCAAGGCGTCCGCCCAGGTTGAGGCAGGCGCCACAGGTGCAGGGTTGAGCCGCGCAGCCAGTTTGGCAAAGAAGTCCAGGCTGGCGGGGTTGAGCATGGCGTCCGCGCTGGCCACCTGGTGACGGGGCTGGCCCAGCAGCAGCTTGCGCACCGGCACCTCCATCTTCTTGCCCGTCAGCGTGCGGGGAATCTCCGCCACCTGCATCACCTCGTCGGGCACATGCCGGGCCGAGGCCTTGGTGCGGATCTCGTTCGCGATGCGGGCCTTCAGCGCCTCGTCCAGCACGCAGCCGGGCTGCAGCACCACGAACAGCGGCAGGAAGGAAGGCCGGCCCAGGTACTCCAGGTCGACCACCAGGCTGTCCCGCACCTCGGGCAGTTCCTCCACCACACGGTAGATCTCGGCCGTGCCCATGCGGATGCCGAAGCGGTTGATGGTGCTGTCGGAGCGGCCGTAGATCACCGAGGTGCCGCGCGGGGTGAAGCGGATCCAGTCGCCATGGCGCCACACCCCGGGAAAGGTCTCGAAGTAGCTCTCCAGGTAGCGGCGTTGGCCAGGGTCGTTCCAGAAGTACAGCGGCATGGACGGCATGGGCTGCGTGATCACCAGCTCGCCCACCTCGTCGGTCACGGGCTGGCCCGCCTCGTTGTACGCACACGCGGCCACGCCCAGCTCGGCGTGCTGGATCTCGCCCGCCGTCACCGGCAAGCCGGGCGCGCAGGCCACGAAGCCCGAGGCGATGTCCGTGCCGCCGCTGATGGAGGCCAGCCAGACATCAGGCTTCACGTCCGCGTACACCCATCGATAGGCCTCGATGGGCAAGGGCGAGCCGGTGGAGTTGAGGGCGCGCAGCGCCGTCAAGGCAGCGAAGTCCCGCGGCCGCAGCCCGTCCTTCATGCAGTTGACCAGGAAGGCCGCTCCGCACCCCAGCAAGGTCACGCCCTGCTCGTCGATGAAGCGCCACAGCGCCTGGCTGTCGGGCCAGGCCGGGTTGCCGTCGTACAGCACGATGGACGCCCCCGTCAGCAGCCCGCCCACCTGCAGGTTCCACACGATCCAGCCCGTGCCGCCCAGGAACAACATCCGGTCGCCCGCGCGCAGATCGTGCTGCAGGGCCAGGGTCTTCAGGTGCGTGAGCACGATGCCGCCATGCCCGTGCACCATGGCCTTGGGCAGGCCCGTGGTGCCCGAGGAGTAGACGATCCACAGCGGATGGTCGAAGGGCAGGCGCTCGAAGCGCAGCTCGGCCGGCTGCGCCACCGCCTCGGCCCAGCTCACGCAGTCACGCCAGGCGGCCGGCGGCTGCGCGGCCGCGGGCCCGGGCACGTGCACCACGGTGCGGATGCTCGGCAGCTCACGCAGCAGTTCGGCCACCACGTCCGCTCGGTGGTGGATCTTGCCGTTGTGGTGCACGCTGTCGGTGGCCAGCAGCAGCTTGGGCTCGATCTGGCGCAGACGGTCCAGCACCACCGTGGCGCCCATGTCGGGCCCACAGCTCGACCAGACGGCGCCAATGCTGGCACAGGCCAGGAAGGCCACCACCGTCTCCGCGCGGTTGGGCAGGTAGGCGGCCACCCGGTCGCCCGCCCCCACGCCCAGCGCACGCAGGCGTTCGGCCAAGGCGCCTGTGTCGCGCTGCAAGTCCGCCCAGGACACCTGCTGCACGGGCGCATCCTCCCGGCGGGTGATGAGGGCCGGGCGCGCGTCGGTGGCGTTACGGAACACATGCTCCGCGTAGTTCAGCCTGGCGTTCGGGAACCACGACGCACCAGGCATCTGGCGCGACCCCAGCACCGGCTGGCAAGAGCCATCGGCCAGTACCTGGAAGTGGTCCCAGATGGACTGCCAGAAGGGCTCGATGTGATCGACCGACCAGCGCCACAGGTCTCGGTAGTCGGCAAACGCCAGCCCGCGTTCAGCCTGCAGCCAGCGTTCGTAGGCCGCCAGGGCCGACGCGGCCACCTGCTCTGGCGCCGGTTGCCACAGCAGCGTGCCCTCGACGGGCGCAGGGGAAGTGGGAGGGTTCAAGACAGGGCCTGAAGAGAAACGGCCGCGCAGAATACGGCACCGCCAGCCCCGCCGCAGATCCCGGGCCGGGCACCCCCGCGGCGCAGTCAACTCGCCGCCTCATCCAGCACGAGGGCCCCGAGAGATGAAGCTCGTCAGCTACAACATCCAGTACGGCAAGGGCAAGGACGGCCGCTTCGACCTGGGCCGCATCGCCGCTGCGCTGCAAGGCGCCGATGTGATCGCGCTGCAGGAGGTGGAGCGCCACTGGCCGCGCTCGGGCGACCAGGACCAACCGGCCGAACTCGCCCGCCTGCTGGGCGGGGCGTACCACGGGGTCTATGGCCCCGGTTTCGATGTCGATGCCGGCGGCAGCACCCCCGGCGCACGGCGGCGCCAGTTCGGCAACATGGTGCTGTCGCGCTGGCCCATCCTGTCGTCGCGCCACCACCTGCTGCCCAAGATGGGCCTCACGCGGCAGTTCAGCCTGCAACGCTCGGTGATCGAGACCGTCATCGCACCGCCCGGCACCGCCCCGCTGCGCGTGCACTCCCTGCACCTCAGCCACGTGGGCGATGGCGACCGGGCCGCCCAGGTGGAGCGCCTGCTGCAGCTGCACCGTGAAGCGCCCCTGGAGGGCGGCGCCTGGTGTGGCACCCATGCCGACGCCGACTGGACGCTGGGCCTGCCGCCCCCGCCCATGCCCGCTGAAGCCGTCTACCTGGGCGACTTCAACCTGGCGCCGGACTCGCCGCTGTACACCCGGCTGGTAGGCCCCTGGTCGCCCGACTATGGCCGCATGAGCCACCACGGCGGCCTGGTGGACGCCTGGGTGGCCGCCGGCGGCACCGAGCACGACCCCGCCGCCTGGACTTGCGACAGCTGCGAACCCCCGCAGCGCCGCCGGCGCATCGACCACTGCCTGCTCAGCACCGAGATGGCGCACCGCGTGCGCCGCTGCTGGATAGACCATGCCGCCACGGGCTCGGACCACCAGCCCTTGTGGGTGGAGTTGGAGGGCTGAGGGGCTTGGTGGGGGCCTGGCGTCGTGGCCCGGTGCACGGAAGAAGTCTTCCAACGTGCTCCGCATGCTGGCTCACCCCATGAGCCACATGGCCATCAGACTCGCATCCATGCATCAATCATCAAGCCCCCAGCAAAGTGGTATCCCCTGGCCTGCAAACCGAATCTCGACAGCCCATCCCGCTGCCCCGGAGTTGCCGCCGGCAGAGCCATGCCGAACAGGGCCGAAGCAAGGAAGGCCCTGTCGCCTACAGGGTTCTGACAGCTGATTGACGTGCATCAGAATCTGCCCATGATCACGTTCACCGTTCGGGCGACGCTGCGCGCTCCCATCATTCGCCGGGGGTTCGTCACGTTGGACGCCCTGCTGATGGCGGTGCTCGGTCGGGGGGACGTGTCAGACCTTCTGCGGTGCGAAGACGGGTTGTATTTCGCCAGCGCCGGCACGGTGGCGGCCGGTACCCCTCAGCAGACCGCTTCTTTCGTGGCCAGCATGCGGCCTGAACACTCGCCGCAGTGGCTGGACGTCGTCGCCCCCAACACTGCCAATGCCGACATCGGTTTTGCCGAAGGCGCCAAGGGCCGTGGCCGGCTGAACGACCTCAGGGTCGGCCTGTCCCGTCAGCGGGAAGGTGGCAACGTCATCAATGCTTATCGGGCCCAGGCCAGCACAGAAATCGAGTGGTATGCCACCGGCAGGCCTGAGGAAGTTCTGGCGGCATTGAAGGACGTGCCTTTCATCGGCAAACGCAGAACCGCAGGCTACGGCGAAGTCAGCCGCTGGGTGGTGACCCCAGGCGACTTGGACGGCGTGTCGGGTTACCTTGACGAGCCCCTCAGACCCGTTCCCGTGGACCGCTGGAAGCTGGGCGGTGACTGGATTGCCGTGGAAGCCGCCTGGAAAGCGCCTTATTGGGACGTACGCAATCGCGCGAAGTGCTTCGTGCCCTTCATCTCATGAACGGGGCCGAGTTCTTCATGGAGCACGCCGGCTACCGGCTGCTGCCCGAGGCGCTGGTGACCGGTGACGCCGTGGACGATGCAGGCTCGCTGTTCAATATCTCGCTGCCTTTGCACACGGGCTCGAAACTGCACTTATCCGCCTGCTGGATGGTGGTCACCCCGCAGTGGACGGCCACCAGCTTCAAGGCCTTGCCGGTGGCGGGATTTCGACTTGGAGGGGAACGGGCTGTCGCCATGCTGGAAGCCTTGAAGTCGGGTGAGCCGTGCCTGATCCTGGAGTTACGCAGGCGCACCCTGAGGCCACGGGATCTGTTTGTGACGTATGACCCACGGGCCACCCGCATCTGTTCCGCGGGCTTGACCAGGACCCTGGACGCCACGCAGGAGAAGTGGTGGACATCCTGATCGACAAACCCGCCAAGGTGCGGGGTTACGCCTTGCACCGGCTGGTCGCACAGTACCTTCAGGGCCGACCGGCGCTTTGGGCGGACGAAGGTCAGCAAGTTCGCATTCGCCTCAAGGACGCCGCACCGCCTGAGTACGAAGTGGGCAAGGTGCTGGGCTTCACCGTCCGCGCCTGCGTCTCTTACAGCACCAAGAACCACCACCGGTACCTCCCGCTGGACGACTGGCGGGGCCGGCGGCACTGGCTGGAGTCCAAAGCGGGCGGGTGGGGCTTTGAGGTGCTGGGGGTGCATGTGCGCGGCGCCATGTCCCTCATCGAAGCCCATGACGGGCGCAGGTTCACGGTGGACGCCACCGAATTCACCGGCATCCTGCGCGTCACCGACCCCGTAGCCTTTTCAAGCTGCCTTGTCACCGGAATCGGCAAGGTGGGGCGTGCGTTCGGCCTGGGGCTTCTCATCGTTCAGTGACCAACCATCCACCACAGGGGGCCATCCATGACACCAGCCTTCATCTTGGCCGACGTGCTCGTTCACACCGTCCAGCCGCTGACCTACACGCACCACGGCGTGAAGGACCTGCCCTTGATGACCCGGGGCGTGGACGGCGAAGGCAAGCCTCAACGCACGGTCTACATCCCGGCCGCGCAGTTTCGTGGGCGTTTGCGGCACGAGGCGGCCCTGGCTGAATTGCGCGCACGGCCCGCCAAGGTCAAGCTGGAGGACGCCTACATGCTCGCCCTGGGCCAGGACCTGGACCCGGAAGAAGATGAGGAACCCGAGGCCATTCGCCTGGGTGACCAGATCAAGTTCCGCAAGGACAACCCCTTTCTGGACCTCTTCGGCACCTGGAAGGTGGCCAGCCGGCTGTACGTGTCCCACCTGATGCCTGAGGTGAACCTGATGCCCGACCGTGTCAGCCACATCCGGCGTGACCTCGACAGTGACGAAGACATGATGGGGCTGCTGGGAGATGACGAGCAGAACCGGATGTACGACCGGCAAACCAAGCAAGCGATGGCCTCCAAGGTGGGCACGCTCATCAAGCAGGCTGAAGCGGCGCTGAAGACAGCCCGCAAGCAACGCGACACGGCCCTGGTCGACCAGCTAGAAGCAAACCTCAAGGAGTTGAAAGACCTCAAGAAGCAACGCAAGGGCGATGACGAGTCCGACAACACCAAGCTCCTCGTGGAGTTGCAGGTGATTCCCGCAGGGATTGACCTGCTGGGCAAGATCACGGTTCAGGGCCCGCGCCCGTCAGACCTGATGTATCTCACCCAGGCGTTTGAAGCCTTGAGCCTCAAGCCCATGCTGGGCGCGCAGCGGGCACGCGGCTGTGGCGAGGTGCGGGGGCAGGCCAGCTTCCGGCTGCCGACTGGTGAACCTCTGGCCACAGTGGCGTTCGGGGGCTTCGTGCCGACACCGACACAGTGGACGGATGCAGGCCGGGCGTTCATGAACGCCTGAGTTCACGTGGGCTACAGAAGCGCAGAGCAGCAGGCTTACGCCCGGCTCATCGAGGGGGCGCTGCGCCCGGGGGCGCCCCTGCTGGCCGGGGCTGCGCCCGGCCTGGGCAAGACACATGGCTATTCCCTGCCCCTGGTGGCCTGCGGGCAGCGCGTGGCCGTGGCCATGAGCACCCGGCAGTTGATCGAGCAGTACCTGCAAAGCGACGCCTTGCGTGAAGCCCTGACGCTCAGGCCGGCCTCGGTGATGGCGCTGCACCCGCGTCGAGACTTTGGGTCCGATGCGGCTTATCGGGAACACCGCGCCGCCGCCCTGAAGGCGGAAGTTCTGGTGGTGACCCACGCGGCCACGCTGATCGACAGTTGGCACCCGGGCTACGCCGAACTGCGGTCCCGCCAAGTGGTGCTGTTCGACGAAGCCGATCTCCTGGCGGACGCGGCCGATCTCAGAAGCACCTTCAGCATCGACGCCGAGGTACTGGAGGCCTGCAAGGCCCTGAACCTGCCCCACCAGGAAGCCGCCCAGGCGGTCAAGGACAAGGCTGAAGCGCCGGAAGACCGGGCTGCCGCCTCTGCCATCCTCTTCGCCCTGGCGCACCCGGCTTGGTACAAGGCCGTGGGCCGGGAGGAGGATGGGGCCCTGACCCTGAAGCACCGGATGCCGGGCAGGATGCTCAGGCGCCTGGTGGAGGAGGTGCCCCGGTGCATCTTCACCAGCGGCACGCTCCAGGTGGGCGGCAGATTCGACCATTTCGTCAGCGCCATCGGCTTGAAGTCCATCTCCCCTGAAAGCCGGCACATCGACCCTGCCCGCCACGGTGAACTGGAGGTGGAACTGGCCGCAGCCGAACTGACCGTGTCGCAGATGGCCGCGCGCATTCGGGCGGCGGAGCGTCCCACGCTGGTGCTGACCACCAGCCACGCCATGACACAAGCGCTGGGAGAACTTTGCCCAGGCGCCGTCTGGCGGGCGCCCGGTGAGCCCCTGGGCGACGCATTGAGACGCGTGCCCGACGGTGGAGTCTTCATCGCCGCGGGTGCATGGTCTGGCGTGGACGATCCTCGACTGCGATGGCGTACCGTGGTGATCCCGAAGACCCCCTACCAGCGGCCCGCAGTCCTGGACTCCATCCAGGTCACCCGGTACCTGGACGCCAAAGTGGTGGCCCTGAGGCGAACCCACCAGGGGCTGCACCGCGGGCTGCGCACGCCGGAGGCGAAGTG
This sequence comes from Burkholderiales bacterium, assembly GCA_947464185.1. GTDB lineage: Bacteria > Pseudomonadota > Gammaproteobacteria > Burkholderiales > Burkholderiaceae_C > Rubrivivax. The sequence goes on from CANHVY010000018.1 coordinate 63,731, forward strand.
CAGGTTGCTGCTGCTGGATCCGCGAAGCGGGCGGGTTGAACTGCGAGAGGCGATCCCTGCGCGCTTCCGGGTGGATTGGCAGGGCTTCGACGAAGGGTCTCCCACCCTGCGTGCCCATGTGGCCGGCGAGCGCCACCTCACGCTTCGCAACGCGGCGTTGCAAGCCCTGGGGGCGCGTTGCAGTCACCCGGGCTGCGAGGTCGCGGCCCTGCACCTGCTGGACGTGCATCACCTGAAGCCCGTGGCCGAAGGCCCGCGCCGCACCACCCTGGAGGACGTCACGGTTCTGTGCAAAAACCACCACGCCGAGGCCCATCACCGGATGCGCCAGGGCGAAATTTCAGCAACGCAGGAGGAAGATTCCTGAAGGGCGACAGGAACTTGCCGGCATTGAGGTCAAGCCGCCTGTTGAATGGGCGGTTACTGGAACGACCTGTGGACGCGCCACATGGGCCTGCGCGGTCAAGCCGCCTGTTGAATGGGCGGTTACTGGAACACCGTCACGCTCACCGCCTTCCGCGCGCCGGGTCAAGCCGCCTGTTGGATGGGCGGTTACTGGAACGATGTGGTGGGCCAGGCGCGGCCGCTGCTCGGTCAAGCCGCCTGTTGGATGGGCGGTTACTGGAACGTGTAGCCCAGGTTGCCGTACAGCAGGGTCGGTCAAGCCGCCTGTTGGATCGGCGGTTACTGGAACGGGTTGGTGTCCATCAGGTAGCCAAGCCAGGATCAAGCCGCCTGTTAGATGGGCGGTTACTGGAACATGAAGCAAGTGGTGGGCGAGGCCTGGCGGGGTCAAGCCGCCCATTGGATGGGCGGTTACTGGAGGAAGTTGTCGCGGGCAGCAGCTGGCATCTGAAATACAGCTACTTGCGATATATCGGTTTTGCAGATACACTGAATTTATCTGAAAAACAGATGCCCCATGACCGCCTCAACAACAGTCTTCTCCCCCACTTCTGCCGCCCAGCCCCTGCTGACAGCCACCCAGCTCGGTCAGCTGCTGCGCGCCGCGCGCAAGCAGCAGGGTCTGACGCAGGCCGAGGTGGGTGCGCGGCTGGGCTTGAGCCAGAACCGGGTCTCGCACCTGGAGGGCCACGCAGATGAGCTGAGCGTCAAGCAACTGCTGACCTGGTGCGCCGTGGTCGGTCTGGAGCTGAGTCTGGCGCATCGCCTGGCCAAGGCGCCTGAAGCCGGCGAGGTCCAGGCCCCTGGGTCTGCCGCCGCCACGCCGCCGGAGTGGTGAGATGGCACGCCGCTCCAAAGCCCAGACCTTGGCCTTGTGGGCCAACGGCACCTACGTCGGGCGCTGGACCGTCAGCGCCCGCGGCGAGATGGAGCTGCGGTACGACCCCGCATGGCGGGCGTCAGCCGTCGGGCGACCCTTGTCGCTGTCGATGCCCTTCGGCCTGGGGGACGAGCCGCTCAAGGGGCCCGCAGTCGAGCACTACTTCGACAACCTGCTGCCCGACAGCCCGGCCATCCGCAAGCGGGTGGCGGAGCGTTTCCGCACCGGGTCGGTCGAGGCCTTCGACCTGCTGGCGGCCATCGGCCGCGACTGCGTGGGTGCGCTGCAATTCCTGCCTGAGGGCGCGGCGCCCGAGGGGCTTGACCGGGTCGAGGGCGTCGAGGTGGACGAGGTCGCCATCGAGCGGCACCTGCTCGAGGTCGTGACGCCAGACCGGTTCGGCGCGGCACGTGACCGTGACGACGACTTCAGGATTTCGCTGGCTGGCGCGCAAGAAAAGGACGCCTTCCTGCGCTGGAACGGTCACTGGATGAAGCCGCGCGGCTCAACGCCCACCACGCACATCTTCAAGCTGCCATTGGGGCTTGTCGGCGGGCGGCAGGCCGACTTCAGCACCTCGGTGGACAACGAGTGGCTGTGCCTGAAGCTGCTGGCGGCGTACGGCCTGCCGGTGCCCCAGGCGGAGATTGTGTCGTTTGGTCAGCAGCGCGTGCTGGTGGTCGAGCGCTTCGACCGCATGGTGTCAGCCGATGGCCAGCGGCTGCTGCGGCTGGTGCAGGAGGACTTCTGCCAGGCGACCGGCACGTCGCCGCTGGTGAAGTACGAGGCGGAGGGCGGCCCCGGGCTGGGCGTGCTGTTCAACCTGCTTCAGCAGTCGGTCGACGCGGAGCGCGACCTGCGCACCCTGATGACCTCGCAGCTGCTGTTCTGGATGCTCCGGGCGCCGGATGGGCACGCAAAGAACTTCAGCATCCACCTGCTCCCAGGTGGACGCTACCGCATGACGCCGATCTATGACGTCATGTCGGCCTACCCCGTCATGGGCGATGCGCCCAACCAGTGGTCACCGCGGGCGCTCAAGCTGGCGATGGCCCTTGTGGGGAAGAACCGGCACTACGAGGTAGAACGCATCCAGCGGCGCCACTTCAACAGCACCGCCAAGCGCTTCGGCTACGGCGAGACCGCAGAGCCCTTGATTCAGGAGTTCATTGCACGCACGCCGGCCGTCATCGACGAGGTGCAAAGGGCACTGCCGCCAGGGTTCTCCGACGAGGTGGCCGCCAAGGTGCTGAGCGGGCTGCAGGGCGCAGCGCGCGCCCTCGAGGCCATGTCGCCGGGCTGAAGCCCCAGAAACGACAAAGGGCCAGCTTCTTGCGAAGCTGGCCCTCATCTTTCTTGGCTCCCCGACCTGGGCTCGAACCAGGGACCTACGGATTAACAGTCCGGCGCTCTACCGACTGAGCTATCGAGGAAACGAGCCCCGGATTATAGACAGGATTTGAGGCTCTCCTGGATGCTGTCGGCCCGCGCTGCCCTGGGCGCAGCCTGGCACGTCCGGCCGTGCGGTCAGGCCTTCTTCAGCCGTTCGTTCTGCGGGAACATCGCGCGCCGGGCCTCGTCGTCCATCTCGGTCTTGAAGCTGTGGCGCTGGCGCAGGGCCTCCACCCGGGCAGCGGCGGGGCGGGCGTTGATCTCGTCGAGCAGGCGCTTGACGTGGGGGTAGCGCTCGAAAGCCTGCTGATCACCCACCACGAAGGGCACCAGGCGCGCCCAGCCCCAGAAGGCCATGTCGACGATGCCGTAGCTGTCGCCCACCAGCCAGGTGCGGGTGGCCAGGCGCTCGTCCAGGATCTTCCAGTGGCGGTCGGCCTCGAAGTCGTAGCGGTTCAGCGCGTAGTCCTTGGGCTCGGGCGCGGCCACGCGGAAGTGCACCGCCTGCCCGCTGTAGGGGCCAATGCCGCTGGCGATGAACATCAGCCAGCTCAGGGTCTCGGCACGTTCGGCGCAGGCCAGGTCGGTGGGCACGAAGCGGGCGTGCTTGTCGGCCAGCCACAGCAGGATGGCGTTGCTGTCGAACATCACCACGCCGTCGTCGACGATGGCAGGCACCTTGGCGTTCGGGTTCACGGCCTTGAACGCGGCGGTGTGCTGCTCGCCCTTGCGGGTGTCCACCGGGATGGCCTCGTAGGGCAGGCCCAGTTCCTCCAGCAGCAAGGCCACTTTCATGGGGTTGGGGGCGAGGTTGTAGAAGAACTTCAGCATGGAGTGTCAGGGGCCGCAGGCCCGCCGGGAAGTCAGGAAGGGGATGGCGAGTGTGGCATGCGACTGCGCCGGGCGCCGGTTGCTGATGGCGGGCTGTCAGGCCGGCAGGCTGTCGGACCCGCTGGGCGGCCGCCCATCACCCGTCAGGCCGAAAAGCCGCGCAGCCGCCGGTAGGTCTCAACCGCGTAGGTGTCGGTCATGCCTGCAACGAAGTCGGTCACCGTCAGCAGGCGCTGGTAGCGGCCCAGGCGGGCCGCCGCCTGCGCTCCGGCAGGGATCAGGCCCACCAGCATGCGCGCCCGCTCGGAAGCGCTTGTGCCAGCGGCAACACTCTCCACCGCATCGCACAGGGCCTGCAGCAGCCAGCCGATGATCTCGAAGCCGGCCACCTGCAGTTCGAGCTTGGAGCGCTCGTCGTACAGGCGCTGGGACGCCAGGTCCTTGAAGCGACGGAAGTCCTGCGCACCCTCGATGTGGTCCAGCAGGGGCTGGTCGAAGCGGCCGCTCAGCACCTCGTCATGCCGCTCCTTGAAGACGCGGGCCACGCGGTCCACCAGCACGCCGATGGTCACGGCGCGCAGGTACTCGGCCTGGTGCTGGCGGTCCTGCAGGGTGTCGGCGCGGGCGCGGTGGACAGCGTCGATGAAAGGCGTGTGCAGGGCGCGCAATTCCTCCGGCGTGATGTGGCCGGACTTGGCGCCGTCCTCGATGTCGATGACGCCGTAGCAGATGTCGTCAGCCGCCTCCACCAGGAAGGCCAGGGGGTGGCGCTGCCAGGCCGACGCGCCAGTGCGCTGCAGGCCCAGGCCCTCGGCCACCTCGGCGAACAGCGGACCCTCGCCCTGCATGAAACCGAACTTGCGACAGCTGACGGCCGCGCCAGGCTGCAGCCCGCTGACCGCATCGCAGGGGTACTTGGCAAAGGCGCCCAGCGTGGGCCAGGTGAGTTGCAGTCCGCCGGGCTGCTCAGGGTGCTGCAGCCGCACCGCCGTGCGAAAGCCCTGGGCGTTGCCTTCGAAATGCAGCAGGTCGGCCTGCTCCGCGGGCGGCAGGTCTTGAAGCCAGGCCCGGCCCGGACCGCGGAAGTACTCCTGGATGGCGGACTCTCCGGCGTGGCCGAACGGCGGGTTGCCGATGTCGTGCATGAGGCAGGCCGCCGCGACGATGGCGCCCATGTCCTGCGGTGAGGCCAGGTGCCGCAGGCCCGGGTCCAGTGCGCTGACCACGCGGCCGGCCTGCATGCCCAGCGAGCGCCCCACGCTGGCCACCTCCAGGCTGTGCGTGAGCCGGGTGCGCACGTAGTCGGTCTTGGCCATGGGGTGGACCTGGGTCTTGTCCTGCAGGCGGCGGAAAGCCGAGCAGAAGACGATGCGGTCCCAATCGCGGAAGAACTCGGTGCGCAGTTCGTCCAGATCGCGCTGGCCGGTGGTCTCGGCACTGCGGCCGATGCGGCGGGGTTGCAGCAGGGTGCGCCAGTCCATGGGGATCAAGATCGGGTTCGGAACGGGGAGGCAGACCCCCAAGTGTCCCCGAAGGTCCTCGAACGTCCCCGACGTTCCGGCATGTCCCCGTTCCTCGAGGCAGGCCCCAGGCGCCAGCCGGAAGGAGGTTCAGTCGATCATCGCCGCCGATGCCACCCGACGCGGTGCGGCGCGGCGGGCTGCGCCCTGGGTGACCTCGGCCACCGCGCTCACCGCCTCCATGTCGGCGGCGTCGAAGTCGGCCTCGTGGCTGTCACCCATCTCCTCATCATCCGCCATGGCCACAGCCTCGCCGATGCGCAGGGCGCCCGCGGCGCGGCCCTTGCCGGCGCGCGCCGGCGGGTTGCACAGGCCGCACACGTAGTGGCGGGCGATCTCGTGCGGGTGCGTCACATAGTGCCCGCCGCAGCAGGTGCACTTGGTCATGGTCAGCATGCCGTTGTCCACGAACTTGACCAGACGCCAGGCGCGCGTGACGGACAGCAGCGGCTCCAGCCCCTGGGCCTGCACCTGCTCCAGATAGAGCTTGTAGGCCTTGATGACCGTCTCGATCTCTTCCATCGCAGCGGCCTTGTTCAGGTACTCGTGGATGTTCAGGAACAGGCTGGAATGGATGTTGGGCTGCCAGGTCATGAACCAGTCGGTGGAAAACGGCAGCTGCCCCTTGCTCGGGCTCTTCCCGGCCACTTCCTTGTACAGGCGCAGCAAGCGCTCGTAGCTCATGTCGGTTTCGCTTTCCAGCACCTGCAGGCGCGCGCCGAGCTTGATCAGTTCGACCGCCGTCTCGATCTGGCGGGCTTCGGTGAGGATGCTCTTGGTGCGGGCCATGGTGTTCTCCTGGAATCTGCGGTGTGGGGGGCTTCGGGGGTCAGGGGCGGTCGTTGCGCGCTGACTCAGGCGGCTTCCTGGTGGCGACCGGCCATCACGATGCTGGCGTGCAGGCGGCTCACGCCGTCGTTGGCAGCGCTGCCCACCTTGCCGTGGTTGGTCAGCAGGTTCCACACGATGTCGTCGTTCATGCGGAACTGGCACAGCAGCGTGCTGCCACCGGCCACCTTCATGATCTGTGCCGGGCTCAGCGTGGCCAGGATGTCGGCTGTTTCCTCGCTCACGCCCAGGCGGAACAAGGCCTGCTCGCGGTCGGCGCGGATGAGGCTTTGCGCCAGCATCAGGTACGACAGGTTGGCTTCGCGGATTTCGTTGAGCATCTGGTCGGTGGTCATGTCGGGCTCCTGGGTTTCTGGTTCGGTGTCGTTGGGCCGGTCTGGCGATCTGCTGCAGTCCTTCGGGCCTTTCTTCTGGCCTGTCTTTCCTGCGCTGATCTCTCGACCCGGCATGGAACGAATTCTGGAAACGATGAGAAGAACCCGATATCGGCCACTTTCCGCAGCTTGAGTCGGCGCGGCGCCATGCGGCTTGTCAGGCAAACTCCTACAAGCCTGTCGGTGTCGGCGTGATTCCCCGGACCCACCACTGGGCACTGGCGGGTTCACAATGCAGTTCATGAAGTACCTGCACACCATGGTGAGAGTCACCAACATCGAAGCTTCCCTCGCCTTCTATCGGGATGCCCTGGGCATGGACGTGCTGTCACGGCGCGACCATGAAGCCGGCCGCTTCACGCTGGTGTTCCTGGCCGCGCCGGGCGACCACAGCGCACAGGTGGAGCTCACCTACAACTGGCCCGCGCCCGACGGCACCGCCGAGGTCTACAGCGGCGGGCGCAACTTCGGCCACATCGCCTACGCGGTGGACGACATCTACGCCACCTGCCAGCGCCTGGTGGACCACGGCGTGACCATCAGCCGTCCGCCGCGCGACGGGCGCATGGCGTTCGTGCGCTCGCCTGACGGCATCTCCATCGAACTGCTGCAGGCCGGTGGCGCCCGGCCTCCCGCAGAGCCTTGGGCCTCCATGCCCAACGTCGGTGCCTGGTGAGCCCGGCGGTGAACCGTCCAGTGGACCCTGCAGCGGTGCGGGCCCTGGAAGAACGGGTCACCCGTCTGGAGGAGAAGTCCGCGTTTACGGAAGACCTGACAGAGCGGCTGAACGAGGTGATCGTGCGCCAGCAGAACCAGATCGACCTGCTGGTGCGCGAACTCAGCCGGCTCAAGCAGCAGGCCGTGGATTCAGAAGCGCCAGGCTTTCGCAGCCTGCGAGATGAAATGCCGCCGCATTACTGAGTGATGCCAGCCTGCTCCTGTGCAGGCTGACACACGTCCACCCAGCGGCCGGCCGTCAACTCGGCCATCCGGGCCGGACTGATGCGCAAGGCACTGTTCACCGAACCAGCCGCCGGCAGCACCTCATCGAAGGCCTGCAGCGAGACATCCAGACACACCGGCAGCGGCCTGGCCAGGCCAAAGGGGCACACCCCGCCCACCGGGTGGCCCGTGATGTGGGCCACCTCTTCAGGCGCGATCATCTTGCCCTTGCCAAAGGTGTCCTTGAACTTGCGGTTGTCGATGCGCGCGTCCCCACGCGCCACCAGCAGCACCTCGCCGCCATCGGACAGCCGAAAGGCCAGGGTCTTGGCGATTCGTCCCGGCTCCACCCCATGCGCCTGCGCGGCCAGGGCCACGGTGGCGGTGCTGACCTCCAGCTCGATGATCTGCACGGGCTCGCCAAGGTCGGCAAAGAATTGGCGGACGGATTCAACGGTCATGGTGGCGCGGCATTCTGCCGTGGCCTTTGGCGCGTGGGGATCACGGGGACCCCGTCCTATAGTGGCGTCATGCAAGAAGCACAAGCGCGGGTCCACGCCACGGCGGACCTGCCCCCGATGCTCGACGGCCCGACCGTCTGGTACGGCCCTGAGATGGCACGGCGCCAGGACTGGGTCCATCTCCTGAGCCCTCAGGAGATTGCCGAGGTGGAGCATGCAGCTCGCCCCTGGACGGGGCGCGAGCTGTCGGGCCTGCAGTCCGGTCACTTCCCGCTGCCCCACTTGGGCCCCAGGCTGGCGGCGATCCGCCAGGACGTGCTGCACGGGCGCGGCTTTGCGCTCCTGCGGGGGCTGCCCGTGGAAAACTGGCCTGAAGGCTTGAGCGCGGCCGCGTTCTACGGCATGGGCACGCACTTCGGCGCGGCGCGCACCCAGAACGCCCAGGGGCACCTGCTGGGCCATGTGCGCGACCTGGGGCTGCGCTCCGACGACCCGAACGTACGCATCTACCAGACGGCCGAGCGCCAGACCTTCCACACCGACTCGTGCGACATCGTGGGACTGCTGTGCCTGCAGGTAGCCAAGTCGGGCGGGGACTCGGCCCTGGTCTCATCCAACACCATCTGGAACGAGATGCGCCGGCGGCGACCAGACCTCGCGGCCCTGCTGCTGCAACCCGTGGCCACCGACCGGCGCGGCGAGGTCCCTGCGGGAGAGCAGCCGTTCTTCACCATCCCGGTGTTCAACTGGCACGCGGGCGGCATGTCGGCCATCTACCAGCGGCAGTACATCGAATCGGCCCAGCGCTTCGAGGACGCGCCGCGGCTGGACGCACGCTGGCACGAGGCCCTGGACCTGCTGGACGAACTGGCCAACGACCCCGCCTTGAACTTCCTGATGACGCTGCAGCGCGGCGACCTCCAACTGGTGCACAACCACACCCTGCTGCACGACCGTACCGCCTTCGAGAACTGGCCGCAGCCCGAACGGCAGCGCCACCTGCTTCGCCTGTGGCTGGCACCCGAAGACGCACGGCCTTTGCCGTCGGTGTTCGCCCAGCGCTTCGGCAGCGTGGTGCCAGGTTCGCGCGGGGGCGTGGGCGCGGTGAATGCCGCGCCCCCGGGACCACACGCCTGAGGCACGCCGCCCCCGCTGTTCAAGCGCGACTCGAGCGCGATCCAAGGGCAGTGCAATCCCCGTCGAAGCGCCGTTGCGGCCACGCAAGCCGCCTTCAACGTGCCC